>FOFK01000005.1:162183-248328 GCA_900110975.1 Lachnospiraceae bacterium RM5
CTCTTTTACGTTACTCATCACTTTTCTGTTCCAACTTTCAAGTAACGTAGATTGCTAATATTTTCTCATTTACGTTACTCAAGCCCTAATTTCCTGTCTTAAAAAATACATCCTTCATATCCATCACAATCATTACATTCTTTCCAAACGCAAAAAATAACGTATAATCCAATATTTCAGGATTATACGTTATTGGCCACATCATATTATTTTCTTATATTATTTCTTATATTATTTCTTTACTTAATCTACTTAGATTTCACCCTTAGTCCCTACTCTACTTAACCTTCTTACCATCCACATAAAGGCTGTAACCATTTGTATTAACATTATCATATGATCCGTCAAATGAAGTTATATACGAATCTCCAGAAAGATTCCATACTGAATCTGAACTGAGAGTTACATTAATTTCTCCACTTGAATTTTCACTATTGATTGCTCCTGTATAAGTTGAGCTTTCCATACTAATATCAAGGCTTGAAATATCATCAACTATAATATTTCCTTCTATTGTCTCATTTTTTAATGATACATCGGCTTCTCCACCATTATTTCCTTCTTCACCCCAGCCACTATCATTTCCTGATACTCTTAAGAAAACATCTGTAGCAAGAGTAAATCCTACGTTTTCAAGAGATATTTTAGCGCTTGTATTTGTCACATAAAACATATCTCCTGATAATGATGTAATCGATGAATCTTTTGCTGTAAAGCTTGCTTCGCCTTCGTCTGCATCGCCTGACATACTCTGATATAACATAATACATTTTAAATAATCTGTGGTTCCATTATGGGATTTTGTCATATTACCTGTAAGGGATGAATTTGTTATACTAACACTGTTTTTTCCTTCTACGACAACTGCCTCACTGTTGTTTGATATAAGTTCTGCGCTATCCACCACAATTTCTGCTGTGGAATATATTGCAGGGCTTCCAAGACCGTTAGTTACATATTTACCACCGTTTACATTTAAATTCCCACCACCTCTGTCACTTCTTATTGCTGCTGAAGAATTTCCAGCTGTCTCAATATCAAGGTTTGTTGCATTTAAAGTAGCACCTCCGGTTACCATAAGACCACCTGAATTATTTTTTGATGTAACAATCTTTGAATCAGAAATATTTACTGTAGTTCCTTCACCATAACTAAATACTCCATTTCCGTTAATTGCATTTGTTGTTATTGTTGAATTTGCGATATCAACAACAGCACCATTACAAGCTAAAAATCCTGCATTAGTACCATAAAAATCACCATTTTCAGTATTTGATGAATCGCCTGACTCTTTATTAATCGTTACACTATCAAGAGTAACATTTGCACCATCAACTCTTAACGCATTTTCATCATCTCCTGTAGATGTATATGTTTCTGCCGAAACCGTACTATCTTCACTTAAAGTTGTAGCTGCAGTACCATTACTCTTTGATGAAGTACCAAAATTCTTCATATCATCACCTGAAGGGCCGCCATTCATGCCACCTTTCATTCCGTTTGATACAACGCTCACTTCATAAGCTACATCATCTTTTAATGTAAGGCTGATTATCATCCCTTCTTCTAAATCAGATACTGAGATTTCTTCATTTTCATCAATTGTAAATGTTACTTCCTCATCAGTTTCTTCAAAACCACCCATCTTCATATCCGGCATTTCACCATCTGGAAATTCCGGCATTTCGCCGTTTTCACCATTTTCCATATCTGGCATTTCGCCATCTGGAAGCTCCGGTCTTTCGCCATTCTCACCATTCTCCATGTCTGGCATTTCACCATCTGGAAGTTCAGGTTTTTCGCCATTCTCACCATTCTCCATGTCTGGCATTTCACCATCTGGAAGCTCCGGTTTTTCGCCATTTTTCATGTCCGATGCTTCATCATTTTCACTACTTCCACTATTATCACTATTTTCGCTATTTTCACTATTTTTCTTATTCTGCTTTTTATTTGAACTTATATTTGTATCTGTCTCTACATCATCTTCATCTTTACTTACATTCGCATCTGCGTCTGCATCATCATCTTCATCTTTACTTACATTCGCATCTGCGTCTGCATCATTATCTTCATCTTTACTTACATTCGCATCTGCGTCTGAACTCACATCTTTATCTGACTCTTTATTTCCATCCGACTCTACATCTGACTCTGCATCAATATTTTCTTTGGTGTCCTCATTTTCGCCGTCATCTACTTTTGTATCCTTATTTTCTTCACTCATAGTTCCAATAACACCGGTAACTTCATCACCATTAATTTCTGTTATTTTAACTAAAATTTCTTCATCTTCACTTTCACTTTTTTCTGTATTTGCACTTTTACTTACGGAAGAAGAATTTGAATTTTTAGAGCAACCCACAGCTCCTGTTACAACCATTGACACCGAAAGAAATAAAACCATTATTTTTCTTAATCTCATAAAAATCACTCCTATCTATATTTTTTCAGTATTTACAATAAATTTTCTCAGTCAATTCCATATTTGTGTGTAGTCAAATCCAAATTTGTGTGTAAATTCCCTTAAGCTATAAATTCTTTTGATTTTTCTTTTTTTATAGCCTTTCCTTGCCAAATTTGCCTTTTTTACTCTTCTAAAAGCTATAATTTCTTTTGTTTTTCTTTTTTTATAGCCTTTCCTTGCCAAATTTGCCTTTTTTACTCTTCTAAAAGCTATAATTTCTCTTGTTTTTTCTTTTTTATAGCCTTTCCTTGCCAAATTTGCCTTTTTTACTCCTCTAAAAGCTATAATTTCTTTTGTTTTTTCTTTTTTATAGCCTTTCCTTGCCAAATTTGCCTTTTTTACTCTTCTAAAAGCTATAATTTCTTTTATTTTTCTTTTTTTATAGCTTTCCTTGCCAAATTTGTCTTTTTTACTCTTCTAAAAGCTATAATTTCTTTTATATTTCTTTTTTTATAGCTTTCCTTGCTCAATATGCTTTTTCCCCTTCTCTCCTCTTGCATAAATATTAAATCTTAAATGTGAAAAAAAAATGTACACAACCAAAAAATGGTGTGTACATTTTCTTATCTTTTCTAAAAATTCCAATATACTAATATTTCCGATATACTAATATTAAATACATCTGCATCGCTACGATCAGTTCATATATTTAATCAATTCATTTATTTAATCTATTCAGCTGCTATTTACTCATATATTCAATTATCTCAGCTGTTATTTACCCATATATTCAATTATCTCAGCTGTTATTACCCATATATTCGATTATCTCAGCTATTATTACCCATATATTCAATTATCTCAGCTGCTATTTCGTCAACATCCTTATTGTCTGTCTCTATAACAACATCTGCAACTTCTATGTATCTGTCTTTTCTTCTATCCATAAGCATCTTGATATGATCAACATTCATATTTCCCTTAAGAAGCGGACGGGAATCATCATCTTTTACTCTTTCGTAAATAGTTTGAGGTGTTGCAGTGAGCAAAACAATTTTTCCATTTGTTTTGAGTATTTCAACGTTTTTATCTCTAAGAACAGCTCCACCTCCGCATGAAATAATGCCTTTTTCATTTTTTATTTCATCCAAAGAAGCTGTTTCAATATCCCTGAAACCTTCTTCTCCCTGCTCTTTAAAAATATCATTGATTGATTTTTGCTCTCTTTCAACAATATAAGCATCCACATCAATTTCTTTTATATCAAGCATTTCTGATAATTTCTTTGAAACCGTTGTTTTTCCGGTTCCCATAAATCCAATTAAAACTATATTTTTTTCCATCACAGATATTCCCTTTTATATATTTTTTATTTGCAAGCCTTATCTATGCCCTCTAAAATACTTTTCAATTTCAAAGCATCCACCTGTCCCGGAGCCGAAGCTTTCATTACACTTCCAAATGTAATATAGCTTCCAAACAATTCACCGTTAATTCTTGAAATCATACCAAGTTCCGACATGGACATTGATACTATCGGTTTATCTATCTCATCACAGGCTTTTTTTGTACATGACATAACCCTTAATACATCATCAAAATCATTTGGCATATAAGCAGTTTTTATAATATCACCACCCAAATCATCCATGTAATGCATAAGTGATATTATTTCATTTCCAGCCGGTGTTTTTGCAAAATTATGATTTGATAAAATGATCTTATATCCGTTAGCATGTGCATAATCAATAAGATTTTTCACAACATCCTCATCAATTTTTGCCTCAACATCAATAGTATCAGCATCAACTTTTTCATCCATAAGATTTTTCAAAAGCTTCTCATACTCTGATGGAGTTATCTCTTTTTCCCCACCTTCCATCTTTGTTCTAAAGGTAAGAATTACAGATGCATTTAGATTTTCTTTTATAATCCGGGCATACTTTTTTATTTTATTAATATCAAAACATTCTTTAAGATAATCAATCCTGAATTCTATAATATCAAAATAAGATTTTTTTATCTCTTCAATGTTTTTATTTATGCCATCCTCATCCTCTGCAACAACAGGAATACAAATAAGCGGTTTTTTATATTTAAACATCTTTTTCCTCTTTTAGTACTATTTCATCAGCATTTTTATATATGGAATTTGCTGGAACATATCCTCTTACCATTGAAACCGGATAAATGTTTGTATTCTGTCCGATAACAGTTCCTGGATTCATAACTGTATTACAGCCAACTTCTACATAACTTCCAAGAATTGCTCCAAGTTTTTTAAGCCCTGTTTCGACATATCCATCTTTAGTCTTTATACCAACAAGGGATTTATCAGATTTAAGATTCGAAGTAATCGAACCTGCTCCCATATGGGATTTATAAGATAAAATAGAATTTCCAACATAGTTATAATGTGGTGTCTGAACATTATCAAAAAGAATTGATGCCTTAAGTTCTGTAGAATTACCTACAACACTTCCCTTTCCCACAATAGCATCTCCTCTGATAAATGCACAATGTCTTATCTCTGCATCTTCATCAATGATAAGAGGACCTGTAAGACTTGCACTTTCAGCAACTTTTGCTGATTTTGCAACCCATACATTTTCCTTAACTTCAACAAATTTATCTTTTGGAAGACTTTTTCCGAGATTGATTATCTTTTCTGATAAGCCGTTAAAAACCTCCCATGGATAAGTTAAATCCTTAAATAAATCCTTAGCAATTGTTTTATCTAAATCTAATAAATCTTTTATTTCTAACATCATTTTCACCATCCAATATTTTAAATTACTCTACAGTAACTGATTTTGCAAGGTTTCTTGGCTGATCAACATCACAGCCCTTTAATACTGCTGTGTAATATGCAATATACTGCATAGGTATTGCAACAAGAAGCGGTGTAAGCTCATCATAAATTTTTGGTATTTTAACTAAATGATTAGCAATGTCTTTTTCAATATCCACATCTTCAGTACAAATCATAGTAACCTTTGCACCTCTTGATTTTACCTCTTTAATGTTACTTACTGTTTTTTCAAGTAAATCAGACTGGGTTGCAACAGCTATAACCGGCATATCTTCTGTTACAAGAGAAATTGTTCCATGCTTTAATTCTCCTGCTGCATATGATTCAGAATGAATATAAGAAATTTCCTTTAATTTAAGAGAACCTTCCATACTAAGCGCATAATCAAGCCCTCTGCCAATATATAATAAGCTTTCTGAGTTAATAAGTCTTGATGCAATAAACTGGCATCTTTCTTTTAATTTTAATACTTCTTCAAGTTTTTCAGGAATTTCTACAAGAGCCTGTGTAAGTTTCCTGCATCTTTCCTCTGAAATTTCTCCCTTAACATAAGCAAGTTCAAAAGCAAGAAGGTACATTATACTAAGCTGTACGCTGTATGCCTTTGTTGATGCAACTGAAATTTCAGGACCTGCATGAGTATATATAACAATATCTGATTCTCTTGCAATTGTTGAACCTTTAACATTTACAACAGATGCTGTAGTTGCACCTCTTTCTTTTGCAAGCTTGAGTGCCGCATATGTATCAGCAGTTTCACCTGACTGTGAAATCAAAATAACAAGATCATCCTTTGTAATAAGCGGATTACGATATCTGAATTCTGATGCTATATCAACAGTAACCTCTACTCTTGCAAGTTTTTCAATAACATACTTTCCAACAAGACCTGCATGCATCGCAGTTCCACATGCAACAATATATATTCTTCTAAAGCTCTTTAACATTTCTTTAGTAAGACCACTTTCTTCAAGGTATGGCATTCCATCCTGAATTCTTGGTGTAATTGTTGTCTTTATGGCATTTGGCTGCTCATTAATTTCCTTAAGCATGAAATGCTCATATCCGCCTTTTTCTGCTGCATCCATTGTCCAGTCAGCTTCATTTATTTCTTTTTCAATTACTTTTCCTTCTTCATTTGTGATAAGCACTGAATCTTCTTTGATTGTAGCTATTTCATTTTTCTCAAGTAAAATATATTTATTTGTATATTTTAAAATAGCAGGAACATCAGATGCTATAAAATTTTCATTTTCCCCAACACCAATAATCAACGGGCTGTCTTTTCTTACAGCATATAAAACTCCAGGGAAATCCCTGAAAAGAATTCCAAGTGCATAAGAACCATTTACTTTATCAATAACTTTTCCAATTGTTTCTATTGGGTTTCCGTTATAATAATAATCAAGAAGTTTTGCTACTGTTTCTGTATCTGTTTCACTTTCAAAACCATATCCCTGATCTAAAAGAAAATCCTTTATTTCTTTATAATTCTCAATAATTCCATTATGTACAATACTTACTCTTTTATTTCCATGAGGATGTGAGTTAATATCAGATGGTTCTCCATGTGTCGCCCATCTTGTATGTCCGATTCCACAATGTCCTTCAGGCTTTTTCTCCTTTGCCATCTTATCAACAAGATCCTGCAATTTTCCTTTTGACTTTTCTACAACAATTTTTCCATTTTCAAAAACTGCTATACCCGCAGAATCGTAGCCTCTATATTCAAGTTTTTTAAGCCCGTCTACCAATACATCTGCACATTCTCTTTCTCCAACATACCCAACTATGCCACACATAATATTTCCTCCTACTTGGTTAATAAATTTTATATACCAAAATTATTTATAATATACGGATATTTCATTAAATCTTCTAATAAGCATACCATGGTTACTTGCTTTTTTAACTGCATTTGTTCTTCTCGAAACAAAACCTTCAAGCTTTTCCATATATTCTTCTTTGTTAATGGCTCCCTCTGCCACCATGGTAAGACCTTTTTCCCAGCTTGCCGTAAGCTCAGGATTTAAAAGATGTTTTATAGAAGACAATACAACTTCATAAACTATTTCACCTATAAATGTAGGTGTTATAATCTGAGTTTTCTTATTAAGGGCTAAATACTTGATATTTATAAGTTTCTTAAGTATCTCAGCTCTTGTAGCACTTGTGCCTATTCCACTTCCTTTTATCTGTTCCCTTAATTCTTCATCTTCAATAAGCTGTCCTGCATTTTCCATCGCAAGAATTAAATTTCCCGAATTATACCTTTTTGGTGGTGTCGTTTTCCCCTCTTTTATAAACAAATCACCAACGTTTAGTTTATCATTTTTCTTAATCTTTTTCAATATTTCAAAGGCTTTTATATCAGAACTTTCTGCCTTATCATTTTCATTATTATTTTCATTATCTTTGCCAGTTTCTTTATCTGTTTCTTTGTCAGTTTCTTTGCTTTCGTTATCCTTTGAATTTTTATTCATGAATGAATACTTTGTAACCTTTAAATATCCTTCATCCACAAGCACTTTAAAGGATGAATTAAACCTCTCTTTGTAAGTCTTTTCTCCATCATTATTTTCACTGTTTTCTTTATTTTCGTCATCAATAAGTGGCATCATAAGTTCTACTGCCATTTTTGAATATTTAGCCGGTGGATAAAAAATACTTAAAAATCTTCTTACAATAACTTCATAGACTTTTTTGTTTAATTCAGGCATGGTATTTAAATTATTAAGTCCTGCTCCTGTAGGAATAATCGCATAATGGTCAGTGATTTTCTTGTCATTTGTATATCTTGATTTTTCTATATTTTTGTAACTGCCGGAATTTATTATCTCGTCGCAATATTCTTTAAACATTAAATTTGTGCTGATGCCTTTAATATTTTTTTCTATTTCTTTTGCGATTGCGGTTGATAATACCCTTGCATCTGTTCTTGGATAAGTTACACATTTCTTTTCATAAAGCTCCTGCACTACTTTTAAAGTTTCATCAGGACTTATCTTGAAAAGTTTTGAACATTCATTTTGAAGCTCTGCAAGATTAAAAAGAAGCGGTGCATTTTTATTTTCTGTTTTCCTTGTAATATCCATAACTTCAGCTTCATGACCACTTTTTTTAATACCTTCAATAAGTTCATCTGCTCTTTCTCTTTTAACGAATCCATTTTCTTTATATAAATCTGGGTGGTTATAATATTTTGATTCCTTGGAAACTTTCCATTCTGCATTAAAACTGTAATCTTCAGTACAGTCTATTTTTGAAATAACCCTGTAAAATTCTGTTTCCCTGAAGTTTCTTATTTCCCTTTCCCTGTTCACAATCATCCCAAGCACGCAAGTCATAACACGCCCTACGGATAATGCAAATGGTTTATCTCTTTTTAAATAATTTTTTACATCATATCCATATTTTAAAGTCAATGCCCTTGAAAAATTTATTCCCATAAGATAATCTTCTTTCGCTCTTAAATATGCTGAATCTGAAAGATTATCATAATTTGACCAGTCCTTGGCATTTTTTATTCCCTTAAGAATTTCTTCTTCTGTCTGGGAATCAATCCAAACACGCTTTCTGACCTTATCATCCTTAACTTCTGCCATCATATCAACAAGTCTGTATATATATTCTCCTTCTCTTCCTGAGTCGGTGCAAATATATATGGTTGATACATCTTCTCTGTTTAAAATATTTTTTACGATTTCAAACTGGGATTTTACGGCATCTATAACCTCATACTTCCACTCTTTTGGAAGAAACGGGAGTGTATCAAATCTCCATTTTTTCAGCTTGGAATCATACACTTCCGGATAACTCATGGTTACTAAATGTCCCACACACCAGGTTATAATATATTTATCATTTTCTATATATCCATTTTTATTACCGCCATTTACCTTAAGCACCTTTGCAAATTCCCTTGCAACACTTGGTTTCTCAGCAATAAATACTGATTTTTTTACATTATCATCCACTGCTTAGTTATTCCTTTTCTGATTTATTGGTAGTTACCTGCTTATTTCTGCTCAGACTCTTTTGATTGCTCATCTAATGTAAGATTATATGCATTAAAAAACAACTCTATAAACTTATCAGCTTCCCTGCAATTAAGCTCTTTTATAAGCCATATTGTTGATTTTTCCGCTTCAATGAAATCATCATTTCCCATATGTCTTTCTTCAACACATTTAATAAGCGCAGAAATTTTATCCGCCGCCTTTACAAGCTTTTTTTCTTCTTCACTTATATAATTCCCACTGATAATATCTTTATAAATCCCTTTCATTTCTTCAGGGAGGGAAGAAACAAGTTTCTTTATTGCTGCATCTTCAACCTTCTGATATGCATTTTTTATGTCCTCATCAAAATATTTCACAGGCGTTGGCAAATCTCCCGTAATAATCTCAGGAACATCATGATACATTGCAGTTACAACCAATTTATCAGGATTTACCCCACCACCAAAATAAATATTGTTAATCATAGCAAGTGCATGAGCAATAACAGCAACATCCAGGCTGTGCTCAGCAATACTTTCCTTACTTGAATTTCTCATAAGGTTCCATCTGTTTATGTACCTCATTCTATAAATCATTGCAAAAAAATTATAATCTTTGGAATTGTTATTTTGACTGTTGTTATCGCTGTTGTTATGACTGTTATTGTTGCTATTATTCAAACTCGTAACCCTCCGAACTCTTTATATCTTATTTCAATTATACATACAACATAATTTTTTTATATAATCTTTTCATTAACTAACATTTCTCAATTATATATCATAGAAAAAAATTTGTACAGCATTGCACACCATACAAGAATTCTCGCTTCAAAATTTAAACTTTTTAAATTTTTCCATCTATTTTACACCACTACCTCGTTTTAGATGGAGCTTCTTTGTTTCGCCAATTTTTGCTTTCTAAAATTTTTCCATCTATTTCATACCACTACCCTTTTTTAGATGGATATACCTCATAAATCATATAGTGCAAAATATAATTGTAATTTCAAAAAAGCAACAAACACAATATATAGTGTTTTATAATTGACTTAACCACCATATAGTGTTATATTCAATGTACACCCAAAATACAAAACATTTGGAGACTAATCAAAATAACTTATTAAACAACAAAGAATCAATAGTAAACAAATAACAAATATAAAACATAGTGAGGTAGATAAAATGAAAATCATAAAACGAAGTGGTACAGAGGTACCTTTTGATCTTTCAAAGATTACAAATGCTATTATTAAAGCAAATGAAAGTGTTGTTGCTTCTGACAGATTAACTGATGAACAGATAAATAATATTTCTAAAAACGTTGAAAACAAATGTACAAAGGTAGACAGAGCCTTAAACGTGGAAGAAATCCAGGATATAGTTGAAAATGAAATCATGTCTGAAAAAGCTTTCAATGTGGCAAGAAACTATATTACATACCGTTATAAACATGCTCTTGTCAGAAAAGCAAATTCTACAGACGAACAGATTCTTAGTCTTTTAAAATTTGATAATGAAGAAGTTAAACAGGAAAATTCAAATAAAAACCCTATGGTCAGCAGTGTACAAAGAGACTATATGGCAGGTGAGGTAAGTAAAGATATTACAAAACGTTTTCTTTTACCTGAAGATGTTTATACTGCACATAAAAACGGACTTATCCATTTTCATGATTCAGATTATTTTGCACAGCATATGCACAACTGCTGTCTTATAAACCTTGAGGATATGCTTCAAAATGGCACAGTTATATCAGAAACTACAATTGATAAGCCACATACTTTTTCAACTGCATGTAATATAGCAACACAAAGTATTGCACAGATCGCAAGTTCACAATATGGCGGACAAAGCATTACCCTTGCACATCTTGCACCTTTTGTTGATGTCAGCAGACAAAAATTCAGAAAAGATGTTAAAGAAGAATTCGAAAATTTAAACATGGAATATGATGAAGAAACTGTCAATAAAATAGCTGAAATGCGTGTAAGAAAAGAAGTCAAGCAGGGTGTCCAGATGATCCAGTATCAGGTAATTACTCTTATGACAACAAATGGACAGGCTCCATTTATAACAATATATATGTATCTTGACGAAGTTGAAGATGGCACTTTAAGAGAAGACCTTGCACTTATTACAGAGGAAGTTTTAAAACAGCGTATTGTAGGTATCAAAAACGAAAAAGGAGTATTTATTACTCCTGCTTTTCCAAAACTTATTTATGTTCTTGATGAAGATAATATTTATCCTGATTCAAAATATTATTATCTTACAGAACTTGCTGCCAAATGTACAGCAAAACGTATGGTTCCTGACTATATCTCAGCAAAAGTCATGAAGGAATTAAAGGGCGATGTATATCCTTGCATGGGTTGTCGAAGCTTTTTAACTCCTGACAGATTTACTGATAACGGAGTTGGAAATATAGCAAATGCATTAAATTATAAAGAAGGTGTCCACAAATATTATGGCAGATTCAACCAGGGTGTTGTAACCATTAATCTTGTTGATGTGGCATGCTCATCAAATAAAGACATGGACGAATTCTGGAAAATAATGGATGAGCGATTAGAGCTTTGCAAAAAAGCTTTAATGTGCAGACATAACCGTCTTAAAGGCACTCCATCCGATGTAGCTCCAATCCTTTGGCAATATGGTGCACTTGCACGACTTAAAAAAGGTGAAAAAATAGATAAACTCTTATATGACGGATACTCTACTATTTCCCTTGGCTATGCAGGTTTGTATGAATGCACAAAATATATGACAGGGAAATCACATGTAGATAAAGATGGAAAAGAATTTGCACTTAAGGTAATGCATTATCTTAATGATGCCTGCGCAAAATGGAAAAAAGAAACAAATATCGACTTTAGTATTTATGGCACACCACTTGAATCTACTACTTATAAATTTGCAAAATGCTTGCAAAAACGTTTTGGTCTCATAAAAGATGTTACAGACAGAAATTATATAACAAACAGCTATCATGTTCATGTAACAGAGCCAATTGATGCATTTTCAAAATTAAAATTCGAATCAGAATTCCAGGCATTATCACCTGGTGGCGCCATAAGTTATGTTGAGGTACCAAACCTTCAAAATAACATTGAAGCCGTAATTGAAGTTATAAAATATATTTATGATAATATAATGTATGCAGAATTAAATACAAAGAGTGACTACTGCCAGAAATGTGGCTTTGATGGTGAAATCCAGATTGTTACTGATGAAGATGGAAAACTTATCTGGAAATGTCCAAATTGCGGAAATACCGACCAGGATAAAATGAATGTTGCAAGAAGAACCTGCGGATACATTGGAACCCAGTTCTGGAACCAGGGACGTACCGCAGAAATCAAAGACAGAGTATTGCATTTATAAATATTGCTAAGACTTGCAACAAGATAAGTAATATATTATAATTGCTCTGTAATTGTTTTATTTTTATGCTTGTAAAAAAGCATAAATACGTAATAAGAAGGAGAATAAACTATGAAGAAAATTTTAGCTTATGGTTTAGTTTCCGCTATGACTTTATCAATGCTCACAGGTTGTAGCAAACCTGCTATCATCGATAAAGCAGTTGGTGGCGGATCTAAAAAAACAGCAAAAGAAGTTGTTAAAGCCTACAACGAATATTTAGAAGATGTAGATAACAACTACGCAGTAGAAGGAAGCTTCTCAGCAGAAGGAAAAGTTAAGATGTCAGGCGTATCTGTTGACTTTTCACTTGATGCAGATGTTGAGGGTGCAATGGCAAATAAAAACTCACACATGACAACAAGCGCAAGCGTTGAAGCATTAGGACAGAGCCAGGATGTTGACGTTGA
The DNA here is from genome assembly GCA_900110975.1 of Lachnospiraceae bacterium RM5. Lineage (GTDB taxonomy): Bacteria > Bacillota > Clostridia > Lachnospirales > Lachnospiraceae > Bovifimicola. The sequence goes on from FOFK01000005.1 coordinate 175,242, forward strand.
GATGTATGTTGATAATGATGAAGGATATGTATATTCAAACATCAGCACAGATGATGAATGGACAAAGACAGCAATTCCTGATGAAGATGAACTTAAGGATCAGCTTGATGAAGCATTATCTGAAATTTCTGATGATATCGATTTATCATATCAGGATATTATTGATGCAGCAAAGAATGGTGATCTTTTCGAAGATGCAACAATAAAGACAAAAGGAAAAACATATATTGTTTCACTTACACTTAAACAGTTAGCTGATAACGACCTTTTCAAAGACATTGTTGACTTATACAATGATGAATACAAAGATGAACTTTTAGATTCAGTTCCAGAAGATATCTATGATGAACTCGTTGATTACTTATCAGATATTAAATTTGTATATACATTTGATACAAAGAACTGTGCTCTTAAAGAAGTATCTGTTGAAAACTTAAGCTACAGCGGAAAATTCGAAGACTTAGAAGATGTTTTAGGAGATGGAAATGATAAGCTTGAAATTGATATCGATGCAAGCTTCTCAATGGAACTCTCTGATTATGGAAAAGTTGATGAAAATGATGTTGCAGTACCTAAGGATGTTAAAAAGAATGCTGTCGAAGAAGACATCGACGATTTAGAAGATAGCTTTGGTGATCTTGAAGAAGATTTAGAAGATGACGATGACAAAGATGACAAAGATGATAAAGATGACAAAGACAAAGACGATAAAGATGACGAAGATGATGATGAATTGTCATTCGGAGACGCTGCTACATTAGATGTTAAAGTTATCTCAAAAGTTTCATATGATGGAAAAGATTATACACTTCCTGGTAAAGTAGATGATATCCTTAAAGATGGATGGAAAGCTACTAGCGAAGAAGGCGAGTATTCATTTGTTACATATGAAAATGATAAATACGAATCAGCATCTATGTATGTATATGATAAAGACATGACAGGAAAGACATCTGAAGTTAATGGCAAAGATGTTTATGGTATCGAAATTTCAACATATGACGACGAAGATCCACTCTTAGAAAAGAACTTCGCTATAGCAGGTGTTAAATTAGGTGATGCAGAAGAAAACATCGTAAAAGTTCTTGGCGAAACAGATGATGTATATAAGAGTGATTTCTCTTCATCATACTATTATGAAGCTGAAGAAGGCGATAATAAATACTACCTCACAGTTTCTTGCTATGATGGTAAAGTATCTACATTATCATTAACAATCTACTAAAAATTTATTAAAAACTAAGTAGCTTTAAAAAGCCTCAAAATAAAAGAACTGCGTTGGCATTTGCTGGTGCAGTTCTTATTTATTTTAGAGAACTATTTATTTTGCAAATCAAATTAATTTATTGATTCAGTCTCTGTCATACTTTCAGTTTCTACAGGCTGTGTTTCTGTTTCAACGGTAACCACTTCATTTCTTATGATATGAAGTCTTACTACCTTGTATCCAGTAAATCCTAATCCATCATCAGCAGCACATGTTATATCAATATCCTTAGTCCTTATATCACCATTACTTATGATATTTTCAATTCCACTAAACTGCATATTCGTTATTGTGACAGGATCTGTAACTCCTGCTACTTTTTCATAATATACTGCTGTAACACTGTTTCTTAAAAGATTAACTATATTGTTATAATTTCCATTAACTGAATTATTTTCATCATATACGTATTGCAATTCCTGTATTGTATCCGTATTCCACAGATTTCCATTAATATAAAACTCAGGATAATCCCTTACATACAATAAAGCATCTATAGAATAAGCATATCCCGAAGGATCATTATATGAATAATTAACCCTGTAAGACATTGGCGTCTGGATTGCATATTCAAGTGATACTGGATTATCATAAGGATCATATATACTAAAGACCACATTTCCCGTGGCATCAATGCCCTTAGAATCCGTTGCTGCAACTCCTTCCATCAGATTAACAGCCGAATTTTTATTTGCAATTATTTCTGACCTTGTAATCGTAAGACTCGGCTCATAAAGGAAATCTCTTGAAATCAGTATATCCATATCAACCCTTGTACTAATTCCCGGTATAGAGCCTTTTGATGAATACTGCCATATATAATAATTAAATTCTGTCTTTGGCATTAAATCGCCATATTTAAATACATTTGCTGCGTAATTATTTCCATTATACTCTTTAAAGTACCATGCAAGCCAGCTTGCATATCTTGAAGTAATTCCCGTACCTCCGATTCTGCTTGTAAAATCAGTACAATTCATATAAACCATCGGTGTATAGCCATTTGCTGATACTGTATCACAAAATACACTTATTATTCCTGCAAGGTCTTCACCTGATTTTCCAAGGGTTCTATAACCTTTTCCTGTTTCCCAGTCAATTACTACAGGTAAATCCATCTGATAACCGGAGATATAATTTAAAGTAAGTGATGCTTCTTCCATCGCCTCAGTTTCTGTTATAGCCTGCGAGAAGAAATATGCACCAACAAGTATTCCATTTGCCTTGGCTTCCCTTATATTTTTATCAGCCATGGAATCCTTACATAACTTTCCATTCTCATATCCTCTATAGCCAACTCTGATATATGCAAAATTAATTCCTGCATCCTTTACCTGAGCCCAGTCAATATCACCCTGATGTGAAGAAACATCAATACCATGCATTATCTGAAACTCTGTAAATTCTGTAGAACTCATGGTTGATACATTTTCAGAATAAATAGAGGTGTAATCATTTAAAAATTCCTCTTCCTCTTCTTCCTTCTTGGCATCATCCTTAAGTTCAGTATCAGAAACATCGATTTTACTTATATCTATCGTTTCATTCTCTTTTTCCTTCTTTTTTTTAGTACTCTCCTCTCCCTTTGTAGCCTCACCTCTGGTACTTTCACCCTTCGTTGAAACCTTACCCTTTTCATTATATTTTGTATTACCTGCAAGTACTATAACTATAATAAGCACCCCTGCAAATACCATAAGGAAATTTACAAAATCAGCAGGATTTTTCTTTATTTTGCCTAATATTCCCTTTCCAAAAGAAGATTCTTTCATTTTCTTCACAAAAGGAATCTTCTTAACCTTTTCCTTTAATTCACTCTTAAATTTAATAAATTTTTCTTTACTCATGTCTTATCACACATATCCCGTCTATATTTTTGCGTTTTTCTTTTTCTCATATAAAAAGATTTTATCCGAAGCCTGCAACTTAATATTATTATCAGGAGAAATCATATCACCGTTTCTTTCTACTGTAATAATAACCGTTTTTCTTGAAATATCTATATCATCCAAGGTTACTCCAATCCATGGGTGATTTTTACTAAGGGTTATTGCTCTTAGCTGATAATCAGTACTTTTAGCATCCTTCCTTGTGCTTAAAACAATCCTGTCGCCTTCTAAAATCTTTGTATCTCCATTAGGCACTAATGTCTTTTTATCCCTTTCGATTAGAACAAATAATAGAATTTTAGGGATATCAAGATCCCTTACTTTCTTTCCAATCCACTTATCATTCTTATGTATATGAATACTTAAAAATTCAAAAGTTTCCTCTGTTCCGATATTTTCCATTGTCTGGATTTTTGTATACTGCTCAACAAATCCGGCAGAAATAATACCTGTAGGTATGGCAACCATTCCTACCCCAAGGAATGATATCATAATTCCCATTATTCTGCCCATAAATGTAATTGGATAAATATCTCCATATCCAACCGTTAAAAGGGTGGATACAGACCACCAGATACCTGAAAAAGCATTCTTAAATACATCAGGCTGTGCATCATGCTCAAGACCATACATACAAAGACTTGAACCAATCATCAGTACCATAATAATAAATACCGATGATAGGAGCTGCTGCTTCTTTCTTTCAATTACATCCGTAATAACATTTAGTGAATCATAATATGCATTTATTCTAAATAATCTTAGAATTCTTGCAACTCTGAACATCTTAAATGCACTTGCCCCACCTGGAAAGAAAGCAGGCAAATAGTAAGGTAAAAATGATAGAATATCAACAAGTCCAGAAAATGAAAATACATATGATATGATTGCTTTTAAATTATTTTTACCTTTATAGAGGCATTTTGCAGACAATACTCTTAATATAAAATCAATGCAGAAAAAGAAAACCGTTATCTTTATTATTATATTAAAAATATCCTTATATCCGCTTAATGAATCAAACGTAGCAAGCACACTTACTATAAGATTTATAATAAGTGTGCCAATACTGATAATATCATAAAACTGATTTAATCTGTCATCTATAACTCCGACAGAAACCATTTTAAAAATTCTTTTTTGAAATTTAGAAAACATCCTTTATCCTCTTATTAATAGCAGGTCCGATTATAAGTGCAACTATTATCTTAACCAAATCTGCACTGATAAATGGAATTACACCTGCATATAATGCAGCTTTTAATGTCATATGTGCAAAATATGCAAGCCATAATGTTCCAAACATATAACAAATTGCAGTTCCTGCAATCATTGATAAAGCACATAAAAAGTAATTATTCATATGCTTTGTAATTACATATCCACTGATAATACATATAAATATAAATCCAAATATGTATCCGCCTGTAGGTCCCGTAACCTTTGCAAGGCCTCCGGAAAACCCTGAAAATACAGGAAGTCCTATGGTTCCTAACAAAATATATGTAAGTAAACTTGCAAGGGATTTTTTCCATCCTACAAGGTAAATACACATATAAATAGCAAATATTGTAAGTGATATTGGTACCGGTGTAAAAGGAAGAGTAAGTGATACAGGTCCTAATACACATAAAAATGCACTCATTAGCCCAATAGCAACAATATTTCTGATTTTTTCCGATGTGGTACTTTTAATTATTTCTTCCATTTCTCTGCTCCTAACACTTTTTTTGCAAATCTATTTTAACAAGTTTAATGTTAAAAGTAAATCTTTTATACTGTCTACAGTCTCAATTTTTAATTTATCTTTTACTTCCTGTGGTATTTCTTTTAAATCCTCTTCATTATCTTTAGGAATAAATACTCTCTTAACGTTTGATCGTCTGGCAGCCATAAGCTTTTCAGTAAGGCCTCCAATAGGCATCACATAGCCTTTTAACGATACCTCACCCGTCATGGCAATAGCAGGTGTTATAGCCTTTCCAGTAACAAGTGAAGATAAAGCTGTCACAAGAGTTATACCTGCTGAAGGACCATCTTTTGGCACAGCTCCTTCCGGAACATGAATATGTATATCATTTTCATTAAAGAAATCTATTTTTTCTGGGTAAAAAGATTTTACAAGAGTTAGTGCAATCTGGACAGATTCCTTCATAACCTCTCCAAGCTGGCCAGTTATAATAATCTTTCCACTACCCTTCATTGCCTTTGTTTCAATAAATAAAATCTCACCGCCGGCACTTGTCCATGCAAGTCCCGTAACAATACCAGGTATTTTTAATTTCTCAACAACATCATGTCTTATTATTTTCTTTCCAATAAACTCATCAAGATTATCATTATTTACAACAACCTTTTTATCTTCTCCCATCACAATCTTAACAGCAGCACTTCTGCATACAGACTCAATCTGCTTTTTAAGATTTCTGACACCGGATTCCAATGTATATTCATTTATAATTTTCTTAATGACGCTGTCTTCTATTTTTATTTTTCTGTTACTTAAACCAACTTTCTTATAAGCCTCCGGAATTAAATGTTTCTTTGCTATATAGAATTTCTCAATCTCTGTATAACTTGAAAATTCAATAACTTCCATTCTGTTAAGAAGTGGTAAAGGTATTGTATCAACAGTATTTGCAGTACAAATAAATAAAACATCTGAAAGATCATAAGGTACATTAAGATAATGGTCTGTAAATGTATTATTCTGCTCAGGATCTAACACCTCAAGAAGAGCACTACCCGGATCTCCATTAAAGTCTCTTACAAGCTTATCAACCTCGTCAAGGACAATTACAGGGTTAGAAACACCGCTTCCCTTTATTCCTTCCATAATTCTTCCAGGCATTGCGCCAATATATGTTCTTCTATGTCCCCTGATTTCAGCTTCATCCCTGATACCACCAAGACTTATTCTTATATATTTTCTGTCAAGGGCTTTTGCAATACTCTTTCCTATACTTGTTTTACCTGTTCCAGGAGGTCCGACAAATAAAAGGATTGAACCGGACTGCTTTTTATTTAAAGCCATAACAGCCATCTGCTCAATAACTCTTTTTTTGATTTTCTCAAGACCATAATGATCTTTATCTAAAATTTCTCTTGCAGCTGCAAGATCGATATTTCCCATCTTTTCTTTTTTCCACGATAATGTAGTCATGAATTCAAGATAATCATAAAGCATTCCATATTCATGAGAATCTTTTCCTTCATTTTTCATTCTTTTTAAAACCTTAACAGCTTCTGCTTTGGCTTCTTCATTCATTTCTGATTTAAATATAGCCTCAGTAAACCTTCTTGTATCAGTTGCATTTTCAGGATGCATCTGTTCAAGTTCACTCTCAAGAATCTCAATCTGCTTCTTAATTGCTGATTCTCTATATAACTGCTCGTGATCTTCCTGCTGTGCATTTTCAGCTTCTATATGAACTTTATACATCTCAATAAATTCATAAACATATTTCTCAATAAGTTCATATCTTTCTCTTCTGGAATCTGTCTTTAAAATCTCATAGCATTCTTTTCCATTCATATCAAAGAATCCGCTGAAAGCACAAATAAGCTCTTCATAAGATTTTAAATGAACAATAAATGTTCTGCTAAGAATACTGTTAAATTCCATACCACCAGCAAACCCACTGAGTGTCTTTTTAAGTTTAATAAAATTTTCTTTTGCCTCTTCATCAGAAATATCAGCTATTTCATCAATACATTCATAATCAGCATCAACATAGCTGTTTTCAACAGAAATATTTTTTAATTTCACCCTGCTTTCTCCAATAAGTTCAACTGTTCCATCAGGATCAATATTTTTTATTACAGCAAGCATACCCACTTCAAGTACATTTTCTACTTCAATATTTCTACTGTCTCCATCTTCAACAAAAGCCATCAAAACCTTGTCTCCAACAGAAATCTCATTTATATCTATATTAATTTTTTCAAATATATCAACTTTAAAATAAAAAGTAATATCCGGCAAAAATAATGTATTAAAAACTGGTACAGCTCTCATATCTATTCACTCCTTATTTTTTTATTAGCACTCTAATACTTTGAGTGCTAATAAACATAATACTACGTTATTACAAAAAAAGCAATCCTTCTAATGTATTTTAAATAATATTAAAAAGAAAGCTGCCATTTTGCAACAGCAACTCTCCAATTCATATCATATTAAATTTCAATTTTTTTAGGCATTCACTGTAGTTGCAGCCTTTTCTTTAAATGCCTCGCTTCTGATTATCTCTAAACATTTTTCCTTCTCAACAAATAGTCCATATCTTCTATTCTTAAAATATACAATTCTTGCATTTGGATATGTCTCGTTATAATATGTTTTTTCAGATAAATCAAAGTAATCTGTCTCAGGGTACATAAGAGTAACATTATTATTAAAATATGCAAATTTTTCCTGCTTAACATCCTTTTGCTTTGCAATATCCATCTCTAATGTTTTAATAAGAATCTCTTTTTCTTTGGTTAAAATAGAATATAAATATTTTAATCTTTCACTTATTATTTCCCTACCCTCTGAATTCTCAGTAAGAGTATATTTCTTTATCTCCTCATCAACGCATGAAAGCTTATACTTCTCATAATTACCAATATTTAATCTCTTGATTTTAGCTGCATTTTTTAAGAAATCCTTTTTTGCATTTTTGATTGTATATTTATTTAATCCTCTGCTTGTAATAAGTGCCATACCATTAACATATGCAGGATATTTAAGAGCATACATCTGAACTAAAAGTCCGCCAATTCCATCTCCTATGAAATATGAATGCTTAATTCTTAACTTTGCTAAAAATAAAGAGATGTTATCAATTAAACTGTCACATGTTGTTAAATCCTCCGGATAATCAAAAACAAGTGTTGTATATTCGCTTGATAATTCTGTTAAGTACTCAAACCACATTTCTAATGAATTTAATCCATTATTAAAAAATACGAGACATGGTTTGTCAAAGCTTCCTGTAAATATATATTTAAAAGTTGATTTACCTATTCTTACAAAATTATATGGATGATCTGCTAAAAAATTTTCAATATCTTGTCTGTAACTCATGACCTTCTCCTTTAATCAGGTTTCATAATTATTTTCCCTTTAAATTCACACACTCCACGTATCATTATACTCCTTTTACCTAAAATAATCATTTTAACTTTTTGTAAACAAATAACCCCTTTAAACCAAGGAACGCTTTATTTTTCCTTAATTTAAAGGGGTTTTAATTTTTTAACAAATTGTGAACAAAAAAAGATTTTTACCTTTAAATGTTACTGTCTCTGATTACTGCATCTGAGCTGCAACTTCTGCTGCAAAATCTTCATTCTTCTTCTCTAATCCTTCACCTGTTTCAAATCTTACGAATCTTACAAGTTTAAGGTCAGATGATGTAGCCTTAGCTACTTCTTCAATATATTTAGCAACTGTCTGTTTTCCATCAGCAGCTTTTACATAAACCTGATCTAATAAGCAGATTTCTTTTAATTCTTTTTTAAGACGTCCCTGGATCATTCCATTGATAACCTTTTCAGGTTTCTGAGATTCCTTAGGATCATTCATAATCTGAGCTAAGATGATTTCTTTCTCATGATTTAAGTATTCTTCACTTACTTCATCTTCTGATGTATATTTAGGATTAAGAGCAGCTACCTGCATAGCGATGTTCTTTAATGCTTCCTTAACTTCATCATTTACAACTGATGCTGTAGCTTCAACTAAAACACCAATTCTTCCACCACCATGGATATAAGGAACAACAATTCCGTCAGAAACGATTTTTTCAAATCTTCTGATGTTCATGTTTTCACCGATAACAGCGATCTGGCTTACTAATTCATCTTTAACTGTCTTAGCATCATCATAGATATATTTTTCTGCTAATAATTCATCAACTGAAGCTGCATCTGACTGTAAAATCTGATCTGCAACCTTAGCAACGAAATCTTTAAATTTATCATTCTTAGCAACGAAGTCTGTTTCAGAGTTAACTTCTACAACTGTAGCAACCTTATCATCTTTAACTACTGCGAAAGATGTTCCTTCAGCTGCGATTCTTGAAGCTTTCTTTACAGCACTAGCTTCACCTTTTTCTCTTAAAACTTCGATAGCTTTGTCAAAATCACCATCTGTTTCAACAAGTGCTTTTTTACAGTTCATAACACCTGCACCTGTCATTTCTCTAAGCTCTTTTACCATTGCTGCTGTAATTTCCATTGTGTAATCCTCCTTTATTAACTTTCACTTAAATATTATTCTGCATCTTCAGCTTTAGCTTCTTCTACTACAGCTTCTTCACCCTGATTAGCTTCGATAACAGCATCAGCCATCTTAGAAACGATAAGCTTAACTGCTCTGATAGCATCGTCATTACCAGGGATAACATAATCTAATTCTTCTGGATCACAGTTTGTATCAGCAATACCGATAAGTTTGATTCCTAAAGAATGTGCTTCCTGAACACAGATTCTTTCTTTCTTAGGATCTACAATGAAAATAGCATCAGGAATCTTTGTCATTTCTTTGATTCCGCCAAGGTTCTTTTCAAGCTTATCCCATTCTTTCTTTATATTGATAACTTCTTTCTTTGGTAATACATCAAATGTACCATCTTCAGCCATTTTTTCAATAGCTTTAAGTCTTGCAATTCTAGATCTGATTGTCTTGAAGTTTGTAAGCATACCTCCAAGCCATCTTTCGTTTACATAGAACATTCCACATCTTGATGCTTCAGATTTGATAGCATCCTGAGCCTGTTTCTTTGTTCCAACAAAGAGGATTGTACCTCCATCAGCAACGATATCTGCAACTGCCTTATAAGCTTCATCAACTTTTCCTACAGACTTCTGTAAGTCGATGATATAGATACCATTTCTTTCTGTGTAGATATATGGAGCCATTTTAGGGTTCCATCTTCTTGTCTGATGTCCAAAGTGAACACCTGCCTCGAGTAACTGTTTCATTGAAATAACGCTCATTTTCTTACCTCCATTGGTTATTTTCTTTCATGCATATCATCTTTTTGCAAAACCATGATAATCACGGCACCAATACAAAAATCAATACATGTGTTTATTATTATATTCTATTATGCCTTATAATATCTTAATTACATGACACAACTAGGATATACTAACATAAATAGAATTTATTTTCAATAAACTTTTTAAATAAATTCTACTTCCCCGGTTTCAAGATCATATACAGCACCAACTACATTCAACCCACTTTCTCTTTCGTCCTGCTGTATCATAAGACTACTCTCTACAACATCACAACAATGCATAACATTCATAATACATGCTTTATATTCATCTTTCTCGCTGCCTATGGCCTTCTTAATATCGGTAGCAATATATTCAGTATATTCATGCGAATGTCCGCTTACTACAGCATCAATCGCAGAACAATGCGTATGTCCTAGAACAACCACAAGTCCTGTTCCAAAATGTTCTTCAGCGTATACAATACTTTCAAGCTGATGGGAATCTATTACATTACCATCAACCCGAATCACAAATAAATCTCCAAGCTCTGCTGAAAAAATTGCTTCAGGAATAACTCTTGAATCTGAGCATGTAACAATAATTGCGTAAGGTGCCTGCCTGTCTTTATAATTTTTCAATAACGCTTCTTTATCTATATCAATACTTGCTTTTGAAGATTCAACATATTTTTTATTACCTTCAATAAGTTTCTTCAGAGCTTCTCTTGCCTGACAATTATATTCAACTTTCCCCATAATATGTCCCTTCTCCTTTGCTTCATAATCGAGTAAATTTTAACAAAAAATCATCACGCACAAACACCACAAAGGGCATCTTGAATCCATTATACTTCAAAGAAAAGAAAAAATATATATTTAATTTATTTTTTTTAATTATTTTAAACATATAATAGGTTGAAAAAAATTTTCATTTAAATTATAATGGTCTAGTTTACTGTAAATAAAGGTTTTAGGAATTAGAGGTTAATTTATGAGTGAAACATATTCGTTAGGTATCGACATTGGCTCAACTACAGTTAAAGTTGCAATACTTGACTCAAAAAATAATATGATTTTTTCTGATTATGAAAGACATTATGCCAATATCCAGGAAACATTGGCATCTATATTAAAAAAAGGAAAAGAACAAACAGGTGAAATAGAAATCTGCCCTATGATAACAGGTTCCGGTGGTCTTACACTTGCAAAACACTTAGACATTTCATTTGTACAGGAAGTTGTTGCTGTTTCAAGTGCCCTTAATGACTATGCACCACAGACAGATGTTGCCATAGAACTTGGTGGCGAAGATGCAAAAATCATTTATTTTAAAGGTGGAATAGAAATGCGTATGAACGGAATATGTGCCGGAGGTACAGGTTCCTTTATCGACCAGATGGCATCCCTTTTACAGACAGATGCGCTTGGTCTTAATAATTATGCAAAAGATTATAAGGCTATCTATCCAATTGCCGCAAGATGTGGTGTTTTTGCAAAAACAGATATCCAGCCACTTATTAACGAAGGTGCCACAAAAGAAGATTTATCAGCTTCAATTTTCCAGGCTGTTGTTAACCAGACAATCAGCGGTCTTGCATGTGGTAAGCCAATCAGGGGAAATGTAGCATTTCTTGGTGGTCCGCTTCACTTCCTTCCAGAGCTTAAAAATGCCTTTATAAGAACTCTTAACTTAACTGATGAACATATTATTGCACCAGAGCACTCACACCTTTTTGCTGCTACCGGTGCTGCACTCAACCACGATGATAAAACCACTTATTCCTTAACAAAACTTATAGATAAATTATCAAACGGCATTAAGATGAAATTCGAAATCAAACGTATGGAACCTCTTTTTGCCAATCAGAAAGAATATGATGAATTTGTAAAACGTCATAACAAACATAAAGTTGCTTCTTCAGAACTTAAAAACTACGAAGGCGACTGTTTCCTTGGTATTGATGCCGGTTCAACAACAACCAAAGTTGCTCTTGTTGCAGAAGATGGAACTCTTCTTTACTCCTTCTACAGCAACAACAACGGAAGTCCTCTTGCCACATCAATCAAGGCTATAAAAGAAATTTATTCAATACTTCCTGACAGTGCAAAGATTGTTTATTCATGCTCAACAGGATACGGTGAAGCACTTATTAAAGCAGGACTTATGCTTGATGAAGGTGAAGTTGAAACTGTTTCCCATTACTATGCTGCTTCATTTTTTGAGCCTGACGTTGACTGTATATTAGATATCGGCGGTCAGGATATGAAATGTATAAAAATTAAAGATCATACTGTAGATTCCGTACAGTTAAACGAAGCCTGTTCTTCAGGTTGTGGTTCATTTATAGAAACATTTGCAAAATCGCTTAATTACTCAGTAAAAGACTTTGCAAAAGAAGCTTTATTTGCCAAAAACCCTGTAGATTTAGGTACAAGATGTACAGTATTTATGAATTCAAATGTTAAGCAGGCTCAGAAAGAAGGTTCTGAAGTATCAGATATTTCTTCAGGTCTTGCATACTCTGTTATTAAAAATGCTTTATATAAAGTCATTAAAATCACAGATCCAAAAGACCTTGGTAAAAAAGTCGTTGTACAGGGTGGTACTTTCTACAATGATGCCGTGCTTAGAAGTTTTGAAAAAATATCCGGATGTGACGCCGTAAGACCTGATATTGCAGGTATTATGGGTGCTTTTGGTGCTGCTCTTGTTGCAAGGGAAAGATATGAAATGGAGCACAAGGAAACAACAATGCTTAGCATTGACCAGATAAATAAATTACAATACCAGACATCAATGTCACGTTGTAAAGGATGTACAAACAACTGTCTTCTTACAATAAATAAATTCACAGGCGGTCGTCAGTTTATTACCGGTAACAGATGCGAAAGAGGTCTTGGAAAAGCTAAGAACAAAGAAAACATTCCTAACCTTTTTGCTTATAAATTAAAAAGAATATTTGAATATGAATCACTTACTTCTGACGAAGCATACAGAGGAAGCGTTGGTATTCCACGTGTCCTTAATATGTATGAAAATTACCCATTCTGGGCAATATTCTTCAAAGAATTAGGTTTCAGGGTTGTATTATCACCTATGTCAAACAGAAAGATTTATGAACTTGGTATTGAATCAATTCCTAGTGAATCTGAATGTTACCCTGCAAAACTGGCACATGGACATGTATCATGGCTTATCAAAAATGATGTAGATATGATTTTCTATCCTTGTATTCCTTATGAAAGAAACGAAACAAAGGATGCAAACAACCACTACAACTGTCCTATCGTTACTTCTTATGCTGAAAACATCAAGAATAACGTTGAAGAAATTGTAAATGGCGAAGTTAAATTCTTTAATCCATTTATGGCAATGACAAACCTGGATGTTCTTTCAAAACAGCTTGTAAAAGTATTTGGCGAAGAATTTGATATTCCTAAAAAAGAAATCGAAAAAGCTGCCTTACTTGGATGGAAAGAAATGACAGATGTTCATGATGACATAGAAAAGAAGGGTGAAGAAGTTTTAGAATACCTTAAAGAAACAGGAAAACGTGGTATCGTCCTTGCAGGTCGTCCATATCATATCGATCCTGAAATCAACCATGGTATTCCTGAACTTATTAATTCTTATGGAATTGCTGTACTTACAGAAGATTCAATTGCCCACTTAGGACATGTTGAACGACCAATTATCGTTATGGACCAGTGGATGTACCATTCAAGACTTTATAAAGCTGCAAACTTTGTTAAAACAACAGAAAACCTTGATTTAATACAGCTTAACTCATTTGGTTGCGGTCTTGATGCGGTCACAACTGACCAGATAAATGATATTCTTTCAGATTCAGGAAAAATATACACAGTATTAAAAATCGATGAAGTAAATAACCTTGGTGCTGCAAGAATCCGTATACGTTCTTTAATTTCAGCAATAAGAGTAAGGGAAAATAAAAAAATAACCCGCGTAATCAAGCCTGCTAATATTGAAAAAGTTGAATTTACTAAAAAGATGAAAAAAGAATATACTATTCTTTGCCCACAGATGTCACCTATTCATTTTGATTTATTAGAAACTGCCTTTAACAGTGCTGGTTACAACGTAGTTGTTATGAATACGGATGAAAGAAAAGCCGTAGATACAGGACTTAAGTATGTAAATAATGACGCATGCTATCCATCTTTAATTGTTGTAGGCCAGATTATGGAAGCATTACAATCAGGCGAATATGATCTTGATAAAACAGCCATACTTATTTCACAGACAGGTGGTGGATGCAGAGCTTCAAACTATATCGGATTTATCAGACGTGCTTTAAGAAAAGCTGATTTAGAGCATATTCCTGTTATTTCATTGAGCGCCCAGGGCTTAGAGAAAAACTCAGGATTTAAAATTACTCCTACTCTGCTTTATAAAGGAATTCAGGCATGTGTATACGGTGATGTATTTATGAAAGTCGTTTACAGAATGCGTCCTTATGAAAGAAATAAAGGCGAAACTAACGAACTTCATGCAAAATGGGCTAACATATGCAAAGAATCCCTTGCAAAGCCTGGTTTAAACATTTCTGAATTTAAGAAAAACATAAGAAATATTATCCGCGAATTTGATAATATCCCTATTACAAATGAAGTTAAACCTAAAGTTGGTGTTGTCGGGGAAATTCTTGTAAAATTCCTTCCTGCAGCAAATAACCACCTTGTAGAACTTCTTGAAAGCGAAGGAGCTGAAGCTGTTGTTCCTGATTTAATAGATTTCCTTCAGTACAGTTTTTACAATACAAACTTTAAAGCTGAAAATCTTGGAACAAAGAAATCAACTGCCACACTTTGTAATATGGCTATTAAATTTATTGAAAACATAAGAAAAACTTCAAGAGAAGAATTTATAAAGAGTAAGCATTTTACTCCACCTGCTAAAGTTGAACATCTTGCAGAACTTGCAAAAGATGTTACTTCTATCGGTAACCAGACCGGCGAAGGGTGGTTCTTAACAGGTGAAATGCTTGAACTTATTGAGAATGGCGTTGAAAATATAGTATGTACACAGCCATTTGGATGTCTTCCAAACCACATCGTAGGAAAAGGTGTTATTAAAGAATTAAGAAGAAAACATCCATCATCTAATATTGTTGCTGTTGACTATGATCCGGGTGCAAGCCAGGTTAACCAGCTTAACAGAATTAAACTTATGCTTTCAACTGCATATAAAAATTCTGAAAAGAAATTAGCTAATTAAAAAATTTTAAAGGCTATAAATACTTCTGTTTATGAAGTATTTATAGCCTTTTCTTACCAAATATGCCATTTTTACTCTTCTAATAGCTATAAATTCTTCTAACTTTGAAAATTTTATAGCCGTTCCTTGCCAATTTTGCCATTTTTACTCTTCTAATAGCTATAAATTCTTCTAACTTTGAAAATTTTATAGCCTTTCCCTGCCAATTTTGCCATTTTCACTCTCAAAAAAGCTATAAATTTTTCTTGCTTTGAAAATTTTATAGCTAGATTTCCCAATCAATACCAGAAATTCCATTATCCTCAAGAAAGTTCTTTGCATCCCTAAAATGCATGCAACCAAAGAAACCTCTGTATGCTGATAAAGGACTTGGATGAGCTCCTGTTAAAACAAAGGCATTTTCATTTGTTATCATTCCATTTTTCTTTATAGAATGATTTCCCCAAAGGATAAATACAACTTTTCTATCCGAATCATTCAGAGCTTTTATTGCCGCGTCAGTAAACTTTTCCCATCCTAAATTCTTATGAGAAAGAGCCTCATGTTCTTTAACTGTCAGTATGGTATTTAATAAAAGTATGCCTGAATCAGCCCACTTTTTTAAATATCCACTTTCTTTTTCTGATAAATTATCTACACCAGTTTCCTCTTTAATCTCTTTATAGATATTTCTTAGAGATGGTGGTAATTTTACCCCTTCTTTTACCGAAAAACTAAGACCATGGGCCTGTCCTTTTTCATGATATGGATCCTGTCCAAGTATGACTACTTTAACATCATTAAAATCTGTATATTTAAAAGCATTAAATAAATCTTCCTTAGGCGGAAATACCACTTCATTTAAATACTTTTCTTCTATTTTTTCTGATAATTCCTTAAAATAATCTTTTTTAAATTCTTCTTTTAAAACTTCCTTCCAGCCGTTATCAGGAAAAAGATTTTCTAAAAACAAATTACTCATATCTTACACTGACACCTTTATCTTTAAGATATTTCTTTAAATCTTTTATCTCCATTTCTTTATAGTGAAAAAGCGAAGCTGCAAGTGCCGCATCTGCTTTACCTTCTGTAAGAACGCTTAAGAAATGTTCTTTTGTTCCTGCGCCACCTGATGCTATAACAGGTATTGATACAGCTTCTGCAACCTTCTTTGTAAGCTCATCATCATAACCATTTTTTGTTCCATCACAATCCATGCTTGTAAGAAGGATTTCTCCTGCTCCAAGCAAGTCTGCTTTTTTAGCCCACTCAATAGCATCTATTCCTGTATCTATTCTTCCACCGTGCTTATAAATATTCCAGCTGCCATTTTCATTTCTCTTAGCATCTATGGCAACAACAACGCACTGGCTTCCAAATATATCAGCTGCTTCTTTTATAAGATTAGGATTATCTATGGCAGCAGAATTAACTGCAACTTTATCTGCACCCTCTCTTAAAATCTCCTTAAAATCATCAACAGTTCTTATTCCACCACCTACTGTAAATGGAATAAATACCTGTTTTGCAACTTCCCTGACCATATCAACAACTGTTCTTCTATGATCAGAAGATGCAGTAATATCAAGAAATACAAGCTCATCAGCTCCTGCTTTATCATAAGCCTTTGCAACTTCTATAGGATCTCCTGCATCTTTAATATTTACAAAATTTATACCTTTAACAACTCTGTTATTATCTACATCAAGACATGGAATTATTCTTTTTGTATGCATATTATCACTCCTATAATTCAATAAAATTCTTTAATATCTTAAGTCCTGTTTCACCACTCTTTTCAGGATGGAACTGACATGCAAAAACATTATCCTTTTCAATAGATGCCTCAAATTTTATACCATAATCTGATTTTGCCCTTACAATATCTTTATCCTTTGCATCTAAATAATATGAATGGACGAAATATACAAAAGAATTATCTTTTACTCCATTAAATAATCTTCCATTGTTTAAAAGTTTCAAAGAATTCCAGCCTATATGAGGAATCTTGAGTCCCATATCACTATCAAATTTTTTTATCTTACCATCAAGTATCCCAAGGCCTGCTACTCCTTTTGCTTCATCACTTTCATTAAATAAAAGCTGAAGACCAAGACATATTCCAAGAAATGGAGTCTTTTTATCTACCACATCATAAATAGTATTTTTTAAATTGCATTCGTTTATCTTTTCCATGCAATCCCCAAAGTTTCCTACACCCGGAAGAATAACTTTATCAGCTGATAAAATCTCATCCTTATCTCTTGTAATTACTGTATCTTCACCCAGAAAATTTATTGCTTTCTCCACGCTCTTTAAATTTCCTGCTCCATAATCAATTATTGCTATCATAATTTACCACCTTTAAATCAAAAAAGAATTTTACGCCATCATCTACATTTTCAACACCACATTCTGTCTTATGATTTGTAGCAATAGCTTTAACAATAGAAAGACCAATACCGCTTCCGCCATATTCTCTTGTTCTTGCCTTATCTACCTTGTAAAATTTTGTCCATATATTTTCTATATCTTCCTCAGGAATATTGCTTCCTGAATTATATACATTCAATCTTACTACATCTTCATTAATAAAATCAAGCCAGACTTTTATCCATCCCTTGTTTTCAACATAATTAATGGCATTTGTAAGATAATTTGTAATCACTTCCTCAATCTTGAATTCATCAGCCCTTACAAAATAATTCTTATCTTCAATAAATTCAATATTTACGTCCTTTTCCTTTGCAAGATATGAAAGTTTTCCTACAATTCCTTTAATTACTTCATTTATGGAAAAATCTTCCATTTCAAGTTCCACTGCTCCTATTTCAAGTTGATTTAAAGCAAGAAGATTTTTTACCATCTTATTCATTTTCATTGCTTCATCTTCAATTACGTCACAATAAAACTGTTTTGATTCTTCATCATCCACAACAGAATCAGACAAGCCTTCTGCATAACCCTGAATCAAAGCTATAGGAGTCTTAAGTTCATGAGAAATATTAGAAATAAATTCTTTTCTCATATTATCTATTTCTTCTTTTTTCTCAATATCTTTTTTAAGCATCTCATTTGCTGACTGAAGCTCAGATAAAGTTTTTTCAAGCTCATCCGACATATAATTTAAATTATTTCCCAAAATACCAATCTCATCATTTGTTTTAATCATGGACTTTTCTTTAAAATTAAGATGAGCCATTTCCTCTGAAACCCTTGCAAGATGTTTAATTGGTTTTGTAAATATTCTTGTAAAAATCAGGGAACCAAATATTTCAATCGTAAAAACAATAATTGCAATATAAACAAAAAATCTGTTAGAAATATCCGCACTTTCCCTTATGCTGTTAATGGCAATTCTCATAAGGAAAATCTTATTATCACTAAAAAATCCGTTAAGCTCCAAAAATCCTGACTCATCATTTTTATTTAATAAATATCTGCTTAAAGTATAATTATTATTTTTCTCAATAATAGAATAATTTTCACTATTTAAACCAAGATTTATTTCAAGAAGTCTTTGTACCAGTACTGTTCCATTTCCATACCTGAATATCTCACTTCCTGAATTATCAATAATAACAATGGTTATCCCATGTTTTTCACAAAGCTTGGAAAGACTTTCTTCATCATCTTCACTTATCTTTTCTGAATCTGCAAGAGATTCACTTATTTTTTCATAACAATTAAGCAATGTCTTTTCTTTTTCTTTTATATAAAATCTTGGCAGAAAAATACTGTTGATAATTATAAATACAGCAAAAGAAATTAATGTAAAAGAGCAAAGCATTAATGTAATTTTAAATCTGATTGAATTTCTTAATTTCAATATAACATCTCCAATCCGGAAAATGCCACACTTATGGCTTTTCAAACTTATATCCAAGTCCCCATATTGTCTTAATATATTCTCCACAAACACCTAACTTACTTCTTAATTTTTTTACATGTGTATCAATTGTTCTTGTATCGCCTGAATAATCATAATTCCATACAGTTGTAAGTATTGTTTCCCTTGATAATGCAATACCTTTATTTTCAACAAAATAAACCAAAAGCTCAAATTCTTTAAAACTTAAATCCACAGGATTTCCTTCAACTTTAACAATATGGGCTGTTTTATCAATAACAAGTTTTCCAACCTCAATAACGTCATTAACGCCTAAATTATTTGTTCTTCTAAGTATGGAATCAATTCTTGCCACAAGAATTCTTGGGCTGAATGGTTTTGAAATATATTCATCAACACCTGCATCAAAACCTATAAGCTCATCAATTTCTTCTGATTTTGCCGTAAGCATAACAATTGGAACCCTTGACTCTTTTCTGATTTCTTTACATACCTGATATCCATCCATTATAGGCATCATAACATCAAGTACTATCAAATCTATATTTTCATCACCAAAAAAGACATCTAAAGCTTCTTCACCATTTGAAGCTGTAACAACTTCATATCCATGCTTTAATAAAAAGTCACCCACAAGTTTTCTCATTCTGCTTTCATCATCTACAACCAAAATTTTTAATTTCTTATCCATAAATACTGCTGCTCCTTTCTATCAAAACATACCCTGAAAGATAATCAAATATATCCCTTACAACATTTGAAGTTTTACTCTTATTTACAACAGATCTTGCAAGAGAAACATTATCCGTTATTATATTATCAACACCTGCATCTATCATATCATTTATGCCTTTTTCATCATTAACAGTCCATACATATACTTCTTTTCCCATATTATGGATTTTCTTAACCATAGCTCCATTTACAAAAAGAATATTAAGACTGAATCCGTCTGCATATTTAAGTGTGGCAATATTTCCAAGTGCAACACTCATAACATAAATAGTTTTTATATTTTCATCATAATTTTTTATCTTCTTTAAAGAATTGTAATTTTGCGATGTAATAACACATTTCTTTGCAAAATCATTTTCATTAACTATATCAACAACTTTTTCTTCAAGACCTTTTTCGTTAGAAGAGGCCTTTATCTCTATATTTAATTTAACTTTATTTTTCTTAGCCAGTTTAATAACATCTACCAGAAGCGGTATCTGTTCCCCTTCATATTTTTTATTCATATAACTTCCCGCATCAAGCTCTAGTATTTCATCATAAGTAAGTTCCCAGGCTTTCTTTTTGACCCCTGTTGTCCTCTTAAAGCTTTCATCATGCATAACAAAAACCTGTCCGTCCTTACTAAGGTGCACATCAAGTTCTATCCATTTTGCACCATATCCTATAGCTTTTTCAAAAGCTATCATTGTATTTTCAGGATAAATGTTTGAAGCACCCCTGTGGGATGTTATCTCCATTGTCCTTACATGACTGATATTAAGAGTAAAATCACCTCTTAAATATCCATTAATATAATAAGATAATCCTCCAAGAAGGAAAATTATTACCAATAAAAATCCTGCATATAATCTTCTAAGTGCAGCCTTGCTGAAATTAAATTTTATTGCGCCATTATCAACAATATCTTCAATTTCTTCTCCACGTTCTTCTTTTCTTGTATAATACATTGTTGCAATTGTTGCATAACCTATAGGTGTAGCAAGAGCAACAAATATAACAGCAAGTAATATTATTACTATAACAAGCATGGCAGAAAATACAGCTCTTGCAAGATAATACCCTTTAAAAAATTTTTTAAGAACAACTACGATTAATACACCAAAAGAAATAACAACAAAAAACATAACATATATTATTCCCTGGATAGCAAGCATTCTTATTAAATCAACAAATTTATTCTTTTTTGAAAATCTTGCACTTCTATATCCTGCCTTAAAAAAATTAAGTTTTTCAAGTGTAAAAAAATGAAATGAATACATCCATCTTAATGTCAGATAAGCAAATACAACTAAACACGATATAAGTATCCATCTGTAATATGGTATTGAAACAACATATACTTTCAATACATATGGTAATGAAATTGTCTGAAAAAGACCGGATGTTATACCAATATTCATAAATGGAAACATAATTGCCACTATAAATACTATTCCAATATTTGTTGGTATAAACATTCTGAATGATTTAAGAAAAGCAAATTTAAATGCACTTACGGCATTTGTTTTTTCATTTCTTCTCGAAAAATCAAATATATAAATATTCCCTATAATATCAATAAGTGCATAGAATCCGATTACTATAAGCAAAATACAAAGATAAATAATTGTTTTTGGATTTTTTAAAAATTTTATAAGATTATACTTTGTTATGTATTTGTATCCACTTAACTTCATTACCATATTTAATGATAAATTAAGTAATGGTATGGCTAATAACGCCGCAGTCAGCTTATATAAAATTTCAAAAATAACAATTGCTCTCCAATTAAACTTTATCAATCTTATTACTTTTGCTATCATATCGAATTCTATGCACCGTCCATTAAATCCTATTAATTATAAATTAATTATCTCCAAGCATCATTCTGTCGCTTATTTCATCTGCACCTGCAGCATGTTCAAACATAGAAAGCAGATCTGATACTTTAAGGTTTTTCTTTTGTTCTCCCTTTACATCAACAACTACTCTTCCCTTACTCATCATAATAAGTCTGTTACCATGATCTATGGCATGTCTCATATTATGAGTAACCATAAGTGTTGTTAATTTATTTTCCCTGACTATTTTATCAGTTGTTTCTAATACTTTCGCAGCTGTCTTAGGATCAAGAGCTGCTGTATGTTCATCTAATAAAAGTAGTTTTGGTTTTTTCATTGTTGCCATAAGAAGAGTAAGAGCCTGTCTCTGACCTCCTGATAAAAGACCAACTTTTGTACTAAGTCTGTCCTCAAGACCAAGGTCTAACACTTTAAGCTTTTCTCTGAATTCTTCTCTCTCTTCCTTTGTAACACCCCATCTGAGTGTACGAAGTTTTCCTCTTCTGAGAGCTAATGCTATATTTTCATCAATCTGCATATCTGCTGCAGTTCCTGTCATTGGATCCTGGAAAACTCTTCCTAAAAAGACTGCTCTTTTATGTTCAGGCAATCCGGAAATATCTTTTCCATCAATAAAAACTGCTCCCGAATCTACAGGCCAGACACCTGCTATAGCATTTAATGTAGTTGATTTTCCTGCACCATTACCACCGATAATAGTACAGAAATCACCTTCCTCAAGTTTAAGAGAAACACCATTTAAAGCAACTTTCTCATTTATTGTACCTTTATTAAAGGTTTTATGTAAATCACGTATTTCCAACATATAGCTATTCCTCCACTGTTAAACCATTCTTTTTGTTTTCCCTGGCAAGTCTTCTAAAGGAATTTTTTCTGGCATTCTTTAAATATGGTACTGCAAGGAAGATTGCAACTACAATAGCTGTCAATAACTTCATATCATCTGCAGGGAATTTAAGCCATAATACGAATACATATACGAGATAATAAATAACTGCACCAACTACGACAAAGAATAATCTTAATATAAAATTAAGTCTCTTACGTAATAATGCTTCACCAATTACCTCACCGATAATAACAGCTGCAAGACCGATTACGATAGCACCTCTACCCATATTTACATCAGCAAATCCCTGATACTGGGCAAGCATTCCACCTGCAAGTGCTACAAGACCGTTACTAAGTGCAAGAGCAATAATTTTCATATGATTGATATTAATACCCTGTGCTTTTGCCATATTAGGATTAATACCTGTGGCTCTTATTGCAGAACCCTGTTCAGTTCCAAGATACCAGTAAAGAATAAGTATTATCACTATAAGACAGGCTGCAACTATCATTATTGTTTTATTTAATAAGTTAATGTTTGATGTAAAATACAACTTAACCTGATTTACATTAATTGCCTGGTTTGCTTTTCCTAAAATATTTAAATTTATTGAGTATAAAGCAATCTGTGTCAAAATACCTGCAAGGATATCAGGAATACCAAGTGTAGTATGAAGTATTCCTGTTACAATTCCTGCAAGAACACCTGCAACAAATGAAACCAGAAGTGCAAGCTGTGGATTATATCCATTAAAAATCATCATTATACATACAGAACCACCTGTTGCAAGTGAACCATCAACAGTAAGATCTGCAAAATTAAGCATCTTAAATGTTAAGAACAATCCAAGCGCCATAACTCCCCAGATAAGTCCCTGTGCAATACCACCGGGACATGAGTTGAACAACGCTTCCGGATTTAACATTGAAAAATATTCCGCCACCAGAATAACCTCCGTCTATATCAAAATAAATTATTCTGCTACAGCTTCAACGCCTTCGTAATCATCTGGGATTGTGATTCCGATTGCTTCTGCATAATCTTTATTGTATTTCTTTGTTGTTGTAGCTGCAAATGCAATATCCATGCTTGCTGGATCTGTTCCGTTTTCAAGGATATCTGCTGCCATTTCACCAGCCTTGTATCCGATGTCATAGTAGCTGATTGATAATGTTGCAAGACCACCTGAAGCCATCATGTTTTCTTCACCACAGATAACTGGTAATTTAGCTGGCTGACAAATATTATTTACAATTGTCATGTTTGAAGCTGCTGTATTATCTGTTGGGATATATACACAATCACAGTCTTCTGCAAGTGCTGAAACTACTGACTGGATATCATTTGAATCTGTAAATGTATATTCTTTATATTCAACCTTATCTTCATCTAAGTATTTTTCAATCTGTTCTGCCTGATATTTTGAGTTAGCTTCTGCTGAACAATAAAGGATACCAACCTTCTTTACATCAGGAACAAGCTCTAATATCATATCTTCCTGCTGATCAAGTGGAGCAAGGTCAGATGTACCTGTTACATTGATACCTGTGCTTCCATTCCAGTCAGAGATTTCAAGTGCTGTAGCATAATCTGTAATAGATGTTCCAACGATTGGAATATCAGATGTAGCTGAAACAGCTGCCTGAAGTGCTGGTGTAGCATTTGCTAAAATAAGATCATATTTATTTGAAGCAAATCCTGTAACGATTGTTGAACATGTAGCTGAATCACCCTGAGCATTCTGTTCATCAAAAGCCACATCATCACCAAATTTATCTTTTAAAGCATCCTTAAATCCATCTGTTGCTGCATCTAAAGCATCATGCTGTACTAACTGACAGATACCTACTTTATATTTAGCCTTTGATAAATTTCCATTATCTTTCTTTTCGTCAGAATTTCCTGAACCACATGCAGTAAGTGAAAGTGCTAATGCACCACACATAAGTAATGATACGATTTTTTTCTTCATTTTTAAAAACCTCCATAAAATAAATAAAGAATCAATACTTTTGTAATTGCCTCAAGCCATATAAAGTCTAGATTTTTCTTACAAAAACATACTTCTATATAATACCACGAAGTGTAAAAAACCTCAATCATTTGCTTAAAATATTGACAGAATAAAAATTTAGTTGTAATCTTTTAATATTAATGGGCTAGTACTGGTTTCGACGGGGGCTTTGAAGCCGGAGAAGCGAGTCGTCTGTAACGCGATAAGTACAAAATTAAATTAAACGCTAACGAAAATTTAGCAGCTGCCTAAGTTGCAGCAGTCTGAACCTTAAGCACCTACACTTAAGGGGATGGCTTCAAACCCATGTAGGAAACGGTTTGTACAAAGCTTTGAGTACAAATACGTATTATGAAGCTACCTCTTTTATAAGAATGTTAATTTTCGTATACTAGAGGGAATCCTAAATAATTAACTACGCTCGTAGAAGTACGGTGAATGGGCTTTCGGACATGGGTTCGATTCCCATCTAGTCCACTATTTTTTTCTAAGTCAATATGTCTTCTATATATCTGTTTCAGGAATTTTATAAACCTTTTCAATCTCTGTAAGGAAACATTCCTGAATCTTATCAATAATTATCTTGATTTTTTCATCTTCATCATATTTTACATTTTCAAGTGGTACATATCCGCCTGCCATTGTTGCATGTCCACCACCACTTCCAATATCTTTAAGTGCTTCAAAAGATATTTTACCTGCATCAAGTTCAGGTATTTCATTTCTGATAGATAATTTTATTCCATCTTTTTTTATTGAATATACAACAGAAAAACGGATTTCAATAAGTGATAAAATAAAATCAGATATTGAAGCAATAAGTGTCTCAGGACATTCTTTTCCTGTATTTGCAAAACTTATATCTCCAAATACTTTTATACTGTTTATGGCATTTGAGTAAGCTTTAAGTTCATCATAGTGAATCGAATTATTTGTAAGAGATGCGATAAGCTCATTATCTCCAAGGTCAGACATTTTATAAAACATTTCATAATCAAGAGTATCACCACCTCTTGTAAGTCCTGCAGTATCTATTCTTATACCATACAAAAGAGCTGTTGCTACGTCTTTTCTCATCTCAATGCCTGATTCATAATAATAACTTGCTATTATTGATGCACATGCACCAAGCTCAGGTCTTATATCAGAATAAATATATTCTATTTTTTCAAATGTCGGATGATGGTCAATACAGACAACCTCTTCTCCCGGCATATCTATTATGTTTGCATTTCCTTTTTGAGCATCAACAAGAATTACTTCATTATTCTCACTGATATCCTTTAAATCCTCTAAATTATATATTTCTATGCCAAGAATTTCTATCATCTGTATTGTACTGTATCTGTCGATTTTCCCCTTATAACACAAAGTTGATTCAATACCTTTTTCTTTTAAAAGATACTTAAGTCCAAATGCTGATGAAATAGCATCCGGGTCAGGGAAATTATGTGTCTGGATATATACATGTTTCTTTGTAAGTGCATTTACAATCTGATCTAAATGTGTCATTTTTCTTTTCCTTTCCTACATTACACCTAATGCCCTGATTAATAAGAATCCAAGCAAAATAGGTGATATAAACTTAACCATTACAATATAAATTTTCTTTCTTCCAAATTTCTCATTATTTTTTGTAACTTCATCAATAATTATATCTGTTTTAACAACCCATCCAATCAAAACACATGTTGATATAGCTACAACCGGCATTAAAAGGTTGTTACTGATATAATCCATAATATCAAGAATCTGCGCCTTAGCACCATTTGGAAGTTTTATTTCAAAGTATAATTTATTATAACCAAGACATACGATTACTCCAAATATTAAAGCTATTACCCCGGCAATAAATGTTGATTTTTTTCTTTCCAACTTAAACTTGTCCATAAGGCAGGATACTATAGCTTCAAGAATTGATACTGAACTTGTAATCGCAGCAAATAAAACCATTGCAAAGAATATACATCCTATAACATTTCCAAGTTTTCCCATTGAAGCAAATACTTTAGGAAGTGAAACAAACATAAGTCCCGGACCTGATGCCTCCATTCCTTCTTTTCCCATAAACACATATACAGCAGGAATAATCATTACACCTGCAAGAAATGCAATTGCCGTATCAAAAATCTCAATCTGTCCAATTGATTTAGAAAGATCTGTATCATCCTTCATATATGAACCATAAGTAATCATTATACCCATAGCCACGCTAAGACTGTAAAACAACTGTCCCATTGCATCCATAAGGGTATTTAAAAAACTTTGAACTGTCATATTTTTTACATCAGGAATAACTAAAATCTTTAATCCCTTTAAACCGGTTCTTACTTCTCCCGCTTTATCCGTATGTGATAATGAAATTGAAAAAACAGCAATTATTAAAATAAGCACAATTAATGCCGGCATAATAAACTTAGAAAATTTTTCTATTCCTTTATCTACACCACCAAGCACTACAAGCATTGTTATTGCCAAAAATATTACCATTGTGATAATAGGTAAATAATTATCAGAAATAAAACCACCAAAATATCCATCATGTGTTGTTTTACTTCCATTTCCTGATAAATATGCAAAAAAATATTTTACAACCCAACCGCCAATTACGCTATAATAAGGCAAAATCATCATTGGTATTATACTTGCTATAATTCCTAAGCCTTTCCATTTCTTATGGATTTTTCCATATGCTGTAAGTGGACTTTGTTTTGTCTTTCTACCTATGGCAACCTCTGAAATTAACAAAGAAAAACCAAAAGTCAAAGCTAATATCAGATAAACAAATAAAAACATTCCTCCACCGTCTCTTGCCGCCAGATATGGAAATCTCCATATATTTCCAAGTCCCACTGCACTTCCAGCTGCTGCAAGAACAAATCCTAAAGATCCGGTAAACGAATTTCTCTTTGTTTTCATTTTATTTTCCTTTCCCTATAACACAATTTTAATATATTTTTATTAATATTTTTATTTTTTCCTTTTTGTTTAAGCCTAATTCTTCTGCAAATACAAACCTTCCATATCCTCTTACAGAAACAACATCATCTTTTTTCAAAGATATGCTATTTGAGGTATTAATACATCCATTTATATAAACCTTATTTTCTTTTATAAGATTTATTACAACACCTCTCGACAGGTTATAAGCCTTTGAAATAACAGCATCTATCCTGTTACTACTAAGTGTTAATACCTTTTCTTTTGGTTCCTTAAGTAAAACTTCCGGAAGTTCTTCTATAATTTCATTTTTGACTTTTGTATGTCTTATAAAACTTAAGTTTGTTAAAATATAATCCGCAATATCCAAATGCACAAATACATATCCCGTATTTGTTTCACTATCAACAAATATATCTCCTATTTTTGATCTTTCAATTCCAAGTCCCATAATAGAACCCAAAAAATCTCTATGACTGAGTTTATCAGCAAATTTAGCATTAGCCGGAGATATTTTTATAATCAGTATTGGATAATCCAAAGTATATCCACATAAATTTTCATCTCCAAATCTTACCATACATCTTTCCGATGTCTGATGACCTCCATTTACATCAGCACCTGCAAATTTCAGTTCATTTTTCATCTGGTAAAATATACTTAACTCTGACATATTCAAAAAATCAGTAAATTCATAGCAATTATTTGTATATGCCCTGTTTGCCAGTTCTATAAGTCGTTTTTTAACTAATTCTTCATCATTCATGTATTTAGCCTGTTTTTTCTTATACTTTACTTATACTTTGCTTATACTTTTCTTATACTTTGATGCATTTGGTTTATTCTGTTTATTTGTTTTAATTGCTTTTATTCAGCATAGCATCTAATATTTCTACACAACTGTTATAATCTTTAAATTCAATTGTATTAAATTTTATTTTTTTTGCAGCTTCTACATTTTCTTTTCTATCATCAATAAAAATACATTCTTCAGCCTTAAGATTGTATTTTTCAAGAAAAATTTTATATATCTTTAAATCCGGCTTTTTACATTTAACTTCATGTGAAAAAATTCCACCATCCATTATGTCTGTAAAATCCGTAAGATGCGTAGCTTTTCTTCTCAAATAAGCTGAATAATTTGATAAGAAGTATACATTATAACCTTTATCTTTATATTTTTTTATCCAGTCTTTTGTATAATCAAACTTTTTAGCATACATATGAATATGCTCAAGAACATATACTATCTCTCTTTTATAATCCGGTGCTTCTTCAAACATCTCTGTAAAAATATCTGTTTCTTCTAAAACTCCTTCATCAAGCTTATCCCAAATACCTGTAAGAAATATAGCATCTAAAGCTGTTTTAATATCCTCTTTCTTATGCGGAATAATATCATTGTCATAAAAAAAATCATCTAAGAGTTCAAAAGGTGTCCATTTTATAAGAACCTGACCAATATCAAAAACAATATTTTTTATCATATGCCTGCATCCTTCCATATTTGACTCTTTTTTCATAAATCAATTGACACTATCCATATTTGGATAAGTTAATCTTTTTATTTTAATATCTATATGTGTATCTACTTTATATGCTGCTTTATATATTTAATATATATTTGCTTTGTATATTTAGTATATATTTGCTTTATATATTTAATATGCACTTGTTTTTAACAATAATAATTTAGCTTATATAAATGGTTTTTTCAATATTCTTTTATTTAAAATTTAAACAATTCCTCAATACTTTCATTAGAATGAGGGCGAGTAACGTAGATTTCCATTTTTTCTTTTCCTACGTTACTCGCCATTGTTCATTCAAGAAAAAAACTATAAATATAGCAAAATCAAGGAATTTTATAGCTTTTTGAGGTGTAAAAATAGCTTTTTTAATAAGAAACGGCTATAAACATAGCAAAATCAGCAAAAATTATAGCTTTTTGAGGTACGAAAATGGCTTTTTTTGTGAGAATCAGCTATAAATATAGCAAATCCAGCAAAAATTATAGCTTTTTGAGGTACGAAAATGGCTTTTTTTGTGAGAATCAGCTATAAATATAGCAAAATCAAAAGAATTTATAGCCAATCGAAAAATATAGCTAACTTACTCATACAGACAAGTATGTGACGGATTATTTAACACTAGTATTGCGGTTATTTAACACTATTATTGTGGTTCTTAAATAAATAGATTGAATACTTATCTGAGAACGCTTACCCGAGAATACTTACCCGAGAATACTTGCCCGAGAATGCTTGCCCGAGAACGCGTATCTAAAAACCATCTTTTCATCTTTGTCCCAATATTATCTTACACTGCCTTAATTTTTTTATTCAATTCATTTAAAACCCTTTTTTTATCTCCACTCCACATTGGTGCTATAAGAATCTTCTTATCCCCATCTCCCGTAAGCCTGTGTATCACCATCTTTTTATCAATAATTTTCAAGCAATCACAGATAATATCAATATATTCTTCCATTGAAAGACACTTAAATTTCTTATCCAGATATTCTTTCTCCAAATCAGTTTCTTTTAAAACATGAAGTAATTGTAATTTTATCCCATCTGCATTGCTGTTCTTTACATATTCTACAGTTTCAAGCATTTCTTTTTTTGTTTCATTTGGAAGCCCAATAATTACATGGACAATTACATTTATACTTCTTTTCTTTAAATTACAAACTGCACTGTCATATACACTTAGATCATATCCTCTTCTTATGAATTTTGCTGTATTTTCATGTATTGTCTGAAGTCCCAATTCAACAAAAACCGGCTTGATTTTATTAATTTTTTCAAGGAGATCTAAAACATCATCTTCTAAACAATCAGGTCTTGTACCTATTGATATTGCAACAATATCCGGATGATTTATAGCTTCTTTATAAATTTTTTCTAAGTGCTCTACCGGTGCATATGTATTGGTAAACGCCTGAAAATATGCAATATACCTGCCATTATTAATCTTTTTTGAAACTCTTTTTTTACCTTCATTAATCTGATCAGTTATAGACAAATCAGAGGACTCTGTAAAATCTCCAGAGCCCTTTCCTGAACAAAATATGCATCCTCTGTTATCTATCTTTCCATCCCTGTTTGGACATGTAAAACCTGCGTCTATAGCAAGTTTATACACTTTACATCCAAAAGTTTTCTTAAGATAGCTATTCAAACTTATATATTCCACCTTATTATCTTGAATATTTTCTTGAATATTATCTTGAATATTTTCTTGAATGTTCATTATTTCTCATCCTTATACAATTCATATGTATCCATAATTTCATAAACATAATTTTCAAAAGAAATATTACTGTCATCATCTGATGTAAGCTCACCTTCAAGCGCAAACTTAAACTCTTCTTTTTGATTATCAAAGTCAATGCTTGGTTCTATTTCATCTTCATAATTATCTTTTGCAATATTATAGACTTTTTCAAAATTTTCTTCTTTCCAATCATCCATTAATGCAACTTCGCTTAAATATTTTTTATAATCATCCAGGATAAAATCATCCTCCAAAATCCCATGAGTAATGATTGGATTTTCCTGGTCTCTGCCTAAACCTGCTGCCATATCTGAATATGGAGACTCTGCTGTCATACCGCTTCCATCAGGGTTCCATGAATATGTTACTCCAAGACATCTGTCATTATCATATGGAATAATGATTGCCTTTCCAGAACTCTTAAGAAAATATAAATAATGATTATTATAATTATTTCTTATGTCATCAGGATCCCCATTAAAATAACTTACTGCTAAAAATCTTGCCATATAATCAGTATCTATAACACTTTCATACTGCTCTTTTGTTATATTATCATCATTTAGTGTATCAAGTAAATTTATTAATGTTTCATGATTTGAAGTTTTCTTATTGGTCTTTAATTTATAATTATAAAACTCATTTGAATCTTTATCATCCACGCCATAACTTACATTTGCACCATAGTCAGCAGGTGAATATGTCCAGCCACATTTGTATAAATCTCCACCTAAATCTTCTTCAGGGAGATTTTTTTCTAAAAATATTTTATCAACCGGCTCATACATCATAAAAACACCGTAATTATCATCATTTAAATGAATATTTGTAAGGTTCATCCTCTGCACAAGAAGGTTGTTTTTTCTAAAAATCTCAGCAGCATAATACTCTCTTACAAAAGTTTCATCATAATTTCTATTCCACTTAAGCTCCATTTCTTTTAAAGTAGCAAGGGTTCTATCTTTTCTCTTTTCGCGCTCCTTATCGTCTTTCCAAACTTTCACTTCATCATAATAATCCTCATTATCAAACGTCTCATTAAAACTTAGTCTGTAATGTGAAAGATTAAGCTTTCCATCTGACTCAACAAGGGCATCTCTTGACATATTTCCTTTTTGTCTGATTCCAACTTCACTCATCACGTATTTTTTATCTCCAATAGTAATAGTCAGTTTATCAACTTTTCTATAAATTGGAGATTTTGAATTCATTGACGAATATTCCTCATAATCATCCTGCAATTTATCAAGTTCCTCATCTGATATTTTTATTTCAACCAGGACATGATTATTAATATCAAATAATTTTTCGTATAACTCATTTGACGATTCATCATCCATATCATCAATAAGAATTTCTCCATCTTCTAATTTAAATTCTGTTTCAGTTTTTCCATCCTTATCATCTTTACTGACATTATTACTCTCACTCTTACCTTTTCCTGCATTAAATTTACTTAAATCACAGCTTGTGATCGTAAAAGAAAATGCAATGAGCAAAAGAACTGCAATACCTTTTTTTAAACCTTTTTTTAAACCTTCTTTTAAATCCATAAAACCTCCAATTTGTTAAAAACACATATTACGTACCAATTTTTATTAATTATAACATATATTTTCTATAATCTGATAATCAAAAAAAAGATTATGGCTATAATATGCTTCGACTGTAAGTAAAACCTTATATAAAACATATATACCATAATCTTTTTCTGGTCTTTTTAAAATTTTATTCTAATATATAAAAAATATATTATTCAAAATTAAATCAATAAACCGATATAGATATAGTATCCGCACCATTATAATTTGTAAGTGCATCGATTTTTTCTGTAGATACAAGATATCTGTATTGTGAATTACTTTCAATATTATAATATTTACATGTTGTAGAACTTACTTCTTTAGGACTTGAAAGAGTCTTTGAACTTGTCCAATATTTATAAACATAATATGTACTAACACCATCCATCGCATCCCATATAAGTGTATTTACTGAACCTGAATTTGAAACTGCAAGAGATGTAGGAATATTAGCAGATGAATTACTTCCCACAGTAACACAAACCATATTTTTATTTACATAATCACTAAGTACTTCTCCATCATTTTTTACGGCTCTTACAAGATATCTGTAAGTTTTTCCCTCTGTCAGATTATAATAAGTTGTAGTATTTCCCGTAACAACCTTTGGTGCAGATAATGTATCAGAACTTGCCCAATATTTATAGACATAATAACATGTAGCATCTTCTACTTCTGCCCATGTAAGTACAGCTTTTGTTCCTATCGTTTTTGCAGTTACAAATGCCGGTGCATCAATAGTTTCATCTTCCTCAATTACTTCTTCAACAGGTTTAGAAATATCATTTCTTAAATAATATGTATCAGACGAACTAACTCCATCCATTGCAAATACAACATATGTAGCATTTTTTGGTGCATCAAAAGAATAAATTATATTTTCTTCCGAATCTACAATAGTTACATAATCTCCGGCAGAAATAATATATGATGAATTATTATTTCCTCCAGGCATTCCTGAATTTCCACCCGGATTTCCTCCAGAATTCCCACCAGGCATTCCTATGTTTCCACCTGGATTTCCGCCTGGATTTTCGCCCATATTTCCACCAGGATTTGTACTACTTCCACCTCCTGATGATGAAGTTGTCGACCCATTAAATACAATATAATCACCGGATGTAGGCTCTGTTCCGCCCATTCCGCTTGATAATCCCACTGCTAAAAATGTCCCGCCACTGTATGTACATGAACCATCATAATCAAGCGCTGTATTTGCATCCTGTGTAGTCGATGCACCAAACACCAACATTTCACCTCCGGAAATTGATACATTTCCATTAGAATCAAGTCCGTCACCTTCAGCATTTACATTCCAATATCCGCCATAAATATTCATTTCATAAGAATAATCAGTAAGATCAGAATTTGCAGAATTTATTCCATCATCCGAAGCAACAACAATACCTTTACCTGAATAAAGATTAACTGTTGCTCCTTCAATTCCTTCACAAGAATTTGTAATTGTAATATCAGGTCCTGCAGAAGAATTTAAAACACCAAGCGACACTACATATTCTGCATGTATTCCATCATCACCTGAATCAATAGAAATTGTTCCGCCGGTAACATTTACATTATTATCACCATGAATAGCATCAGATTCTGATACAATATCTATTGTACCGCCTGAAATATTAATTTCTCCATTTGCATTTATTCCTTTATCCGCTGTTTTCAAAGAAATATTGCCACCGCTGATATTTATATTACCTGAAGATTCCGTATCATCTTCATCTATTTCAGCCTTTAATCCATCATTTTCACAACTTATATTAACAACACCACCGCTGATATTTAATTCATTATCATCAGCAATACCATTATTTAAAGCATTTACATTAACAGTAGAACCACTAATTGTAATACTCGATAATTCAGCACCTTTAATACCATTTTTACAAGCACTTCCATCAACATTTAAAGTTCCATTCCCTGTTATTTCAAGAGATGAGCCACTTTTTACTTTAATAGCTGCTCCTTCAAAAGCATCAGCAATTTCTTCATCTTCTGAATTTTCATTATCCGGATTTTCACTATCTGTTAATGTTACTGTTCCTTCAATATCCAAAGTTACTTCTGCATTTTTCTTAATAACAAGAGGTGCAGTATCTGCTTCTTCTAACGAAAGATTTTTAAGAATAAGATTAACACCTGTTGTTCCTTTTTTCACACTAATGTTTCCATCAGTACAAGAACCTGTAATAATATATGTTCCTGCAGCATTAATAGTTAAATCCGTACCATCAATTACATATCCGGATGCACTTTCATCTGATGATACAATCCCTGAATCAGAAAATGTAAGTGTTACATTATCTGATGCATATGACGTAAAAGTCATATTTACTAAACTTATGCCAACCATTGATGATGTTAAAATGAAAGGTAATACTTTATTTTTTATTTTTTTGAACATAAAAAAACCTCCTACTTCCATCATATAAATACTTTTATATACCTTCAAATAAATTCTAGATTTTTTAACTGTATTTATAATGATGGAAATATGAAGATTTTGTGAAATTATATTTTAAGATTATTTATAATATCTGTCCTGATATCTTTTTAGAAAATTACCTGTTGCTTTTTTCATAATTTTCCTGGATAGATTCTAATATTTCCTCTTTATCAAATGCATCCTCCATCATTTTAGAACTTCTACATTTTCTTGCTTTAGAAATAACATTTGACATTACATTAAAATTTAAACTTGTTCCATAACTGTCACACTCATATCTTACAGCCCTGTTTTTGGAAACTCCAAAACTTTCCGCTACAGATATGGCATCAATATTAGCTCCAAGGAAAATAAATTCCCAATTTTTCTTTTCTTTCTGATGCTCTATCATTTTTTTTATTTTTTTATAACTATACTCTCTGCTTGCATTTTCCATTCCATCAGTTGTTATAATAAATAATACTTTTTCAGGAACATCTTCTTCATTCATATTCTTATGTTCTTTCTTAATATGATTTATACTGCTTCCTATCGCATCAAGAAGCGCCGTACAGCCCCTTACATAATATTCCTTATCCGTAATAGGTTTAATCTTATCAACAGGCATTCTGTCATGTAACACCTCTACTTCATTATCAAACAAAACCGTTGATACTAAAAGGTTTCCTGCTCCATCTTCTTTCATCTGTTTTTTTATCATGGAATTATATCCACCTATTGTCTCACTTTCAAGACCAGACATAGAACCACTTCTATCAAGAATATAAACTAATTCTGTTACTTTATTTTTCATAATGCTACCTCACTTTCCATCAGATTTAGTCTGATTATTTATTTGTAAGGTAATTATAATTCTTTATTATCCTTAAATGGTCGCCTGACAAGCGACATTTTTCATCTATAATTTTATAAAAATATTTTTTTACAGTCATTTGTATCTTAAATATATTTATCTTAAATATATTAATTACTCAATAATTACAGATTCTTTATAATCAGTCAGGGCAAGATTTATTGTATAAAAATCATATATTTCATTCTCAATAAAATATTCAATTATAAGATCAAATTTTGAACTAGGCGAAAGTGCATACCCTGCCCTTTTTAAAAAATCTCTTGTTTCATCAATATTTAAATTCAAAGCAATTGCAAATGCAAGCACCGTATTTTTCTTAGGTTTATAATCTTTATTGCTCCTTATTTTTGAAAAAAGTTTTCTGTCTATTCCTGCAGTTTTATATACTTCAACTTCATTAAACCCCTTAATATCAATAAAATTAAAAAGGCTTTCCTGCCAGGTATCAGATATATGATTCACTCTGTTTTCTAATGAATCTTTTGTATGATTTCTTGAAGATGAGGTTTTATTCATTTTTGATGATAAAAAAGTTCCACTTATTCTACCGGCTTTTTCCCTGACTCCATTTTCCATGGTATATTTTTTTATATCAACATAATTATCATCTATATATTTTTTCAGACTCTTTTTAATCTTTTCATATAATTCATTTTTCTTTATCATTTCCATAATCATCCTCTTTATTTTATGATTATTATTTTTCAAAACCCTTTGTTAAAATCTTCTTCCAGCTATTTTTCCATCCGTTATAAGGATGTTCACGTAGCGAGAGATTAAAAAATCTTGATCCAATCAGAACAGTTGATGGATGTGAAAATTCTCTAAATCCCCAAATACCATGATATGCACCCATTCCTGAATGTCCCACACCATTAAAAGGCACTCCTTTAACCATTAAATGCAGGCAAACTTCATTAATACACCCACCACCATATTGTCCACTTGACATTACTTTCATAGCCCATTTTTTATCTCTTGTAAAAATATACATTGCAAGGCCATGTTCACGGGATTCAATAATATCCAGCACTTTATTAATATTTTTATCATCAAAAGGAACTATTGGAAGCAATGGATTAAAAAGCTCATGATTTACAATAGAATCATTAATATCTACAGGATAAAGAATTGTAGGCTCAAATTTCAAACAGATATCATCTCCATGCCCTCCAAATATTATTTTATCCTGATTATCTTTTGCTTCATTCATACATTTTTCATATGCACGTTTATCAATAAGTCTTGGATATTCCTCATTTTCCAAAGGCCTCATTCCAATCTGAGAAACAAACTGATTTTTTAATTCTTTAATAAATTCATCTGCAACTTCCCTTGCAACAGCAACCTGATTGATATTAATACAAATCTGACCACTATTACATAATTTAAAAAATGCAATTTTTCTTGCCGCATCCTTTAAATCAGCGTCTTTTCTTACAATGCACCAATTGCCTGTTTCTCCACCAAGTTCTAAAGCAACAGGAGTTAAGTTTTTTGCAGCCATCTCCATTACATGAACTCCAACCTTTGGCGAACCGGTATAAAAAATCTTATCAAATCTCTGTTCTAAACAAAAATCAGCAACATCATGTCCACCATCAATAACAGCAACATATTTCTCTGGAAATATTTCATTAATAATTTTCTTTAAAGCTCTGCTGCAATTTACGGATTTTGAGCTAACCTTTATTACCGCTGTATTTCCTGCACTTATACTTGCTGCAAGCACTCCAAGTGATAAGAGTATAGGAAAATTAAACGGACTGATAATTAACGAAACTCCATAAGGCATTTTATAAACCTTTGTAATTATACTTGGAAAACATGCAAGGCCACTAAAATGTGTTTCAGGTTTCGACCATGATTTTATACCCGAAAGAATTTCATTTATTTCCATAACAACCGTGCCAATATCACAAAGATATGCTTCATTTTCACTTCTTCCAAGATCCTCATATAAAGCCTTTTCAAACTCCTTACTATAACGCAAAACTCCCTCTCTTAATCTCTTCAACTGTCTTATACGAAAATCTACATCTAAAGTTTTTCCACCTCTAAAAAATTTTCTCTGTTTTTCAACAACCTCAGAAATTCTATCTTTTGTCCACTCCATATATACCCTCACTTATTTTACAAATTTTATTTGATATAATTACCATTTTAACCTGTCTCTTACTTTCTTTATTATACAATATCTGCCAAATACATGTAATAAAATATTTTTTTCTGTTCCCATGTTCATTAAATAAAAATTAGCTTTAAATAATGCAAAAATAGTTAAAAAAATCAGACAATGCATAATTTAAAATACAAATTATACACTGTCTGACTTATAATAATTTCTAAATAAAATTTATCCATCTAAAAAGCATACTCCCCCATATTAGATGGAAGTCTTTTAAAATCTTAATTTTTTGAAACAAAAATTTTCCATCTAATTAGCGTACTCCCCCCATTTTAGATGGAAGCCTTTTAAAATCTTAATTTTTTAAAACAAAGATTTTCCATCTAATTAGCGTACTCCCCCCATTTTAGATGGAAGTCTTTTAAAATCTTAATTTTTTGAAGCAAAGATTTTCCATCTAATTAACATACTCCCCCCATATTAGATGGAAGTCTTTTAAAATCTTAATTTTTTAAAACAAAAATTTTCCATCTAATTAGCGTACTCCCCCCATTTTAGATGGAAGCCTTTTAAAAACTTAAATATTTGAAACTTACATAACCCACCAATTGTACATTTTTATATAATATTTTTATGCACAATGTATTAATATTTTATAAACTCTAATAAAATTTTATTTTGATTTTATTTTGCAACACAAAGCTATAACACTTCCAATAAAAGCAACAAAACATCCTAATATTAAGCAATAAAACCCAGTTCCCGGTAGTGTATAAAATTCCTCACCAAACAAACTAAATGATTGAAAATCTTCACTTGCACCATATACTTCAATTATCATAAAAATTAACGCTACAGCAGATACTGCTATTGATGGAATAAAAATTTTCAAAACTATAAAAGTTATAATAAGTGCTGCAAGTACTAAAAAAATTATTCCATCTGTTCCAGAACCATCTAATAAGGTAACTCTTACTTTACCCGTTGCTTTAAAAGGTGTAAATACACTCATTATCAATAAGAATGCACCTATTATAGCTGTATTCATGCCAATAAAATACTTTCTTTTTCCACCTGAATCACTATTACTATTACTATTGTTATTACTGTTATAAGGAGCATTTGCAGCTAAACCACATTTCGAACAAAATAAATATTTATCATCATATTCGTTACCACATTTTTTACAAATCATAACTTATTCCTTTCATAATCAAACATATAAGATATTATAAAAAAATTTAACGCGTGCTTTCACAGTTTCCAAGCGTAACCGTGATTATATATTTTCCACCACTATATTTCATAGTTGCACTTGCATCATCTCCAGTCTCTTTACTCACTGTAATATCACTATCTATCTCATCATTTAAAACATCTACAAAATAACCCCTATAAGGACTAACACTTGCCTTTCCATCGTACCAATTAATACTACTGCTTCCTATAATATCATTATAAGTTTCATAATCTGTTATACATGTTTGTATTCGCATACATAATTCATCAGCATTTTTTTGATCTATTTTTCTTTCATATGAATTTTCAGAAGAACTATTATCATCTGCATTATCTTTAGAACTTAACGAAAAAAATACTATCACAATCAATGATACCAAAATAACAGTTACACAAACAATAATTGCTATTAGAATTTTATTATTAAATTCTTTATATATTTTCCTTCCACACATCGGGCAATAATTATCATTATCCATCAACTCTGTTCCACATTTATCACATGCTTTTACTTTTAATTCTGAATCTGTCTCTGGCATATATTTCATCTCCTCATCAAAAATTAATCAACACTCATTCCTGCATCTATTAATTTAGCACTCACCCTTATATTTACTTCTTCATAATATGCTAATTCAGCTGCATTTAATGAATCATCATCAGCCCATTTTTCAAAACTCTTCATCATGTCATTATATTTACTAAGCCATTCTACATATTCAGCTGCAAGTGCAATATCACTCTCATCATATTTTTTCATAAATTCACAATATGAATCCATAAACTCTTCATAATCATCCATTGCTTTTTTAAAGTTCTCACCTATTACTTCAACCTCTGTAGTTGTTTCTGCTGCCGTAGTTGTTTCTACAGCTTTTGTTGTTGTTTTTTCTTTTGTCTTTTCTGTAGCTTTTGTTGTTGTTTTATTTTCAATCGATTGTTTTGTTGTTGCAACAGTAGTATTTATAGTTGTTTCTTTTGTTTTATTGTCTCCATCTTCTTCTGACAAACCGGCAATCATAGGCAATACAAAAAATATAATTATTACCCAAAACCACCACTTTTTATAAAAAGGTTTTTTATTTTTTCCTCCACAACCTGGACACACTTTAGCTGATTTAGCTATTTCCTGACCACAATGTTTACATTTAACCATTTTACTCATAATTAACTACCTCCATTTTCTTGAATGATAATAATTTTATCATTCTATATATTTAAT
Organism: Lachnospiraceae bacterium RM5; assembly: GCA_900110975.1. Taxonomy (GTDB): domain Bacteria; phylum Bacillota; class Clostridia; order Lachnospirales; family Lachnospiraceae; genus Bovifimicola. The sequence continues at coordinate 215,594 of FOFK01000005.1, forward strand.
AAGTTATATAAATATAATAGCATAACGAAGGGCTTTTTTTTCTCACCTTAATAGTGGCAATAATCACAGATTCAACAATTTAATTTTTTACACTTGAAAGTTTAAAAAATTTTAATTAAAATTTTTAGAAAAATAATTCGTAAAATATTTTACAAAACAAAAAAAATTTATAATATATTTATATTATTAGGAAGGATGGTGTTATTATGACAACAATAACTCCTGTTTCAGATCTTCGTAATTACAATACAGTTCTTGATAAAGTAGCAGAGGGAGCTCCCGTATACCTTACTGTAAATGGCAGAGGTAAATATACCATTCGTGATATTGCTGATGATGAAGAATTTGAAAAAACAAAAGCTATGCTACGTCTTATGTGTGAATTAAATGAAGGAAAAACTTCTAGTGAAGAAGACGGCTATATTTCTTCAGCTGACGTAAGAAAACATTTTAAAAGAAAAGGCCTATGACTTTTTATATAAGATATTCAAATAAATCCTTAAAAGATCTTGATAATATCTGGGAAGAAATATTTAAAGCATCAAAAAATTTAAACATTACAGAAAAATACATTTCAGAATTATTAGATAAAAATTCTATACTAGTAGATAGAATTTTATTTAGCAAGTGTGATTATATAAAAAAAATTGCAATTATCATCTGATGATGATAATTAAGTTAACATTCAAAAAAGCGCTACCCTCAGGTAACGCCTTTTTTCTTTAAACCTCTATTCCTGTACTCCACAGCTCCTCAAAACTTCCATACCGTTCTTTTTTAACAATTCATTTACATCAAGAATATCTCCGGGTCTTTCATTAAATACCAGCATAAGCAATGCATCTCTTGGAATCTTTGAATATAACTCCGGCATTCCATATATCCTTAATGCCTTTTGTGTTTCTTCTAATGTCAACCCTGCTGCATAACATATTCTTAAAATAATATCTCTCTGTCTTGTTCTTTTTTCTCCGGATATCAGCTTATATCCATATCTTTCAGGAATATCTGCCTTTAAAAAGATTGTCTGTTGCGATATTTTTTTTGTTTTAAACAAAGGTTTAACATATTCAGAAAAAGCTTTATCATTCTCTATCATATTGCCCTTGTTCACTTCATAGTATTTTTTAAAATCCCTTACATGAACATTTTCCAAAGTTTTTTCTAATTCATATGTCGACTTTTCATCCATCTTTTTATATACACCTGCCTTAATAAATTAACTCATTAAACATAGTATATCACAGATTTTTTTCGCAAATTACCACCTTGATAGTGGTATTATTTCTTTTTCTTAAACTTATTAAACAAGCCACTACCCTTTAAAAATACTCTCATTTCATATACTTTTCCTGTTATTATCATAAGTATAACTGTTGAAATAATAAGGATAAGTGTAGCTAATATGTTTTGCCACGCACTGCCATCACCAAAAATTATATTCCCCGGCAATATAAATGGTGAACAAAATGGTATGTATTTTCCATACTCAATAAGCTCATTTTTCTCAAGAAGAATGCCAAAATACATTGAGAAAAATCCAAGCATTATCAGAATATTAAATAGACCTACAACTGATGATATTTCTTCCGGTTTGCCTATAAACGAACCAAAAAGTCCTGCAATTACACAGAAAAATAAGAATCCAAGGCAAACTATTAAAGTTGCAAGAATAATTCGTTTTGCTGAAAATGCATCAAGCACGCCAAATCCTTTAAGTCCGTCTATTGCTTCATATAAAGGATTTTTAAAGTCACCAATAACTGACTTTGCCACATTATTTCCAAATCTGAAACCAAAAATAATGCATACAATCCATGTAATAAATTCTATTATGGAACAAAATGTTAATGCAAGGATTTTTCCTGAAACTAAAGCAACAGCCGAAACATTTGTAAGCATATATTCCATAAGCTTGGAAGCTTTTTCACTTACAATATTCTTACAAATGGTCTGACCATAGAATATAAGCATGAAGTATAAAATAAATCCGATACACATTGGGAATAAAAACTTAAGTATTTCTGAGGATTCCTTTATATTCTTTTCTGTTTCATCTATAATTCCGGACTTAACAACAACAGGCATGGCAAGGCTCATAAACTGTGCGTCTGTAATACCTTCCATATTGTTGTATTTCACATAATCAAACACTCTTTCAATATCATTACCAACTCTTGTAGCATCAGAATTTTTTAATTTTCCCTCTTTAAAATATTTAACCTTAATAACATACTCATCATCATCTTTATTCTTCTCAAATACCGTCAAAAGAGCATTCTTTTTATCAACAGTTACTTTTAATTCAGCATCTTTGATGTCCATATCATCCAGGTAAACAATTTCTAAATTTTTATATTCTTTTGAAAGAGTCTTTATTACATCAATATTTACATTTCTTAAATCGTCATTTTTGTTTAAAACATAAATCTTCTCTACATCTACCTTTTTTGTAGTTTTCTTAGCTATTAAAAAGTTAGATCCAAAAGCAAGAAAAAATGCAAGAACACTAATAACAATAAAGGTTATAAAAAAACTTTTCTCTTTTATTGTACTTTTGAGTGTAAAGTTAAATACCTTGCCTACACCCTTAAAATATCTGTCTTTATTCACTTTTTTTACCCCCTTTTCTGTTATCTTTTATAAGTCCTATAATATCCTTAAATTTAAGTCTTGCACCATTATATAATATAAGATATTCAAACAATCCTGATGTTATTTTTAAAAATATTAAAAATACAACTAAGCCTGTCACAAAGGATATAAGCCCAAATAATAAGCTTATTTTTCCTGTTATAATAAACAATGGCGTAATATATGGTGATGACAAAGGACAAAGAAGTATAAATATATCAAACACACTCTTTGTATATGACTTCATCAATAATACCATCGCAAGATATACACCAACTATGGAAAAGAATGAATAAACCTGGGTTGTTTCTTGTAACTGTTCCACTCTTGAAGCGGTAGAGCCAATAATTGCCGCAATGGTTGTATAGAAACATATTCCTACAAAAATTATCAATACAGCAATAATAATTCCAGGTACGGTAATATTTTCTTTAAAAATATCAAGATGCAATCCTTTTATAATATTTACATCATCCGCAACAAAAATCTTATAAGAAATCATAAATGCTATAGCATATAAACACATCTGGGTAAGTACAGAGCATACTGCCGCAAATATTTTACCTGCAATTAAAATTACAGGTTTTGTACTTACAAGAAGGTACTCAATAACCTTTGTTGATTTTTCAGTAACAATAGACGATGTAATACTCTCTCCTGCCATAATAAAAATAATAATACAAACCATAAAAATAATATAACAAAAGAAACTTTCTTCCATGAGATTCTTACTATATTTATGGGTTTTAGCCTCTTTAACCAGTTCAATTTCAGATATATCAAGACTTACATCTTTCTTTGCCATCTCAACCCATTTTGCATCAATTTTATTTTTATCAATCTTTAACTTATTAAAAAATTCTAAAAAATCATCTTCAAAACCTTCAAATTCCATAACTCCTATTACAGAATCTTTACTTTTACTAACTTTTATCACATACCCCTTTGATGGATCAACATCTACACTTACAAATAAAGTTTTCTTTAATGCAGAATCACTTTCTTTCTTTGCATAGTCCTTTAAATTTTCCCCATTATTAAGAATCTTTATTTCCACGTTTTTATAGAGGTCATACTTATTCTTAAAATTATTTAAATCATTTTCATCTATATCAAAACCAATTTTTGATTCATCAGATAAAAAATATATTTTTTCAACCTTTGATGAATCCCTTGAAAGTACACTTTTCTTATTTCCCTTAAGTCCGCTGCTTACCGGTATAAAAAGCATAAATACAAGAAGTGAAATAAGAGTAGATATAATAAAACTCTTTGATTTTACAGTCTGAACATAGTTAAATGAAAAAACCTTAAATATTGATGAAAAGATATTATCTGAGCTATTTAAATTATTATTAGTATTATTCTTCTTCACCTTGTTCTTCTCCTACTTTCTCAACAAATATTTCATGTAATGATGGTTCTCTAAGCTCAAATTTTATTATTCCAAGTTCATTTGAAATAATATCCTTTAATAGATTATCAGCCTGTTTTTCATCATCAATATGTAACTGTATCTCATTTGGAGTCTGGTTCTTAATTTCAATATTATTACTCTTGATATATGGCAATATATCTTTTTCAGTTTTAACAAGTAAATTATTTCTGCCATATCCTTTTTTAATTTCATTCAAATCACCTGATAATACAGTATTTCCCTTTGATAAAATAACAATGTCACTACAAAATTCTTCAATTGTAGCCATCTGATGACTGGACATAATAATATATTTGCCCTTCTGAATTTCATCTCTTATTATTTCTTTAAATATATCTGTATTTACAGGATCCAAACCACTAAGTGGTTCATCAAGTACAATAAGCTTAGGATCTGATAATAATGCTGCCATTAACTGAACTTTCTGTTGATTTCCTTTAGATAACTGTTCTGCGTTTTTAGAAGTTTTCTTTTTTCCTGTAGGATAAATATATTCATCAAGCTCTAATTTTTCTGACCATTCTTTTATTCTCTTTTTTGCCACATCCTTTGGTACATTTCTTAAATTAGCAAAATACATAAGCTGGTCCATAATTGTATATTTAGGATATAAACCTCTTTCTTCTGCAAGATATCCGACATTAACTTCTCTTGCATTAAATTCTTTACCATCCCATAATACTTTTCCTCCATTCTTAGCAAGCATGCCAAGAATCATTCTTATGGATGTTGTCTTTCCTGCACCATTTGTTCCAAGAAGTGCAAATACACCACCATCTTTCATTTCAAAAGAAAGGTCATTTACTACAGTTTTATCACCATAGATTTTCTTTAAATTTGTTACTTCTAATGCCATTTTCTACCTCCATTATTTTATGCCTTAAATTCATTAATTTGTTCTCGTCTTTTAAAGTCAACTTCTATCCATTCATTAAGCGTTAATGGTACATAATCAGAAAACATACAAAAACAATTTATCATATTACATGGAACATTCTTTTCTTCCCCTGTATCTTTATCATTCATTTTTGTATTTCTGGTAATATTAATTAACCCATTAATAATAAGCTCATCTCTTGTATTATGAACATGACCATATAACATATATGTTATTGGTGCACCCTTTTTGGTTACCTTATACTGTCCGTTATAACATGCTATAGGATAATGGGAAAGTATCACTTTTCTGCCATTATCACGAATTTCAGCATAAGGTTTTATCCATTCAAAAAGTTCCCTGTCAAAATTTTTATTTTTTAAAAATTTATCATGATTTCCTTCAATAAGATACTTCTTCCCCTTCAGTCTTTTAAGTATATTTTCTGTATCTTCTGCTTTAGATATGGAAAAATCACCAAGTATATATATTTCATCTCTTTCATTAACATTTTCATTCCAGATTTCTATCAGCTTTTCATTCATTACTTCATAATTTTCAAAGCCTCTCATATCCATACTGCGATTTAAATTATTATGAAAAAAATGAAGATCGGCTATATATAATTTTCTTGGTGGTACTCTTTTGCTTCTCATTTATACATTCTCCTCAATCAATAAAATAAATGATAAATTAAATATTTTTAACAAAAAGGGGTAGCAAAAGCTACCCCGAAAAAAATTATTATATTAATAATTATTTTTCATCAACAGGATTAAATCCTTCTCTTGCAGCATATGATGTATGTAATAACTCATGAGCTTTATGAGAATTTGGCTCTCCTAAGAATTTATCATATAATTCTTTAATCTGTGGATTGTTATGAGACTGTCTGATAACCTGTCTTTCATCTTCAGAATAAAGAGCATTTGCTCTCTTTTCTTTATATGTATCTAAGATATCATCATCTTCATTTGGTAAGAAGCAGCTTCTTACATATGGCTGACCACCACCATTGATACATCCACCAGGACAACCCATTATCTCAATAAAGTGATATTTAGATTTTCCTTCTTTGATTTCATCTAATAAAACTTTAGCTGATTTCATTCCTGAAGCTAATGCTACATTTACAACTGTACCATTAATATCAATTGATGCTTCTCTGATTCCGGCTTCATGTCCACGAACTTCTTTGAATTCGATTCCTTCTTTTTCTTTACCTGTGAGTTTGAAATAAACTGTTCTAAGAGCAGCTTCCATAACACCACCTGTAACACCAAAGATAACACCGGCTCCTGTATAATCTCCCATGATATCCTGATCCCATTCTTCATCTGGAAGTTTGTTGAATAAGATACCACTTCTCTTAATCATTCTTGCAAGTTCTCTTGTTGTAATAACTGCATCTACATCAGCTATTCCATTAACCTTTTCCTGCTCTCTTTCTTTCTCGAATTTCTTAGCAACACAAGGCATAACAGATACAACAAATACATCCTTAGGATCAATACCATTCTGCTCAGCCCAGTAAGATTTAATTACTGCACCCTGCATCTGATGAGGTGACTTACATGATGAAAGATGAGGTAATAAATCACCATAATTATATTCAGCATAGTTAATCCATCCTGGAGAACAAGATGTAATCATTGGAAGAACTCCACCATTTGTAAGTCTTCCAAGAAGTTCTGTTCCTTCTTCCATAATTGTTAAGTCAGCACCAAAGTTTACATCATAAACTCTTTCAAAACCAAGTCTTCTAAGTGCTGCAATCATCTTACCTGTAACAGGTGTTCCAATTGGATATCCAAATTCTTCACCAAGAGCAGCTCTTACAGCAGGTGCTGCCTGAACGATAACATGTTTTCCACTCTTGAAAGCTTCATCAATCTTTGTGATTTCTGAATTTTCCATAAGTGCTCCTGTAGGACATACGTTTACACACTGTCCACACTGGATACATGGTGAATCTGCAAAACTTCTGTCTTCAGCTGGTGCAACAAAAGTTTCAAATCCTCTGTTTTCAAATCCAAGAATACCAAGTCCATGAGCATTCTTACATCTTTCGATACATCTACCACATAAAATACATTTTGTAGTATCTCTTACTAAACCTGGAGCAATTCTATCGATATGAGGTTCTGACATACTTCCTTTGAACATATCGTCTCTTGCACCTGTAAGATAAGCAACGTTTAAAAGTTCACACTGTCCGTTCTTATCACACTGCTGACAATTTTTATTGTGGTTTGATAATAATAATTCTACGCTTGCTCTTCTTGCTTCTACAGCTGCAGGTGTAGAAATCTTAATTTCCATTCCTTCTGCTACCGGATATACACAACTTGCAACAAGACCTCTTGCTCCTGTTACTTCAACAAGACAAACACGGCATGAACCCTGGTTGCATTCTCCGTGATTAAAAGCACATAATGAAGGTATCTCATATCCGCAAGCCTTAGCTGCTTCAAGGATGGTTAATCCTTCTTCTACCTGATAGGAAATTCCCTCGATTTTAATATTAACCATATTCTCTCTACCTCCACCTTATTTCTTCTCTATTGCGCCAACTCTACATGTATTTATGCAGGCACCGCATTTAACGCATTTACTTGTATCAATACTAAATGAAGCCAATTTATGACCTTCTGGAGTATAATCAGTTCTTGTAATACATCCTGCAGGACATCCCTTAGCACAAAGACCACATCCAACACACTTATCCTGGTCGATATGATATTCCATAAGGTTTTTACAAACGTGAGCTGGACATTTCTTATCAACAATGTGTGCTAAATATTCATCTTTAAAATGTTTAAGAGTTGATGTTACAGGGTTTGAAGCTGTCTGACCAAGAGCACATAATGAATTAGCTTTAACTGTTTTACTAAGTTCTTCTAATTCATCAAGGTCTTTCATTGTTCCCTGACCATCTGTAATCTTTGTAAGGATTTCAAGCATACGCTTTGTTCCTATACGACACGGAGAACATTTACCACATGATTCATCACAGATAAATTCCATATAGAATTTAGCAACGTCAACCATACAGTTATCTTCATCCATAACGATAGCTCCACCGGAACCCATCATAGAACCTTTCTGTACAAGGTTATCAAAATCAATAGGTTCATCTAAGAACTCTTCTGTAAGACATCCACCTGATGGTCCACCAGTCTGGATAGCTTTAAATTTCTTACCGTTTGGAATTCCACCACCGATATCATAAATAAGTTCTCTTAAAGTTGTTCCCATTGGAACTTCTACGAGACCTACGTTATTTACTTTTCCACCAAGGGCAAATACTTTTGTTCCCTTAGAGTTTTCTGTTCCAACGCTTGCGAAATTCTCTGCACCTTCTCTTAAGATGTAAGGGATACATGCAAGTGTTTCAACGTTGTTAATAATAGTTGGTTTTCCCCAAAGACCTTTAACAGCTGGGAAAGGTGGTCTTGGTCTTGGCATACCTCTCTTACCTTCGATAGAGTTAAGAAGTGCTGTTTCTTCACCACAAACGAAAGCTCCTGCACCTAAACGAAGGTGGCAGTCAAAGCTGAATCCTGTTCCCATGATATTTTCGCCAAGAAGACCAACTTCTTTAGCCTGTTTGATAGCGATTTTTAATCTGTTTACAGCGATTGGATATTCAGCACGAACATAGAAATATCCGTTCTTTGCACCGATTGCATATCCGGCGATAACCATACCTTCGATAACACCTAAAGGATTACCTTCTAAGATACTACGATCCATGAATGCTCCCGGATCACCTTCATCACCATTACATACAACATATTTATCTTCACTTTCAACATCATATGCAAATTTCCATTTACGTCCTGATGGGAATCCGGCACCACCACGTCCTCTGATTCCTGATGCTAATACTTCATTAATAACATCTTCTCTTGACATAGATAAAGCTCTCTTTAATCCTTTGAAAGCTCCCATACCAAGTGCTTCGTTAATATCTTCAGGATTGATAACACCACAACCATGAAGAGCAACTCTTCTCTGTTTTTTGTAGAAATTAATATCTTCCTGTTTAGATACTTTTTCTCCTGTTGAAGGCTCAACATATAAAAGTCTTTCAACAACAGTATTATTAATGATATCTGATTCAACGATTTCTTCAACATCATCAATATTTACAAGTCTGTATAATGTATCTTCAGGGAATATTTTTACGAATGGTCCCTGTGAACAGAATCCAAAACATCCTACCTGATTTACAGTAGCCTTATCATCTACGCCTTTTTCTTTAAGTACAGTTTTGAATTTTTCCATGATTTCTTTGGAATTACTTGATAAACATCCTGTACCACCACATAAAACGATATGTCTTTTTCCATCATTTCCTGAAAGTTTGTCTTCAAGATTCTTTGAACAGACATCGCTCTGCTTTTCCATAGCTTCAACTGAATCTATCATTATGCCTGGCCCTCCTCTTCTTTTTTATACTGGTCGATAACATCCTGTACCATTGCTGGAGTCATCTTAGGATAAACCTTACCATTAATTGATACAGCTGGTGCAATACCACAAGCACCAATACAACGAAGGGCATCAAGTGTGAAAAGTCCGTCCTTTGTAGTTCCGCCCGGCTTTATTTCTAATATCTCTGCAAATTTATCAATAACCTGCTGAGCACCTTTAACGTAGCATGCTGTTCCTAAACAACATCCAATTACATATTTTCCCTTTGGAGTAAGAGAAAAGAATGAATAAAAAGTAACAACACCATATATTTCTGCAACAGAAATACCTGTTTTTTCAGATACAATTTCCTGAACCTCAAGAGGAATATAGCCATATTCATTCTGAATATCACTAAGTATCATCATAAGAGGTGTATTCTCATTTGTGTATCTGTCACAAATTTCCGTAATTTTATTAACGGCAGCTTCATTAAGCTTACACATAAATAAAATCCTCCTTTATACATACTTTTTTTGAGAAAATTTTAAGAACAAAATCTCCTAATCGTAATTATAACAAAAAACATATTATTATTCAAAAAGATTAGTTAAAAATTTAGCAAATACTTTGTATTTTTTTAAGTACATTTTATTTTACCTTTTTCTTATTTTTTATCTTATTTCCTCCCCGGGCTTTTTCTTTGATTTTTTGTCTTCATACATCAATTCATCAGCCTCTCTAAATAATTTTTCTAAATCATATCCTCCTTTCCCATATGCCATTCCACAGGCAATGATGCATTCTAAATCTTTTTCTTTTTCATTTAAAAGTTTTAATGAATTTTCCCATTCATCTTTTATCTGTAATGCTTCTTCTTTTGAAACATTTTTAGCAATAAGCATAAATTCATCTCCACCCATCCTGAAACCAAAAACATTTTCTCCTTCAACCATGTGAACACTATTTGCTGCTTTTATAATAAGCTTATCACCCATTTCATGTCCCATTGTATCATTAACTTTCTTTAAGTTATTTACATCAAGATTAAAAATTGCTATAGAATCATAATTATTAAAATCATGTTCTAACATTCTAAGATACTTACCCTTATTATATAGACCTGTTAAATGGTCATGTTCATTTTCATATCTCATCTTTTCATGCAACAAACCATTTTCCATATAAAGAATAATATTGTTACTATACATTACATTGTCCAGCTCAGAAGTAAGAATTCCTTCTTCCTCTTTTAACATTATCACACACTGCCACTCCTGCAATTTGTCATTGCAATAACATATAAAACCATCTCTTATTTCACCTTTTTCAATTTCAAACTGGTTATTTACCAATTCTTTTTTTCTGTCAAACTCATCTTTTTCTGAATCATATATAGTTTTTTCAACATGTTCGCCTTTTTTAAGATACATTATTACTTTTTTGGTTTTAAACAATTCACATACCTCAGGAAGAAAACTATAATATTTTTCAGAAATTTTCTTTAAAACAGAAACCAGAAATTCAAATTTTTTTCTTATTTCGCTTGAATATGATGTTAAATTTTTAGAATAATCAATAAGTTTTGTAACATCAGTTAACTGATGAAAATATAATTTTTCACCATTAACCTCATTAACTTTTGATTTTATAAGATAATATTTTGATGCTTTTTTATCAGGCAGTTCCCATACAATACAATTATCTTCATCATTTATTTCAGGACAAAAGATTTCCCATACATCATTTACACTATCAGATAAAAATAAATTATCATCCTTATAAACAAACTCACCTTTATCGTTTGTTATTAAAACACCTCCAATATCATTTAATAAAAACGATAATATTTTTTCAGTCATATCTTCCTTCTCCTTAAACTTTCAAAATATAAGAAAATAATTTATACTCTAATAAAGCATTACTTTAAAAGAGGATCGTTACATGAAATTCATAAAACAAAAAATTATGCCCTTCTTAAAAACAGATAATTCAAAAGACATTTTTAGTTTTATTTTATTTATATTAATTATATATGGCTTTTTTTTCATCAGCGGTATTGGATGTCCCATAAAATTCCTTACCGGAATTTCCTGTATGGGATGTGGCATGACCCGTTCATACTATGCATTATTATCTTTAAATTTCAAGGATGCCATATATTACCATCCATTATTTTTCATACCGCCGATTATTTTATTATTAATATTATTTAAAAAACATATCCCTGAAAATTTTTTTAAAACAGTAATTTTTATCTCTGTTACATTGTTTGTAATTACCTATTTTTACAGACTTTTCTTTATGGATACTCCTATTGTGGTATGTCATATAAAATCAGGTTTTATATATAAATTCATATATAAAATCTATCAAACATTTAGTGCAGCCACCACAAAATAATTACATTAGTTAATTTCAGGAATGTTTACACTTATACAGTCTTTTCCATTGTATCCTGAGAGTTCTGAATCAGAAAACTTCTTAGTACTTACTAAATATCTGTAAGTCTTTCCAGGCTCTGCTGTATAGTATGTTGCATAATTTTTTGAAACTTCCTTAGGTGCAGATAAAGTCTTAGTCTTTAAGTAATATTTATAAACATAATATTTGCTTACACCACTAACCTTATCCCATGAAAGTGTCAAACATCCTTTAGAATAATCGTAAGAAGCTTTTGGCACAACTGAAGTATTTATCTTTTTGCCAACCATGGCATCTACTGCAAATTCTTTACTAACATTGTTTGAAACAGCTGTGTCTGATACAGCCTGTACAATGTATCTGTATGTTTTCCCTGCTGTTAATCCGTTAAATGTAGCTGTTGTATCTGTTACAACTTTAGATGTCTGAATGGTACCTGTGCTTGGGAAATATTTATAAAGCTGATAAGAAGTTGCTCCCTCAACTGCATCCCACGAAACCACTACTGACTTAGACGAATTTGATGTTGCATATGCTACAGGTGCATTAAGTTCTTTTACAACAGGTTTATATGCTGACCATGAAGATGATGAATATGTATAAAGATTATTATCATTTGTTGGTATAGTAAGATCCCCTGTCTGTGTTCCCGAACCATTATTAAATATTATGCTGTCATATCCGCTTAATATATCAACATCTGTATAATAATATCCATCTTCACCTTTACTTATCTTTGTTCCCGGCCATGCACTTACATACTCTTTTGTAGTATTATTCCATACATAAACATATACATCAGACCAGCCCGCTGTATTATCAAAATATATTCTCTTTATTGGTTCTTTATCAGTTTTATAATAATAATTTACTACCTGATCTGTTGTAGAAAATACGGATGAAGTATTTCCTGTTGTTTTTGTAACATAATATCCAAGATTCGTAAGTTCACTAAGTGGTGATGTTGTATAAGAACTTCCTTCATTACCCTTTAATGTTTCTGTCTTATACACATTTCCTGTATTTTCAATAATATGATTTACTGTAACTTTGCATTTATCAGATATAACCGTATTATCAAAACTTGTTTTATCTATAAGTACCATTGTGGATCTTGCAGGAACCGTAACAGTACTTGATGATGTTCCTAAAGATTCTATACCTGCATTTGTTCCATCTGCAACAATAACCCACTGTGAAGGCAATGTAACTCCATCATAAGTCATAAGAGAAACTGTCTTCGCAGTTGAATTTGAATTATGAACTACTGCCGCAAAATTCCATCCATCATTGCTTAATTTATTATACATTGTAAATGCCACAACATTTGAAGGACAAGAACTTCCCCAAGAGAAATATATTGTGTTATTACTTGTATTTGTCGGATCCCTGAATGGTTCATAGGCCTTTCTTATCTCTATAAGACCTTTATAATAACTTACTATATCACTATATGTAACTGTATTTATCCATTTTAGCTGGTTTGTTTCAGTAGATGCATTATAGCTGTTTTCATTTCCATTTTTACTTCTTGCAAATTCTTCACCTGCCTGGAAAAATGGAATTCCCTGTGAAGTAAGTATAATTCCACCGGCCATCTTATTCATTGCAACTAAATCATCATATCTTGTAGTATATCCATATCCACCCTTTACAGATTTAACAAGCTTATCATACAAAGAATAATTATCATGTGCTGATGTATAAGTAATTGTCTGGGATGGACATTTAGACCATTTATTTGAATTTGACATTTCTGTTGAATTTGCCTGAATAGAACCCTTTAATGCTGTTTCAAAGCCTGTTGCACCCTGTATAAATCCCTTATCTGCAGCATTAAAACAGCTTCCTTTTATGGCATCTCTCATCTTATCATTAAAAGCTGCAACTTCTTCTGATACATAAGACATATTTCCCTGTACGGCTGTAAGCTTTGGACATGCTACATCACCTGAACTCCAAGGTTCACCATAAATTAATATATCCGGATCTATTTTATCTAATTCTTCCCTGATTTTATTCATTGTATCCACATCATGAATACCCATAAGGTCAAATCTGAATCCGTCTATATGATATTCTTTTGCCCAGTACACAACAGAATCTACCATGTATTTCTGATACATTGCCCTGTCACTTGCTGTTTCATTTCCACATCCTGAAGCATTTGCTAAAGTTCCGTCTGCATTCTGTCTGTAATAATATCCAGGAACCGTAAAATTAAACCAGTCATTTATTCCTGAATCTCCTGCATATGTATGGTTATAAACCACATCCATTACAACACCGATATTTTTATCATGTAATGATTTAACCATCTGTTTATATTCATTTACCCTTACATTTCCATCATATGGGTTTGTTGAATACGAACCTTCCGGCGTATTATAATTTAATGGATCATATCCCCAGTTAAACTGGTCAGTATTAAGCTTTGTTTCATCTACACTTCCATAATCATAAACAGGAAGAAGATGAATATGTGTAATACCTAAATCTTCAAGATAATCAATACCTGTTTTATGTACTCCGTCAGAATTAACAGTTGTACCTATTTCTGTAAAAGCTAAAAACTTTCCTTTATTTGTCATACCGGAATCTGATGAAGAAGAAAAATCCCTTACATGAGCTTCCCAGATTATGGCATCTGTCTGATTATCACAATCTACTCTTTTATCATTTTCCCAACCGGATGGATCTGTAGAATCAAGGTCAATAACCATTCCTCTTAAACCATTTACACCTGTTGATTTTGCATATATATCAACAGTTTCTTTTGTAGTTCCATTTGCTGTAACAAGATAAGTGTAATATGTTCCTTTTAAATCTCCGGAAACAGTTACAGACCATATACCATTTCCACTTGTATATGACATATCCCTTATTTCAATAACTCCTGCACCCGCTTCACTATCTGAACCGGTATAATATCTTTTTAATTTAACGCTTGTGGCAGTTGGTGCCCAAACCTTAAATGTTGTAGATGTTTTTGAATAAGTTGCACCTAAATCATCACCAGAATATGCATATGCATCAAGTGCTGATAAATCGGAATATGCACTTGCAAATGCAGCAAAATGCATACCATTCATCAAAGATACAACCATTGCAAACATCATAAATACTGACAGTGTACGCTTAAATTTTCTTTTTTCCATAACAATCTCCTTTCTTAACTTTCACATTCTCTGTAAAAATCTTCCATCTTTTCTCTTGCGTCTTTGTAGTATATTAAAAGTCCCTCATCAAACTGACTTCCCATTCCATCTAATATTATTTTATTTGCCTCTTCATAACTCATTTTTTCTTTATAAACTCTTTTACTTACCAAAGCATCATATACATCTGCAATAGCCATTATACGGCTTTCCAAAGGAATCTCTCCTCCTTTCAGACCTTCCGGATAACCTGAACCATCCCATCTTTCATGATGATAATGAGCTACATTTTCTGCAACCTCTTTAAATTCCTCATCATCAGTATCCTTTAGAATATCATGCACAATGCTTGCTCCGGATGATGCATGTGTTTTCATTATTTCATATTCTTCAGGTGTATATTTACCCGGCTTTCTAAGAATTGCATCATCTATTGCAATTTTTCCAAGGTCATGCATTGGTGCAGCCTTTATTAATTTTTCCCCAAACTCTTTTGTAATAAGAGGACTTCTCCTTTTTAACATTTCTTCAACAATAAATCTTACAACCGTACTTGTTCTTTTTATATGACCACCTGTTGAATTATCCCTGCTTTCAACCATTGCAGCCATACTCATTATAAGATTATCATGCATCTTAATAATATGATTAGTTTTTTCCTGTACTTCGTTTTTAAGATTATTATTAAATTCATTTAAAAGCTTAATATATTTCTGCTCATCTGTATCATCCTTTATAAAAAGCTGATATCCTCTATTTTTATAGCCATCCATAAGATAAGATATATTTATCTTATAAATTCTTTCATTTCTTTCATAATATACTTCATCTGATTCTTCATTCAAGGTAAAATCTTTAATCCACTTAATGGCAGTTGATAACAGCAGTTCATTTTTTGTTGCTGATGAATCAACCTTTATTTCATTTACTTCCGGAAAAATATTTTTTACTGCTTCAGAACTTCCAAGATAATTTAATTTTTTGTCAAAAGAAATAAATCCCATATCTCCTCTTTTTTCAATGGTATCTATTCCTGTATCCATAATATCGTACAGACAGACTCTGTGAATAATAATAAGATAAATTATCTGTGCCAGAATATAAGATAACGGTACAAATTCAACATCTTTTGTTATTAATCTGAGTCCAAAAAAACAAGTAAGAGATATAGATTCTGTAAGAACTAAAAGACTTATGATTTTATTTGAAACATCATTCTTATTTCTAAAACTATAATACATTGCAAAAATAGTTATCAGATAGTATGTTATAAGCATTATATAAAACACTGTATGAAACGGACCATAATCCTTTACAAGAATCGAATGCCCATTTACCATCTTTAAACTCACATTTTTATAAAACAAACCACTTCTTCCTATTGATAAAACAGTCAAATATTCAAGAGCTGTTATTAACAAAAGAAGCATTTTCATCCATTTTTTTAAATATATCTTACAGATTCCAAGAACGGTTAACATTATAAAAAGCATAAGAAAACATCCACCAAGATATATTATCTTATTTGCAACTATTGCAGTTTCAAGATTTTTCGCTCTTGCCAAATATACATATCCTAAATTTACAACTGGAATAAATGCAAACATTAATGTAAAGTAAACATCGAAATGCTTATGCCATATGACTGCATAAACTCCCACTAAAATAAGAGAGATAAAAAAAATCACCTCATAATATAATATAACCATATAGTTTTTCTCCGAACAAATTACTTATAAATATGATAACATTATCCCTTTTTATAAGCAAGTTTATATCTGTATTTTTTACCTTTAAACTATTGGATTTTACCCTATTTTGTGGTATCATTTTATTGTGTGGATGTAAAAAATTTTACATCAAATTTTTATACATTTATTGGGAGGAAACTATATGGTAAAAGCAAATTTTGGAGAAGGATCTGATGTAAGAAAAATAGTACCTGGTAAAGGATGTTATTCAGTTCTTGAGTATGAGAGGGATATATCAACTGACCCATCAGCAGCTTTAACAGCTTATTTCTCATCTAAGATGAATATCAAGAAGAGACAGGTTATTGCTGAAATGAAAGATCAGGCCGTTATTCTCCAGGCAGGTGCAATGCAAATGGTTATGGGAAATATCGACATTGCAACAAATGTTAAAGGTGCAGGAGACTTTATGAAAAAGTTTGTCAGCAGTAAAGTAACAGGTGAAACTGCTGTAAAACCTAAATATCAGGGTACTGGTACTCTTGTTCTTGAACCAACATACAAATATATTCTTTTTGAGGATATTGCTGATTGGAACGGTGCAATTGTTATTGAAGATGGAATGTTTTTAGCTTGCGATGCAACAGTAGATATGAAAGTTGTTGCAAGAAGTTCACTTAGCTCTGCTGTTCTTGGTGGAGAAGGTCTTTTCAATACATCTCTTACAGGTTCAGGTATCGCTGTTTTAGAAAGCCCTGTTCCTAGAGAAGAACTTATTGAAGTAACACTTGACAATGACGTTGTTAAAATAGATGGAAATATGGCTATTGCATGGTCAAACACTCTTGATTTTACTGTTGAACGTTCAACAAAAACACTTATAGGATCTGCTGCTTCAGGCGAAGGTCTTGTAAATGTTTACCGTGGAACAGGAAAAATCCTTATGGCTCCTGTAAGAAATAATTTCTATATTGCTAAACCTGAAGGTGGAAATACAGGAAGCTCAACAGGTGGGGCATCTACTGTAGGCGGTTTAATCGGTGGATTACTTAACAGCTAATTAAAATATAAAATCATTTAAAAAAAGAGTTTTATTATCGAACATTGTTCTTTAATAAAACTCTTTTATAATATAAGCTTCGTAACACTAATATCTGGAGGTATATACATGGAAGAAAGAATTTATATAGACTGGGATTTAATTAAAAATTTTATGATTGATGTTTTCATCAAATATGGTGTCCCTGAAGATGACGCAAAAATCTGCACTGATGTGCTATTAGAAAGTGACAGAAGAGGAATTGAAAGTCATGGATTGAACAGATTCAAACCTATATATCTTGACAGAATCAAAAAAGGCACTCTTCTTCCCACAACCAAAATCGATATTGTTAAAGAAACTGCTACTACCATCGTTATGAATGCAAATAACGGTATGGGTATGGTCGCAAGCCATAAGATGATGAATATGTTAATAGAAAAAGCTAAAAAATACGGCATGGCCGGTGGAACTATTTTTAATTCCACCCATTATGGCATTGCAGGTTATTGGACAACAATGGCTGCAAAAGAAGGTCTTATAGGTGTTACAGGAACAAATGCAAGACCAAGTGTTGCACCAACCTTTGGAGTTGAGCCTATGCTTGGCACAAATCCTTTAACCTTCACGCTTCCGACAGATGAGGATTTTCCTTTTAATCTTGACTGTGCAACATGTATTATCCAAAATGGTAAAATAGAATTTTATGAACGTATGAATAAAGAAGTTCCAAAAGGATGTGTCATAGATGAAGAAGGAAATTTAATGACAGATCCTAAAAAAATTCTTACAGATATGAGAGCAGGCAAAGCTGCACTTCTTCCTCTTGGCGGAGACGGTGAAGAAACTGCAGGCTATAAAGGTTATGGTTTTACAACACTTGTTGAAATTCTTTCATCTGCTTTATCAGGAGGACCTTTCTTAAAAGATTTAAGCGGTATTGATAAGGATGGAAATCCTTCAATGTATCATCTTGGTCATTTCTTCTTTGTTATAAATCCTGAATTCTTTATGGGGCTTGATACTTTCAAAAAGACTGCAGGTAATATATTAAGAGAATTAAGAGCATCTAAAAAAGAAAAAGGACATGATAAAATTTATACTGCAGGAGAAAAAGAATATTTAGAATGGCAAAAAAGAAAGGAAAAAGGTGTTCCCGTAAGCAAATCAATTCAAAAAGAACTTATTGATTTAAAGGTAAAAAACAATCTTGTAAATTATCATTTTCCTTTTGAATAATATAGCTTTTTTATATATTTTTTGGTAAAATATACTTACATTAACACACGTGATTTAGCATTTAATTTTCTTATGAAATCGAGGTGCTTTATGTTATATAATGTTGATTTTGATATATGTGCAGTTTTTGTAAGTATATTTACTATTTTTTTTATATTTTTTAATAAGGGTATAAAAAAGACAGAAAACAAAATATTTCTCTGTCTTATTATTAGTGCGTTTATAGCTTCAGTCTTTGATACATTAACAACTTATGTAAATGCTTACATTTTTAAAAACGGCTATACATATATGGATTTTACCAATTATGTTTTTCTTATCTTTCATAATATATCATCCTATTCATTTTTACTCTATATCATATATTTAATGCACATAAATTACAAAATCAAAAAACTTACTTTTTACATACTGACACTGCCTATTATTACATCAGTTCTTGCCATACTCACAAATCCATTTACACATCTGGTTTATTACTTTAATAAAAATAATATATATACTCATGGTCCGCTTATTCATTTATTATATATTAATGCAATTATATATTTATTTATCTCACTTGGTATTATTATAAAATACCGTCATGCACTTTCAAAAATAAAACTTATTACATTAATTACATTTGTAATTTTATGTACTATACCTGTAGGCATACAATTTTTTTATCCAACGCTTCTTATTGAGCTGTTTTTCCAGTCAATAGGTCTTCTTGGCATACTTTTTTCTATTGAAAATAAAGATGATATCATTGATAATGTTACACATGTATATAACAGATATTCATTTATATCTGCCATAGATTCAGCCATAAGTACACGTACAAGCTTAACCATAATTGTAATCAAACTTCCTAGTTTTAACTATCACAATTCTACAGTCGGTATTAAAAATATGAATGGATTTTTAACAGAAATAGCTGCATGGCTGAATTCCTTAGTTTCAAGCGTTGACTGTTATGACTGCGAACATATACATTTTGCATTATTAAACTATAAAAACGACGATACAGAAATCAAGAAAATAACTGATACAATCCTTGATAAATTCAATCATTCCTGGTCATATAATGATCTTAGAATTATTTTTCCTGTTCAGTTATGTATTATAAAAATTCCTGAAAATGTTAACACCCTTGAACAGCTTATGTTTATTACTGATACTCCATTTAAGCCAAATGGAACCGAATCAGAACTTGTTGATTTAAATACTTTCAATGAATATAAAAGAAAAGCAGAAGTTGAAAAATGTGTGGAAAAGGCTCTTGCAAATAAGAGTTTCCAGGTCTGGTATCAGCCTATTTGGGATTGTGTACAGGAAAAAGTATATTGTGCTGAAGCACTCCTTCGTTTATTTGATGATGAACTTGGTTTTATTTCACCTGATGAATTCATTCCAATTGCTGAAAAAAACGGAGCAATTGTTGATGTTGGTAAATTTGTATTTGAAGAAGTATGTAAACTTTATACTGAAAACAATTTACAAAAATTTGGCATAAAATTTATTGAAGTTAATCTTTCAGTTGTACAATGTATGAATAAAAAACTTACAGAATCATTTGAAGATTTACTAAAAAAATACAACTTAAAAGCATCCTGCATAAATCTTGAAATAACAGAATCTGCTGCTGCAAGTAACCAGCAGACACTTATAAATTCTGTAAGCGATTTAAATAAGCATGGTTTTAGATTTGCCCTTGATGATTATGGAAGCGGTTATTCAAATTTCTCATATATGTTTGGAATGCCTTTTTCCATAATAAAACTTGATAAAAGCATATTATGGTCTGCAATCGATCCAAAAACCGGTGAGAAAGATAAAAATGCATTACTTTATCTTGAAAGCACCATGAATATGTTAAAGAAAATGAATTATAAAATTGTTGTTGAAGGTGTTGAAACAGAAGAACAAAAAGATATTTTAAATGAATATCATTGTGATTACATACAGGGATACTACTATTCAAAACCTATACCTAAAGATGAATTTATAAAACTTATAAATGAATACTGTAAAGATAAGAAACAAACATAATATAATTCAAAGCAGATAATAAAGACCACCTCTCCCCATACATAAGGAAAGATGGTCTTTTTCAATGTTTTAAGATGGTCTTTTTCAATGTTTTTCTACATAAGATCAAATACTGATATCTGGTTTGATTCCGGAATATCTCCAAGCATTCCATATTCATCCATAATATCACATACCGTTTTATTTACACCGCTTCTCTTTCTAAAATCATCTTTAGATAAAAATGGTCCGTCAATTACTGCATCTACAACACCATCTGCAGCTCTGTCTCCCATACCTTCTATTGAACTTAATGAAGGCATGATTCTATTATCTTCCATTATCTGAAATTTATGTGCTGCTACTTTATATAAGTCTATAGGAGCAAATTCAAAGCCCCTTGCATACATTTCCTGAACTATCTTTAAATCTTTAAGATAATCTTCTTCTTTCTTTGAAATAGTACCATTATCTTTTTTTGCCTTAAACATATCCATGTACATATTTACTTTTTCTGCACCAAGACACATATATTCATAATTAAATGCTGAAGCCCTGATACTAAAATATGCCGTATAATATGCCAATGGATAATAAACTTTAAAATAAGCAATTCTGAATGCCATCATAACGTAAGCTGCTGCATGTGCCTTAGGGAACATGTATTTTATCTTTTTACATGAATCCACATACCACTGCTCAACACCATGACTCTTCATTATCTCAATCCACTCATCTTTCAAACCCTTACCTTTTCTTACTGATTCCATGATTGTAAAGGCTGTTTCTGACTCAAGTCCCTTATTTATAAGATAAACCATGATATCATCTCTTGTACATATTGCAGTAGATATTGTTGCATCACCGTTTAAAATATACATCTGTGCATTATTAAGCCAAACATCGGTACCATGGGAAAGTCCTGATATTCTTACAAGATCTGAAAAAGTCTGTGGCTTTGTATCAAGAAGCATCTGTATAACAAAATCCGTACCAAATTCAGGTATACCAAGAGAACCAAGCTTACATCCGTCAATATCTTCAGGTTCTATTCCAAGTGCCTTTGTACTTGTAAATAATGACATAACCTTTTCATCATCAAGTGGTATTGCCTTTGCATCTATCCCTGTTAAATCTTCAAGCATCCTTATCATGGTCGGATCGTCATGTCCGAGAATATCAAGCTTTAACAGGTTATGGTCAATTGAGTGATAATCAAAGTGTGTTGTAATTATCTTTGTCTTTGTATCATTTGCCGGATGCTGTATTGGTGTAAACTGGTTAATATCATATCCCACAGGCAAAACAATAATTCCACCGGGATGCTGTCCTGTTGTTCTTCTTACACCTGTACAACCCTTTGCAACCCTTACAATCTCGCATTTTCTTTTTGGAACTTCATTTTCCTCGCAATATTTTCTCACATACATTTCCGCAGTTTTATCAGCAACCGTACCAATTGTACCCGCTCTGAAAGTCTGTCCTGCACCAAAAATAACTTCTGTGTAACTATGAGCCTTACTCTGATAATCTCCTGAGAAATTTAAATCTATGTCAGGCTCTTTATTTCCCTTAAATCCAAGGAATGTTTCAAATGGAATATCAAATCCTGCCTTAATAAGCTTTTCACCACAATTTGGACATAATTTATCAGGCATATCACACCCACAGCCACCTGCGTATTTTCTTACCTCTTCTGATTCAAAATCATAATAATGACATGAACCACAATAATAATGAGGACTAAGAGGATTAACCTCTGTTATTCCTGACATTGTGGCAACAAATGAAGATCCGACAGAACCTCTTGAACCTACCAGATATCCGTCTTCATTTGATTTCCATACGAGTTTCTGTGCGATAATATACATAACCGCATATCCGTTTGAAATAATGGAATTTAACT
This sequence comes from Lachnospiraceae bacterium RM5, assembly GCA_900110975.1. Lineage (GTDB taxonomy): Bacteria > Bacillota > Clostridia > Lachnospirales > Lachnospiraceae > Bovifimicola. The sequence continues at coordinate 238,432 of FOFK01000005.1, forward strand.
CTCTTTCAAGTCTTTCCGTAACTATTTCAGGAAGATTTTCACCATACATATTATGAGCTGTTTCATAACAGATATTTCTTAAAATATTATCTGCATTTTCAATTACAGGCGGACATTTACTTGGATGCACAGGAAACATATTTTCCACCATATCAGCAATTTTATTTGTATTTTCAACAACTACCTCATAGGCTTTATCTGAACCAAGATAAGAAAATTCCTCTAACATCTCATCGGTGGTTCTAAAATACAATGGCGCATTTCTATCCGTACCCTTTATTTTTTTACTGTATAAAATAATTTTTCTATATATTTCATCTTCAGGATCAATAAAATGTACATCTCCTGTTGCAACAACCATTTTATTAAACTCTTCACCAAGTTTAACAATCTTTTTATTTATTTCTATAAGATCCTCTTTACTTCTTATTGCCGATTTATCACTATCCACAAGAAACATGTTATTTTCTACCGGCATAATCTCAAGATAGTCATAAAAAGAAACTATTCTTGCAACTTCTTCTTCACTCTTACTTCCTTCAAGAGCCTCAAATAACTCTCCAAGCCTGCATCCTGAACCAATAATAAGTCCCTCTTTATTTTCTAAGAAAACGCTTTTTGGTATTCTTGGAACCCTGCTGTAAAAATCTATATGTGAACGTGAAATAAGTCTGTATAAATTTAATTTACCTGTCTCATTAAGTGCTATTATGCTTGCATGATGTGCAGGCATTTTCTTAATTCTTTCAGCTGTAGAATCATTTAATTTATTTAAACTGTCAAGATCATTAATGTCCATCTTTTCAAGCATCTCAATAAACTTAATAAAGATTTCTGCCGTACATCCCGCATCATCAACAGCCCTGTGATGACTTTCAAGGGTTATATTAAGTTCTTTTGCAACAGTATCAAGTTTATATCTGTTAAGATTTTTAAGAAGTACCCTTGCAATAGATACTGTATCTACAATTGTATATTCATTATTAATTCCAAGTTCTTCACCCTTGTGTATAATAAAACTCATATCAAAGTCTGCATTATGCGCAACCATAACACATCCTTTACAAAATTCCAAAAACTCAGGAAGAACAATATCTATTGTAGGTGCTGAAATTACCATACTGTCGTTAATATGTGTAAGTTCCTCAATCCTGAAAGGAATAGGCTCCTTTGGATTTACAAATGTAGAATATTTTTCTTTTATTTTTCCATCAGATACCTTAACTGCACCAATTTCAATTATTTTATTATTTATAGAATTAAAACCTGTAGTTTCAATATCAAATACAACATAATCCCCTTTAAGACTCTGTCCCTTTGAATTTGTGACTATATTTTTGATATCATCAACTAAATATGCCTCAACCCCATAAAGCATCTTAAAATCAAACTTCTCATCAAATTTAAATTTATTTTCAAGCTTTTGCAGTGCATGCCAGGCTTCTGTAAATCCCTGGACAACACCATGGTCGGTTATTGCAAGGGATGTATGTCCCCAATCCTTTGCTCGTTTAATCAGAGACTTTACATCTGCAACTCCATCCATATCGCTAAGCATAGTATGACAATGCAGCTCCACACGTTTCTTTTCCGCATTATCCATTCTTTTTTCTTTAAAATCAGGGATTTTTAATATACCTCTGACTGAAGTAATTACAATATCCCTGTCAAAGCTGTCAAACATGAGTTTTCCCTGTACTTTTATAATGCCACCTACAGAAATTTTTGATTCTATTTCAGGAAGATTTTCATCAGCCACAAACATCTTTACATAAATAGAATCCCTGTAATCTGTAATACTCATGGTAAATATTGTTCTTTCTCCCCTGATTGGCTGCTTTGTGATATCAAAAATCTTTCCTCTGACAATTACCTCATTCATTTCGCCTTCAAGTTCGTCAAGATTCAGGGCATCACCTTCAAAATATCTGCCATACAATACATCATCTTTATTGTAGTCAATATATAAAGGTTTTCTATACTCATATGTTTTCTTTTTCTTTTCAGGTTTTTCCGGCTGTTCTTCTTTTTCAATTTCCTGTACAGCCTTCATTGCCTCAATATTATGTTTTACAATATTTTCTACTTCGCTCTCCATTCTCTTACTTGCTTTTTTAATACGCTCTAATTCTTTCTTTTCAGTTGTTACACTGACATCTGTAGGAATGGAACATCTTTCATTAAATATTTTAAATAATACTCTTTCTAAGTCTTCTGAAAGCTCATCAGTAATAGGCGAAGAAATTGTTTTAACTTCAATACTGTCTTCATTAACAATTATTTCGCCTTTTTTAAGTACACTATATTCTATTCTGTTGTAATTATATATTTCCTCAAAAATACTTTCTTTATAAAGTTTATAAAGATTTTTTGTATTAAATTGTTCTGATAAATTAAAGTGTTCAATAATCTTTACATCTGTTTTTCCATCAAGAAAATTTCTTATCTCACTCTCCATAAAATAAATATCTTTTTTCTCGATAAGATTATCACTCTCTATATAAACCACAATATAATTTTTCTTTGCAACGTTAACTATTCTTTTAACTCTTGCTCTTGAAAAAATATCATGATATTTTTTTTCAACCTGCAGATCAAACACTTCAAAGAAATTCTTTTCTTCCATAAGTATTCACCTTTATTTTCTTTATTATTTACACATAATCTCTAATTCTTTTTCAAATTCCTTTAAAAGATCCTTTTCATCAACCTTTTTAATTATTTCTCCTTTTTTCATAATAAGGCCCATGCCTTTTCCACCTGCTATACCAAGGTCTGCTTCTCTTGCTTCACCAGGGCCGTTTACAACACATCCCATTACTGCAACCTTTAAATCCGCGTCATACTTTGTAACAATGTTTTCTACTGAATTTGCGAGGGATATAAGGTCAATCTGTGTTCTTCCGCATGTAGGACATGAAACAACATTTATTCCACCTTTTATTATTCCTAAGTTTCTAAGTATAAGTTTTGCAGATTTAATCTCCTCAATTGGATTTGCTGTAAGGGAAACCCTTATAGTATCACCAATTCCCTGATTTAAAATAAGTGCTAAACCAATTGCAGATTTAATATTTCCAGCTGTTAAAGTTCCGGCTTCAGTTATTCCGACATGAATTGGATGATCTGTTTTATTTACAAGAATTTCATGAGCTTTAACACACATTAAAACATCTGAAGATTTTATACTTACAACAAGATTGTCATATCCCATATCTTCAATAATAGCAAGGTTTTTAAGGGCACTTTCCACTATACCTTCTGCTGTTACATGACCATATTTTTCAAGAATTTCTTTTTCAAGTGAACCACTGTTTACACCAACTCTTATTGGAATATTTTTTTCTTTTGCTACATCTACAACAGCTTTTACCTTATCAACACTTCCAATATTACCAGGGTTTATTCTTATTTTGTCAGCCCCATTTTCCATTGCAAGGATTGCAAGGTTATAATCAAAATGAATATCTGCTACAAGTGGAATATTTATTTCTTTTTTTATCTCTTTTATTGCATATGCAGCTTCTTTTGTCGGAACTGCACATCTTATAATATCACAACCTGCTTCTTCTAACTGTTTTATCTGGGCAACTGTAGCCTGTACATCCTCTGTCTTTGTATTTGTCATTGACTGAATTGCAATTTTATTTTCTCCACCAATACATACATTTCCTATTTTTACTTCTTTTTTTACAAATCTTCCCATAATACACAATACAGTTATCCTTTATTTAAAAGAATAACTGTGTCTCCTTTTTATATTTTTTTATTACGCAAAACTTAATATGCCACGTATTTTATTTCTATTGTGCAAAACTAATATGCCACGTTCGTGGCATGCCGGATTTGAATAAAAACCTATTTAGCAAGTATACTTGCTAATACGGTTTTCATTCAAAACTTATGTCTTCTTCTTAGAAAAATTTCGAAATGTCATTTATCATGACAAGAATCATTAGTCCAAACAGTATTATTGCAAATGCTAAATTTACATATGCCTCTACTTTTTGATTTACCGGCTTTTTACGTATAGCCTCTATTATAAGGAATAAAAGTCTTCCTCCATCTACAGCAGGAATTGGAAGTAAATTTACTATTCCAAGGTTTACGCTAAATATGGTCATAAGATAAATTATCTGTAAAAATACATAATATGCTCCATAATCCTTTGTTGCCTCATAAGAATCCCCTACAATTTTAGCTATTCCAACAGGTCCTGATACTGAATCTTTTGTACCTTTTCCTGTGAAAATCATCTTAAGCCCCATAAACACAGACTGGGCATCATATCTTAATTCCGTAAAACTGTATCTTAACACTTTTAACGGACCTACTTTCTTTTGGATACCTACATCCCATCCCAATGTATATCCTGCTTTTTCAGGAACAACTTTAAACTCATATTCTTTTTCATCTCTTTTAACAGTAACGTTTACTTCGTCTCCTGTTAAAGGATTTTTATTAAAGAATTTATTTAACTCTTCTCCTGAATTGATTTCCGTGCCATTAATATTTATTATTATATCTTCGCTTTTAAGCCCTGCTTTAGAAACCGGAGAATCACTGACTATATCAACTTTAGCCTCTGTTTTATCAGCAGCATACATAATTCCCAAAGAATATCTTTCTGTAGGGTTTATAGTTTTGTTTATCTTTTTTCCATCCCTTAAAACAGTAATATCTACCGCTTTATCTGATAATGGATTTACATATTCATGAAGCCATAAATCCCTGAAAATAACAATATCCGAACCATCATATTCTATTATCTCATCGCCTTTTTCAATACCTGCCTGTCCTGCAGCATAGCCTTCTGCAACATATGTTACTTCAGCTTTATCATAACCTTCAAGACTGATATAAACTATTGCAAGTATAAGTGCAAGCAAGAAATTAAACATAGGACCTGCAAGAACAACTGATATTCTTGCCCATACAGACTTATCATTAAAAGACTCACTGTCTTCATCTGTTATATCAAAGGAATCATCATCTTCGTCACTATCATCATCAAGTGTTTCTTCAAAGATATTATTTCCCACCATTGCACAGGATCCGCCAAATGGAATTAATTTCCATGAATATCTTGTTCCATGAAATTTAAAACTTAAAATCCTTGGTCCAAATCCTAAAGAAAATTCCGTAACACCAATTCCATTTTTCTTTGCAAGTAAAAAATGTCCAAACTCATGTATTATAACTAATACGCTAAATACAATAACTGCTAATAAAACGCCCATATTATCTTACCTTTCTAGTTAATAGTTCATAAACAGCTTTTTCAGTTTCTAAAATATCATCTACCGTAGGATTATCAATAACCTTATGATTATCCATAGCATATTCAATCATCTCTACTATATCTGTATATTTTATCTTTTCATCAATAAATTCAGCAACTGCAAATTCATTTGCAGCATTAAACACAGTTGGCATTGTACCACCGGTTTTTCCCGCCTTATAAGCAAGTTTTATACCAGAAAAAACTTCCATGTCCGGCTTATAAAAATCAATACTTTTAAGTTCATAAAAATTAAGTCTGTCGCCCTTTAAAAACTTTCTGTCAGGATAAAAAAATGCATATTGGATTGGAAGTTTCATATCAGGTGTACCAAGCTGGGCAATAACAGCACCATCATCATATTCTACCATTGAATGAATAACAGACTGTGGCTGTATAACAACTTCTATGTTATCAAAATCAGTATCAAAAAGCCATCTTGCTTCAATAACCTCAAGTCCTTTATTTACCATGGTTGATGAATCAACTGTGATTTTTTTACCCATTGACCAGTTAGGATGTTTTAATGCGTCAGCAAGCTTAACATCTTTTAACATTTCTTTTGTATAACCTCTGAAAGGCCCGCCTGATGCAGTAAGAATTATCTTATTTACCTGTGATTTATCATTTCCTCTCAATGATTGAAAAATGGCACTGTGTTCACTATCAACAGGAAGTATGCTGACACCCTTTTCTTTTGCAAGATTCATAATAATATGTCCTGCACATACCAATGTTTCCTTATTTGCAAGGGCAATATCTTTTCCTGATTCAATTCCGGCAATCGTAGGTCTGATACCTATCATTCCAACAATTGCTGTTAAAAGTATATCACCCTTCTCATAAGATGATAATTTTATAAGTCCATCCATTCCTGTTAAAACTTCTACATCTAAATCTTTAACTTTATCTTTTAATTTCAAAGCCTTTTCTTCATCATATACACATACCACTAAAGGCTTAAATTCTCTTATCTGCTTTTCTAATAAATCAATATTTTTTAATACAGCAAGTCCGACAACTCTTAAATCATCTTTGTATTCTCTTACAATATCAAGAGCCTGACAACCAATAGAGCCGGTTGAACCAAGAATAATTATATCTTTCATAATAAATCCTTCTTTTTAAAGTTTTCCTAAATATGTTGATAAATAGAATATAATCGGAGCAGTAACTATCATACTGTCGAATCTGTCCAATATTCCGCCATGTCCCGGTATTAAATGACTATAATCTTTTACATCATTTTCCCTCTTAATTCCTGATGCTGTTAAATCTCCTACCTGTGAAGCAATAGCACCAAAGAAACATACGATAGGATAAATTATTATTGCATTATCTCCCATCTGTTCCCTGAAAATATAAGAATAAATAAATGCTAAAAGTGCAGCTCCTATAACACCACCAATTGCTCCTTCTAATGATTTTTTAGGGCTAAGAACAGGAGCAAGTCTTTTATTTCCAAACATAACACCTACAAGATATGCACATGTATCACAACCCCATGATGAAAGGAAAATAAGCCATACAAGATATTTACCTGTATCCATCATTCTTACCTGGTAAATATATGACAACATTATAACTACATAAAATAAGCCAAAGACTGTTATCATAAGCTGATATGCTTTATATTTTGGAAATGTAAATACATAAAATGCCATATTTAAAAGCAATGCTACAATTATGAGGAATAATATACTTTCATTTAATTTAAAGAATAATATAACATAGTATGAAACACATGCTATATAACCAACAACTGCCATTGGTGATTTTTCTAATTTATATACCCTTACAAGTTCAAAATAACCTATAACTGAAATAATTCCTATTGTTGCAAGTAAAACATTTCCACCAAGAATAATTGTTATTAATGCAATTAAAACAAGTATTATTCCGCTTATTAATCTTTCTAAAAATGACTTAGTCATTAATTTTTTTATTGCTGACATATTACTTTACCTTTCCAAATCTTCTATCTCTTGTATTATATTTTTCTATAGCTTTTTCCAATTCTTTTTTATTAAAGTCAGGCCATAAAACATCTGTAAAATAGAACTCTGCATATCCAAGCTGCCATAGAAGGAAGTTTGATAATCGTTCTTCACCGCTTGTTCTTATAAGCAGGTCGGGATCAGGAATTCCCTTAGTATCAAGATAATCTGATATTAATTCTTCATTAATGTCACTTTCATTAATCTTTCCTTCCTTTGTATCCTTTGCAATATTACATATAGCTCTTCTTATTTCATCTCTGCTTCCATAATTAATGGCTATTGTAAAATTAAGTCCTGTATTTTCTTTTGTTGCTTCTTCTAAATCATCAATACTTTTTCTAATATCTTCACTAAGTCTTGTTTTATCGCCAATAACCCTGACTCTCATATCATTTTTATTTGCTCTTTTTATACAATCCTTAAGATAGTTTCTAAGAAGCTTCATAAGAGCACTTACTTCATCTTCCGGTCTGTTCCAGTTTTCCGTAGAAAATGCATACACTGTAAGATATTTTATACCAAGACTGTCAGCGTCCTCGCAAATCTTTTCTACTGTTTTTGCACCCTCGATATGTCCATAATTTCTTGGCAGATGTCTCTTCTTTGCCCATCTTCCATTTCCATCAAGGATTATTGCAACATGATTAGGTATATTCATTTTCCCTCCTAAATCCAAAAAGGGACATTAATTATGCCCCATTTTTTAAATATCATATTTAATTGTTATTATACTGTCATAACCTCTTTTGATTTGTTATCGATTGCTTCATCAACTTTTGAAATCATAGAATCTGTAAGTTTCTGAATATCACTTTCAAGTCCTTTTAATTCATCATCAGAAATTTCGCTTGCTTTATTTAATTTCTTAAATGCATCATTTGCATCACGTCTTACGTTACGGATGGTTACTTTTGTATTTTCACCCTTTTTCTTAACGTCCTTAACTAATTCTTTTCTTCTTTCTTCTGTTAATTCAGGAAAAACAAGTCTGATACATTTTCCATCATTTGTTGGTGTAAGTCCAAGGTCTGACATAAGAATTGCTTTTTCAATCTCTTTTATAAGACCCGGCTCCCATGGCTGAATCTGAATCATTCTTGCTTCAGGCACAGATACGTTTGCAACCTGCTGAATTGCTGAAGGCGAACCATAATAATCAACTTTTACTTTATCTAAAATATGTGGGTTTGCTCTTCCTGCTCTAATAGTTGTATATTCATTATAAAGTGCATCAATTGCTTTTTCCATTTTTTCTGAATAATCCAATAATCTTTCGTCCATCGTTAAATCTCCTATTTTATATATTATTTATATGTTATTTATATATTACTTATATTTTATTTTTACTCTGTCCTGTATATTTCAATTTATTTATATTCTTATTTTTTATTTTAATTTTTATTCAATAATTGTTCCTGTAAATTCTGTATCAGAAACAGCATTAATAATACTATTTTCTTCATTAAGTCCAAAAATCTTCATAGGCATTTTATTTTCCATGCATAAAACTGAAGCTGCAAGATCTATAACACCAAGCTTACCATCAACAATCTCTTCAATGCTTAACTTATCATATTTTTTAGCATCAGGATTCTTATTAGGATCACTATCATATACACCGTCAACAGCTTTGGCTGCAAGTATGCAATCAGCATCAATCTCAATAGCTCTGAGAACCATTGACATATCTGTTGAAAAATATGGATGACCTGTACCACCTGCAAAGAAAACTACCATATTTTTACTAAAGTATTTATTAGCTCTGTCTTTTGAAAATAACTTTGTCATATTGCCACATTCAAATGGTGTAAGAATCTGTGTCATCATACCTACACTTCTGAATATTTCAGAAACATAAAGACAATTCATAACAGTTGCAAGCATTCCAATAGAATCAGCCTTTGTTCTGTCAATATTTTCACTGCTTCTTCCTCTCCAGAAGTTACCGCCACCTATAACAATACCAACTTCAGTTCCTTTATCTACTAAAACCTTAACCTGTTTTGCAACCTTTGTTACTGTCTCTTCATCAAATCCAAATCTTTTGTCACCTGCGAGAGCTTCACCACTAAGTTTAAGTAAAACACGCTTATTTTCTTTCATGACTTTCCACCATCCAATTTATAAATTTTATTCCGCATAGGTAGTATTTTAGCATATATTAGCTATAGTGTCAAAATGATATAATGTTTAATTTCTTATACTAAAAAACAATAAAAAAAAGATTATGCAAAGCATAATCTTCCTGAGAAAAAATCATAAAAATTAAATCGTGTACATGTACACTCAAAACTACACATAAAACTTTCTAAATTACAAAACTAAAACCTAAACCATTATGGTCAAGCCCTCGACCTATTAGTATCAGTCAGCTGCATACATTACTGCACTTCCACCTCTGACCTATCAACCTTGTCGTCTTCAAGGGGTCTTACTACTTGCGTATGGGATATCTCATCTTGAGGGGGGCTTCACGCTTAGATGCCTTCAGCGTTTATCCCGTCCCGACTTGGCTACTCTGCCGTGCTTTTGGTAAAACAACAGATGCACCAGAGGTCAGTCCATCCCGGTCCTCTCGTACTAAGGACAGCTCCTCTCAAATATCCTACGCCCACG
>FOFK01000002.1:0-131737 GCA_900110975.1 Lachnospiraceae bacterium RM5
AACAATTCAGCGATTATATCATAAAAAGGTGTAATACAATCGTTACAGTTTCTTGTTTCTGGCTTTGTATATCCTTTTATATATTTATCAACTGTACGTCTGTCAACCTTTAACTCTCTTGCTATTTGACTTTTATTAATCTTCAATGTCCCATCCTCCAAAAATGGTTTTAATTTATATAGGTCATTGACACTTTCAATTTTTATATTTGTTATGATCTGATTCTTTAATATCATTATGAGTCCCTCCTTATAACTCATATATCATAACATTTGTACATTCTTATTTAATATTTATTGTACATATTTAATTATAATTTTATAAGCAGCTTCCTGGAATCCGGAAAGCATTGATCTCTCACCACCTGATAAATGCTTACCAGCATTACCATGCTTACGGATTTCAGAGAATACCTTCTGCATTAAAATAAACTGATATGGAACGAATGGGAAATTCTTAGAGAAATCCTGCGCTGTCTCATATCCTCTAATATCTAAAAGAGCATCATCCTTATTGAACTTAAGTAAGTTTCTAAGTACAGAATCACTTGACTCAAATACTTCTGTAAGTCTCTTGTCAGCTTCATCTGTCTTAGACAAAATTCTCTTTTGAATAACCTCATCTGCAGATGCAGATGAAAGAGAAAGTCTTGTCTTAAATCTTGCCTGAATACGTGAGAACTCATCCTGACGAGTCTTAATGATCTCATCAAGTGCTTCCTGGCCAGTACAAACAACCCACACTTTTCCTTCGCACTCACTACCGATTTTTTCAACAAGTGACTGTAAGTTAATAAGATAATCTGTGTTACTTCCGATATACTGACCAACCTCATCAATCATAAACAGTAAACGGAAGTTCTCAGGCTTAGTATTTACATAGTCCTTAATCTCAGATACTAGTTGAGCGATACTCATCTCAACAGTCTCAGTACCATTAAACCAATTGCGAGAAGCTTCTTCACTCATGCCAAGAACTTGCTGTAATGTTTCAACGATATCATCTTCCCAGAATGCAAAAGCGTCTCTTGACTCAAGCCAAGGCTGTCCATTTTTTTCTTCAAATACTCTTCTGAATTCCTCTGTTTTACCCTGTTTATCAATAAACTGCTCTAGCTTTGCCACCTTAAGATCCTCACCATAGAATTCAAGGTAGTTATAAAACATCTTCGCAAATACACGAAGTACTGCTGTAGCATCTTTATTGATGGAACCTTCTATATCAATGTTAAAGAGGATTGTATCCGTCTCACCTTTTGTAGCACGGTCAATAAGCATAAAGGTTGCCGGATCGTCCTCAAACTTAGAACGGAATCTCTCAACAGTCTTTACGCCATCAACTTCTTTATTTTCCAAAATGTAAGAAAGAATCTTTAAGAAGTGAGATTTACCACTTCCAAAGAAACCGGAAATCCATACACCGATATCTGCTGTCTTCTCATTAAAAGCATCACCATAATTATTAAAAAATGAGATAAAATGCTTCTTCAATTCCTTGGTAATAACGTACTCATTCAATTCCTGAACCAATACATCATTAGCATCCTGATCTACTTTTACGACACCGTTAATCTTTCTATCGATATCGTCTTTAAACATCTGCTGAATCTTCATTTGATATAACCCTCCACATTAAATCGCGTTAAATGCTCTATAATATCCATTAGGCTCTAACTTATCGAATAACCTAAGTTGTCTTCCGTTAAAACTACCTGGGTACATAACTACAATCGGTATGTTTGGAACTTCAGGTTGAATTGCCTCAAGTAATGCATGAACTCTTGCAAACGGAAATACCTCTCCAACACCAGTGATAAGAAGCACATCTCCCTCTCTTTGTTCCTCTGGCTTTATCTTTTCTACAAAAGCTTTATTATTTGCAAATCTGAGAATCTGATCTTTCAGATACTCTTTGCCTTTCTTCTCTTCCATCGATGCCGCGCCTTTTGTGATACGCTTATCATCACAAATTTCTAAAAATACTTTATAAAGATTTTTCTCTATTACGTGGCACGCCAGCTCTTGATCAGCTACAAGCTGCTCTGTAAAATATCTAACTGCCATCTCATCTGCAGAATCATAGCAAAAGATATGAATATTCACCTCATTACTAAGTCCATTTCCTTTAAGGAAATCTTCTTCCTGAATTCTTGTTTTTAGTTTATCCAGGCGTTCTAAAATATCGCTCATATATCAATCTCCTAGATTCTCTATTTAGTAAAAACAATTGAATGCTGGCAATGCCACATCATTACCATCAGCCCTTATCGCATTATCAACTTCAGAACAAATCATTACTGGATTAAGTTTAGTTGCTCTTGGTCCATCTATGTATTCATTCTCTATAAGAATCTTATTAAGTACCTGCTTAATCTTATTTATGGTTGCATCACTCCAAGCAGCAACTTCATCATCCTGTTCCTGCAAGCGCATGAAGAAAACGTTTAGATCCATCCTGCTGTAAGATAAATCCTGCTCTCTAAACTTTGCACCAATTACAGTAATCATGAAATCACATACAAGACGGTACTGCTTCATCATAGCATAAAGGCAAACCTGTTTTCCAACTTCCATAGGACTGTGTGCTACTGTTTTTATAAGTTCATCATCACCAAGACATCTCAACCTTCTTAGACATCCTGTTACAGTTCTTTTCAAACTCTTTTCTGTTGGAAACTGAAAAAGGTTATCTTCGATGATTCTCGAAATAATCTCTTCATCACTGAGATTATCATCTACCAGTAGCCTCGCAACTATTCTTGTTTCATAGAACAGAAACTGTTCTCGTGTAATTGCACCACTACCTTTATAATCACCCAAGCTCGTCACCTACTTTTTCTTTTTTCTCGTAATGAATCAAATCACCAAAATCGCAATCGAGCTTGTCACAGATTTTCTCCAAAACCAACATTGATACCGGCTCACCTTTACTCATTTTGGCAATTGTACCACTACTGAGTTTTACCTCATTCATCAAATCTGTTTTGTTCATGTTGTTGTCGATTAGTAATTTCCATAATCCGTTATATGAAATACTCATACTTTAATAAACCTTTCTGCACATGCAAATTTGGTGCACTTTGTTTCTAAAACGCCACATACAGAAATTATACTACGATTATGAAGAATTAACAAATAAAACATTAAGAAAATCTTCAAGTTTGTAAAGATTCTATTCCCGAATTCACCTCCATCTATTCGTCCATCTATTGTTTTACTTACAACCCGAAGTTAAATAAAAAAGCGCCTACAAGTATTTCTACTCATAGACGCCTAACGCTGTTTTCATATACGATTAAATAATTCTGTCTCTATCTTGTCTGTTGTATAAAAATCTTCTTACTTCCATAATTTTTTTATCATCCATGTGTATGACAACATAGTAAACAGTGAAATTCTTTACATAAATCCTATAATAAGGATACTCTCGTTCTTTTACTGAATGATACGGCTCAAAGCTCTCACAATTTGGAAGTCTATCCAATATAGCCTTTTCTACAGCATTAATCAGATCATCTGCCGCTTCCAGATTAAGAAGCTTCTCTCTGATATAAGTAACTTTTTCGTACATATCTTCATAAAAGAGAGGCAGATATCTTAACTCATATTCATTATCCATTGGTGGCTCCTCTCAATTTTGAGAACATCTCTTCATGTGTATACCTCACATCAGTTTCTTTAGCCTGTCTGTCAGCTGCATCCAAAGCGTACTCAACATCGTTTGTAAGTCTTGAATAAGCATCTAAACTCAAAACAACCATTGAACCATAACCATTTTTTGTAAGATATACGGGTTGTCCCGTCTTAACAACATCTTCAATATCTGTAAACTTATTTCTCAAATCTGAAACTGGTCTAATCTGAATCATATTATCACTCCTTTATCATAATTAAGATAAAATTACGCCACCTATAATTATAGTATACTCGATTAGACGTAATATGCAATATGATTATCCCCATTTATGTGTTAATTTCCATTCAGTATATTCCGTTTTCTGATATCTTTCCTCGTAGTTATCTAAAACATACTTCAACATTTCAAAAGCCGCTTCCTTCTTCGCTTGTTTCTTTGAAGAAGAATCCGCATCGAAATAGTACTCAACTTCATCGATATGACATTCCACATGCCAAAAAGGATTTCCATTGTTATCATGTGATTCTTTATACTCATACTCTGGCAATGAAAAATACCCTCGACGAGAAAGCGTTTCTAACTGATTGATTGCCATATTCAATGATGGATTATCAATTTCATCCCGGATTGTATATAACATATTATTATCTTCCAAATAATCATATATAGCTTTACACGCGTCTTCATGAGCCATCACTTTATTCACGCCATAGCCAACAGCCTTTTTTACCCCATCCACTGTTACATAACAAGTATGTTTCTCATTCATAGCTGGTGCATGCGGATTCAATAACCCAGGACTCATAGTGTAATAACCGTAGTTTTCTTCAAACTCTCGCTCAGGTAATTCTCCTGTTCTTCTAAGGCTCCAATCTTGCACTTCCTGGACATAATTAATTTCATCTTCGAAAATAATAGCTTTAGGATTAAGCATAAATACAACTGAATCCTGTATTCTCGCGATATCATAATTTGAATCAATAGCCTCAGCCCCTAGAATTGCTTCAAAAAGATCTTCCATTACTGACGGAGATTCCTGAACATTATTCTTTCGATCACCCTGACCCATAATTAAATACTCTGCTAACCCAAGGTCATCAATACAATTTGCAAGTGTATCTTTCTCAACTAATCTTTTCTTAATCTCAGTAAGCTTGTTTTCCTGATATTCAGAAACAAACTCATTGAAATCTTCATTAGGATTATAATCATCCCATTCTGATGCAAGTGAGCCAAACTCTTCCGAAAGAATTTTCACTACAACAAGATCAAGTACTTTATCGCCAATAAACTCAAGTACTTCATTGTTCTCTCCTCCGTGCTCCTTTGAATAAGATCTGCGCACGAAAGCCTGCTGTAGCAAATCTAGATTTTTGAAATTAAAGCCAATAATTTGTTGGATTTTTGATAGATCATTTCTATCCATTGAGATTCCTCCTTTTTAAAAGAAGGCATAATAATAGCCTGACATTTTTCTACACGAAAAAGACTGCCAGACCTAATGAGATTAAATTAAATTCTTTGCTTCCCAATATTTACTAATACCCACTTGCATAAATACCAGTAAATAAACAGATACATTGTTTTCAATTTAAACTTATTATGCCTAACAACATTTACAATGACATTATACTTCTACACTAATAAATGTGCAAATAAAATAGGCTACTGTCCTTATCATAATTCCACCAACTAATAATTTTTCTGATTTCACAGCATCTCAAATATCACATATATTACAATCAAATATTCATAAATTCTAAGGTATAACAAAAGAGCGGTCAAGAGGTGTTTTTTGTATTTCACCGCTGTTTTGTTCAAAAATTAAAATCAGTATTAAATAGCAGATAATTCTCCATTGCTATCGCTGTCAAAATAAAAAAAGGGAACCATACCAAAGTATGATTCCCTAATATTTTTTATTAATTCGTAATCATTACGTTAATGTGTTTACATTATACGTTCTGATTATTTCTCATCAGCGATTGCAGCCTGTACTGCATCCACATCATGTATACACTTTAAATACAAAGTATTATTCAATTTTCCTCTTTTAACAAAATCATTTACCATATTTATAAAGTAAAAGAGTAGCATTTATGAATTTACTCATATCTGCTACTCTTTGTGAAATCATTAATTTGTTCGTCGAATATTATTTATCTTTTTTACAACAAAACATTGTGTTTCTTTACTAAATGCAAAATAATATGTCTTCAAATAGAAAAGTTTATACTCTTTTATTTCATCGTTATGAATTTCTACATCATCGATAATATATACCATTTCTTTATTTCTAGCCTCGCGCAACATCTTTTCCCATTTATCAAAATGTATTTGTTTTAGTAAATTATCAAAAGAAACTTCCATATATTCTGATTCTTTTGAAATCTCATCTACGTATTGAATTTCAACGACAGGATTATCTCTTTCATCAACTGGCAAATTTTCAAATAGAAAATCCTGATAAAAATATCTAGCCATATTAAAAATACAATCCTACAACCGTTCCATATTCTTGAGCTTTTTCAATAAGCGACTGAAATTCTTCTGCCAGTTTAATAAATTTTTCATCGTCACTATTCAAAATCATACGTTTAGTAATTTCATGTGCTTTACTCAATTGATCATTATTTATAACTTCATCCTCGTACATATTTATAATAATGTCTAATTCAACGTTAATAAAATCAAATAAACGCGATTCCAAAAAACAAAAAGTATCTTCATGAAATTCCATATAATCAAATTCTTCTTTTATGCAATCATTATTAACATCAAAAAAATCACCATCATATAAATCATTTTCTGCTTCTTTTGTTTTTGGAACCAATATTCTATACCAATGCAATAAATCTAAGTATTCTCTATAAAATTTTTTTTCCATATTTAAACCGTTCCTTTCTTATAACTCATTCTAAAATGTGTTAATCTATTTCTTTCTTCTCTTCTAGCAGCACCTTGAAAGTTTCCAGGTATACGTGGCTCTTTTAAATCTAATCCAACATATCTCCCTCCACTTCTTCCAGTACCTATTTCTCTTACTCTGAAATATTTACCACCTATAGCTGCTACAATTTCATATTCATTTCCATCATTAAAAAAAGATATTTTACGCTTATTTGTCACCATATTATATGTATCACTTTGAATATCAAACTTTGCAATGAATTCATCTAAATTAACTGCCTTCCATCCATGCGCATATCGTCTGTACTCATCTCTATCTTTTAATATTTTTCTAATAGCTTCAATATCTCTTTCAATAATAAGCTGATGAATAATATTTCTACGTGTGTCATTATATAAAGCTTTAGCACCCACAATTACATCCCCCCTTATAATCTTGCTCAAAAAGTTCTTTTACCACTTTTTCATTTTTTAGATAATATATATAGGCTTTCGAGTCATTTCTAACTCTGTTTCGCCTATCCGGAAATGTAATAATGAAGTTAAGCGATGTATTAAGATATTCCTCTGCTTCTTTTTTGGAAATGCCTCCAAAAAAATATATATTAGACGGATTCTTCTTACGTAGTACTTGAATCAACATGTAATAACCATAATTCTTAAATCCATTTCTATTGCAGCCTAGATTCCCAACAATAAATTGATTATTATTTGGAAAATAATCAGCTAAATTTACCGTTGAAAAGTCACCTGCTCTATAATTTGCAAGAACTTTAACACCTTTCAAAGCACAATATGATGAATATATTGCATTGATTAATATGCTCATTCTTTGACGAGGTTTCAACATTCCAATACAAGGACTTAAATCAAAACCACTTATCCCACCATATTCAGACATGATTTTAATATCATCATCTATTGTCTTTAGTCTAGGCCAAAGTTTTTCCTCATACATAAAAAATGTTAATATAGTTTCTTTTTTATCACTATCAGATACATCATTTCTGTATGCAAAAGTTGTCATCTTTTTAGGAACATCAGTATACAAATCATCTTTCGAAAGTTGAGGTATACCATTTTTAATTTCTACATTATTTTGTTTTAAGTGCGATAACTTTTCATCGCACCACAATAAAATATTGATCATTCTTGATCACCTTCCTTACTAGAAATTTTTATTTTATAAAATTAAAAATAGACTTTCCAGAGAGGATATGATACAATCAATACATCGCTAGGGTATGTATCATATCCTTGAAAGCACTCAAATTGCTACGCCAATAGCATTTTTCGAGTGCTTTTTCTTTGAAAAGAAATATCATCAATCATAAGCAATCACCACCTATCCTTTCAATACCAGGAATCTCGTTCCTGTTGTATTTCATATTCTTCATCAAAATTATAAAAATCAAGTCTTTTAGGAGCAACTTTATTAATATAATCCTGAAATTTAAGTAAGATTATATCATCATACTCTTTTTCAGCTCTTGATTTCCATTCATAATTAGTTTTTGAAAGAGTAACCCTTCTTTTTTCTGCAGCATCATAGGACACGTCAAAATATCTTTTAATATTCTCAACACTACTACTATAGCCTCTATTTGAGCATTCTCTTATAATTTGCTCCGGCATAAGAATTTGAGCTGCAAAGCAGTTTGCTTCTATTTCTTGTCTATGATATAAATCATCATCTTTTTTTAAATTCATCTTATGTTTTAATATATAATGTCCAAATTCATGAATAATAGAAAATCTTATTCTATAATCATTTTCAGCTTGATTATAAAAAATAATATACATACCATCATATTCTTGGATAACTGCTGACTCACTTCCAAAGTTTCTAATATCAACACCAAACTTTATATCAGCTTTTTTAAAAGAACATAACTGAATATCTGAATATTCTTTTATTATGTCTTTTACTTTAAAAGGAAAATCATTAATATGTCTAGACAATGCTACAATTTCACTTGCTATTGAATATATTTTCTTAAAATCGATTTTATTATATTCCTCATCACTAATTTTATATGTCATCATCATCGTCCTCTTCATCATTAAAAATATCTTCAAATACTGCCTTTAACATATTTTCTGCCTTTTCCAATTCCTTTTCGTTTAACTTACCTAAATTTCTTTGTAAAGAATTTAATTTCTTATTTTCATTATTTAAAAAACTAGTATCATCATTACCAAGGAGATAATCGATAGATACATCAAAAAATTCTGATAATTTTTTTAATGCGTCCATTCTTGGAACAGAACCATTATTTTCCCACATACCAACTCTACTTTTATTCACACCTATTTTCTCAGCAAGTTGTTGCATGCTTAGTCCTTCCTTTTCTCTTAACTCTTTAATACGAGTTTTAAAATACTTATTTCCCATAATTATCCCTTTCTTAAACATATTTTTTGATTTGTTCATTTTTATTGTACATAATATTTTTTTATTTGTCAACTACATATTGATATTTTTATATTTTTACTACTATATATTGATAATAAAACTCTTATAAAAAAGGGAACCATACCAAAGTATGATTCCCTAATATTTTTTTATTAATCCGTAATCATTACGTTAATGTGTTTACATTATACGTTCTGATTATTTCTCATCAGCGATTGCAGCCTGAGCAGCAGCAAGTCTTGCAACTGGTACTCTGAATGGTGAGCATGATACATAATCAAGACCAATCTTATGGCAGAATTCTACAGAAGATGGATCTCCACCGTGCTCTCCACAGATACCTGCATGAAGTTTTTCATTAACTGGACGACCAAGTTTAAGAGCCATATCCATTAACTTACCAACACCTGTCTGGTCAAGTTTTGCAAATGGATCATTTTCGAAGATCTTAGCATCATAGTAAGCATCTAAGAATTTACCTGAATCATCACGAGAGAAACCAAATGTCATCTGTGTAAGATCGTTTGTACCGAAGCAGAAGAAATCAGCTTCTTTAGCAATCTCATCAGCTGTTAAAGCAGCACGTGGGATTTCGATCATTGTACCAACTTCATATTCAAGGTTAGCACCTGCAGCAGCGATTTCAGCATCAGCTGTCTCTACTACAACTTTCTTAACATATTTAAGCTCTTTAACTTCACATGTAAGAGGAATCATGATTTCTGGCTTAACATTCCAATCAGCATGTTCTTTCTGAACTTCGATAGCAGCTCTGATAACAGCTTTTGTCTGCATCTTAGCGATTTCAGGATATGTTACAGCAAGACGGCATCCTCTGTGACCCATCATAGGGTTGAATTCATGTAATGAAGCGATAAGTGCTTTGATGTCTTCAACACTCTTGCCCTGAGCATCAGCAAGTTTCTTGATATCATCTTCTTCTGTTGGAACGAATTCATGAAGAGGTGGATCAAGGAATCTGATTGTAACAGGATTTCCTTCAAGAGCTTCATATAAAGCCTTGAAATCTGACTGCTGATAAGGAAGAATCTTATCAAGTGCAGCTTCTCTTTCTTCTACTGTATCTGAACAAATCATTTCTCTGAATGCAGCAATTCTGTCTTCTTCAAAGAACATATGCTCTGTACGGCAAAGTCCGATACCTTCAGCACCTAATTCTCTAGCTTTCTTAGCATCTGTAGGTGTATCAGCATTTGTACGAACTTTAAGTTTTCTATATTTATCAGCCCAATCCATGATTCTTCCGAATTCACCAGCGATTGTAGCGTCAACTGTAGGAATGATTCCATCATAGATGTTACCTGTTGTACCATCGATAGAGATTGAATCTCCTTCATGGAATTCTTTTCCAGCTAATGTAAATTTCTTATTTTCTTCATCCATGTTGATATCTCCACAACCAGAAACACAACATGTACCCATTCCACGAGCAACAACGGCAGCGTGTGATGTCATACCACCACGAACTGTTAAGATACCCTGTGCACTCTTCATACCTGTGATATCTTCTGGAGATGTCTCAAGTCTTACAAGAACAACTTTTTCTCCTCTGTTTGCCCATTCAACAGCATCATCAGCTGTGAACACGATCTTACCGCAAGCAGCTCCAGGAGAAGCTCCAAGACCTTTACCCATTGGAGTAGCAGCCTTTAATGCAGCAGCATCAAACTGTGGATGTAATAATGTATCTAAGTTACGAGGATCAATCATAGCTACAGCTTCTTTTTCTGTTCTCATTCCCTCATCAACAAGGTCACAAGCGATCTTTAAAGCAGCCTGAGCTGTTCTCTTACCATTTCTTGTCTGAAGCATATATAATTTACCATGTTCAACAGTAAATTCCATATCCTGCATATCTCTGTAATGATCTTCAAGAGTTTTGCAAACTTCTTTGAACTGAGCGAATGCTTCTGGGAATTTATTTTCCATCTCTGTGATGTGCATTGGAGTACGAACACCGGCAACAACATCTTCACCCTGAGCATTTGTAAGGAATTCTCCAAAGAGTCCTTTATCACCTGTAGCTGGGTCACGAGTAAATGCAACACCTGTACCACAGTCATCTCCCATGTTACCAAATGCCATTGACTGAACGTTAACAGCTGTTCCCCATGAATAAGGGATATCGTTATCACGACGGTAAACGTTAGCTCTTGGGTTATCCCATGAACGGAATACAGCCTTTACAGCTCCCATTAACTGTTCCTTTGGATCTGTTGGGAAGTCTGTACCGATTTTTGCTTTATATTCAGCTTTGAACTGAGTAGCTAATTCTTTAAGGTCGTCAGCTGTAAGATCTACGTCCTGGCTAACTCCTCTATCAGCTTTCATCTTATCGATAAGTTCTTCGAAGTATTTCTTTCCAACTTCCATAACTACGTCAGAATACATCTGGATAAATCTTCTGTAGCAATCCCATGCCCAACGAGCATTTCCAGACTGTTCAGCGATAGTTTCTACAACTTCTTCATTTAAACCAAGGTTAAGGATTGTATCCATCATACCAGGCATTGAAGCTCTAGCTCCTGAACGAACTGAAACTAAAAGTGGATTAGTCTTGTCTCCGAATTTTTTACCTGTAATTTCTTCCATTTTTACAATGTACTCATTAATCTGAGACTGAATTTCTTCATTGATCTCACGACCATCTTCATAATACTGAGTACAAGCTTCTGTTGTGATTGTGAATCCCTGAGGTACTGGAAGACCAATCTTTGTCATTTCTGCTAAGTTAGCTCCTTTACCACCGAGTAATTCACGCATGTCAGCATTACCTTCACTGAAAAGGTATACCCATTTTCTTGCCATTTTGTGTTCCTCCTAAAATTTTTCTTTTATCTGAAAAACTTGATACATCTTATTATTCTACGAAAAACCTTAAAAAAGCACGCAAAAATAACGTTGTATCACGTCTATCAACGATTATAACAATTCATAAACTTTTAGTCAATTATGTTTATGACAATTCTATAAAATATTTTTCTTTTGAATAAATTATAATACAGTCTGATTTTCCTTTGTATTACAATTAAAATTCCATTTTTTCTTCAAAATAAACCTTTAAATCAGCAATTTTGATTCTTTCCTGTTCCATTGTATCTCTGTCTCTTACAGTTACACAACCATCATTTTCAGATTCAAAGTCGTATGTAACGCAGAATGGTGTACCAATTTCATCCTGTCTTCTATATCTCTTACCAATATTTCCTCTGTCATCAAATTCACAGTTATAATATTTTGATAACTCAGCATAAATCTTTTCTGCACCTTCATTAAGCTTCTTTGATAAAGGAAGTACACCAATTTTAACAGGTGCAATTGCAGGATGGAAATGAAGAACTGTTCTCATATCAGGCTTTTCTTCTGTTCCAATATTTTCTTCATCATAAGCAGCACAAAGGAATGCAAGTGTTACTCTGTCTGCACCAAGTGATGGTTCAATAACATATGGTACATATTTTTCCTTGCTCTCATCATCAAAGTAAGACATATCTTCACCTGAAGTATTCTGATGCTGTGTAAGATCATAATCTGTTCTGTCAGCAATACCCCAGAGTTCTCCCCATCCAAATGGGAATAAAAATTCTATATCTGTTGTAGCTTTACTATAGAATGCAAGTTCTTCCGGATCATGATCTCTTGTTCTCATCTCATCTTCTTTGATTCCAAGATCCTTTAACCAGTCTATACAATACTGTCTCCAGTAAGTAAACCATTCAAGATCTGTTCCAGGTTTGCAGAAGAATTCTAACTCCATCTGCTCGAACTCTCTTGTTCTGAAAGTGAAGTTTCCAGGTGTAATTTCATTTCTGAAAGACTTTCCAACCTGGGCAATTCCAAATGGAACTTTCTTTCTTGATGTTCTCTGAACATTCTTAAAGTTTACAAAAATACCCTGAGCTGTTTCAGGTCTTAAATATACTGTATTTTTTGCATCTTCAGTAACACCCTGGAATGTTTTAAACATAAGGTTAAACTGTCTGATATCTGTAAAGTTATGCTTACCACATGTTGGACATGGAATATTATTATCATCAATAAAATTCTTCATCTTTTCCTGTGACCAGCCATCAACACTACTATCAAGTTCTACATTATTTTCTACAGCCCAGTCTTCAATAATCTTATCAGCTCTAAATCTTTCATGACACTCTTTACAATCCATTAAAGGATCTGCAAATCCGCCTAAATGTCCTGAAGCAACCCATGTCTGAGGATTCATAAGAATAGCACAGTCAACACCAACATTATAAGGGCTTTCTTTAACGAATTTTTTCCACCATGCTGCCTTAACATTATTCTTAAGTTCAACACCAATATTTCCATAATCCCATGTATTTGCAAGTCCTCCGTATATCTCAGAACCCGGATATACAAATCCTCTTCCCTTTGCAAGTGCAACTATTTTCTCCATTGTCTTTTCAGAATTGTTCATAACATCCTCCTAAATTATATAATAATCATCAAATTATTTAATAATAACATAATTATCTGCTTCTTCTTTTGTAGATACTTTATTTCCGTCTACTGTGACATTTTCATTTACTCCAACAATTTCTCCTTCAAATTCAATATCCATATTGGTATTTATATAAAATATTCTGTATCCTGATGTTGGAATCTCTTCAAGGTTCATGGCACTATCATCACTTGTAAGATAAATTGTGCTATTAATACTTATGTTTGCTGCAACAGAACTGTCATAATCACCAACAAACATGGTAAGTTCTTTATCAGGGTCTATATATCTTCTTGAATATGAATTAAAATCATAATAATTAATAAATTTGATTTTCAAAGTAACTTTTTTATCTTTAACTTCAAAGCCCGCCTTTGAAATACCATTTAATGGGTCACCTGCAAGATTTTCGTTAAAGTCAGCAATTTCCTTATCAACCATTTCTTCTAATTCTTTTTTATCATAATAATATTTATCAAAAGAACTTACAAAAGTTGCTGTTACACTATTATCAGAAGCAATATATAAAGAAATGTCAGTATCTTCATCTTTAGCATATTTTTCTGTTGTTTCTTCAGTTTTGCTTAAAGAGTCCTTTACATCCTTTTTACATGCAACCATAAATAATGATAATGTAAAAATCATTGTAATTAAAACAATTTTTTTAATATTACTCATATTAATCTCCTATTTTTAACTAAACTTTTAGTATTATACTTCATTAAAACATTTATTTCAATACCAGTTCACTTAAGGTATCTAATGATTTAAAGTTGTGATTAACATGAAAACTCATATATCTTTTCATCAGAAATACCAGTTCATCAAGTATATCTTTTCTTAAATTAAATTTATATAAATCCTTTAATTTTGAAGAAATAATATATTGAAGAGTATAAACTGTAACCGGATTAATTTTAAAACTGTCACTATACTCATTTTTACAATCATCACAAAGCATACCATATCCTAATACGCTAAAATATGATATTTCTTTTTTCTGACATTTAACACAACTAAAGACTTCCGGATATTCACCTGAAAAATAAAGCATTTTCATTTCAAATATACATTTAACAAGCCTGTTATCTATCTTTTCATTTTCAAGAGCTTTTAGTGAATAACCAAGAAGCTTTAATATATTTCTGGAATTTTGCCCGGGCTTACAAAAATAATCAGCAAACTCACAAAAAAAACTTGCATAACATACACTTTCAATGTCTTTAGTAATATTTTCAAAAAATTCCTTAATAACAACCTTTTTTAACTGATACGCATCTTTTCCGGCAAATAATTCAAATTCGCCATATGCAAAAAGCATGGTTGCTGATAATAAAGAACTTTTTGGTCTTCTTGCTCCTCTTGCAAAAACAACTATTTTTCCTGCTTCCTTTGTAAGTACCACAAGTCTTTTATCAAATTCACCAACATTTGTTGTTTTTATAACCATTCCGGTATAAACAACATCCATCATCACTCACCACTCTTTTTATCATAACCAAAGTTTTTAAGATAAATATCTTTATCTCTCCAATCTTTTCTTACCTTAACCCATAATTTCAGATTAGCCTTCATTTCCACAAGTCTCTCAATTTCATATCTTGATGTCTGGCCAATCTTCTTTAACATGGAGCCATTTTTACCGATAATAATACCTTTATGTGAATCTTTTTCACATACTATCGTAGCATCAATATCCACAATATCTTTATTATCCCTGTATTTCATCTGGTCAATTACAACAGCAATACCATGAGGAATCTCTTCATTTAAACATTTTAAAGATTTTTCCCTTATAATTTCTGCAACAATCTGTCTCATAGGCTGGTCAGTTACGGTATCTTCATCATAATACATAGGACCATATGGAAGATATTTATAAATCATCTCTATTATGGTATCTACATTTGAACCTTTAATTGCTGATGCAGGAATAATCTCCTCAAAATCATATACCTTTCTGTATGAATCAATATACTTGATAAGATCATCTTTTTTCACCGTATCTGTTTTATTTATAACTAAAATTACAGGCTTACCTGATTTTTTAATGGCATTTATAATTTCTTTTTCAGCATTTCCTATAAAATCAGATGGTTCAACAAGCCACATAATCATATCAACATCATTTATGGTACTGTGAATTACATCAACCATATATTCACCAAGCTTATTTTTTGCTTTTAACATACCAGGTGTATCAAGAAAAATAATCTGACCTTCATCACTTGTATATACAGTCTGGATTTTATTTCTTGTAGTCTGGGGTTTATTTGATGTAATTGCAATTTTCTGACCAATAATCCTGTTCATAAGCGTTGACTTTCCAACATTAGGTCTTCCAATAATCGCAACAAAACCAGATTTAAAATTATTTTCCATGTCTATCTCCACTTTTCTTTTTATAAATATTTACAGATAAAAATTTGTTTCTAATATATCTTTTGCTTCTTCAATGGCATTTTCATTTCCAAGAACACATATATTGCTATTATCTGTTACAGCTTTAATTAAGTCCTTAAATCCCTTAATATCATCAACAGTAACATTTAATATATCTTCTCTTCTCTCTTTTAAAGTAGAAACACTAATCTCTGTTAAATATGCATCCAATGCTTCATCTCCAAGTCTTTTTTCACTCTTTGGAATATCTATACGACTTAAAGTTCCAATTATATGTTTAGTAAGACTTCTTTCATCCATCTCTAAATCTCTTAAATATTTCCAGGTGTTTTCAAAAACTTCCTTTGTTTTTCTTAGATTTGGATCCCTGTATGACGAAAATGAAACCGTTCCATTTGCTCTGAATGAAACATTACATCCATATGCTCCTCCAAGTTCTCTTATATTATTCCATAAATATTCATTTGTTAAAATCGAACTTAATACCTGTAATTTTCCATTATATTCATATCCGTACTTTTTAAAATTACCTGTTAAAGCAACGTATTGAACCTGGGAAGGATATTTGATTCCTTCATTTTTATTTAATCCTGTTATGTTTGTCTCATTATTACTTTCATCATTCTTTAATAAATCTTTATATTTATTATTTTCTTTAAGCTTTTCTATGATAGGTTTTGTTTTATCTTCAAAACCTTCATAATCTTTATCAGATGCTGTATAGCTGATTAAAAGATTATCATTTCTGAAAATATATTTAAAAAGTTTTATGATATTTTCTTTGATTTCTGACTTTTTATCTTCAAAGTTTTCTTCTGCATCTTTTATAAATCTGTAATATCCCACACCTTTACACTCATCAACAATCTTTGATGCAGCACTAAGATATGAATTGCATCTGCATATTGCAATTGAATCACTATAATCTATGATTTTATCCTTGGTTTCAGCTTCTTCAAGACATACAATATCATATAATCTTTTTTCATCTTCAACTAATGTTTCAAATATAATTTCTTCCATAAATTCATAAACTTTATCCAGTTTATCAAACAGGAATTTTGATGTTATTTCAAACATTAATGAATATTTGCCTATATCATCTTTATTACCATAGCATGAAATATTACAGCCAAGGGCACCGGTATTTACTAAAATTTCATTACCAAGCATATCGTAATCATGCTTTTTGGTATCCATTCCTGAGAAAATAGCTTTTAAAAGAGTAAGATATTTTACATATTCAAAAGGAATATCTGTTATATCAAATAAAAACTTAAGATAACCAATACCTCTTGTATTTAAATTATGCTGCAATACCTTTACATTATCTATATTTCTAAATGTATTTGGAAACTCCGGTATTTCCTTATATAAATCTTCTTTTTTAAGAATTGGAAGTGAATCTAATTCTTCTTTTGTAGACTTTGTTCTCTTATATTTTTCCAGTTCTTTTGTTTTTAAAATAATATCATCAAGCTCTTTTTCACTTAAAGAATTCTTTATATTTTCAAGCTTTTCTTTAAGCTCTTTTTCTTTCTTTGAATTAAGTCCTGCAACCGGTCTTAACTCTATAACAGCCAGATGTTTATTATCAAGGAAATATTTTTTAACAAGTTCTTCAAAATATCCTGTATCCACAAGGCCTTTAAGCTTTTCAAAAATTTTATTAAGCTTTAATCCCCTGAATACATCATTATCATCATATATCCAGTTATTATAAACTTTTAAACCATATAATAATCCCTTAGGAAATGAACCTGTATCATTTTCCCTGTAAGCAAATTCAAAATTATTAAGTGCCGCATTTAATGACTTCTTATCAATTCCATTTTCTACAAGATTTTTCAAAGTACTTTTTATAGTCTCTTCAAATTCTTCTTTAAGTCCTTTTCCTGAATTTTCTGCAATTATAGAATAATATGGCTGAAGCAATGTTGTGGAATATTCACTAAAAATATTTTTTCCTATACCTTTATTTAACAATGCTCTTTCAATAGGCGAGCCACTCATTCCAACAAGGGCATAGTCAAGTGCCTGCATGGCAACGTAAAGTTCCATATCAAGGCTGTCACCTACAACAACATTGTATGTATAATAAATTTTATCTTTTTCATCCTCATCTGAAGCTATAGGATATTCTTCAACAACATATTTTTCTTCATCAAATGCTTTTTGATATTCAATCTTAGAATCAATATCTTCTGTATCAAATCCATCTAAATACTCTTCATCTATCCATTTTAAGATAGATTCCATATCAGCATCCCCATATAAATAAATATATGAATTTGAAGGATGATAATATTTCTTATGAAACTTTATAAAATCTTCAAATGTTAAATCCGGTATAAACTCCGGATCTCCACCTGAATTTACGCTGTAACAGTTATCTGGAAATAAAACTTTATTTATAACATTATCAAGAATATCAGCTGATGATGAGAAAGCACCTTTCATCTCATTATATACAACACCATTGTATTTTAACTCATCATCTTTATCTTTTAATTCAAAAGTAATTCCTTCCTGTCTGAAAATATTCTCATTGCTATACATTTTAGGATTAAAAACACTATCTAAATACACATCCATAAGGTTATGAAAATCCTTATCATTTGTACTTGCAACAGGATAAAGTGTTTTATCCGGATAAGTCATTGCATTTAAAAATGTGTTTACAGAACCTTTTACAAGTTCCATAAAAGGATCTTTAAGTGGAAATTTTTTAGAACCGCAAAGAACAGAATGTTCTGTAATATGTGCAACTCCCGTATTATCAGAAGGTGGTGTTCTAAAACCAATAGAAAAAGTTTTATTATTATCATCATTTTCAAGAATAATTACTTTTGCACCACTCTTTTTATGATTAAGTAAATATCCCTTTGTATCAATATCTTCAATTAATTCTTCGTATATAAGATTATATTTTTCTTCAATATTTTTTATATTCATAAAGTACCTTGCCCTTTAATTTTTTACACCGGTTATTTTATCATAAACCTTTATTTTAAACAATAAAATGCACTTTATTAGATTGACATACAATTAAAAGTTTGCAATAATTATTATTGATGTAGTTTTAAAAAACAGATGATATGATATTTATGTACTGACCTAAACAAATTTATAGTAAGTACCATAATAAAATCTTTTCATATCAGATAGGAGAATATATGAGTTATATTATAACAACCGATACAGCAAGTGACTTGCCTGAATCTTATTTTAGCGAAAATAATATACCTTTCGCACCTTTATACTACACAATTGATGATGTTATGTATGGAGATGAAAAAAAACTTGATACAAAAGAATTTTTTGATGCTATGCGCTCTGGTAAAATGCCTACCACAATGGCTGCAAATCCTGAAAAATTAGCGGAATGCTTCAGAAAAGTATTAGAAAGCGGTAATGATATATTACATATTGCTTTTTCTTCCGGATTATCAGGAAGCTATCAGTCTGCATGCATTGCAAAAGATGATTTATCAGAGGAATTTCCTGACAGAAAAATTATTGTTATAGATACGCTTGCAGCTTCTTTAGGAGAGGGCTTACTTGTTCATTTGGCTTTAAAAAAGCAAAAAGAAGGCCTTAGCTTAGAAGAAAATGCTAAATATATTGAAGAAACAAAAAATCATTTAACACATGTATTTACTGTAAATGATCTTTTCCATCTTCACAGAGGTGGTCGTGTTTCTAAAGCAACTGCTATCATTGGTACAATGATCAGCGTAAAACCTGTATTAAGGGTTGATGAAGAAGGTCATCTTGTTCCACTTATGAACGTAAGAGGAAGAAAAAAATCTTTAAATACTCTTTGTGAACTGTTTATAGAAAAAACAAAGGGAAATCTTCCTGATACATTCTTTATTTCACATGGTGACTGTGTGGAAGACGCAGAATATGTAAGAGATTTAATAACAGAAAAGACCGGAATTAAGGACTGTCTTATCTCACCACTTACTCCTACTATCGGAGCCCATGCAGGTCCTGGTACAGTTGCTCTTTTCTTTGTTGGAAATGAAAAATAAATTTTTGAGGCAAATATGAATAATACTTTTAATGAAATAAAAGCATCTTTTGTAGAATTACAAAAGGTGCTTTCTAATGATTATAAAAATGTTTCAATTTTAATTGAAAAAACTTATGGAAAAAACTTCAGATATTCAAAAACCGGTTTAACAATAAAAGAAAATATGTTTTCAAATTCAGGATGTGTTATAAGATTATATTCTGATGATGAAAAAGTTCCTTATGAATATTCATTTAATAACTTTGATAATGATTATATCTTATCAATACCTGATATTATTAAGAAAAATTTTAAACCCCTTAAAAATACTAATATAAAAACAATTAACGGTTCTGCTGATACCGTTAAGAAGTTATCTTTTAATAAAACAACGGATTATAAAATAAATCCTACAGACTGTGAAAGCACTGTTATTCCTGAAAAATTAAAAGAACTTCATGATAAGGGAATGAATTATTCAAAGAAAATTCTTGATACAATTGTTATTTACCAGTATCTGATAACAAACAAATTATTTATTTCAGATGATAAGGATTTAGAACAGCATATTATGTGGTCAAATGCTGTATTTGAGCCACTTTCTAAAGATGAAAACTCATCAATGATACACTACTACTACAATCCTGCATCCTGCATAGGTGGAGTTGAAATATTAGATGAATTAGATAAAGACATAGATCATGCTTTAAATTCAGCCATAGAATTACTTGATAGCACCCACATTACTCCTGGAACCTATGATGTAATCTGTCTGAATGACGTAACAGGACTTATTGCCCATGAAGCTTTTGGTCATGGTGTGGAGATGGATATGTTTGTAAAAGACAGGGCACTTGCAAAGGATTTTATAGGAAAAGAAGTTGCTTCTCCTATCGTAAATATGCATGATAATGCAACCTTTAACCAGTGTGGTATGTACTTTTTTGATGACGAGGGAAATATTTCAAAAGACAATATTATTATTGAAAATGGCATACTTAAAAATGGTATAAATGATTTACTTACATGTAATTCTTTAGATGTTGAACCAACAGGAAATGGAAGACGTGAAAGCTATGCAAACAAAGCATATACACGTATGACAAATACATATTTTGAAGCAGGTACTTCTACTCTTGATGAAATGATTGCATCCATAGATTATGGTATTTTACTTGAAAATGCATCAGGTGGTATGGAAGATCCAAAAAACTGGGGCATTCAATGCATGGTAAATATTGGAAGAGAAATAAAAAACGGAAAACTTACAGGAAAAATCTTTTCTCCAATATGCATTTCAGGATATGTACCTGATTTATTAAAATCCATTTCAATGGTCTCTGATGACTTAAAACTTTTTGGAAGCGGATATTGTGGTAAAGGTTATAAAGAATGGGTAAAAGTATCCGATGGCGGCCCTGCAATAAAAGCTAAAGCAAAACTATCTTAAGGTGATAAAAATGATTGATAGAATATTAAATATAATTTCAGAATTAAATATAAGTAATTTTCTTTTAAACGAGGTAAAAACTTTTTCTAATGAATATTATTTCATAAAAGAAAACCTTTCAACAATCAGAAACAAGGATATTTCTACGTATAATCTCACTATATATGCAGATTATGAAGAAGATGGAAAAATATTCAGAGGAGATGCAAGTAAAAAAATCACTCCTACAATGAGCGATGAAGAAATAAAACGTGAGATTGCTTCAACATATAATCTTGCAAAAACTGTAAAAAAACCATATTTCCCACTTATTAAAGGTGATGAAATGTTTGATACTTCTGACACTTCATCCGCTGATAAAAATGTAAGCTCTAAAGATGCTTATGATAATCTTCCTGTTTCTATTGATGAAATCAAAATGATTTTATTCAGTAACCAGACTGACTATGATTTTATTAATTCAGCTGAAGTATTTATAAACAGAATTACAAAAACCATAATTAATTCATCCGGCTTAAAAAAGTCTTTTACTTATTATGAATACTCAGGGGAATTTATTATCCAGAATAAAGATGAAGATGGTGATATTGAAATCTTTAACAACTTTTCATATAAAATAAACCCTGACTATTCCAGTGAAATATTATATAAAAGAGCTATAGATGCTTTTAAAGAAAGCCTCTTTTATACGGTTACTGAAGGTCATGTAAGAGGAATGGACAGAAAAAGAGCCATACCTTTTTCAGACGATATGGATTATGAAAATATTATTATTGAAGGAGATGCTTTATATGATATATTTAAGTTTTTCCTTGAAAAGTGTAATACATCAAACATTTATAATGGCTACTCAGACTTTAAATTAGAAAAAAATCTTAATGATTTTTATAAATTAAATGAAGATTTAGATCTTACAATCACTACAAATCCTTATATTCCATACAGTAATGAAGGTGTGGAATTAAGAAAAATAGACATTATAAAAAATAATAAAATAAATGCATTTATAGGGCCATGTGCTACTTCTTATTATACCGGTAATACACCACTTGGTGAATATGAAGACTTTACCATTGAACCAGGTACTGATATAATAGAAAACCACACAGAAAAACATCTTAGAATAACAAACTTTTCTGATTTCCAGGCAGATCCACTGTCAGGAAACTTTGGTGGTGAATACAGACTTGCATATTACTGCAACGGAAAGAAAATAATACCTGTTACTAAAGGAAGTATCTCCGTTGATATTGATAAGATTTTATCTTCCCTTGTACTTTCAAAAACTTTTGTAAATAAAGGTTATTATATCGGACCAAAATATATATGCTTTAAAGCTTAAATTTTAAAGAGGTGAATCACGTTGAATAATAAGAAAAAAGGTATTATATGTATTATTATCGCTGCATTTTGCTTTGCACTCATGTCATTCTTTATCAGAATGTCAGGAGATTTACCTACAATGCAAAAAGGTTTTTTTAGAAATGTTGTTGCCATGGCAGTTGCAACCATCGTAATTCTAAAAAACGACAGGGATTTTCATATAGAAAAATCAAATATACCTCTGCTTTTGGCAAGAGCAATAGGTGGTACAGTTGGTCTTGTCTGCAATTTTTATGCCATTGATCATATGAATATTTCAGATGCAAATATGTTAAACAAATTATCACCTTTTTTTGCCATTGTAATGTCTACATTTATTTTAAATGAAATAGCTACAAGAAAAGAATGGGCATTGGTTTTCATGGCATTTATTGGTGCAATATTTGTAATAAAACCATCCTTTAATATTCATACATATCCGGCTTTAATTGCAACGCTTGGAGGCTTGGCAGCAGGAACTGCTTATACTTTCCTTAGAAAATTAGGACTTAGAAATGTAAAAGGTTCAATTATAATACTGTTTTTCTCAACATTTTCCTGTTTATTTACACTGCCATTTTTTATTATAAACTATAAACCTATGACAAAAATGCAGCTTTTATTTTTGATTTTAACAGGAATCTCTGCAGCCGGCGGACAATTCTTTATTACCAAAGCATACTCAAATGCCCCTGCAAAGGAAATATCAATTTATGATTATTCACAGGTTATTTTTGCTGCAATACTTGGATTTATCTTTTTAAATCAAAAGCCTGATTTATTAAGTATTATCGGTTATGTTGTAATAATAAGTGCAGCCGTATTAAAATGGCTGCACCTGAATAAATCTTTAGATTAATTTTTCTAAAAATGCTTTATCCTCATCATTTAAATATGGGGATAAGGTATTTTTTATTTTATTATGAAAGCTGTTTATATAACTAACTTCTGATTCATCTAATAACGAAAAGTCGATTAATCTTTTATCATAAGGAACCATGGTAAGATTTTCAAATTCTAAAAACCTTTCCATCTCGCTCTCTTTACAAAACATAAGATTTTCTATTCTTATTCCATGGGAATCTTTAATATAAATACCCGGCTCATCTGAAGTAACCATTCCAGGATAAAATCTTCTTTCTCTCCTGCCTGGATAATAACTAATATTATTTGGACCTTCATGTACATTTAATAAATATCCAACCCCATGGCCTGTTCCATGTTTAAAGTCCTTTCCGTATTTCCATAAAGGAGCCCTTGCAAAGACATCAAGCTTTTTATCAGTTAAATCCTTTGGAAACCTTGCATTTAAAAGAGCTATATGTCCTTTTAAAACCAAAGTATAATCTTTCTTTTCTTCATCACTAACTTCACCGCAGGAAAGAGTTCTTGTAATATCAGTTGTTCCTTCAAAATAATGTCCACCGGTATCAATAAGCAAAACAGATTTATCTTTAACAATAGTCTTTTCATTTTCAAATGGAGAATAATGCACTATAGCACTGTTTTTTCCATAAGCCACGATAGATTCAAAACTCTCTTCTATAAATCCTTCTAACTCACTTCTCTTACTTAATAATACATTTGCAATATCAATTTCCGAGAAGTCAGAATCTTTTTTATTATATACGTTTTCATCAAACCATCTTAAAAATCTTATGTAAGCAATGGCATCTTTTATATGACATTGCTTCAGATTATTAAGTTCTGTTTCATTTTTTATTGCTTTCATTAAGGATGCAGGGCTAAGCATATTTTTAACTCTGTTTTTCATAAAGCATAAATATAAATTATAATTAACTTTTGAAAGTTCGCATATTATATATTTTTTTTCTTCAACTGATAAATTTATATTTTTCAAGTCATCATAAATCTTATCATATTCTCTTACTTTTATACCTATATTCTCAAGATAATCAGCTATATTTAAAGCAGAGTTAATATCACAATAAAGAATACTTTCATCTTCTTTAACAATAAGATAAGATAAAAATACAGGTGAAAAATTAACATCATTTGCTCTAATATTTAAAAGATAACATACTTCATCAGGTGCAGAAAAAATTATAAATTCACCATTATTCTCTTTAAGAAACTCTTTTACTTCTTCTATCTTTGAGGTTGCAGGACATCCTGAATACTTCTCTTCAAGCAGGAAAGCATCAGTATGAGAAATATCTTTTCTTTCATCCCATATTTCACCCACAAGATCTTTATCCGTTTTTAAATATATATTTATACCTTCTGTTTCTAAAAGATTCTTAATATTCAAAACATCCAAAGTCATGACACATCTTCCGTCAAAACCTAATGTATAATTATCCTTTAAATTATTTATAATAAAATCTTTATATGATATAACAGATTCCATTCCATCTTTAAAAAGTGTTATATCTGAACCTTTAAGCTCTTTTTCAGCCTGTATATAATATCTTCCATCAGTCCAGAGTCCTGCAAAGTCCATTGTTACCACAAGTGTTCCTGCACTTCCCTTAAACCCTGAAATATATTCTCTTGTCTTAAAATAATCAGAAATAAACTCCTGTCCATGAAAATCTGATGTTGTAATAAGATACATATCAATTCCATTTTCATTCATTTTTTCCCTTAATTTAAACAATCTGTCATTCATGCTATTATAAAAATCCTTTTAAAATCAACAATTTTCTGTGCTTATAATTATCTTAAAAATAAAACATTTATAATTCATCAGATTCATTTCCATCAGAATTTATTTCATCTTCTTCCGATTCTTCTTCTGATTCTTCTTCAAGTAATCCCATAAATTCTTTCTCTTCATAGGTAAATTCCATAACTTCACCTACTTCAGCATATGGAGATACTTCTCTTTCATCAACAAATTCTTCCTCAGATATTTCTCCAATTTTTTCTGATGATTTAGGAAGATATACAGACACATTTCCATCAAGACAAACAAATAATCCAAATCCATTCTCATCAATAAGAATATCTTCCGAATAATTTCCAAGTATATCTTCAAATTTGCATCCCGCAAAATGTTTTCCGACATACATCATCTTTGCTCCGCCTCTTTCAACAGTCATAAGTACTGCAAGACCGGAACCTTTGATTTCATCTGTACCTTCCATTGTCCATCCAACAATTTTATCATGATTAAAATACTCATGAATTCTTCCATAAGCATTATTTTCTCTTGCCTTCATAAGTTTATCAAGATCTTTAACCGGTTTAATATTGTTATTCTTTATACCATAATAATCACCATAAAATACACAAGGATATCCTTCATTTCTAAGAAGAATAATTGAATAAGCATGCTGCTTAAACCATGGTAAAATAAATGATTCCAAAGACTGTCCAATCTGTGTATCATGATTATCAACAAAGGTTACTGCCAGGTCACTTCTTGAACTAAGCAATGTATTTTTCAAAATATATCTCATATCATAGTAACCATTACTGTTTGAAGCGTGGTACATATTAAAGTGCAATGGTACGTCAAATAATGAAATAGTACCTTCTGTCTTTTCTATATAGTTTTCAAGAATATGTAATTCTGCATTCCAATATTCACCAACAGCAAATATTTTTTTATCAAATTCTTTATCAAGATATTCAAGCCAGTTCTTGAAAAATGAAAAATCAATATGCTTTACGGCATCAAGTCTGAATCCGTCAACGCCGGTAAATTCATAATACCATTTTCCCCAGTAATTAAGCTCTTCAAGAACTTCTTCATCACTCATATCAAGGTCAACGCCCATAAGATAATCATAATTTCCAAATTCATTATCTACGTCGCTATCCCAGTTTTTTCCAATAAATCTGTATACACCGGTTTCCTTACTCTTAGCATCATAATCAGTTCCATGAAAATGTGTCCAGTTCCACTTAAAATCAGAATACTTGCCATTTCTTCCTGGAAAATTAAATTTAGTCCATACACTGATTTTCTTTTTACCCTCTATTTCAACATTTCTATCATTTTCATCCTGACCATAGGCAAATATTCTTTCTTTCTCATCAGCGCCCATTCTATGTCCCAAAACAATATCTGCAAGAACTTCTATACCATTATCTTTAAGTGCTTTTACTGCAGCAAGATATTCATCCTTTGTTCCATATTTTGTTGGAACAGAGCCTTTCTGATTAAATTCACCAAGATCATATAAATCATATACAGCATATCCCACATCATTTTTTCCTTTTGCACCTTTATATGCAGGAGGAAGCCAGATAGCTGTAATTCCCATATCTCTTATTTTCTTTGCATCTCTTTTTATATTTTTCCAATGATTAGAATCCGGTTTTAAATACCACTCAAAATACTGTATCATTGTTTTATTTCTGTCCATAATTCACCTCATATATATCAAAATTATTATTTCTTTCTACTTTATAACTCTTACAGAAACCTCACCTGCATTTAATGTAATAATTTTCTCATCATTTCCTTTAATTATAAGGTTTCCATCATCATTTATTCCAATTACTTTATAAGTTTTTTCTTCATCATTTCCAATTATATAAATATCTTTTCCGGTAAGATATGAATTATTTCTGTATTTTTCAAGTATATCTGTAACATCAAATGTATTATCCAAAGAAAATTCACCATCAAAATACAACTTATAATAATTATAAAATTTTTCTATGAACTTTGCTGCTATCTTACTTCTAATATTATCAATATCTGTATTTCTTTTCGTTAAAGCACCTGCAATATTTTCAATTTCATTATCAAATCCATCTTCCGGCATAAAAACATTTATTCCGGTTCCTGAAATAACATATAAAAATCCATTACCTTCACTGTTTAAAATAGATTCAGTTAAAGTGCCTGAAACCTTTTTATCATCAAGATATAAATCATTAACCCATTTAATTTTAAGATCCACGTCCAAAAATTCATTTATGGCTTCTAATGCAGCAACAGAAGACATAATGGTTATAAAAAGACAATTTTTCACTTCAATCTTTGGTCTTACAAGCATGCTTATATAGATTCCGGAATTTTTAGCAGAAAAAAATTTTCTTCCTTTTCTGCCCCTTCCTAAAGTCTGCTCATTTGCAACAGCAACAGCCATTGTT
Source organism: Lachnospiraceae bacterium RM5 (assembly GCA_900110975.1). Classification (GTDB taxonomy): domain Bacteria; phylum Bacillota; class Clostridia; order Lachnospirales; family Lachnospiraceae; genus Bovifimicola. The sequence continues at coordinate 27,749 of FOFK01000002.1, forward strand.
GCTTTTATGTCCTCATTATTTTTTTTTAAATAATCATTTGTAGAATCTATCACATCAAAAAATTTGATTATAATATCATTCTTTATTTTATCATCAAGATATGACTCTATCATATCTTGATTAAATATATCTTTCATAATATCTCCGGTAATAAAAAGTACTCCAAGTTTATATTTTACAACAATCCCACTTTAAATAAAAGTTTCTTTTAACCATAAATTTTACTATTGATTTTTACTCTCCTATTTGTTAAAGTTTTCTTATAAATCAGAAAGGCGGATTGTACTTATGGCAAATGATAATTTTAAAGATGATGATGAAGTAATCTATGATACAGTTGAACTTGATATTGGCGAAGGAAAGACATTAGAATGTGGTGTTTTACAGATATTCCCATATGGAGAAAAAGATTATATCGCCCTCTTTCCTATAAATCAGGATGATGATGGATATTTTAATATTTATTATTATGAATACAATGAAGATGATAATGGTAATCCAATACTTACAAACATTGAAGATGATGATGAATATGAAGCTGTAGCTGACACATTCGATGAAATGCTTGATTCAATGGAATATGATGAAATTGTAGGTGAAGATGAAGAAGATATTTAATAAAAAAACAACCTTGTCAAAAACAAGGTTGTTTTTTTCATTTAAAACCACTTATCCAGAAAATCATTTGCTCTGTCTAGTGCTTTATCTTTCATCTTTATAATTCTTGAAAATCTTTTATATTCACTTTCAAATTCATTTTCATAATCATTTTCATCAACCATTATATATCCCTTAAGTACTATAGAGAAAGCAACTGTGTAATATATTGCAAATGCAATAAACATTGCCTCACCCACATTTCTAGGAATCATATCAATAGCTATAAAAACTGCCTTTTTAAAAAATGCCTGATCCCCTATGGAATATAATCCCCAGGCTATACTACTTTCAAGGCATATTATACCTTCATAGTTAAATGGTTTATCATTATAATCCCACCAGATTTCACCTGTTGATTTAAGCATTATACGTCCTACAAAAAACTCAAACGTCGTAGCAAGAATTGAACCTGCCAAAAATAATATCATATAATTCCCGGCATAGGGCAATAAAATAGTATGAACTATTATACCACCAAAGCCGTATATAGGACAAAATGGTCCTTTTACCATTCCTCTGTTTGTAAATTTCTTATTGCAAACAGACATATAAATAGTTTCTGCAACCCATCCGGCAAAACTATAAAACATAAACCATAATGTCACATAATATAATTTTTCATTTACAAATGGTACTATAAAATCCCACATAACAATCACCAACTTTTATTTTTAAACCTGTTTACTGTCTCTAAAAAGCCACAATACTTATCAGCATACATAACAACATATCCCTCTTTGTATTTAGGCGGAATAACAGTTAATGGCCACATATGTTTAACAATAATATCTTCTTCTACTTTATTCAGATCATAATATTTCTTAGCATTATTAAGTGCAACTCTTGGATGGGTAAAACCATGAAAATGATTTCCCGTCTTTTTTGCACACTCATGCCAGTCATATAAGAATAAATCATGTAACAATCCTGCTCTTGCAGCAGAAACATAATCAAACCCAAGTGTCTTACATATCTTATAACTTACATAAGATACATTAAGACAATGTTTGAGTGTAGTTGTTGTTCCATGTTGAATAAAATTATCCATACGTTTAAAAGGTTTACTTTGAAGAATATCATAAACCTGATCCATGTATATTTTATCTTTTAAACAATCTTCATTCTTAAGCCAGGTTTCTTTTTTAAGTTCACTTATAATATCCTTCTTTGTTAAGAAAAAGTCGTATTCTAATGCAGAATCAATCATGGTATCCTCCTACCAGCTTAACATCCAATTATAAAGATTTGCATATCTTTCAGCTGACTTATTCCAAGAGAAATCAGCTGCCATAGCTCTGTCAACAAGCTTATTCCACTCTCTCTTCTTGTTATAATAAACATACTTAGCAAAATCAATTGTTCCAAGCATTTCATGCGCATTATAATTTGTGAAAGAAAATCCTGTTCCTGTACTTTCAAACTGATTATAAGGTACAACAGTATCCTTTAATCCACCTGTTTCCCTGACAATAGGAATAGTTCCATATCTAAGTGCCATAAGCTGGCTTAAGCCACATGGCTCAAACAAGGATGGCATAAGGAATGCATCACATGAAGCATATACTTTATGGGACATTTCCTCAGAATAATAAATACATGCTGCCACTCTGTTTGAATATTTCCAGTCAAAATATCTGAACATATTTTCAAATTTCGCATCACCTGTTCCAAGAACAACAAGCTGAATATCATCTCTTGAGCACATCTCATCCATGATATAAGCTACAAGATCGATACCCTTTTGATCTGTAAGTCTTGAAACAATACCAATCATAAATTTATCTTTATTAACTTCTAATCCAAGCTGCTGCTGTAAAGCAGTCTTATTCTTAAATTTCTCTTTTCTGAAATTAATTGCATTATATTTAAAATCAATCTTATCATCAGTCTCAGGATTATATTCATTATAATCAATACCATTAACAATACCACAAAGCGAATTGCTTCTGGCTCTCATAAGTCCATCTAATCCTTCACCATAAAATGGTGTCTTAATCTCTTCTGCATATGTTTCACTTACTGTTGTAACATAGTCTGCATAAGCGATTCCACCCTTTAAAAGATTAGCATCTTCTTTAACTTTTAATTTATCAATTGTAAAATAATAATCTGAAAGTCCTGTAATTCCCTGAATAGTTTCAATATCCCATACACCCTGGAACTTTAAGTTATGTATGGTAAGTATGGATTTCATATTCTGATAGAACTCTCCACCTCTGAAGCTATCCTTCATATAAATCGGCACCATAGCTGTCTGCCAGTCATGACAATGTACAATATCAGGCTTAAATCCAATAACAGGAAGAACTGATAATGCTGCTCTTGAAAAATATGCAAACTTCTCAAGATCATATTTCAAATCACCATAAGGCTTTGGACCACCAAAATATCCCTCATTATCAATAAAATAAAATGTTATTCCATCATGGACAAGCTTAAATACACCAACATATTTACTCTGATAACCGATATCCATATAAAAATATGCTAAAAATTCAAGTCTTTCAGTAAAATGCCATGGCATACTTAAATATTTTGGTAAAATAACCCTTACATCAAATTCTTCTTTATTAAAACATTTTGGTAACGAACCAACAACATCAGCAAGTCCTCCAGTTTTTATAAAAGGAACTGCTTCAGATGCTACAAAAAGAATATTTTTCATAATCATTCAATCCTTTCAAAATTCACGACATACTTTTCTTAATTATATCTTAGAATACCTATATTATCAAGTTTCTAAAGATATTTGTTAGGGTATATTATTAAAAATGTAATGAAAGTGTTTGGAAAGTGTTTGGAAAGCTATAATTAGTAAAGGCTATAATTTTGTTGTATATATAAAAATTTATAGCCGTTTTCAGCTGATTTCTGGGCTAAAATGCTCTTTGTGGCTATAATTTTCTTGATATATCACTTTTTTATTGCTCTTTACCTCTGATTTCTGGGCTAAAACGCTCTTTGTGGCTATAATTTTCTTGATATATCACTTTTTTATTGCTTTTCACCTCTGATTTCCGAGCTAAAACGCTCTTTGTGGCTATAATTTTCTTGATATATCATTTTTTTATTGCTCTTTACCTCTGATTTCTAAGCTAAAACGCTCTATATAGCTATAATTCTTAAGGGATATCACAAATTTATAGCCTTGCCAAATTTTAAATTATATTTTTTCATTTCCCTGCAATGATATACTTTTTAGCAAATTAGCGTAGTTCTTAGATTTTCCTGAGTCGAATAGTTTTTTTCTATTTTATATTCTTCGCAAATTCTTTTAATTCCCTGGCGTTCCCAAGCACACTCTCTGTTATCTTTGCTCCACCAAGCATTCTTGCAAGTTCATTTACTGATTCTTCCTCATTAAGTTTTCTTATGGATGTATATGTTTTTCCATCCACTGCACTCTTTTCAATCAGATAATGATTATCAGCTACTGCTGCAATCTGTGGAAGATGGGTAATACAAATAATCTGAGAATCACCACTGATTTTTTTTATTCTTTCAGCAACCATCTGTGCTGTTTTTCCACTGATTCCCGTATCTATTTCATCAAAAATAAGAGTTTCAATATTATCTTTGCTTGCCATAATTGTTTTTATCCCAAGCATAATTCTTGATAATTCACCACCGGATGCAACTGAAGATAATGGCTTGGTGCTTTCTCCAGGATTTGTTGAAATATAAAATTCCACATCATCAATTCCATTTAAACTGTAATTATCTTTTCTCTTAAATACAACTTCAAAAACAACTTCATTAAAATTAAGATCCTTAAGGACATTTTCTATATTATCCGAAAGTTCCTTAGCATATTTTTTTCTTATCTCAGATAATTCAAGTGACTTTTCTTCAATTTCTTTTTCTTTTAACTGTATTCTTTTTAATAAATCTTCCTTAATCTGATATAAATTCAAAAGATCATTATATACTTTTTCACGGGATTCCTTATATTTTAAGATATTTTCAATTACATCATCACTTTCTTTTGTTTTCTCATATTTCTGTCGCAATAAAGAAAGTTCACCCATTCTGTTTTCTATTTCGTTAAGTTCTGATTCATCAAAATTCATTGAATCTATATATGATTTTGTATCTCTTACAATATCTGAGCAGATATTTTCCATATCAGCAAACGAATCATTTATAGACTTAATATCAGCATCAAGGTCACTTACACTTACAAGTTCTTTAATTGCACTGCTAAGTTTTTCAGATATTCCATCATAACCATTTGAAAGATATGTATAAACTTCTGCCATTTTATCAAGAATAAGCTTTGATGAAGAAATTTTTTTATGTTCCTTTTCAACTTCATCATATTCCCCTGGTTTCAAATGAGCATTTTCTATTTCATCAATTTCAAACTTGCAAAGAGACATTTCTCTTTCCCTGTTTTCATCATCGATATCAAGATTTTCATATTCTTTCTTTAAATCCGTATATTCCTTATAAAGCCTTACAACATCTTCTTTTACCTTTAAATTCTCATTTTTAATGTAATCATCTAAAAGTTCAAGATGCTTTTCTTTTTTATTTAAAGAATGATAATCATGCTGGCCATAGATATCTAATAAATATTCAGAAATCTCCTTTACTTTTCCCTGGGTAAATGTTTCTCCATTGATTTTTGTTACACTTCTGCCATTAACAATCTTTCTGGAAATAATGATTTCATTTCCATCCATGTCAATCCCAAAGTCGTTGAACTTATTTTTCAAATCATCATTATTGATTTCAAAAACAACCTCAGCAAGGGATGGTTTTTCATTATCCCTTATCATCTCTTTTGAAACTTTTTCGCCAAGGGCAATCAAAACGGAGCCTATGATTATTGACTTTCCGGCTCCGGTTTCACCTGTAAGAATGTTTATTCCATTACCAAAATAAACATCTTCTTCTTCAATTAATGCAAAATTTTTGACATTTAAATTTACTAACATTTCCTTCTCTCTCCTTATTAACTATTTATTATTTTATTTAATTTGTCCATTAAAACTATAGTATCATCAACGCTTTTAACAGCACACATGATTGTATCGTCCCCTGCAATACAACCAACAATTTCCTTAAAACTCATGGCATCAAGGGCTGCTGCAACAGCCATAGCCATACCGGATACTGTTTTAATAACCAAAATATTCTGCGCCATTTCCATTGAAGTATATCCATCCTTCAAAATTCTGATATACTTATCATTTAAATTTGGAGTATCATTTTCCGGCAAAATATACTTACTTTTACCATTAATATATTTTTTAACCAGCTTAAGTTGTCTTATATCTCTTGAAACAGTTGCCTGAGTTACGTTATATCCCTCTTTATTTAACAAATCTTTTAACTCTTCCTGTGTTTCAACATCATTATTTGTTATTATTTCAATTATTTTCCCGGATCTTTCTAATTTCATTTTACCACCATCCAAATTGTCATATCAATTCATCTTTTTATGTAGTCTTTCAATAAAACTCATCTGATTAAGCTTTATAAAATCTGTCTTTAATTCTGATTTTTTAATCCTTAATATATCATTTTCCAATAATTTAACCGACGGATTACCATCAAAATATGCTCTTGTATTGCTTTCTTCGCTATATCTGTCATTATAAATTCTTACTTCAATATCCGAATTTGCCGATAATATAATGCTTCTGTTATTCAACGTATGAGAGCAGATAGGTGTTACGGAAACAATATTTGTATTAGGCTCTATAATAGGTCCTCCTGCTGATAAATTATAAGCTGTTGAACCTGTAGGTGTTGAAATAATTACACCATCAGCATTATATCTGTTTAAGAATTTTCCATTAACATCAAGCTCAAAATTTATTACCTTCAACGAGTTATCTCTTCCAATGACAATGTCATTTAAGGCTATATCAGAATAAATACATTTACCATCCCTGTATACTTCGCCTTCAAGCATAATTCTTGATTCTATCTTATAATCTTCTTCTAATAATTTTTTTATGCATGCATCTAAATTATTAATTTCAATTTCCGTAAGATAACCTAAATGTCCCATATTCATACCAATAAGAGGAATGTCAAGACTTCTTAAATCCCTTGATGCCTGAATAAGTGTACCATCACCACCTATTGCAAGAATAAGATTTGTATCAACCGGTACTAAAGCCTTATCTGTTATACAGTTATCATCGGCATTTTCTTTAGTAATGTAATTTATTTCATACAAAATACTGTTTTCATCAAGAATCTTTTTAATTTTATTTATGGCAATACCATCATTATCTTTTAAAGTATTGCAGATAATAAACATTTTTTTCATAAACAAATAACCTTTTTTATTTTATTTATCAAGCTCACCATGGGCAAGTTCAACTATATCATTAATTTTTTCTTTAAAATCATTCTTATCAGCTTTTATATCATTATTTTTCTCAATATACAATAAATATTCTATATTTCCTTCAGGTCCTTTAATAGGAGAATATTCAAGATTAAGAACATTAAAGCCGTTATTTAAAGCAAAATCAACTACCATTTCAATAACTTCAATATGTACCGACTTTTCCCTTACAACACCTTTTTTACCAACTTTTTCTCTTCCGGCTTCAAATTGAGGTTTAATAAGACAAACTGCCCTTCCATTATCCACCATCATATTTCTAAGGGGAATCAAAACCTTTGTAAGAGAGATAAAAGATACGTCTATAGAGGCAAATTCAATATCATCATCTATATCATCTCTGGTAACATATCTGATATTTGTTTTTTCCATACATACAACACGTTCATCCTGTCTTAATTTCCAGGCAAGCTGACCATGTCCCACATCCACAGAATAAACTTTCTTTGCACCATTCATAAGCATACAGTCAGTAAAGCCACCTGTTGATGCACCTATATCCATGCAGACCATGTCATCTAACTTAATATCAAATCTGTCCATGGCCTTTTCAAGCTTAAGTCCGCCTCTGCTTACGTATTTAAGTTTATTTCCCTTAACTACAATATCTGCTTTATCATCAACCTTTGTCCCTGCTTTATCTTCTCTTATGTTATTTACAAAAACATCGCCACACATAATAAGTGCTTTTGCATTTTCCCTTGAAGTAGCAAGGTTTCTCTGAACAAGCAATACATCTAATCTTTCTTTCATAATTTCTTAACCTGTATAAATTTATCCTTAATCATTAAAAATTTTTGTTTCATCAATGTATTTTAAAATCCTCTTAAATACATTTTCTTTATCCAGAAGAAGATTTTGTTTTAATACATTTACATTACCCTGTTCCACAAAAATATTTGGAATGGAAATATTCATTACCCTGTATGGATTTACAAGTTTTGATACAAAGAAACATACTCTTTCTCCAAAGCCTCCGCTTGTAACATTTTCCTCAAGAGTAACTAAAAGTTTATGATTTTTTCCAATTTCTCTTAATAATTCTTCATCTAAAGGTTTTACGAATCTTGCATTAATAAGTGTAACATTAAATCCCTTTTCTTTAAGCATATCCCTCACTTCATATGCAACTTCTACCATTGAACCTACTGCCATAAGAGCAATATCTTTTTCACTAAAAATCACTTCGCTCTTTGCAAATGAAATAGGTGTTTTATATTCTTTTAATCCGCAAAATCCTTTTCCTCTTGGATATCTTATTGCAAGAGGATGTTTAAAATTATATGAAAACTTAATTGCTTCTTCTAATTCATAAATATTTTTCGGAGCAAAAATATTCATATTCGGAATACTTCCAAGGAATGATAAATCAAATATACCCTGGTGAGTTTCTCCATCCTCTCCAACTAAACCTGCCCTGTCTACAGCAAAAACCACACCTAAATCCTGGATACATACATCATGTAAAATCTGATCATATGCTCTTTGTAAAAATGATGAATATATTGCCACATATGGTTTAATTCCCTGAGATGCAAGACCTGCTGCAAATGTTACAGCATGTTCCTCAGCAATACCTACATCAAAAAATCTTTCAGGATAACGTTTTGAAAAAGTTTTCAAACCTGTACCATCAGGCATTGCTGCAGTAATTGCCGCTATATTATCATTTTTTTCTGCCAGATCAAGTATTGTATCAGAAAAAACATCCGTATATGTTTTATCCTTATTTTTATTTTTTATTTCACCTGTTTTTATATCAAAAGGAGAAATTCCATGGAACTTGGAAGGATTTTTTTCAGCTTTTTCATAGCCTTTTCCTTTTTTTGTCATAACATGAATCAAAACAGCGTGCTCTAATTTCTTTGCCTCTTTAATAATCTCTACAAGCTGAGGGATATTTGAGCCATCAACAGGTCCAAGATAATTAATACCCATGTTTTCAAAAAACATTCCCGGAATAACAAGCTGTTTAATACTTGATTTCGTTGTCTTGATACTTTTAATGGCACCGGGACCAACATAAGGAATCTTATTTAATTTTTTTATAATATCATTTTTCAAATCATTATATTTGGCTCCTGCTCTTACTTTTGTAAGATATGTATTCATTCCACCAACATTTTTTGAAATCGACATATTATTATCATTTAAAATAATAATAAGGTTCTTCTTTAAGCCGGAAGCATTATTTAAGGCTTCAAATGCCATTCCACCTGTTAAGGCACCATCTCCTATAACAGCAACAACACTTCCATCTTTCTTATTTATTTCATTTGCCTTAACCATTCCAAGAGCAGCAGAAATCGATGTTGAACTGTGACCCGTTGAAAATACATCATTCTTATTTTCTCTTGGCTTTGGAAATCCACTCATTCCGCCATATTCTCTCAAATGTTCAAACTCATCTTTTCTACCTGTAAGAATCTTATGAGTATAACATTGATGTCCTACGTCAAATATTATTTTATCTTTAGGTAAATCCATGGCAAGATGAAGGGCCATTGTAAGTTCAACAATTCCAAGATTAGAAGCTAAATGTCCACCTCTGTTTCCAACAGCATTTATAATAAATTTTCTTATCTCATCAGCAAGAATATCCATCTCATCTTTTGGAATCTTTTTTATATCATTAGCCTTTTTTATTTTTTCAAGGACCATATTTCTTTCTCCATAATCATTGTTATTAATATTTTCTATCAACAAGATATAAGATTAACTCTTCTAAAAATTCTGTATCTTTATTTAATTTTTTAAGATTTGAAACCGCCCTGTTGCTTAATTTTTCAACAAGTTCTTTACAATTATCAAGTCCAAGTAAAGAAACATATGTTATTTTATTATTCTTTTCATCACTATTTACAGGCTTTCCAAGTGTTTCATCATCGCTGATAACATCAAGTATATCATCCTGAATCTGGAATGCCCTTCCTATATCCTTGCCAATCTCATTTATAAGCTGGATATCAGCATCGTATGCATTTGCAACGATACCTCCACAAAGCATAGATGCTTCAATTAATGCACTTGTTTTTAATTCATTAATCTTATCAAGTGTGGCATCATCTATTTCTTTTCCATCATTTTTAATATCCCTTACCTGACCGCCAATCATTCCATAGATACCGGCTTTTTCTGCAAGGACTGATAATGCCTTAATTTTTGCATTTAAATTATCAGTATCAGAAATATTTTTTAATACTGTTTCAAATGCAAAATTAAGAAGAGCATCCCCGGTAAGAACCCCCATTGCCTCACCATATTTTTTATGAGTAGTCAGTTTACCTCTTCTATAATCATCATTGTCCATTGATGGCAAATCATCATGAACAAGCGAATATGTATGAATCATCTCTATTGCAGCCATGAAAGGATATATTTCTTTTTCATCTTCGCTATATAATCTGAATGTTTCAAGCATCAGAAGAGGTCTTAATCTTTTACCTCCTGCAAGAATACTATAATTCATAGCTTCATAGATTTCCTTTTGCATATCATCATTGTTTTCATCAGGAAGAAATTTTTCTATTATCTTTTCTGTTTCATTTATTTTATTTACTAAAATATCTTTAAAATCAGTACTCATATTAATCCTGTCTTTCATTTAAAATAGTAAGTTCCTTTTCAACATCATCAATCTTTGCATAACATATTTTACAAAGATTAACTCCTCTTTTGTATAAATCAAACGATTCCTCTAATAAACATTCCGGATCATTCATTTTCTTTGATATTTCTTCTAATTCCTTAAAAATATCCTCAATTTTTCTATCTTCATCAACTATAATATTTTCTTTATCAGCCATAATTAATACCCTTCTTTTCTTTTACAGTGCCTTTTATCACGCCATCTGCCACATATATTGTCATTTCATCATTTAGATTTACCTGTGAAATACTCTTTAAATTCTTATTATCTTTATCAGCAATATAAGAAAATCCATTTTTCATTTTATTTAAAGGAGATGCTCCTTCAAGTTCTTTTAATATTATTTCATATTTATGTTTAACATCCGCAAACTTTTTATTTTGTATAACTTCAATGTCCCTCAGATATTTTTCCGTCTTTGTCTTTGTTAACTGTATTTTATTTTCCAGATTATTATTTAAGGATTCAAATAAGTTCTTAGTATATTTTTTATTGTATTCCAGCTTATTTTTAGGACTGTTAGCTTCTACAATATTTTCATATTTTTTAACTTTTTCTTTATACAGGTCTAATTTACTTAAAAAGCTGCCATTAATCTTATCTTCAAATCCTGAAATATCATTTATAAATTTTTCATAACTAAATACTGCAAGTTCCGCTGCTGCTGAAGGAGTCGGTGCCCTTAAATCAGATACAAAATCAGCTATTGTAAAATCAATCTCATGTCCAACAGCTGATATTACAGGCTTTTCTGATTCAAATATTGCATTTGCAACTATCTCCTCATTAAATGCCCATAAATCCTCAATGGAGCCACCACCTCTGCCAATAATTATGACATCAATAAAATCCAAGGTATTTAAGTATCTGATACCTCTTACAATATCCTCTGCGGCTCCTTCTCCCTGGACTAAAGCTGAATATAAATATAAATTAACAAATGGATTTCTTCTCTTTGAAATATTTATAATATCCTGAATTGCTGCACCTGTAGATGCTGTGCAAATACCTATATTTAAAGCATATTTAGGTATTTCCTTTTTATAAATTTCAGAAAACATTCCCTTTTCTTCAAGTTCATGTTTTAATTTTTCAAATTTTTCATATAGATTTCCCTTACCATCATCTGATACCGATTTCACATATAACTGATATCTTCCACCGGCCTCATAAACATTTATATCTCCATTACAAATTACCAAATCTCCATCACATAATTTTTTCTTAAGCTTAGCTACGTTTGAACGAAACATAACACAATTAAGGACACTTTTTTCATCTTTCAACGAAAAATAAACATGTCCTGAACTGTGATATTTAAGATTTGATATTTCCCCACAAACATCTATATTCTTAAGAAAATAATCATTACTTAAAAGATTATTTATATATTTATTTACATCTTCTACGGAGTATTTTTTTTTTGATAATTCAGCCATAATCCACCTCTAAAGCATCTTAGCTAATAATCCATTAACAAATGAATATGAATTCTTCTCTCCGTAAAGTTTAGCAAGCTCAACTGCTTCATTTATGGCTACTCCAATAGGAATATCATCTTCGTATTTTATCTCATAATATGCAAGTCTTATAATTGAAAGGTCAATATAATCAATTCTGTCAATTGTCCAGTTCTTTACCTTTTCCGAAATAAGAGCATCAATTTCATCAAGCTTATCGATTACCTGATTAACTTTATCCATAATATATTTTTTATCTTCTTCATTTATCTCGATTGGTTCTTTATTTCCAAACAATTTAATATCATTTTCATATTCAAAAAATTTTTCCATCTGATCTTCCATCTCAGATTTATCAAAATAAAAAATTCTGTATAAAAGTAAAAATGTATATGTTCTTAATTCTCTACGTGTCATAGACTTAATCTCCAAAATATATTTAACTAATTATCTGTAAACTTATAAAAAGGGTGCCATAAGACACCCCACTATTATGCATTCGCATCAGCAACAATATTTGCAATTCGAATATTTACCGCCTTAACACCAAGTCCTGTCATATTTTCAATAGAAGTCTTTATCTTATCCTGAACCTTTGCGGTAACTTCCTTAATATTAAAACCAAATTTAACATTCAATATTATATTTATCTCTACTTCATTATCTGAAACGATAGCCTTTACACCCTTTGAAAGACTCTTCTTTGTAAGCTTTGAAACGATTTCATTTGTTATATTTCCATAAATAGAAGCAACACCATCAATCTCAGTAGCTGCAAGACCTGCAATAACAGCCACAACATCATCAGCTATGCGTACCTCGCCTGTCTCGTTTTCATTTTCTAAAGTATATATATTATTTTCTTCCATATAATTTTCCTCCAATTATAAAATCGCTCTTTATATTATATCAAAATAAGACTATTTTGCAACCTATTAGCCATTAATATCATCCCAGAATTTATAAATACCCTTGCTGTTTTTCTTGATATAATACAATGCTTCATCTGCTTTCTTTAATGTGTCCATTACATCTTCTCTTACAGCCTGTCTTGCAATAGAAATACCAATAGAACATGTAACCAGCTTATCTTCAGGAATCTCAACTTTTTTCTTTGTATAGCTTGAAACCTTATCAACAAAGCCATCTTTGATTATTTCATATATTTCATCTGCTGCCTTTTCAACCTTTTCTCTTGTAACATCAAAAAGAATAACAAGAAATTCATCGCCACCATATCTTATGGCAAAACCTTTATGATTATCAGCAATCGTCTTGTAAATATTAGCAAATTCGCAAAGTATGATATCACCAACATCATGACCAAAGGTGTCATTATAATATTTGAAATTATCAAGATCAGCATACATAATTGCCATATTTCTATTTTCTGAATAATTTTCATCTAACAATTTTGCAAGACCCTGTCTGTTATATAAACCTGTTAACTGGTCTGATACTGCAAGAACATTAAGTTTATCATTAACTTCAATAATTTTCTTTTTATTTCTAATTCTTTCAATACCATTTGATAACTGGATAATAGCTGTCTTAATAATTGCTAAATCATCCTCATTCAATAAAATTCTGTTTCTTCTGAAATTCCTATGCATATTAACTGTTGCAATAAATATAAATTTTATATCTCTTTCATTAATAATAGGAATTCCTATAAATGTAACAAGTTTATTTTTATCAAAATAAGAAATAATTTTATCAAACTCAAAGAATTTTTTATCAGTTCTATTAATCATAAATTCCCTCTTCATAAGATTAAAGAATAATAAAATATCTTTATAATTTGATTTCTTTTCATTCATTCCATCCCTGTATAATTCCACAAGTTCATCTTTTCTTTCTAAGAATAATACACCATCAAGATTAAAATTATTCTCAAGGGTTGTCATTATATTCTTAACTAAATCCAATGAATCAATATTGTCCTGATTAGCCATTTCCTGGAATGATGAAAGGAATTTTATATCTTTCTTTCTCTCTGCAAGCTGTTTTTCCTTGCCTACATTATAAGATAATTCAACCAGATCATCTAAGGTTATCCCTTCAATATTAAATCCAAATGGTCTTACATTTAAAGCCTGGTTATTTACAAGTGTAGTAATGCTTGTAGATTTAATATTGTACCCATTTTCAGCACAATATTTAATTCCATAATCATATATTTCTTCTGCCTTATCATCTCTTCCAAGCTTTTTATATAAATCATAGCATTCATATACATAATTTATAATAATATAAAATAATGCTTTTTCATTCATCTTATAATGCTCATTTGCTTTATTCATTAATGTTAAAGCTTTATCATATGAACCTTGTCTCTTAGCAAGATTTGAATTGATAAAATAATATAAAAACAAATCTTCATGCCATCTGTAATAATCATTTTCCTCTTCATCATTATTTAAAAGATGGTCTACAAGCATTTCAACCTTGTCAAGACATTTATAGCACCTGTATTCATTTCCACGCATATAATAGCAAAGTGCCAATAGTCCCTGCAATTTTGATGCATTGCATATCTGGATTGTTTCAATCTTAAGATTATCAAGCATCTTAAAAATGTTATTTAAATAATCACCTGCTGATATAAAGTCCTGGGCACATATTGCATTTATTGACATATTATATAAAGCTTCACATATAGTTTCAGGATTTTTTAATTCATATAATATTTTAATTGCACTTCCAAAATAATCATTTGCTTTCAGGTATTGTTCTGAAACTATACTGTTATAACCAATACCTAAATACAAATGGGTTGTTCTCACAAGATTATGCTCCTGTTTAAGTATTGCAAGTTTTTCTTTATAATACTTTTCACAAACCCTTGGATAGCCTTTTTCTGAAGATAAAATAATATATTTAGTATATGCTGATAAAAGGAAATTCGTATTATTTATCTTTTTACCAAGACTGATTCCTTCTTTAAAATATTCAGATTCTTCACCTATTGCAATCCTCTTTACCGATTCATCATCATTATCACAGCCAAAAATAATATAATATGCTAAAGTATTATAATATTTTGCATCTCTTAAAGCTTTGATCATATCATTATCAATATTTACCTTTTCAAAATCAACAGAGAAAACATCATGCCATCCTGCAAACTGTGAAGAAATCTCAAGAACCTTTGCATTTAAAAGTCGTCTTTCATCATTTAACTGTTTAGCATACGCAATACAGTTTGCTGCATATTTTGTTGATAAATCCGACTGGATTAAATTTATATGAGTCAGACAGCATACATAGTTATAACTATACTTTTCTTCCAGATCATCATCATTAATAAGAGGGAGCAGCTTTTCACACATAAGCATTGCTAATTTAATATCCTGTCTTATTACCGCACATTTTGCTCTTAAATAATAGAACATGCACTTAT
Source organism: Lachnospiraceae bacterium RM5 (assembly GCA_900110975.1). GTDB lineage: Bacteria > Bacillota > Clostridia > Lachnospirales > Lachnospiraceae > Bovifimicola. The sequence goes on from FOFK01000002.1 coordinate 43,288, forward strand.
TACGTCTTTCTATACTAAGATTTTCTTCAATAAATCTGTTATATATAATAGACATATAATATTCAGCATCTTCAATCGCTAACATTTCGAGAAGGTTATTAAGATTCTCTAAGTACAAAGGAAAATATCTTTTGCTTGGTATAAATGCTGTATGATAATCGTATTCATCAAGAACATTATCACTTTCCCATTCAAATAAAATATTATCATTTTCAGCATCATTAATAATTTTTCTATAATAGCTTTCAATATATGATGATGGAGATTGTAATTCATCAAATATAATTAAAAATTTTGTTTTTGCATTATCATTATTTTTTATAATCTCATCAATAACTTTTAATGTGGAATAGGCAGCCAAATGAAACCTGTCTAATACAATCATCAGGTTTGTCTTTTCCCCAATATATTTAATACAATTAATTATTGATTTTGCAAATCTATTTTTTTCATATGACGCCTCAACATTAATAATAGGCTCATTTCTAACTGCCAATCCATCTTTTAAATAGCTGATAAGTATATCTTTATGAAGGGAATAAACTTCACAATTATCAATAAATTCCTCAACAGACATCTCTTTTGAAAATAGTTTTTGATAATAATATCTGATACCTGTAACCAACGGTTCGTAAGGCTCTTTTATATCATTTTTTGAGTATCTGTGATAAAGAAGTCCATCCTTGTATTTATCTCCAACCATAGTCTCAATATCTTCTAATCGCATATTGAGAGAATTATAATGTTTAATAAACATTATTTTCGGCTGATACACTTCATCTGTAGTCAGAAAATTTTCTAACAGATTCTGCATATAAATAGAATGATTCATAAGCATCTCCCTTATTTACGGCTATTACATAAAACAAATTATTAGTTTCTGCATATTATAGAAATTATCTCATCATAACCTGCTTTATTACTTAATTCAAAAACTCCTGTTTTTAACTTACTTTCATAACCATGATCTATAATATAATTATTAAAATCAGTTTCATCTGCTATAACACCTAATGACTTAAGTGCACTTGCAACATCTTCCGAATACATTTCATTTGTAATTGTAAGACTTACATTTGAAGCAGGTGCTGTAGTTTCAGGCTGTGGTGTAGTTGTTTCTGCTGGTGTTGTAGTTTCTGCCTGAGTTGTTGTCTCTGCTGGTGTTGTAGTTTCTGTCTGAGTTGTTGTTTCTGTATTTTCAGTCTCAGAAGTAGTTTCTTCTTTACTTTCTGATTCTTCTGATTTTACATTTTCCTTAGATTTTGTTGTACTCTCAGTAGTTTTATTTTCTGTCTTTGTATATTTTTTATTTAATTTATTATCATGTATAGCAATGGCAATCATTAAAATAATACATGTAAAGATTATACCGATTCCAAATCCTCTTAAATAGAATTTCCACTTTGTCATATTTTTCTATCCTTTCGCTTTTTATTATTGTTTCTATTTATCATTAGAAATATCTTTATCTTTATAAAGATCTATGACTATTCTTACCTTACCAATACTAATTCCTAATTCTTCAGATATTTCTTCATCATTTTTACCCTGATGATATAATTCCAAAATCCTTATATTATCGCTGTGTCTGTCAGTATTGTATTTTCTAAGGTTAGATTTATTTTTATTTTCACCGGCATCATTTTTATTATTTTTATTTTTGCCTTTATTATTTTTATTATTTACTTTGTTCTTGTTTTTATTATTGTTATTGTTATTATTGTTGTTATTGTTATTATTGTTCTTATTATTCTTGTTAATATCTGCCTTATCATTTTTAACAGAACTATTTATATTATTTTTCTTTTCATTTTCATTTTCTTTTGTTAATTTCTTAAACTCTCTGATTTTTATATCATTTTTATTTTCATTTTCTTCTTTTACATTTTTCTTTGCATTTTTCTTTGCAATTCTCTTTGCATGATAATAATTATTTTCAAGATTATCAATTGCATCAGAATATAAATAACTTAAAACAATTGCTGCTATACCAAGTAATAATAATAAAATTTCTATAATTAACATTTAAACCTCCATCTTATATCTCAATATTCTTTTTCTGTGCTGATCTTATATGCAAAATACATTTTTCAGGATCAAATATAATTGTCCTTCCGTAATTACCGCCAACATCTTTTGCTAAAATTTTTATATTTAATTTTTTAAGGCAATATTCAACAGCTTCAATATTTCTTTCACCAACATGCATTATCTGGTTATCATATGTACCATACATATACATATGTGCGCCACCAGCAATCTTGGCAACAAGATTATGTTTCTTTGCTCCTTCTTTTATAAGCATTTCAACCATATCTGCAATAGCTGTATCTGCAAATTTTGCTCTATTGGTTTCAGTTACTATATTTTCTTTATCATTAATATATTTACTGTCCGGAAGCATAATATGCGCCATACCACTTATATGACTTCTTTTATCATATATTACAACACCAACACAGGAACCAAGTCCTAATGTTTTTAACATATCAGGTGGTCTGCATATTTTTATATCCGCCATGTTTACTTTTATAATACTATCACTCATTATGTATTCTCCATAACCATTTAATATTTTTAGTATTTAGAATCAAACAAAACTTATTTATTCTAATTTTTCCAGGATTTTTTCATATGATTTTTCATCCGGAATAAATAAATAATATCCCTTAAATTCTCCACCCTTTGTAAATCTTGTATCAAGAAGTAATATATCATCTGATATTTCACCAATCTGGATAGCAGGTATACTAAGAAGTGCACCTAACATATCCTGCTGATACATTGGAACTGAAGGAATTATCTCTAAGTCTGTCATTTCCCCAAATGCTTTTAAATATGCTCCGCATATAATATTTACAAGCTCAGTTATTGCTGATATTACAAGAGTTTCATCTTCCTCTTCATCTTCTAAATATTTTTTTATTAAATCCTTTGAAAGTTCCGTAGCATAATCTGTATCAAACAAGAACATAAGCATTCCGTCTATATCACCTGATAACATCACAAGTATACCTGACATTATCATCTCTTCGATATCTCCGTCATACTCAATCTCATTGCTAAAATTATCCGCTATTTCATTTAATTTACAGAACTTTGCTACCGGCACGTTTATTCTTACATCTTTCTCAAGAATTTCGGATAATACTTTTGTAGCATTCCCCGCTCCTACATGTGATACTTCCAACAAAGCATCCAATTGTCTAGATGTTAATTCTTTCATAAATCATTATCCTCATCATTATCATCTTTCATTATATTTTCAATATTTAACAACGTAATCAAACGGTTGTTATATGTATCTTTTGCTACACCCTTGGTAAATTTTGCCAACTCATCCATGGAATCTATTGCATACATATCAACATCTTCCTCAGGTATATTAACAACATCTTTTACCTCATCAACGATAATACCTGTTTTCTCATCCTGATCATCTTTGATTATAATAATCCTCGATTTATCAGTATAATCTTCATTATCAATTCCAAATCTCTTTTTTATACTCATTACGGGTAATATCTCACCTCGTAAATTAATTACACCCTTATAATACGGCTTTGTTTTTGGTATTCTTGTTATTTTTTTTAATCTTATTATACTGTCAATATCAAGAATATTTACACCATAATTTTCTATTCCCACCGAAATAACAATATATTGATTTTTTATATCTTCCACTACATCCTCCAGTCTAAATAATATTATATAAGTCTAAAATTAAAGCAACCTCTCCATTTCCAAGTATGGTAGCTCCACTGATTATAGAGCTGTGTTCTATTTTTTTGCTCATACTTTTTATAACAACTTCCTGTTGTGAAAGTATATCATCAACCTCAACACCAACAGTTCTGTCACCTTTTTTAATTATAAGAAGAACCTTATTTTTTTCTTTATTTTTCTCAGGTTCCATTTCAAGATAGCCTGATAAATTTATAATAGGTATTATATTTCCTCTTAGATTTATCATCATTCTGCCCTGAACAGATTCTTTCATGTCATAAGTAATTTCTTCTGCAGAATGAATAATATTCATAGGAACTATATATTTTTCATCATTTATTTTAACTAATAATCCTTGTATAATCGCAAGAGTTATAGGTAACTGGATTCTGAACTCACTGCCCTTTCCTTTTGTAGTCTTTACAGTAACACTTCCACCTAATGTTTCTATCCTTGTCTTTACTGCATCCAGTCCAACACCTCTTCCTGAAATATTAGAAACTTCTTTTGCTGTTGAAAAACTTGGTTTGAAAAGATACTCTAATACTTCATCATCAGAAAGAAAATCCGCCTGCTCTTTGGTAATGTAATCGTCTTTTATTATTTTTTTTCTGATTTGATTTATATCAATACCATTTCCGTCATCAATAATTTTAATAATGACATTATCATCTTCTCTGTTTGCTTTAAGATATATGGTACCCTTTTTTTCTTTATGATTTTTTATTCTTTCATCTTCGCTCTCAATTCCATGATCTATGGCATTTCTCAAAAGATGTATAATAGGATCTCCTATTTCATCAACAACAGTTCTGTCTAATTCTGTCTTTTCACCTTCAATGAAAAAATCAATATTTTTATTTAACTGTTTTGAAATATCTCTTACCATTCTTGGTAATTTTTGTGTAACAACACTAATAGGCATCATTCTAATTTCCATAACAGATTCATGAATATTCTGTGTTATTCTCTCTAAATATTCCATCTGTTCAATAGAGCCTTTTGCATTGTCATCATTAACATTTATAAAAAATTCTTTTAAACCATTTTTAGTAATTATAAGTTCACTTACAAGATTCATAAGTTTATCAAGTCTTGAAAGATCAACTCTTACCGTCTTATTAATACTAAAAACTTTATCTTCTTCTTTTAATGCTAATATACTTTTACTTTGCGAACTTTTACTTTCACTACTGTTATGTTTTTTTGTATCCTTTTCTTTTTCATCTTCTAGATTATTATCATCCAGAATATCATTGACATTATCATTACTACTGCCATGATTTTCAACTCCATATTCTTCAATCTTTATATCTGTAATTTCTGTAATTTTCTCAATAGAAGCAAGTATCTGATCCTTTTCTTTTTCAGATAATAACCAGATTTCAAAATTATCATTAAATCTTTCATCTTCAATATCTTTTGTTTCAGGAATTGTCTTTACAATTTCCCCATTTTTATCAAGATTTTTCATAATAAGAAAAGCTCTTGCAGATTTTAAAAGACAATTTTTTGAAATCCATATATCTAAAATAAATAATTTTTTGCCATCAGATAAATATCCGTCAATATCTTTATCTACTGAAGATGTTATATTACTTATAGGCCCATTTGATGAATCTTTATTATTTTCATCATTATCATTTTGCTTTCCATTTTCCAGATTATCTAAAAGCTTATCAATCTCATCATCATCAAATGATATCTCATTCCCTGTATTTCTTATATTTTCAATACATTCTTCAATCTGATCTAATGATTCAAAAACAACCTCAGTAAAATCATCCGAAATACCTGCTTTTTTACTTCTAATCATATCCAGGGCGTTTTCCAGTTTATGCGTAAAATTCTGCATACCTGTAAATTCCATCGAACCCGAATTGCCCTTCAATGAATGAAATAATCTGAATGCCTCATTTATTGCTTCTTCATTTTCAGGATCTTCTTCTAATGAAAGCATCAAATCATTTAATTTTTCAATATATTCTTCTGATTCTTCAATAAATATATCAATATATTTATCTTTTTCCATTAGTTAAAGTCCTTTCTGTTATTATAAACTGTATATTCTATGCCCAGCTTTTTAATGCATTTAATACATCATCTTTTTTAAAAGGTTTTACAATAAAATCCTTTGCTCCTGATTCAATAGCTTTATATACAACAGACTGCTGACCAATAGCTGAACACATTACAACTTTTGCATCCCTGTCATAATCAATTATTCTTTTTAAAGCCTCAATCCCATCAAATACCGGCATTGCTATATCCATAAAAACCATATCAGGATTGTTTTCATAATATAAATCAACTGCCTCTTTTCCATTCTCCGCTTCAATTATTTCTGTAATCCCCAAATCGCTTAAGATTGTTCTCATAAGCATTCTCATAAACATTGCATCATCGCAAATCAATACCTTTTTGTTCAAAATAAAAACCACCCTTTTCCTTTTCCCAGATTATTTTAAGTTTCTGATTTTAAACTCTCTGCTTGCCTCCCTGTTCTGATCTTTCTTTGCTATATCCTGCCTTTTATCATACAATTTTTTACCCCTGGCAAGACCTACCTCCACCTTCGCAAGACTACCTTTAAAATACACCTGTAATGGTACCAGTGTATATCCGGCTTTATCGATCTTACCTCTTATCTTATTGATTTCGTATTTATGAAGCATCAGTTTTTTTACCCTGATAGGGTCTTTATTAAAAATATTACCCTTCTCATATGGACTGATATGCATATTGTAAATATATACCTGCATATCATCCTCAATTTTAATAAAGGATTCTTTTATACTGCACTTACCCATTCTTAATGATTTTACCTCTGTGCCATGAAGTACAATACCTGCTTCATATTTCTCTTCAATAAAATAATCATGGTATGCTTTTTTATTATTTGCCACTAACTTAAATGCATCTTTACTCATCTGTCTTCTCATCCTCGTCTTTATATGGTTTGAAATCTATAGTTAATTCTTCTCTGCTTACAGAAGTTACAACTATCTTTATTCTTTCTCCAAGTTTATATGTATTTTTAGTATCCTTACCAACAAGTTCATAATTTTCTTCATCAAAGAAATAATAATCATCATCAAATGCTGTCATTCTTATAAGACCTTCAACAGTATTATCAAGTTCCACAAATGCACCAAATGAAGTGATTGATGAAATAACACCTTCATAAACTTCACCTATATGGTTCATCATATATTGAACTTTCTTAAGTTTTAAGACATCTCTTTCCGCCTCATCTGCTCTTCTTTCAGTTTTACTTGAATTTTCAGCTATTTCAGGAAGAATTTTAGCATAATGTGAAAGTCTCTTAGGAGAAATTCCATGTCTTAAATTCTCTTTTATTATTCTATGAATCTGCAAATCAGGATATCTTCTGATAGGAGATGTAAAATGACAATAATAGCTTGCTGCAAGTCCAAAATGTCCTGAACACTCAGTTGAATATCTTGCCTGTTTTAAAGACCTGAGTGTAAGCCTTGAAATAATTGCTTCTTCAGAAGTTCCTTCAATCTTTTCAAGAAGTTTCTGAATCTCTTTTGGATGAACTTCATTATTTGAAGTCTTTATTCCATATCCAAAATTATTGATAAAAAGCTCAAGTCTCTGCATCTTTTCCATATCTGGATTATCATGGATTCTATATACAAAAGGTAAATCCTGCCAGTAATAATCTTCAGCTACTGTTTCATTTGCTATAAGCATAAAATCCTCTATAAGTTTTGTAGCAAGATTTCTTTCATATGGCTTAATTGCAATAGGATTTCCTTTTTCATCAAGTTCAATCTTACTTTCAGGAAAATCAAAATCAAGCGAACCATTACTATGTCTTTTCTTTCTAAGTAATAAAGCAAGCTCATTCATCTTAACAAGCATTGGAACAACATCTTTATTTTCCTCTACTGCTTCTTTATCATTAAATTCAATTATTTTATTTACAGTAGGATAATCCATTCTTTTATTGATATTTACAAGACTTTCCACTATCTCATGCTTAATGACACTTCCCTTTTTATTAATTGTCATAATACAGCTAAGTGCCAGTCTGTCCTCTCCTGCATTTAATGAACAAAGTCCATTTGAAAGCTTATGAGGAAGCATAGGAATAACCCTGTCAACAAGGTATACACTTGTACCACGCTTAATTGCCTCTTTATCAAGACAGGAATTTTCCTTAACATAATGGGAAACATCCGCTATATGAACGCCTAAAATATAATCTTCACCGTCCATCTCAAGAGATACAGCATCATCCAAGTCTTTTGCATCCAGCCCATCAATGGTGACCATTAAAACATCTCTTAAATCTTTTCTATTTGAAATCTCTGATTCATCTATTTTATCTTCAATACCTGCTACATAATCCATTACTTCTTCAGGATATTCTGCAGGAATCTTTTTAGCTCTGACAATAGATAATATATCAACACCCGGATCATTTATATGGCCAAGTATCTCTATTACTTCACCTTCCGGCTTTCTTTCTTCTGTTCCAAAATCCGTGATTTTAACAACAACTTTATGACCTGTCATTGCTCCATCATTTTTATTTTTAGGAATATATATATCATCTAAAATATTTTTATTATCGCATTTTACAAAACCAAAACCACGTCCGGCTTCATAAACACCCACAACTTCATCTAAATTATGTTTAATAATCTTTACAATTTTACCCTCAGATTTCTTATCATTTACTCCCTCTTTTGTAATCTTTATCTGTACAAGATCTCCATCAAGTGCATTTCCTATATCATCTTTAGAAATGAAAATATCATTCTCCATTCCCTCTACACTGACAAATCCAAAACCTCTTGCATTCTGATGAAATTCACCGATAAGATCCAGATCAGATATTTTTTTATATTTCCCCTTTGGTGTCAGGATAATTTTACCTTCAGAAACTAAAGCATTTAAGACCTCACTTAAATCCTCTCTTTCTTCTTTTTTTACATTAAGAATAATAGCGAGTTCCTTAATTTTCATAGGTTTGTACTCTTTAGAACCCACTATATCAAGTATTATTTTTTTCCTATTTTCAAAAGATTCCTGATTCATAATATTATCTCCGACAAAAATTATACTCTGCTGACTTTATTATATCATATTAGTACATTTTTAGCACGATTTTTTAAACTTTTTTTGTTTAAAATAAACAAAAAGCGAATTTATAAACTTTACCTTATAAATCCACTTTTTTGATATTTTTTAATTAAATTTTTCTCTCTGCTCATTTATGAAGTCATCATTATCGAAGTAATCTATCTTCATCGCTGACTTAATCTCGCTAAGTGTGTTAGCTGCAGTATTCTTAGCAACTTCACTGCCTTTTTTAAGCACTTCATAAACATAATCTATGTTCTTTTCAAACTCTTTTCTTCTCTCTCTGATTGGAGCAAGTTCTGACTGTAATACATTATTTAAGAATTTCTTAACCTTAACATCACCAAGACCACCTCTTGTATAATGTTCTTTTAATTCATCAAGATTCTTATAATCAGGTAAGAATTCCGCAAAATGTTCATCCTTTGCAAACGCATCAAGATATGTAAATACAGTATTTCCTTCAAGTTTTCCAGGATCAGTTATAAGAATATGATCAGGATCTGTATACATACTCATAACTTTTTTCTTTATTTCATCAGGTTCTTCTGAAAGATAAATACAATTTCCAAGTGACTTACTCATTTTTGCTTTACCATCAATACCCGGAAGTCTCTTACATGCATCATTTCCAGGAAGTAATATATCTGGCTCAACAAGCACTTCACCATAAACAGAATTAAATTTCCTTACAATTTCCCTTGTCTGTTCAATCATAGGCATCTGGTCTTCTCCAACAGGTACTGTTGTTGCCTTAAATGCAGTAATATCAGCAGCCTGACTTATAGGATATGTAAAGAATCCAACCGGAATACTTGCTTCAAAATTTCTCATCTGAATCTCTGATTTAACAGTAGGATTTCTTTGAAGTCTTGAAACTGTAACAAGATTCATATAATAAAATGACATTTCAGTAAGTTCATTTACCTGTGACTGAATAAAAAGGTTTGATTTTTCAGGATCTAATCCTGCTGACAAATAATCAAGAGCCACTTCCATAATGTTATTTCTTACTTTTGCAGGATTATCTGCATTATCAGTAAGTGCCTGTGCATCGGCAATCATAATATAAATCTTATCAAATTCTCCTGAATTTTGTAATTCTACTCTTCTTCTTAACGAACCAACATAATGTCCTACATGAAGTTTTCCTGTTGGTCTGTCACCTGTTAAAATAATCTTTTCTTTTGACATAATATCCTCCGTGTAATGTTGTTTTAAGTTTATAATAAACACAAAACTAAAATACGGCAACAGTCGTATTTTAAAATTGAATAAAACCATTTCTGCAAGTTAACTTGCAAGAATGGGTTTTATTCAATTTTAATATGCCACATTCGTGGCATATTAGTTTTGTAAAAAAAATATTTTTTATAACCATATTACGCTAATATCTTTTTATACACAAACATTGTTCCAAAATATGATATTCCGGCTGCTATAAATGCTGCTATTAAAGATATAAAGTTACTGCTTACAAAATGATATACAAATCTGTATACAATCCATACTAACAATCCCATAAATACCGAACATAATCCCGGTACTAAGAATGTTTCAAACCACTCCTGCCTATATCCCACATATCTGTATAAAGATATAAGATTTAAAATCATTACTATTATTGGGAATGATGCATTTCCGATTACTACCGCATATATTCCAAGGTCTGTATTTGAAAGTAATATAACAAGTAAAATTATATGTATTACCAAAGAAATACAATAATGATATATTGGTACATTTAACTTATCTATTGCCTGTAAAGATGTGGATGTTACAGTTGCAACAGTATAAAATACAACAGCAACTCCACCAATCTTCAACATATTTCCACCCTGAATTGAATTATATTTAGGAAATAATAAAGCTACAATATGTTCACCTAATACAACCATTCCAATAAATGATGGCATTGCAATAAACATATTTGCTTTTATTGTCGCAGAAATTTTACTTACAATTCCTTCATTATCATTCCTTTGCTTAGAAGCAACAATACTTGGAAGGAGTGAAGCTGACATTGCCGATGCAACACCCATAACAACACTGGTAAGTAATACATAACTTGAACTATAATTTCCCATGGTTGTCTTTATTATTTTTGCAGAAGCACCTGCTAAAAGTTTTCCATACAATATATCATCAAGCATGGCACTTATCTGATAAAAAGTCTGACCGATAATAATAGGAATCATAGTCAATATAAGAGTTTTTAAAACGAAAGAATTTTCTTCTATCTTTCTTCTCTTATCTCTATTCTTTAACCTTGAAAATGTTGGTCTGTAAATAAAATAAATAAATACCAGAAACAAAAGTGCAAACAAAGCACCAAAGCAGGTACCCATTGTTCCACCGGCTGCACCGTATCCACTTCTATTTACTGAATTTTTATAGATTTTTATAAGAATTGCTCCGGCAGCAATACTAACTATAGCATTGACAATCTGCTCAACAATCTGGGAAACAGCAGTTGGAATAGTTGTTCCCATTCCCTGATAAAATCCCCTGAAAACTCCTAACAGCGAAACAATGAATACTGTAGGAGCAAGGACTCTTAAAGGTATCGCAATCCCACTATATTTTGAATAAAATGTATGCTCTATAAAATTCGCACCAAAAAACATAAATAACGCAGCAAGGCCACCGGTTGTCATAGAAACTAATAAAGCCATCTTAAATACACTATCTGCATCTTTATATTTTTTATTTTCCATTCTGGCTGAAACAAGTTTTGAAACAGCCATAGGCATTCCGTATGATGATAAAACAAGCATAATATTATACACATTAAAAGCTGCACCATATATTCCATTTGCTTCATCACCAATAATATTAACCATTGGAATTCTGTAGATAAGACCTATTATCCTTACAAAAATTCCCGCCATGGCAAGTATTCCGCCATGAAATAATATATTTTTAATGCCATTTTTCTCTTTCATAAAAAATATCCATTCTTTACCAATTATTCAACTGCCTTCTTCATCTTCTCAACATATTCATAAATATGTTTTCCTGAATCTTCACCATATTTTTCTATTATTTTAACAATAGCGCTTCCTACAATTACGCCATCCGCAAATTCCGAAAAATGTTTTGCCTGTTCTTCATTGTTTATTCCAAATCCGATACATAATGGTGTATCAGTAACTTTTCTTATAGAATCAACAATTTCTTCTAGATTTGTATTAATATTGCTTCTCATTCCCGTAACACCAAGAGATGAAACAACATATAAAAATCCTGTAGAATCTTTTGCAATCATCTGGATTCTTTCTTTAGATGTTGGGGCAATCATAGATATTATATCAACATCATATTTTTTTGCAACATCTAAAATCTCACCCTTTTCCTCATAAGGAATATCAGGAATAATAAGACCATCAATACCTATTTCATTACATTTTTTCATAAAATTCTCATATCCGTATTTAAATACAGGATTTGCATATGTAAGGAAAACTAAAGGTATATCTGTTTCTTTTCTTATTTCAACAATACAATCAAATAATTTAGATAAATTTGCTCCGGCATTTAATGCTCTGACATTTGCATTCTGGATTACTTCACCTTCAGCAATAGGATCTGAAAAAGGTATACCTATCTCAACAAGGTCTGCTCCGGCATTTACCATTTCAAGAACAAATTCTTTTGTTTTATCCATACATGGATCTCCTGCAGTAAGAAATCCAATAAAATTCTTTTTATTTTTTAATCTATCACTTATTCTACTCATGTAAATCAACTCCTCTATATCTTGCTATGGCTGCAACGTCTTTATCTCCACGACCAGAGAGACATACAACAATAATTTTATCCTTATCCAAAGTTGGAGCAAGTTTAATAACTTCTGCAATCGCATGTGCTGATTCAATCGCACAAATAATACCTTCAGTTCTTGCAATATATTCAAAAGCATCTACTGCTTCATCATCTGTAATACTTACATATTCTGCTCTTCCAACAGATTTAAGATATGCATGTTCAGGACCAATTCCAGGATAATCAAGTCCTGCAGATATAGAATATACAGGAGCTATCTGACCTTCATCATTCTGGCAAAACAATGATTTCATTCCATGGAAAATTCCCATAGTACCTTTTGCCATTGTAGCTGCATGTTCATCAGTATCAATACCTTTTCCTGCTGCCTCACATCCAATAAGTCTTACATTTTCATCATCAATAAAATTATAGAAAGTTCCCATAGCATTACTTCCACCACCTACGCATGCCATAACAACATCAGGAAGTCTTCCTTCTTTTTCCAATATCTGGGCTCTTGCCTCTTTACTGATAACACTTTGGAAATCCCTTACAATTGTAGGAAATGGATGAGGTCCCATAACTGAGCCTAAAACATACATAGTATCATCAATTCTTCTTGTCCATTCCTTAAATGCCTCATTTACGGCATCTTTAAGAGTTTTAGTACCTGTTTTTACAGGATGTACTTTTGCCCCTAAAAGCTCCATTCTATAAACATTTAAAGCCTGTCTTATAGTATCAGTTTCACCCATGAAAATCTCACATTCCATTCCAAGTAAAGCTGCTGCTGTTGCAGTTGCAACACCGTGCTGTCCGGCACCAGTTTCAGCAATAACTCTTTTCTTACCAAGTTTCTTTGCAAGCAGAACCTGACCAAGTACGTTATTGATTTTATGAGAACCTGTATGATTTAAGTCCTCTCTTTTAATATAAATCTTTGCACCGCCAAGATCTTTTGTCATTTTTTCTGCATAATAAAGAAGTGATGGTCTTCCTGCATACTCTCTAAGTAAAGTATTTAATTCATCATTAAACTCTTTATCATTCTTATAATATTCATATTTTTCTTCTAAATTTATAATTTCATTCATTAAAGTTTCAGGAATATATCTTCCGCCATATTCACCGAATCTTCCTTTTATATCACCGTAATTCATTTTTTATCCCTTCTTTTTTTATTCTTAACATTCACTTAAAAGATAATCAAGCATCTCTTTTTTATCTTTAGCTTTCATAAATGTTTCGCCAACTAAAACTGCATTAACATTATTATCAACAAGATTTTTTATATCCTTTGGAGTTTTAATTCCGCTTTCAGAAACAAAAATCACATCTTTGTCTACAAGTTTTCTAAATCTTAAACTGTTATTAATATCAACAGTAAAATCTTTTAAATTTCTGTTGTTAACTCCGATAACCCTGCTGCCACAATTCTTTGCCCTTAATACTTCTTCTTCATCATGGGCTTCAACAATATGGCTAAGTCCCAGGCTGTCTGCTATCTCAATATATTTTTTTATTTCTTCATCAGAAAGTATGGCACATATAAGCAAAATTGCAGATGCATTATTTACTTTTGCCTCATAAATCATTATCTCATCAATAAGAAAATCCTTACGAAGCAAAGGAAGATTTACATTTTTTGAAATTTCATTAAGATAGTTAATATCTCCTTTAAAATAATCAGGCTCTGTAAGAACTGAAATTGCACTTGCTCCTATCTTCTCATACTCTTTTGCAATGCCTGTATAATCAAAATCTTTTGCAATAATACCTTTTGAAGGCGATGCTTTTTTTACTTCACATATAAAAGAAATTGGTTTATTTCTTAAATTTTTTTCAAAACGAAATCTTTTATCATCATCTTCATTCTTTGCTATTTCATATGCTTTACTTTTAAGTTCATCATATAAATTATCACTATATAATTTATCAACTCTTTTTTTAGTAGCTGCTACTAACTCATCTAAAATCATATATTTTCCTCGTAAATAAAATTATTTATTACTTAATTCAATAAATTTTTCCAACTGTTTTAATGCTTTTCCACTTGAAATAGCTTCTCTTGCCATCTCAATACCTTGATCAATACTGATATTTTTATCAGCAACATGAATTGCAGCCGCTGAATTAATAAGAATCATATCTGTCTTAGGTCCTTCTTCTCCCTTTAAGATGTTAAGTAAAATTTCTGCATTTTCCTCAGGTGTTCCACCAACAACATCTCTTTTCTTACATCTTTTAAGTCCAAACTGCTCAGGAGTAATTACATAGCTGTCTAATTCTCCATCTCTTTCTTCACATATATAAGTTGGAGCACTCATTGAAATTTCATCAAATCCATCTTCACCATATACAACCATGGCATCTTTTATACCAAGTTTATATAATACATTTGCCATAGGTTCAACAAGGTCTTTACTATATACACCAAGAAGCTGCTTATTGGCATTTGCAGGATTTGTTAAAGGTCCAAGGACATTAAAAATTGTTCTGATTCCCAACTCTTTTCTTACTCCGCCAACATATTTCATTGATGAATGATATTTTTGTGCAAACAAGAAGCAAATACCTATTTCATCAAGAATTTCAGAACTCTTTTCAGGATCAATAGTAATATTTACGCCTAATGCTTCTAAACAGTCAGCTGTTCCACTTTTGCTTGATGCAGCTCTGTTTCCATGTTTTGCAACTTTATATCCTAATGATGAAACAATAATTGATGCAGCTGTTGAAATATTTATTGAATTTGATTTATCTCCGCCTGTACCAACTATTTCTAATGTATCACGATGATTAGGAAGCTTTGTTGCATGAGCTCTCATACCCTCAGCAGCTCCTGTTATTTCATCAATAGTTTCACCTTTAATTGCCATAGCTGTTAAAAAAGAACTGATTAATACATCAGAATCATTTCCTGACATAATCTCATCTACAGCCTCTTTTGTCATATCATAACCTATATCTTCACCACTTAATAATTTTGAAATAGCATCTTTAATCATAATTTTTTCCTCCGTATTCCGTATTTATTATTTTTATATTTCAAGAAAATTCTTAATTATCTTTTCACCACAAGGTGTAAGTATTGATTCCGGATGATATTGAACACCATAGATTCTATATTCCTTATGTTCAACTGACATTATTTCGTTATCATCACTAATTCCCGTAACTTTAAATACATCATCAAGTCCTGTTATATCAACTGCTAGAGAATGATATCTTCCTACATCAACTCTCTCTTCCAGACCTCTATAAATTTTTGAATCAGTATCAATTTTTATATTTGATTTTTTTCCATGCATAAGCTTTGAGGCATAAACTGTTTTACCACCAAGAGCTTCGCATATTGACTGATGTCCAAGACATACACCAAGTATTTTATATTTACTGCCAAGCTTTTTAACAACATCCATACAGATGCCTGCATCAACAGGTTTTCCTGGTCCCGGAGATAAAATAATACATTCAGGATTTAATTTATCTACTTCATCTACGGTCATTTCATCATTTCTAATAACTTTAATATCGTTATTATATTTTCCTATAAGCTGAACAAGGTTATAAGAAAAACTATCATAATTATCAATTAAAAGTACCATTTTACCCCTCCTTATATTTCTTCCATGGCAGTATCTATTGCAGTAAGTACTGCTTTTGCCTTATTTATACATTCATTAAATTCATTCTCAGGAACAGAATCAGCAACAATTCCTGCACCTGATCTTATAAATACTTTTCCATTTTTCTTAAATGCAAGTCTTATAGCAATGCATGTATCCATATTTCCTGAAAAATCAAGATATCCTATTGCACCACCATATACACCTCTTTTATTATCTTCAAGCTTATTTATTATCTGGCATGCTTTGATTTTTGGTGCTCCTGATAAAGTTCCTGCTGGAAGTACTGATTCTATTGCATCTAATGCATCTTTATCTTTTCTTAATTCACCACAAACAGTAGAACCAATATGGATTACATGTGAATATTTAAGTATATCCATATATCTGTCAACCTTAACAGAACCATATTCACATATTCTTCCAAGATCATTTCTTCCAAGATCTACAAGCATATTGTGTTCTGCAAGTTCTTTTTCATCACTAAGGAGATCCTTTATAAATTCATCATCCTCTTCTTTGGTTTCTCCTCTTTTTCTGGTTCCCGCCAGAGGATAAGTTAATATTTTTCCATCATTTACTTTAACAAGTGTTTCAGGTGATGCACCTGCCATTTCAATATCATCACTAGAAAAATAAAACATATATGGTGAAGGATTAAGTGTTCTTAGTACCCTGTATGTATCAAATAAACTTCCTTCATAATCAGCTTCAATTCTGTTTGATAAAACGAGCTGGAAAATATCACCTTCCCTGATATGTTCTTTTACAACTTCCACCTTATCCATATATTCATTTTTATCAAATAAATATCTGTAATCAGATGTTCTTCTTCCCTTTTTAGGTTCATCAGCCTTAACATTCTTAACGATATTAATCATTTCTTCAAGGCTTTTAATTCCTTCGTTATAATTCTTTTCAATATCATCAAGTTTAATATTCTGTATTAAAATTATTTTTTGTCTGAAATTATCAAATGCAATTACCTTATCAAAAAGCATTAAATCAATATCCTTAAAGTGCTCTTCATCCTTTGCGTCAAGATTTAAAGATTTTTCAGCATACTTTATATGATCATAAGAAAAATATCCAACAAGTCCTCCTGTAAAAGATGGAAGGTAACTATATTTATCTGATTTATAATCTTTTAAAATTTCTCTGATATAGTCATCTGGAGAATCTGTTAAAATACTAAGATTTTTTTCTCCTTTAATTTCTAACCTGTTATTAATACAAGTAATTTCCATCTTAGGGTCATATCCTAAAAATGTATATCTTCCGTAGCTTTTGTTTTCCTCTACACTTTCTAATAAATAACAATGTTTACTAATTGTTTTTAATTTTTTCATTACTTCTATAGGTGTTGTAAAATCAGAATAAATTTCAACACTTAAAGGAACAATGTTAAAATCTTCATTCTTATTTTTTTTCACCTCTTCAAGTGATGGCAAAAATTTCATACTTATCATCCTTTCTGTGATTTTATTAGAAACAAATTTCAAATATAACCCTTGACATGTTCGCTAAAATAAAAAAATCCCTGGCAGATTAAATCTGCCAAGGACGATATATATCGCGGTACCACCTTGATTCATATGTAAAACATATGCACTTTAGAAGAATACTATCATATTCCCTGCAACTAACGTATGCACCCACGTCATAGAATACTAAGCTATCATAAAAAAATTACTAAGCCTTTGACTATGCCCTCAATGGTCCATTTAATAATCTGCGTTCTGTCGATTTCCACCATCACGACTCTCTGGGAGTGCACAACTATTTTTATCTCCATCTCATAGGTTTCTTATATGAAATTTTTATCTACAAAAATTTTAATACTATTTTTTTTAGATGTCAAGATGTTTTGTACATAAATCATCTTATTAATCTTATCTAAATTTAAGACAAATTACAATTACTACACCGCATACAAAAAATAAAGCCGCATATAATAAATCTGAATAATCAGAAATAATTTTTACTTCTTTTTCATTACCAGGTATATAAAAAATTTCCATTTCTGTTCCAATATCATACTTTTGATTCTTCCAGCCATTTTTAGCTTTAATATTCATAACCTGTCCTTCATGTTCAAATTCCATAATAGGAATATAGGCACCTTTTGGACAAATATACTCCTTTATCTTAGCCTTAACTTTTTTACCTTTAATCATAAATTTTATTCTTGTAAATAACAAAATTATTGCTGCAACAAATGAAATAACAGCATATGACATATTTCCCATTTTATTTCTCTCCTAACTTTATAAATAATTTTCTTTTAACTGACTTATTAAGTCATACTCCATTGTGGCAATTATTTTTGAACTGTCATTTAAATTATAACTTTTACATTGTTCAAAAACTTTCATAATCAATTCTTTTGGTTTACCTGTTCCAATTAAATATCCTGCATATACTCTTCTTCCATTAAGATCCATATCATTTTTCAATACATCACCTAATAAAGTTACATAATGTTCTGCTTTTTTTATATCATTGTTAACCATAGAATAATAATAAATTATCTCAAATGCATACGGAAAATCCGATGCTATAATATTATTCCTTGTTCCAATATATTGCTCAAACTTTTCAATATACGGTAATAATTCATCATATTTTTTATTATCCAGCAAGATAAAATAATTATATAAAATACATTTCTTTTCTGTAAAATCATTACTATCCATATTTAAATCTATTAAATTTATCTGATTTGGTCTGATTCCATTCTTTAACTGATTTGAAATTTTTATTTCCTGTTCCCAGATATAATGTTCATGGCCTTTCGAAAAGAATTTCTTTACTGTATCCATAAATAATATTCCATGAAAAACAAGACATAATATCAATGTTTTATCAATATATCTTAAATAAATATTATCTAAAGAAATTACATGCCAAATGTATAATGACAATATAGTTAATACTGTCATTATTAA
Source organism: Lachnospiraceae bacterium RM5 (assembly GCA_900110975.1). Classification (GTDB taxonomy): domain Bacteria; phylum Bacillota; class Clostridia; order Lachnospirales; family Lachnospiraceae; genus Bovifimicola. The sequence goes on from FOFK01000002.1 coordinate 62,477, forward strand.
AAATTCAGACGTTCCTTTTATTAACTTAGTCTTTCCATTTACTTCTTTTCTAATCAAAATTGTCATTGCCAAAAATCTGATAGGAACTATTTCAAATGATATTTTATTATTATCATTTCTTATCATTAATCCGGCAAAACTAAAAGATACAAATTTATATCCAAGACATAAGCCAACTAATATTTCAACTAATGCTAAAATTAGCATATAACAAATAAATTCAATAATTAAAAAAGTAAAAGTACATACTATAATTGCCAACATTTTATTATATATCCATATCCTCTCTTTATTTTTATAGATTAATAAATCTAAATTATCCCTCTTAAAATTGTATATATTTCCCTTGAAACATCAGGTTTGTTCATTGTATAAATGTGAATATTCTTTATTCCATTTGCAAGTAAATCAATAATCTGATCACAGGCATATACAATTCCTGCATTTGTCATTGCTTCAGGATTATCTCCAAATTTATCTACTAACGCCTTAAATCTTGGAGGTACTATACAGCCTGAAAGTTCGATAGATCTTTCCATTTGTCTCTTTGAAGTAACAGGCATAATTCCTGCAATAACCGGTACATTTATGCCTGCTTCTCTTAATCTGTATAGATAATTATAATAAACTGAATTATCAAAAAACATCTGCGTTGTCAAAAATTCGCATCCAGCATCTACCTTTTTTTTGATATTTTTTATATCTGCATCCTTATTTAAGGCCTCCGGATGTTTTTCAGGGTAGCATGCTCCTCCTATGCAGGCTTCAGGATAAATAGTTTTAATTTCATTTATAAGATCTGAAGCATATCTGAAATGATTATCCATTGGAAATTCCATATCTTTAGGAATATCACCTCTTAGAGCAAGAATATTCTCAATATTATTTTCTTTGATTTTTTTTATCTGGCTTTCAACTTTATCTTTTGTTGATGAAATACATGTAAGATGTGCCATGGATGTAACACCAAGGTCTTTAATAGTTTTTGAAATCTTAACTGTATTATCTGATGTTCCTCCGCCCGCTCCATATGTACAGCTAATAAAAGATGGTTTTAATTTTGCTATTTCTTTAACAGCAGCTTCTACATCATCATAATTGGCATTTGATTTTGGAGGAAAAACTTCCATAGAAATAGTTATATCTTCATTTTTTAATATTTCTGATATCTTCATTTAAATACTCCTGTTTTCATATATATTATATTGTATATTTATCTTTTGTTTTAAATAATACATTTAAGATTATATTTTATTCACGGGCAATTGGCAATATAAATATTTATAAATACCTCTACTGCAATAAATACATAGCCCATAAAAAAAGACCTCTATAGAATAGAGGCCTTTTAGGTTCTATTATATTTAACTATTATCCTTTAACCGCTGCTGCTCCAAGTCCTGTAGTCATGGCTTTCTGACCTGCTACAAAGAAGATAACGAATGGAACTGATACAAGGATAGCTCCTGCAGCAAACAATGTGAATTTATTAGTTGTAGACTCAATAAATCTCATAATTCCAATAGCTAATGTATAATGTTCGGATGTTGAAAGAATCATCTTAGGGAAAATGTAATCCATCCATGGTCCTGTAAATGTTGTAATTGCTAAGAAAATGATAATTGGTTTAGCAATTGGGAAAATTACACTAAAGAATATCTTCATATGGTTTGCACCGTCAATTCTTGCAGCTTCATCCAAAGACTTAGGAATTGTATCAAGATAACTCTTTACTAACCATGTGTTATATGGAATATTTCCTGAAACGTATACAAGTACTAATCCCCATAACTGATCTGCAGCACCGATTCTATTTATGATAACGTAAATAGCAATCATTCCTACGAAAGATGGGAAAACCTGTAATACAAGCATTGATATCATCATACCTTTACGCATTGCAAATTTGAATCTTGAGAAAACGTATGCTGATAAAGAACAAACAACTACTGACAATAAACATGTACAGATAGCAAGGAACAATGTGTTCTTTACCCATAAAAGATAATCTTCATCAAGGAATAATCTCTCAAACTGTAAAGTAGAGAAACCATCTGCAAATGGTATGATGTTACTATTAGCATCTGTCATCAAAGGAGAGAACGCTGTACTAATAGTATAGATAATAGGATAAAGTACAACTAAAGAACATATTGTAAGTACAACACAAACAAATACCTTAAATACGGTTCTTTTAGTTGAGGCATTTTTTGCTTTATCTTCCATTATAATTCACCCTCCTTAAATGACTTAGTATTTATGAAGTTAAATATAGCAAATGGTGCAAGAACGATAAATACCAGCATAGCCAGAACTGCCGCTTTACAATATTGCATATCATTCATAGTAAGTTTGTAAATCCATGTTACCAGGATATCAGTAGCACCGGCTCCTGTAACTGTTGATTTAGCTGTCGATGGATTACCTCCTGTTAAGAAGTAAATAGCACCGAAGTTGTTAATATTATGTGTAAATGACATAATGATAAGTGGAACTGTCTGATATAAGACAAGTGGTAATGTAATATACATAAATGTCTGAATACCTGTAGCTCCGTCAATTCTTGCTGCTTCATATACATCAGCTGAAATAGCTGTCATCTGTCCTGTAATAAGAAGCATGAAGTATGGTACACCAACCCACATGTTAACAAGGATACAAACAACCTTTGCTAACTTAGAATCATTTAACCAAGGAATATTACTTGAAATAATTCCTAACTGTCTTAATGTTTTATTAATTGGTCCATAACTTTCATTTAATAAGTTCTTCCAAACAGAAACTGTAAGGATAGAAGGTATAGCATAAGGTAAAATTAAAATTGCTCTAAATACTGGAGTAACTTTTAATTTTGCTTCATAAAGGAATGCTGCTAAGATTGTTCCACCAAAGTAACATGTAAATGTAGCTAAGAATCCCCAACAAACTGTCCATACAGCAACGCCTGCGAATGAACCTGTCCATTCTGTATCTCCACCAAAGAACATGTCTTTATAGTTAGAAAATCCAACCCAGTCAATATTTGTTCCAAATGCTTTTGCAAGATGATCAGGTTTTGACCAGTTAGTAAAACCTGTTGTAATAGAAAATACTAAAGGAACAATAACGAAGAATACAACCAAAATAACTGTTGGCGAAAGAGCGATAATTGGGAAAGCTTTTCCAAATAAGCCCTGAATTGATTCTTTATTACTCTTTGTTCTACCCTCTAAACAAAATTCATTATAACCTTCTAATGCACTCTTGATTGAAATAACATATATCATTACAAAAAGCACTAAGATACAAAGTGCGATGATACCATCAATCAAACGGAATGTAGCTAATCTTTCATAACCATTTGATAAATGAATCATATCATTTAACATCTGTAAAACTGTTTTAGAACTAAGTAAAAAGATTACTTCGATAGCAGCTAAAACAATACCTTTAACAAACTGCTTTAAGTAAAGTATATGTCCTAATCCCATAAAAATACATGATGCAATAAGTACTTTTTTCTTAGAAGAACCGTCTGTACTAAGGGATAAATCCATATTCTCACCTATCTTTCTTTTTTTATTTGACAGGATGGAGATTTATCCATCCCGCCATTTTTATAAATTAATTATTTATTTTTTGTAGCTGACTTATTTGCAGTATCTAATTCCTTCTGAATATCTGTTACGATACCATTCCAGATATTTGAATAAGCAGAACCAAATGCTGACCAGAATAATGAAGCATTAGCCATGTTAGGCATTGGATATGAGTACTGAATCTGCTCATTTAATCCGTTCATGTATTCCTTAATTGTATCATCTGTGATGTTATCTAAAACATCATCTCTAGCAGGCATTGTACATGTGATTTCACATCTTAACTGCTGCATTTCTTTTGTCATAAGGAATTCTGCAAAAGCCTGAGCTTCTGGGATGTGTTTAGAATATTTAGAAACAAACATACATCTAACACCCATGAAGTTTGTAGGTGGCTGTGTAGATCCTGATAATGAAGGAATAGCTGTGATTCCAAAATCGATATTTGATTCTTCAAATGTCTTAATGTTCCATGCACCTGAGATATCCATTGCAAGTGATCCAGCTGCAAATAATGAATCATTATGCTTGTAATCGATATCACCTGTGTTCTGTCCAACAATCTTAGATAATGCTACGAAATCTTCCATCTGTTTAACAGAATCTGCTGAGTTCATATATGTATTAGTTACATCATTTCCATTTTCACCATAAAGATGAATATCAGGTGTAGATGTGAACATTACACTATAATAAGCATTACCAGCATCAAATAAGAATGGCTGTTTTCCATCATTCTTAGAATCTGCTTTGAATTCTGTCATGTATGTCATCATATCTTCCATTGTTGTAGGTATCTCTTCTTTAGAGATAAGTGCTTTGTTGTAGAATAATGCATATGTTTCAACTGATACAGGATATCCATAAAGAACTGATGATCCATCAGATTCATTAAGAGTAGCACCCTGTAAAGCTGATTCTAAACAAGATCCTGCAACGATTTCTTTTTCTGAATCAGGTACTGGTTCAATAGCTCCTGATGCAGCCATAACACCGATAGTATCATGAGCACATGCAAATACATCTGCTCCTGTTCCTGAAGGTCCGTCTAAAACGATCTTTGAGTTAGCATCTGTAGATTCTACATTTACATACTTAATTTTGATATTTGGATAAAGTTTTGTAAAATACTCTCCAGCTTTCTTAATAAATTCGTCTGGTCCTTCTGCTGACTCCCAAACTGTGAGTTCGATATCATCTTTTGTATTGATATCAAGATTTGTTTTGAAATCAATGCTATCAACATCAACTTCACTTACTTTGTGTTTTGTTGTTCTTGAACTTGAACAACCAGTTAAAAGACTTGCTACCATAGCTGTTGCTAATACACCAGCAAAAATTCTTTTTCTCATTCTTTCTTCAACCTTTCCGAACATATAAATGTTCTATATTATTAATTATAAGAACTTTATTTTGAATTAGGTAAAATTATTTGTATAATTTTACTAATATCCTCACTTAAAAGCCCTTTTTCATCTGTAAGTATAGCATTTACGCTTATCATTGTCAATATTTTTACAATAAAACAGGGGCTTTTTTTGTGCATTTTGCATAAAGCCCCATTTTCGTTTTTTTTTCAAATTTTAGTTAATTTTAATATATTTCTATACCATTTTTTTCAACAATTATATAAAAAATTCAAAAAAAATATTTTATTGTCTAATTTTTTACAGGAATCTCATTTTCTGCTTCCTGTCTGAACTCATCATAACGTACAGGATCAATATCCGGTAAGTTTTCTATAGAATTTATCCCAAAGTATCTTAAGAATTCTTCTGTTGTTCCAAAAAGAATTGGTCTTCCGGGTGCATCTAATCTTCCAACTTCACAAACAAGATCATATTCAATAAGTTTATTAACCGCATGATCCGATTTAACACCTCTTATATTTTCAATTTCTGATTTTGTAACCGGCTGTTTGTAAGCAATAATGGAAAGAGTTTCAAGCATTACATCTGTTATAACTCTTTTTTTAGGAGCACTTGCAACCTTAATAAGATACTCATATAAATCTTTTTTTGTACATAACTGATATGCACCGTTAAGTTCAATAATTTTTATACCTCTTTTTGATTCCTCATACTCATCCATCATTGATGTTATTATTTTCTTTGTTGTTTTTTCACTCTGCCCTATGGCAGCAGCAATTTTATCCAAGGAAACGCTTTCTCCCATTGTAAAAAGAATCGCTTCTATCGCTGCTCTTGCAGTATTTAAATCTTCTGTTAATATTTCGCTCATATTAATTTCCTTTTTCTATAGTAATTAAAAATATTAAATCAAAATAATTTTTTATTACACCGCCTCAATAATAATTTCATCAAAAATATTATCCTGTGTAATATTTATTTTTCCAATCTTCATAAGTTCAAGTATGGCAAGAAAAGTTACAATAATATGTATTTTACCAATCTGTTTTCCAAGAAGCTTTCTAAAACTACATTTTTTATTTTTTCTTGCAAAATCAAGTGCAAATGTCATCTTGTCTTCTAATGACACTTCTTCTTTTTCAATTGTTTTAAAATTACTTCTTATTGGATCTATTTTATCAACCTGTCTTTTAAGTACATCCTTAAAAATCTGATTCATCTTTTCAAGAGTTATGCCATCTAAGAGTTTGTCAATCTCAACAGGCGGTTCATACATTTTCACTTCCTTTGGAATATCAGGAGCATGATAAAAAGCTTTTGTAGCATCTATACTTCTGTCTTTTAATTCCAAGGACATGTATTTAAATCTCTTATACTCTAAAAGTCTTTCAACAAGGTCTTTTCTTGGATCTTCGCTCTCTTCTTCCTCTTCTTCTTTCGGAAGAAGCATCTTTGCCTTAATATCTAAAAGAGTTGCAGCCATAACTAAAAATTCACTTACAATATTTAAATCCTGCTTACTCATCATTCTTACATAATCCATATATTGCTCTGTGATTTCAGAAATAGGTATATCATAGATATTAATTTTATTTTTTTCAATCAGGTGAAGCAACAAATCCAACGGACCCTTAAATACCTGAAGATCAAACTCAAGATTCATTTTAACATCTTCCTTTTTTTTATATTAATATTTTATCATCACTATAACCAAGGCTCATTTCCGGTATTTTATTCTGTAGTTTTTTCTGAACTGCTTTCTGTCTTTTTTTCAGTTTCTTTCTTTGTTTTATCTTCCGTGCTTTCTTCAGTCTCTGAATCCATACCGTAATATAAACATTCTTTTGTAGAACTGATTACAAAACCACTATCTGCATCACACTGGGATACAACAAAAGAATCAAGCACCTGAGGTTCATATTTTATAGATAAATTATTTTCATCTATATATTCTGTTTCCTGCAATTTTCCATTTACATATACTTTACTGTGTTGATTAAAATTCTTACCTTCAACAGTAACATATGTATCATCATCTTTAGTCTTTACATTCAGGGATTTTATTGAAATATCCTTGATTCCCATCTGTATCTTAGTTTTTGTATATGGATTTATACCATCATAAACAATCTTATCTCCGTAAAGTATATCATATTCAAGATTTTGAAGACCACTTAAATATTCTTTAGAATCCTCATCTGTATCATCAAGGTAACTCTGATGATATCTGTTAATCACACCGGAATTCATATTTAAACTTTTAAGCACTGTTGCTGCAAGCTGATATGTCTCTAAATCCTTATCTACTTTTGGCATATCAAAATTATTCCAGATAATATATTCTGTCTGATAAAGACTTTTATTTGATAAATCATTTTCAGAAAAACCAAGTCCTGGAAGATGATCTCCATACATTACAAGTATTGTATCTTCTGAAAAATCTTCTAACGCCTTTGTGAGATCTCTTATAAAATCATCCATTTCATGAATTTCATTTGCATAATATTCAATGGCATTTTTTCTTCCTTCATCATCAACACCGGAAACTATTTCTATTTTTTTCTCATCATCACTAAGCACTTCTGTTGTAGGATAATTTCCATGTCCCTGCACTGAGATTGTATAAATATAATCTTTTCCTTCAGTACTCTTTAATGTATCAACGATTTCACTTGTTAGACATTTATCTTTTGCCCAGCCTGTTGGTGTAAACTCATCAATATTCATATATTCGATAGATGTAAATGTATCATATCCAATATTAGGAAATACTGTGCTTCTGTGATAAAATGTCGCATCATTATCATGAATGGCATGTGTTGAATATCCATATTCTTTTAAATTAAAAGCAATACTTTCACATGTTGTGGATGTAAGCACTGATTTAAAAGGAATTTCTCCAGGACCAAAATCATCAAGATTCATTCCTGTCATTATTTCAAATTCAGTATTACATGTACCATATCCTGCATTAAATACATTTAAATATCCTGTGGAATATTTTTCCTGTAATTCATTAAAATATGGTATCGGATTTTCATTAAATTCAATGTCTTTTACGGACTTAATATCAAAAAATGATTCTAACTGTAAAAATATAATATTAGGCTTATTTGTTTCCTTTGAAAGAACAATATCTGAATACGCCGTATCATTCTTATTTACAATAGATTCAATTTTATCCTTTGAATAATCTTCAGGTTTCTTTACACCTTTATCAATAATACCAATTCCAAAAGAGTATACAAATCCATAATCCCTGTATGCATTAGTAAGATTATTAAATGTTGTACTAAATACACCAAAATTTATAAGAATATGAAACATTACTATTGTAAATACTATTGTTATAAGTGAAAGCGAAAGATTCTTCCAATGATTAAATTTATAATCAACTCTTGGTCCTTTAAAAAATAATAAAAGAATAATTGCAAACACTACAATGAATCCAAGAGAAACATATGTAACCATCTTTGCATCAAGATATTTATCAAAAAGATCAACAGCTGAATCAAGCACAGCAATATCAGATACGTTAAAAGGACTCACTCTTACTGACTGAAGAATAGCATTTGTCACTCCGCCAAGCAAAAATACAGCTGAAATTATTGAAACTACAAAAACTCTTCTTCTAAATATAAGACAGACAGAACATGCAGCCACAATAATCATCGTACTCGCTAAAAATCTGATTGGGGATGTAAACATATATTTTACTCCACCAAGTATTGAAGCTCTGTTTAATATTTCAATAAATAAATTAAGAAAAATTGGTACAATTACAACCAATATAAAATTTTTTATATATGCTTTATTTTGAAAAAATTTCTTAATATTCATGTTTCAACCTCCAGGAAAACTCTTTGTAGTTTATCATATTTAAAAATTCGTGTCTATTAAATTGCTATATCAATTTTTATATAATATCTTTTAAAAAGCTCTCTCCAATAGGTAATTTATCTTCTATTCCCATAATTTCAAGAACCGTAGCTCCGGTATCTGCAAAGGTATCTCTTATACCTAAATTAACACCTTTTTTAAGACCTTTTCCATAAATCAAAAGAGGAACATCTTCTCTTGTATGATCTGTTCCTTTAGTAGTAGGGTCACAGCCATGATCTGCCGTAATAACAATCATATCTGTATCTTTGGACACATCCATTACTTCTTTTAATCTGACATCAAATTCTTCAAGGCCTTTTCCATAATTTATATAATCATTTCTATGTCCCCATTTTGAATCAAACTCAACAAGATTGGTAAAAATCAGACCATCGTTAATTTTTTTCATATAATCAAGAGTTTTATCCATTCCATCCATATTATCCTTTGTATGAACAGCATCTGTTATTCCTCTTCCTGCAAATATATCTTCAATTTTGCCAACTGCACATACATTCATATTTCTTTCTTTCATCTTACATAAAAGATTATTTTCATCAGGCATCTTTGAAAAATCCCTTCTGTTTGCAGTTCTTTCAAAAGGATATTCACCTACAAATGGTCTTGCAATAACTCTTGCAACCTCATTTTCATCTTTTAAAATTTCTCTTGCAACCCTGCATAACCTGTATAATTCTTCAGGTGGATACACTTCTTCATGACAGGCTATCTGAAAAACACTATCAACTGATGTATATACAATAGGCATCTTTGTCTTTATATGCTCATCACCAAGTTCTTTTAATATTTCTGTTCCTGATGCAACTTTATTACCAAGCACCCCGGGTATATCAGCTTTCTCAATAAATTCATCTATTATTTCTTCAGGAAAACCAGTAGGATATGTTGGAAACTTATGAGGTGTATATATGCCTGTCATTTCCCAATGCCCAATAGTTGTATCTTTTCCATTAGATTTTTCTCTTAACCTTCCAAAACATCCCAAAGGATTACTTTCTTTTTCAAAGCAGGTCATTCCTTCAATATTTCCAAGACCTAATTTAACCATATTAGGAAGATTTAATCCTCCACATTTTTCATATACATGCCCTATTGTATTTGTACCTTCATCATCAAATAAATTTGCATCTTTACCAGCCCCCATGCCAACACTGTCAAGTACAATCCAAATTACTCTGTTAATTTTCATATTTCATACCATCCAATTTTCTCCTTAAGAAACGGACTTTCTCCTTTCTTTTGTTTTGTTATTTCTTAACAACTTCTATTTCTTCACCATCACTATAAGTAATAATATCATTTACCGAAGTATCAAAAGATTTAAAATCATATTTTTTTATGACTTCCATAGCTTTATCTTCAACCGGTTCTTCTTTATCTACAGACATCACAACATATTCAGGATCACATTTATTCAACATATCTTCTAAATATTTACAATAACTTCCATGATGAGGGAATTTAAGCCAGTCACATTTAAAATCAAAACCTTCATCAAGCATCATACCTATTCTGTCTTTTTCGATATCTCCGGCAAATAAAAAAGTTTTTTTACCAAAATTAAGCCTTGTTACCAAAGACATTTCATTATCATAATCATCTTTTTCAGGATCCAGAACTGATTTATCTTTAACAGGATAAACAGAAAAATCAGCTTCTTCATAAGTAAATTCACTGTCAGTACTTACAACTTCAACATCCTTAACCTTATCAAGAACACTTAAAAACTCTTCGTATTCCTTATTTGTACCCTCATAATCAGGATACATTACCTTATCAATATCAAATTCATTTATAACATCTTTCGCCCCACCTACGTGATCTTTGTCAAAGTGTGTAATCATGAGCAAATCAATGTGATTTATCTTTTTTGCCTTAAGGTTATCAATTATTTTTTTTGAATCATCTTCTTCACCACAATCAATTAAAACTGTTTTATCCTTAATTGTTATAATAATCGCATCAGCTTTTCCAACCGATAAAGTATCTATCTCCAAATCATATTTCTCATATTTTTCATCATTCTTACCACAAGATGTCATGGAAAGAATACTTATACTTAAAATAACAAATAACGAAATCTTTTTTAAAAGCAGAAGTTTTTTCTTTAAATTATCCATAATACGCTCTCCTTTTTTATCTTTCTAATAATTCTATTAAATATATATACAATACAAATTATGCCTTAATATATGCTCCATCTCTTCCTTTTTCAACAACTATTTTATCCGGAATGCTTTCTAATAATTCTTCTCTATGGCTGATAATTCCAACAAGTTTATCCTTTCCTGATAAGTTAATAAGAATATCCATTGCACTTTCAATAGATTTCTTATCAAGAGTACCAAAACCTTCATCAATAAAAAGTGCATCCATCTGTATTCCTCCCATATGGGATGAAATTGTATCTGAAAGACCAAGGGCAAGGCTAAGTGATGCCTTAAAACTCTCTCCACCTGACAGATTCTTTACAGGCCTTTTATGTCCTGTATAATTATCAAATACCATCAAATCGAGGAAAGTATTACTCTTTTTACCAAATGAATCCTCTTTTCTTTCAAGTACATATTGACCATCACTCATAGGATAAAGCCTTTTATTTGCAGCTTTTATAATCTTATCAAAGCCGGATTTCTGCACAAATTGTTCCAAAGTAATTTTTTCTTTTCCTGTCTGTCCTGAAATCAGCTTATATAATCTTGTATAAACGTTATCTTTTTTGGTATATTCTTCCAGTTCCTTTTCTTTTTCTTTTATTTTATCAAATTTCTCCTGATTATTCTTTATGCTGAATTCAATTTCTGTTTTCTTTTTTCTGATTTCATTTACAATATTTTTCTTTTCATTTATATCATTTTCCAGGATTTCAACATCAATATATTTTTTATTTTCAGCATCTTTTTTGGCATCCTTTAACCTTTCTTTAGAAACCTTCAGCTTTGTCTCATATTCACTTACTTCTTCCTCACTTTTTTCAATATCCAGGTCATTATTGAGATATTTTAAAAATTCTTCCGTTGAAGTAAATCCATACTTTTCTGATTCAATCATAAAGAAAAGTTCAGTATTAGGTTTACTCATATAATATCTTTTTAAATTTTCTGTATTTGTTTCAATTAAAGTATCATTCTTTGTTTTTTCATCTCTTAAAATCTTATACTCTTCTTCAGATGAAATAATGGTATCATTAAGAATATTTATTTTTTCTTTTAATACATTTGCTTCTTTTATTGCATCATCATATGAGTCATATTCAAGCTTCTTTAGATTTTCAAGATATGCTTTTTTCTGTACAACCTCTGTTCTTATCTCTTCTTTTCTTTTTAATATTTCATTTAATTCTTCAGTAATTTTAATAATTTCATTTTCTTTTAAATCATTTAATTTTCTCTGACTCAATTCATATTCTTCCAATTTTTCTTTTAAAAGCACACATTTCTTTTTAGCATTATTAATATAATCAGAAACTTTCTGCTTTTCATCCAGAATAATATCTTTTAAATCTGATAAATTAAATGAATCTAAATCTTTATTTATTTTTTTAAATTCATCTTTATAATTTTCATTTTTAATACAAAGATATATTTTATTTCTTATAACTTTTTCTAATTCTACATAAGCCGAATTAGCACTTTCTGCATTTTTTAAAGCATTATCTTTTTTTGAAAGAATCTTTTCTTCTTCCTCTGAAATAAGCTTTAAATCATTATCTGTTACATCATTCCCAACAAATTCAGCTTTACTTGGATGTATAGTCGAACCACATACAGGACATGGTTTACCGTCCACTAAATCTTTTGCAAGAATCCCTGCCCTGCACCTTTCAAGCTCATCCTGAATACTAATTTTTTTATCTCGTATAACGTCATATTCACTCTTGATTTTTATATAAATCCGTGCATTTTCTTCTTTTTCTTTTTTCTTATTTTCAAATAATACAAAATCAGATTCTAGGATAGTTTTAATATCATTAAAGAGTGCATTTAATTTTTCCAAATATACTTCTGCCTTGATTTTTTCCTCATTTACCTCAGGAAGTAATTGAATTTTTTTATCAAGATTATTTATTTTTTCTTTTAAATCTTTTTCTTTATTTTTTAATGTTTCTTCTTTTTCAAGCACAGTTTTTTCTTCTGCTTCAAGTTTTTCAATCTCTTTTGTATATATCTCCCTGTTTTTATAATCATCCTCTTCACTTTCTATCTTATCAATTTCATTTTCCATCTTCTTGATTTCTTTTGAAAGATTAGGGTTATTATCTATAATTTTCTTTAATACGTTTTCCCGGTTATATAGGTCTTTTCGTATCTCTTCCTCTTCTTTAATCAAAGCTTCTGTACTTTCAATATTTTTAATATCTTCCTGCCATCTGTCATATGTTGGTTTAACGTTATATCTGGCATATTTAGTCATTTCAATATCATGTTTTAGTCTGTCATTTTTTTTCTTTTCAAAAATAAGTGCTTCCACAGCATCTCTTAAATCCATGTATTTTAAAACAGCCTGATTATCCATAGTTGCTACATTTAAAGCTTTATTTAACTTCTCAAGCTCATTTTCATCCTGTCTTAACTTCTTTGAAATAACATCTAATTTTTCTTTGTCATCATCAATGATTTTTTCAATAATATTATTAATTTCATCAGAATCCAAAACAATTTTTGTATTATCAATTTCATTCTTTTTTTTTATAAATTCTTCTGTAAATGAATTATTTTCATTCAGAATAATATCATTAAGATGTAAAGAAATACCGGCTATTGTATCCATTTTTTTCTTATATACATCGTTTTTTTCATCTTTTAAAATATATTCCATATCTTTATAACCCTCTGTCATAAAGATAGTTCTTAAAATTTCAGTACGCTCTTTTGTATCAGCATTAAGCAGTTTAAAAAACTCACCCTGGGCTATCATAACCATCTGTTTAAACTGATTTTCATCAATACCTAAAAGCTCTATTATTCTTTTATTCACCTCAGATAAACCTTCAACAGGCTCATCATCGTTTTTCTTCAAAACAACTGTTTCTTTTATACTTACAGTACCGCTTCCTCTTTTTTTATTTCTTTCATACGGAGGAGTCCTTTTAATATAATAAACATTTCCCTGATGTGAAAAAGTAAACTCAACAAAACTTTCTACATCATCTTTTGCATATTCACTTCTAAGCCCCTTTGTATCACGATAAAACCCACTTGCTTTTCCATACAAAGCAAATGAGATGGCATCAAAAATAGTTGTCTTTCCGGCACCGGTATCACCTGATATTAAAAAAAGTCCCCTATCTTCAAATTTCTCAAAATAAACAGGTGGCATTTCCGTTGCATATGGACCTATAGCACATATAGTTAACTTAATTGGTTTCATTTAATATACCTGCTCTTTCTGCAATCTCTTTTAATATCTTCATCTCGTCTTCTGAAATTTCATCACCATAAATAATATTGTAAAAATCAGAAATTATTTCTTTAAAAGTTTTTTCTTCACTGATATTATCTATCTCAAATCCTTTAATTTCCTTTGTTTTCGAATTATCATAATCAAGTTTTACAACATTAGGATAATACTCTCTTACAATTCCAATTGCATTTTCAATTAAATCTTCATCCGTTAATGTAACGTAAATAAAATCATCAGGATTCTTTATATTTTCTTTATTTAAAAGCTTTTTTAATTCACCTTTTATATGTCTTAAATCTCTCTTAGGCTCTAATATAACCTGTTTAATATCTATGTTATTCTTATCTTTTAAATCTATAACAGTTAGGGATTTTTCAGATTTTGCCTCACTTAATGAATATTTTAAAATCGAGCCTGAATATCTTATATTTTCTTTACCAATCTTTTGAGGAGAATGAATATGTCCAAGTGCTGTATAATCAAAATCCTTAAACACATCATTATATGCCTGTTCAACAGTTCCAACATTTATAACAAGTAAACCTTCTGAACCTGCTATCTTAGGTGCTTCACTTTTTGAAGTAACAAACTGATGAGCAACCATTATATTTCTTTCATTTTTATTTATTTTTGTATTTTTTATCGCCACGTCTATAGCATCATTATATGTTTTAATTTCTTCATCCGGATAATAATGCTTAACATAAGAACTTTTAATAAATGGCAATAGAAAAACATTTACTTTTCCATTTTCATCATCAAAAGAGTATGACTTAATATTTCCATCATACTTTGTTGATATATATACTCCATTTTTTTCAAAAAGACTTGCACCAAAGCCAAGTCTTTCATCAGAATCATGATTTCCGGAAATAATGAAAACTTTTATATTTTCACCCACAAGCTTTCTTATAAAATAATCAAAAAGATTTACGGCTGTTTCTGATGGAATACTTTTATCATAAACATCTCCGGCAATTAATATTCCATCTGCCTTTTCATCTGCTGATATTTTTACTATCTGATCAAGAATATATCTCTGATCATCATATAAATCATATTCTCCAAGACTTTTCCCTATATGCAAATCACCAATATGTACAAACTTCATATAAAATCCCTCTGTTAATTAAAATAATATAAATATTTTATTGATTTTATAACGAAACATACATGCCACATATGTGGCATGTGTAATTTGTACAGGAATCGTCTCTGCAAGTAAACTTGCGAGAGCGATTCTTGTACAAATATTACTGTGGCTATAGCCACAGTATAGTTTCGTTATAAAAAATAAGATTTATAAAAACAATTTCTATTCCCGAACCAATATTTCAAAACACATTATGCTTATTTATCAAGTCATCTATTGCATTTAAATTTTTATTCACAGATTGCTCTATTTTATCCTGATTAAGTTCTCTCATTATCTGCTCATAGTCTGATTTTTCTCTATCATTAATTGTTGATTCAGATAAATGATTTTCATAAGCATCTATATTTCTAAGGCCGTCTTTATATCCTAATTTTATTGCAAATTCAATAAATTTATGTGTAAAATTAAGTGTTCCTGATAAATCACCTAAATCCCTGCTTGGGTATATCGACAGAAAGTTTACATCACTATACTTATACTCATATTTTTTCTGATCTTTATTAAGACATAATAAAATTATATTTCTATTACCCTCATCATACACAGGTTTTATAGGCACATTATCAGATAATCCGCCATCTCTGTATTTAACACCATTAATTTCAACTGCTTCATAAATAATAGGCATTGCAGATGAAGCCTCAATAATCTTTTCAAGATTATCATAACTTTCACCATTTAATTTCTTATACTCAACAAGAAATTCATTTTCACTTATTATTTTTGAAAGCGAAGCATAGACAGAATAAGGACAATTAATAACTTTTTCATAATCTATATTATCTCTTATGAGTTTTAACATTCCGTCTCTTAAAGCAAATCCCTCTACTCCGTCAATTTTTTCAAGTTCAGTATCAAAGACAGTTAAAAGATTAACTTTTTTCCATGCCTTAATTATTTTTTCAATATCACCAGCAGCAAGTGATATGGCATTTAAAGAACCAATACTTGCCCCTGACACAGCCTTTATATTTTCTAAATATCCTTTTTCTTTTAAAGCTTTTAATACACCAAGCTGGTAAGCTCCTTTTGCTCCACCGCCTGATAAAACAAGTCCCCATTCTTCCATTGAAATCCTCCCATTCTTACAAATTAAAGAAGGCGCCGGTATACCTGCGCCTTTTTTTAAAATATTTTACATTCTTTCCGGAGCATCAAAACCAAGAAGGTAAATTGATTTTTCCAAAATATCCTTTGTAAGCGAAAGTAATTTAATATAATTTGCTTTAACACTTTCGTTTTCTTCTCCAAGAATTTTTGTTTCATGATAAAATCTGTTAAATACATTTGAAAGATCATATACATAAGAGCAAATCTTATGTGGCGCCAATTCTTCAGCTGCGTTATAAATAACTTCATTAAACTTAGAAATTTCAAGTAAAAGAGCCTTTACAGTTTCGCTTTCTTCAAGAACAATTTCACTATTCTCCAAGCTGTTATTTTCTAAATATTTATTAAGAATTGATTTAATTCTTACAATTGTATAAAGAATATATGGGCCTGTATTTCCTTCAAATGAAGTAAATCTTTCAATATCAAATATATAATCCTTTGATGCCTGATTAGATAAATCGCCATATTTAAGAGCTGATAATCCAACAACTCCCGCAATTTCTCTTGCTTCTTCTTCTGAAACTTCCCTGTTTTCCATAATCTTATTATATACGGCATTATTTATCTCTTTTATAAGATTTTCAAGTCTCATAACACCGCCATCTCTTGTCTTGAAAGGCTTTCCATCTTTTCCATTCATTGTTCCAAAACCAATAAATGTAAGACGTGTATCATCATTTACAAGTTTTGTTTTCTTTGCACATCTGAATACCTGCTCAAAATATAATTCCTGTCTTTTATCAACAACATAAATAATATGATCAGGTGAAAACATTTCCATTCTTTCAACTATTGTTGCAAGATCTGTTGTATTATAAAGAGTTGCACCATTTGATTTTAAAATCATACAAGGTGGCATTTCTTTTTTATCTGTATCTTCTTTTACATCAACAACTAATGCACCTTCACTTACTCTTGTATAATTATTTTCCTTCATGTAATTTACCATGTCAGGAATATATTTCTGTGCATCGCTTTCTTTTTTCCATAATTCAAATTCTACATTTAAGTTATCATAATTCTTCTTAAGATCAGTTACAGAAACATTTATGATATGCTGCCATAAAGCATAATATCCCTTATTTCCATTCTGAAGTTCAAATGTAGCCTGTCTTGCTTTTTCCTTAAATTCTTCATCTTCCTTTGATTTTGCATTAGCATATGGATAGATTTCTTCTAATTCAGAAATAGTAAAAGGAGCTTCTTTAGGATATTCACCTTCATAATTACTATCAAAATAAACAAGTTCAGGTTTTCTCTCCTTAAGCTCTGTAATTATAAGTCCCATCTGAAGACCCCAGTCACCAAGATGAACATCACCAACTGTATCATTTCCAAGGAATTTAAGAATTCTTTTAATACTTTCACCAATAACAGCTGAACGTAAATGTCCTACATGAAGAGGTTTTGCAACATTTGCTCCGCCGTAATCTATGATAATCTTTGATGGATTTTCATTCTTTTCACATCCTAAGTTGTCTTTATCTTCTTTCATTTCATTAACATAATCAGATAAAAAAGACATACTAAGATCAAAATTTATAAAACCCGGATTAACAGCTTCAATTTTCTTAAAGCACTTGCTTTTTTCAAGCTTTGCAACCACATCATTTGCAATCATGATTGGTGCTTTCTTATATTCCTTTGCAGCTGCCATTGCTCCATTACACTGATATTCACACAAATCAGGTCTGTTAGATAAAGTTACTTTTCCATATTTCTCATCATATCCGCATTCTTTAAATGCAGCTTTAAAATTTTCAGTTAAATTTTGTAATAAGGTATTCATAACAAAGACTCCTTCTTGTAAGACTATTTATATGTATTATTTACAGCAAGTAAACTTACTTTAATTTACTGATTAGAGTTCAATATCATTCTCTTTGAGCAAGGCTCTTGCTGAATCTATAGAATCCACTCCTGTTTTATTCTTGATAGGGGCAAATTCTTTATTTCTTTCAACCTCAAACACAAGGCAGTCATCAAGCATATTTATCATATCAAGTATAAGTGTTTCAAACTTATATCCATTTGGACTTTCAGGTGTTATAACATTTCCATTATCATCAATATAAGTTATCTTCTTTTCTGCCATATGATTTGTAAGCTTATTATTCATAATATTACATAACTCTTTGAAGTTAAAAAGATAATTTAAAATAACTCCATAGTTATATGCAGGTTCCCCTGACTCATCCTTTTTCTCCATCATCTCTTTTGTAAGTTCATAATACTCAACAATGGAAGGTCTGTTATTTTCTTTGCAGACAACACCAACTCTTTCATCAGGAGATGCTTTTCTTACAACCTTTGCTCCCGATGGCTTCTTAGAATCAATTGTAGCTCCGATAAATACAGGATCTGCGATTCTCTGTAATACATTATCAACAGCAAAAACATTTAACCATTCAATTCCATATTCATTAAATTTATCACTTACATCTGAATTCATAAGTGATTTAAACCACCCACCATTTCCATTTGGAGAAAGAGATAATTTATATTTACTCTCCATTAAAAATTTTCCATTATAATCAATAGATGGTGCCATTTCCTGAACAAAGAAATGAACAAAATTTTTATCATATCCAAAATAATTTTTTTCTTCAAAAAATGCTCTGGTATCTGAATCATTTTTCTCGCTGGTCATGATAAATAAAGGAATATAACATCCCGCCTTATTAACTACCTCCAAAAGATTAGAGATAAGTCTTTCAAAAATAAATACATCTTTAGTTATTCCAATATTAAACATACCCTTTGGTTTGTCAAAACCAAGTCTGCTTCCCTGACCACCGGCAAGTAAAATCGCAGCAACCTTTGTATCTTTAATAGCCTCAATTCCTATTTTTTCATATGCTTCTTTATTTTCATTTATTTCCCCAAGCTTCATAGCAGCTATAGGCTCATAAACAGATTCCTTTTTAGCATTTTCTCCAGCTATTTTATAAATATCAAGATAGGTAAAATCAAGTTCTTCCAATTCTCTTTCAAAAACTTTCTTTTCATCTTCAGAAATTTCATCATAATATCTAAGTAACTGTTTCTGATCATACTTTTCAATTTTAGCTAATATTTCTTTTGATATCATATATTCACCTTTTCCTCTTTTTTTACAATTTTAAATTATATCAGAAATGTTACAATATTTCCATACTATAGAACTATTAAAAATTTTATGGTAAAATATATATATTAAAAATTCGTGAAAGGGTCATTTCTTTTTATATGAGAAGTTATTTTAGAAAAATAGAAAAGCATATGATTTTTAACTTTATAATCATTGCTATTATATGTTTTTTATATCTTTTCGTAGCAAAACAAGAAAGCAATGTCCAAAATATTTATATAGCAAAATCCATTTCATTAAACAACGGCTGGCAGGATAAAGATGGGAATGAGATTTCGCTGGACAAACTTCCCAAAGGGGAAATTACAGTAACAAAACACGTTGGAGATATTAATTTTTCAAATTGTCGTTTTTGTTCCAAGACAAAAGCTACTGTTTTTAAAGTTTATGCTGACGGAAAGTTAATTTATGAATACAATCCAAAATTTAATAAATTATATGGTAAATCTTATGGAACATACATTCATTCAATCTCAATACCAAATCATACATCCATTTTAAAACTGGAGATTACACCTTTATTTACTATGGAATCTGCGATTTTTTATGATGCATGTGTTGGTGATTCAATGGAATTTACAGTAAATATATTCAGGGAAGGCTTAGGCGGTTTTATTCTTTGTATAATAACTCTTGTTATCGGTTTACTTATGATTATATCAGGATATTATAAGGATAATCCTACAGGCTTTGTTTATCTTGGAGAATTCGCAGTACTGATAGCATTGTGGTCACTTAGTGATACCCTGTATTTCCAATTAATCACAACAAAACCTGAGCTTATAAGATTTATTAATTATATAACTCTTATGCTTACTCCATATGCTCCTGTTGCATTTATTACTGAAGTTACAAAGAATAAAAAGAAAAATATTTTTAACTACTTCTTTACTGCTGCAATAACATTAAATTTCCTTGTAACTATAATACTTGTATATTGTACAAAATATGATTACAGGGATTTAGTATATATTACACATGTTACAATTATTTTATCAGCAATAACATGTACTGTACTTGTAATTCTGGCAAAGAAAAGAAAAAGCATCAATCCTGCACTTCTTAACTCTATTACAATTGGCATCATATGTCTTGCAATATGTACTGCCATTGATATGATAAGATTTATACTTCGTTTAAATACAATGCAAAACACTAGTATTTTCACAAGATTCGGTATATTTATTTTCCTTTGTGAAGTAGGTATGTACATGATACAGGACTATAGAAAAGCTGCAATGGAAAAAAATAAAGCTGAAATTATGAAAGCACTTGCATATACCGATGCACTTACCGGTATAAATAACAGATTAGCATTCAGTCAGAAAGAAAATGAATTAAAGAAAAAATCTGATAATTGTGCAATCATCCAATTAGACATAAATAATCAGAAAACCGTAAATGATAATTATGGTCACGATGCCGGAGATAAACATATAATTACAGCTGCCAAATCAATAGAAAAAAGCTTTAAAAGTGTTGGAACCTGTTATAGAACCGGTGGTGATGAATTTATAACAGTTATAGATACAGGAATAAGTAATACACAGGTTGATATGGCTATTGAAAAGCTGCAAAATCTTATACAGGAATATAATTCAACAGAGCCATTACCTCCTGTTCCACTTTCTATTGCATATGGAATAGCATGGTGTGATGATTCATCAAAAGACCTTGATACTGCTGAAAAAACTGCAGATAAGAAAATGTATGAAATGAAAAAATCAATGAAAAAAGAGGCCCGTTAGTGTTACGTTATAGTAACACTAAAGCCTCATGAAAGGTGGTATATATGCTTCAACATATATACCATCTTCTTTATATTCTTCTTTTAAAAGTTCACCATCTTTTCTGATTTTCTGGATAATACCCGCTTCACTGTATGGAATTAATTTTTCAACATAAATCTTTTGTTCCCTGATAATCTCTTCAATATCATTAATTATATTATCGATTCCAATACCCTTTTTAATAGATGCACATTCCACATATTTTGCTCTTACATCTTTAAAAATAATATCATTTTTTTCTTCTTCACTAAGTTTATCAATCTTATTAAAGACACTTATAACAGGTTTATTTTTTACTCCGAGACTGTCTAATGTTTCATATACAACCTTCATCTGTTCTTCATACTGCTCATTTGAAACATCAATGATATGTAAAATAATATCCCCATGCATCGCCTCTTCTAATGTACTTTTAAAAGCTTCTACAAGGTGATGTGGTAATTTTCTTATAAATCCTACAGTATCCGTAAACAAAATCTTACCACCGTTTTTTGTAGTATATTCTCTTGTTGTAGGATCTAATGTTGCAAAAAGCTTATCCTCTTCTAATATGCTTGCATTAGTAACAGTGTTTAAAAATGTTGATTTACCGGCATTTGTATAACCAACAATTGCCACATTTGTAATACTTCCTGCTTTTCTATTTTTTCTTGTAAGTTCCCTGTGCTTTTCAATCTCTTTTACATCCTGCCTAAGCATAGCAATTCTGTTTTTTATTACTCTTCTGTCAATCTCTAATTTCTTTTCACCGGGACCTCTTGTACCAATACCACCACCAAGTCTTGATAAATCTTTACCAAATCCTAAAAGCCTTGTAGAACGGTAACGAAGCTGGGCTAACTCTACCTGAATCTTACCTTCTCTTGTTGTTGCTCTTGCAGCAAATATGTCAAGGATAATTAAAGTTCTGTCCATTACTTTAACATTTAATTCATCAGTAAGATTTTTTAACTGCATAGGACTAAGTTCATCATCACATACTATTCCATCTGCTTTCTTTAAGTCTATAAGCATCTTTAACTCTTCTATCTTACCTTTCCCAAGATAAGTTGCACTGACAAAAGAGTCAAGATTTTGAACCATTCTTCCTACACATTCCCCACCTGCAGTATCTACAAGTTCTTCAAGTTCATCCAAAGATTTTTCTGTATCACCGGGATTTCCCAGTGATACAGAAACTAATATCAATTTTTCTTTTACTTCTTCAGTTTCAAACATTACTTCACCATGTTCCTATTTTATTAGCAAAATTATTCTTTCAAATTATAATCCTTATCATATACCAAAATCTTTTCGCCACATATAATTATATATAAATAATCATCAATTACAATACCTCTTGTACATGAACTTCCTGAATAAAAATAGTTTTCTTCCTCAGATATTTTTGTTTCAAGTAATTTTTCAAAGTTATCATTTTCATATTTAAACACAACATATGAGCTTCCATATTCACCTTCTATGGCAAATCCAAATGTCTTATTCTTATTATCAAACATAAATGAATTTCTATCATATAATACAGTTGCATATGTGTATCCAGGGAATACTACTTTCTTTGTTTCCTTTATATTTTCAGGATCACTTATATCAAACATAGACATCTTAATACAATCTGTTCTGCCATTTTCATCAGCTTCATAGCCAATACCTATGAGATGATTTTCATCATATGGATGCATATACTCTGAAAAACCAGGAATCTTTAAGTAATCAGTTATTTCAGGATTTTCAGGATCTGATAAATCTACTGCAAATAATGGATCTGTATTTCTAAAGGTTACAAAATATCCCCAGTCACCCATAAATCTTGCAGATTTTATAGTTTCACCTTTTGCAATATTTCTTATGCTTCCAACCTTTTCTAAATTCTCATCATAAACATATAATGCATTCTTGTTTTCATAAGTAATAGTATCATAATATGAAACCACAACTCTTAAGTAATTATTATATTCATCTATACAGTAATCATCATCAAGATATCCTTTTATTGTTTTTCTTGCCTTTTCTTCTAATTTTCCATCTTTATATGAAATTTTAATAATCTGTGTTTTGTCACCTGAGCTGAAACTATACCAGTCATATACATAATCTGTAAGATAAATATTTTCTTCGCTTACATACAACAGATCTCTTCCGGCTAAAACCCCCATTTTATCAACAATTTCTTCATCTTTTATATTAAGTGCAGTAATCACAACATATGTATCATCATATACATTTCCAGGGATAATAAGCTCATCTTCCTCTAAAACAGTACCATCAGCTGTTGGAACAAAAGTCTTATAATCATCCTCTTCTATGCCGTCAATATTTATATATTTATTTGAAAATGTATATAAAACTCCGTCTACAAGTCTTGTAGAATAAAAACTTCCATCCTGGCTTGTAGAATACTTTTCTTTAGGATTTTTTCTGTCACTTACATCAAATATTTTTATTAAAGTTTCTTCATTCTGATGATAATATTCATAGGCACCATAATAATATTCATCATCATAATCATATTCATCATTAAATTCAGAACCAATAAGAATAAGTTCGTCTTCGTAAATATACATATCACCATATGAAATATTGCCTATTTTTACAGAACTTAACTTTTCCACATTACCTTTATTCACTTCATATATATTTATTTTTTCATGATTATCATCATATTCATAAATATAATTTCCATCAGTTTTTACTATATCTCCTTCTAGTACGCCTTCTGTTCTTACATTTGTATCCGTGTAATCATGTTCTTCTAACTTACTTTCAGTTCCTTTTCTTTCTTCAGAAGATTCAGCCTCATTTGTAGCAAAATCTTCTTCCATGCCTGTTGTATAATCATAGTAAACATTCTGTCCGCTATCCTTTATTTTATTAAAATACCTGTATGCTTTACTATAATTACCACCTTTATTATCTTCATTTTCTTTATTCTCATTACTCTTTTTATTGTCTTCATTATTTTTTTCAGTCTTTTTAACCGTTAAATTTCTATTTGTAATATTTCTAAAATAGCCTGATTTTAAGTTAATACCAACTGCTAAAAATACAACTGCAGCAACTAAAAGTGAATATGTAACAACCGCAATCTTTTTACTACCCTTACTTTTTTTATCTTCCACAGGAACATCCTCGCTGTTACTTCTTTTTTCTTTTTCTTCCTTTGACATATTTTCAATCTTTTTTTTCATATTTTCAGGAGATAATCCCTCAGGAATATTTTCATTTTCATTTTTTAATTTATTTTCAATTTCAAGATCTAAATCTTTTTTCTTATCTTTACTCATAATAAGCACCTCCAAACACACTTAAATATTATCCTGCAAGTTTATCTTTCATTTTTTCCAGAGCTCTTTTATACTTTGAACGTACCGTATTTGGCTTTAAATTCAATACTTTGCCTATCTCACTACTGTTATATTCACCATATACTTTCATTATAACTATTTCCTTTTCTTCCTCATCAAGTGCCAAAAAAGCCTGTTTTACAAGTAATTCTTCCTCAACTTTTTTCTGGATATCAATACCTGATTGTAAATCTGTTTTTTCTTCCACAGGTTCACTTTCAAACTTTTCTTTTTTCTCTGCAAAATTCTTTCTTGCTCTTTTACATTTATTTATAAGTATTTTTATGATCCAGCTTTTAAATGCCCCATCATCCTTTAACTTATCTAAAGATGCATATGCATCAAGCACTGTATCACTTACGATATTTTCTGCTTCAAAACTATCACCTGTCATATACAAAGCCATTTTATAAAGATCTTTATAATACAATTCATAAAGTGTCTCAAAACTTGAATTATCTCCTTTTTTTGCTTTTCTTACAAATTTTTTCACTTCACTTAACTTTGCTATATCAGCCATTTATATCCTCCTTTCACTTAAATATTTTATCTGTATATTTAATAAGTGTGCTTTTAACCACGAAGTGTTGCAAAATTTTTTTAAATTTTTTAAAAATTTTTAAAATAAAAAATCCAGTCAGAATTATCTAACCGGATTTTAAATTTATTATATGATTATTTAATTACTCTCTGACATGTAATTGCAAGGGCTCCAGGTCCGATATGACAAGAAACACTAAGTGATAAATCATCAACATCAACTATCTCTATATCCTTAAATATTTCAGCTACTTCCTGTCTGAACTGTTCTACAGCTTCAGAATTATCAGTATGAGCAAGGGAAATAGTAACATCTCCATTTTTATTATTATCATATTTGTTTTCTATATCATTTTTTATAGCTTCAATCATAACAGCCTTTGCCTGTTTAACCGTTCTGGCTTTAGCAAAAGTATCAAGCTTTTCACCATTTATCTGTAAAATAGGCTTAATCTTTAAAAGATTTCCAAGCATCGCAACTGCAGGTGTTATTCTTCCACCCTTCTGCAAATACTTTAATGTATCAACCATAATATAAATATTATTCTCATGCTTTCTTTCTTCGAGAATTTCTTTTATCTCTTTAGCATCTTTACCCTGTCTGATAAGAGTAAATGCATCTCTTACGGATTGTTTCATTGTAACTGAAATTCTTTGATTATTTACAACAAAAACCTTTCCCTCATAATCCTCTGCAAACATGCATGCTGTCTGATACTCACTACTAAGACCTGATGACATCGGTATATGCACAATCTCATCATATTCTTCTAATACCTTATCCCATAACTTTAATGTACTTTCAGGTGAAGGCTGTGATGTAAGAATCTCACAATCATTTTTTAATTTTGCATAAAATTCTTCTGCCGTAAGATTTTCCCACTCATAATATTCCTCACCATCTATTAAAAATGGCATAGGTAAAAGAAAAATATTTTTTTCTTCTGCCAGCTTTTTTG
Organism: Lachnospiraceae bacterium RM5; assembly: GCA_900110975.1. Classification (GTDB taxonomy): domain Bacteria; phylum Bacillota; class Clostridia; order Lachnospirales; family Lachnospiraceae; genus Bovifimicola. Next base: position 88,763 of record FOFK01000002.1, read on the forward strand.
AAATACCGCTGTTGCTATCTGTAACTACTGCAATCTTCTTCATATATATCCTTTTCTAAAATTATAATCTCACTAAACAACTGCTTTAATTATAACTTTTATTTCAAGTATTATCAAGCTTTATAAAAGAACAATATCTTTCTTCATTGTTTCTTCTATAACATCATCCGGCCAGATAGATGCCTGTACTTCACCAATATGAGCTTTTCTTAAGAAGAACATACATATTCTTGACTGTCCGATTCCACCACCAATTGTATAAGGCAATTCTTTATCTAAGATTGCTTTCTGGAATGGAAGGTCTTTTCTTTCCTCACAATCAGCTTTCTTAAGCTGTTCTTTTAAAGAATCCTCATCTACTCTGATACCCATTGATGATAATTCAAGTGCAATATCTAAAACAGGATAATATACAATAATATCACCATTTAATTTCCAATCATCATAATCAGGCGCTCTGCCATCATGTTTTTCTCCTGATGCAAGCAAATCACCAATCTGCATAATAAATACAGCTTTTTTATCTTTTGCTATTTCGTATTCTCTTTCCTTTGGTGTAAGGTCAGGATACATATTTTCAAGTTCCTGTGATGTAATAAAGAAAATCTTTTCAGGTAAAATTCTTTCAACGTAATTATAATGTTCTGCAATATATTCTTCTGTTTCTTTTAATGTTTCATAAACTTTGCAGACAATAGTTTTTAATGTTTCTTCATTTCTTTCTTCTTTAGAAATAATTCTTTCCCAGTCCCACTGGTCAACGAAAATCGAATGGATATTGTCTGTATCCTCATCACGTCTTATGGCATTCATATCTGTATAAAGGCCTTCATTTGAATGGAAACCATATCTTTTAAGAGCCTGTCTTTTCCACTTTGCAAGAGAATGAACAATTTCAACCTCTGCTTCATTCTGCTCTTTTACGCCAAAACTTACAGGTCTTTCAACACCATTTAAGTTATCATTAAGTCCTGTTTCAGGTCTTACAAATAATGGTGCAGAAACTCTTGTAAGATTAAGTCTTTTAGCAAGTGCTCTTTCAAAATAATCTTTAACAAGCTTAATTCCAATTTCAGTTTCTCTGATGGATAAAGCCGGTTTATAATCATCAGGTATAATTAAATGATTCATTGTATGTCTCCTTTATATTTTTTAGTTTACATCTATAAACATGGCTGAATATGGCTTAAGTGTCAATCCTCCGCCAAAATCCACTCTTTCATCTGTAAGTAAATCAATTCCTTCGCCCACGCCATAATCAGCATGTGCCACAAATTCATTTTCATCAGCGTTAATTGCTACAAAAACACGTTTACCATCAAGATTTCTTTCAAATACACACTGCTTATTTGTAAGAACTTTTGAATAAAAATCCCCATACTGAAGAGGTAAACTTGTCTTTTTAGCTTTAGCAAGTTTTGCAATAAAGTCTGTAAGTTCATTCCATTCAGGTTTTTCAAAAGAAACCCTGAGTGCAGGATCACCCTGAGATTTATCAGCCTTTGTTCCCCACTCACTTCCATAATAAACACAAGGGATACCAGGCATTCCAAAGCACATTGCATAAATAAGTGGAATATGTTTTTCATTTGAAAGAATGGATGCCACTCTTGAAACATCATGATTATCAACAAATGAGAAAAGATGTTTTCCCTTATATAATGTCCACTGTTCAGGACCAAACTGTCTTAAAAGTGAATGAACTATCTCAAACATATTCATGGAATTAAAGCTTGAGAACAATCCTTTATAGCATTCATAATTTGTGCAGCTATCAAGCATTTCAGGATTAACAAGCATATTATAATCACCATGGAGTGTTTCTCCCATAATCCAGAAATCAGGATTTAATCCTTTACAAAAACTTCTTAATCTCTTTAAGAAATCCCTGTCGAGACAATATGCCACATCAAGTCTTAATCCATCGATGTTAAATTCTTCATACCACATCTTAATGCTGTCAAAAAGATAATTAACCACATCATCATTTCTTAAATTTAATTTTACAAGGTCATAATTACCTTCCCAGCCTTCATACCAAAGTCCGTCATTATAAGCTGAATTACCGCCAAAATCAATATTTGCAAACCACCATCTGTATGGTGAATTTTCTCTATTTTTAAGAACATCCTGGAAAGCAAAGAACCCTCTTCCTACATGGTTAAATACACCATCAAGTACTACTTTGATTCCCTCTTTATGAAGATTATCGCAAACATTTTTAAAATCTTCATTTGTTCCAAGTCTGGTATCAATTTTTTTATAATCTCTTGTATTATATCCATGAGTATCAGACTCAAATACAGGAGAAAAATAAATTGCATCTGCTCCTAATTTTTTAATATGTCCAATCCAGTCATTTACTTTTAATATCCTTGATTTTAAGACACCATCATTTTCAAATGGAGCACCACAAAATCCTAAAGGATATATCTGGTAAAATACGCTTTCATCTGCCCACATAGTAAATCTCCTTATGTATTATTTTTTGTATACATACTCTTATTCTTCACCATTCCAGCAATATGTACAAAGTTTAGACTTATCGATATCCATTGAATTAATCATATCATCAAGTCTGTGATAACGAAGAGATGTAAAGTTAAGCTGTTTTCTGATTTCTTCAATCATTCTGTTATAATTTTCAGAATCAGGATTTGTATATTCTTTCAACTTCTCTTCTGAAACATTTTCACCTTCAAAGTCCCTGATAACTCTTCTTGTTATAAGATCCATCTCAGATGTTGAACGTGAGAAGTTAATATATTTACATCCATAAACAAGTGGAGGACATGCTGGTCTTATATGAACCTCTTTTGCACCACTGTTATATAAAAATTCTGTTGTTTCACGAAGCTGTGTTCCTCTTACAATTGAATCATCAATTAAAAGAAGCTTTCTATCTTTAATTAAGTCATGTACAGGTATAAGTTTCATCTTTGCAATAAGATTTCTCTTACTCTGTATTGTTGGCATAAATGATCTTGGCCATGTAGGTGTATATTTGATAAATGGTCTTGAAAAAGGAATACCTGACTCATTTGCATAACCTACGGCATGTGCTGTTCCTGAATCAGGAACACCTGCAACAATATCAGGTTCACAATTTCCTTTATCTCTCTTTGCAAGCATAGAACCACATCTGTATCTCATCTCTTCTACATTTATACCTTCGTAACTTGAGGTTGGATATCCATAATAAATCCATAAGAATGTACAGATTTTCATTTCTCCGCCTGGTTTTACAAGCATTCTTACTTCTTCAGGAGTAATGATATCTATTTCTCCGGGACCTAATTCTTTATAATCTTCATATCCAAGATTTAAATATGCAAATGATTCAAAAGTAACACAATATCCATTTTCATTTTTTCCAATAATGGCTGGTGTTCTTCCATATTTATCTCTGGCAACGTATATTCCAAGAGGTGTAAGAATAAGAATAGTCATTGAACCTTCGATAATTTCCTGAGCAAATCTTAAACCGTCAATCATATTTTCTTTCTGGTTAATGATGGCTGCCACAAGCTCAGTAGCATTTATTTCTCCACCACTCATTTCAAGAAAATGAGTATTTCCATTACTGAATATTTTGTCAACAATACTGTCTACGTTATTAATCTTTCCAACAGTTGTTATGGCAAAAGTTCCATGATGTGAACGGACAATAAGTGGCTGTGGCTCATAATCAGAAATACAACCAATACCAATATTTCCTTTCATCTCATTAACTTCTTTTTCAAATTTTGTTCTAAAAGGTGAATTCTCAATATTATGAATAGAACGGTCAAAGCCCTGTTCTTTATCAAATACAACCATTCCACCTCTTCTTGTTCCTAAATGTGAATGATAATCTGTACCGAAAAATAAATCAAACACACAATCATTTTTTGAAGCAACTCCAAAAAATCCGCCCATAACTTTTCCTCCGTTTATCTATTATACTTTTATAACTCTACTTTAATAACTATACTTTTATAATATAAATAAACTAATTAAACATTAATTTCAGCTGTTATACCAAGTGAATCCTTATTTTCTTCAAGAATAGGATTAATTACTTCCTCTAAGAATTCTGTAACCTGTTCTTTTGAACGGCCAACATATTTTGTAGGATCCATTGTTTTCTTAAGATCTTCAATACTAAGACCAAATTTTTCATCAGCAGCAATAAGCTCTAAAAGATTATTCTCAAGACCTTTTTCTTTTACGTTCTTTCCTGCTTCCATAGATAATCTTCTTATCTCTTCATGAAGTTCCTGTCTGTCTCCTCCTGCCTTAACAGCATCCATCATAATATTCTCTGTTGCCATAAATGGAAGTTCAGACATAAGTCTCTTTTCAATAACCTTTGGATAAACAACAAGACCATCTACGATATTGAGGTAAAGATCCAAGATACCGTCAACTGCTAAAAATCCTTCCGGTACACTGATTCTCTTATTTGCAGAATCATCAAGCGTTCTTTCAAACCACTGTGTTGAGCTTGTAATAGCAGGATTTAAAGCATCTACAATTACATAATTTGCAAGAGAAGCAATTCTTTCACTTCTCATTGGATTTCTCTTATATGCCATGGCAGATGAACCAATCTGATTCTTCTCAAATGGCTCTTCAACTTCTTTTAAATGCTGTAAGAGTCTTATATCATTTGAGAATTTATGAGCACTTGCTGCAATACCTGCAAGTACATTTAATACTCTTGTATCAACTTTTCTTGTATATGTCTGACCTGATACAGGCTGACATTTTTCAAATCCCATTTTCTTTGCAATGAGTTTGTCTACCATTTTTGCTTTTTCATGGTCACCTTCAAATAACTCTAAAAAGCTTGCCTGTGTTCCTGTTGTACCTTTAGAGCCTAAAAGTTTCATTGAAGAAATAACATAATCCAAATCTTCAAGGTCTGATACAAGCTCATTCATCCAAAGTGTTGCTCTCTTTCCTACAGTTGTAGGCTGAGCCGGCTGGAAATGAGTAAAAGCAAGTGTTGGTAAACCTTTATATTCATCAGCAAATTCTTTTAATTTTGCAATAACATTAACAAGTTTCTTTTTAACAAGCTTTAAAGCTTCTGTCATAATGATAATATCTGTATTATCACCAACATAGCAAGATGTAGCTCCTAAATGAATAATACCTTTTGCCTTTGGACAAAGTACTCCATATGCGTAAACATGACTCATAACATCATGTCTTACAAGTTTTTCTCTTTCCTTTGCCACATCATAATTTATATCATCAATGTGCTCTTTTAATTCATCGATCTGTTCCTGTGTAATATTTAAACCAAGTTCTTTTTCTGTTTCTGCAAGTGCAACCCAGAGTCTTCTCCAAGTTCTGAATTTCATATCAGGTGAAAAAATATACTGCATTTCTTTACTTGCATATCTTTCTGATAACGGACTATTATAAATACTATTCATTTTCCTTACACCTTCCTATATTTATTAAAAAAATCATCCTTTGTCATTATATTCCAAAATATTACCATTGTAAACGATTAAAACTGCTATTTTTAATAGCAGTTTTAAGATAATCATTGTATATATTCGCCTCTGATATCATCTTTAGGAGGTTCAAGAGGATATTTTTTATCAAAACAGCCTGTACAAATATTAAGGCCGTTAACCATTTCTTTTGTTCTATCTATAGAAAGATAACCTAAACTGTCAGCTCCAATAAGCTTACATACCTCATCTACACTTCTGTTATGTGCTATAAGCTGCGAGCTTGAAGGAACATCTGTGCCAAAATAACATTCATGTAAAAATGGCGGTGAACTGATTCTTACATGTACTTCCTTAGCACCGGCATTTCTAAGCATCTTTACGATTTTCCCGCAGGTTGTTCCCCGTACTATGGAATCATCAATCATTACAACCCTTTTATCCTTAACAATACTTGATAAGGCATTTAATTTAACAGATACAGAAGATTCCCTGCTTGACTGTCCCGGTTTTATAAATGTTCTTCCAACATATGTATTTTTAACAAATGCCGCACCATATGGAATTTTTGATTCCAAAGAAAAACCAAGTGCTGCTGCATTTCCTGATTCCGGCACACCAACAACTAAATCTGCATCTACAGGATGATCTTTTGCTAAAAATCTTCCTGCAAGTATTCTTGATTCATAAACTGAAATTTCATCAATAACGCTGTCAGGTCTTGCAAAATAAATATATTCAAATACACATCTTCCTCTTTTATGCTCATCAATACAAAGAGAAGTATCTGAAACTATCTTTCCATCTGTTATGGTTACTATTTCTCCAGGCTTTACATCCCTTACAAACTCAGCATTTATGGTATCTAATGCACAACTTTCTGACGCAAGTATATAAGCATCATCCCTTTTACCAATACATAAAGGTTTAAAACCAAAAGGATCTCTTGCTCCAATAAGTTTTCTAGGACTCATAACCACAAGTGCATATGCACCTTTAATCTTTGGAATGGTTCTTTTTACAGCATCCTCAACAGAATGTGTATTTATTCTTTCCCTTGCAATAAGATATGCAATAACCTCTGAATCAATGGTTGTCTGGAAAATCGCACCTGTATATGCAAGTTCATTTCTAAGTTCATTTGCATTTATAAGATTTCCATTATGGGCAAGACCAAGAATACCTTTAACATAATTAATAACAAGAGGCTGTGCGTTTTCTCTTGTGCTCATACCTGCTGTTGAATATCTTGTATGTCCTACACCAATATTTCCTTTCATTCCGTCCAGTATATCTTTATTAAAGACTTCATGAACAAGTCCCATATCCTTATGGAGAGTTACTTTCCCCTTAGGGCCAAATGTATCAGAAACTGCTATACCACAACTTTCCTGACCTCTGTGTTGCAAAGCAAAAAGACCATAATAGATACTGCTTGCAACATCTTTTCCTGAAAAATCATACATTCCAAATACTCCACACTCTTCGTGAAGCTTTTCATCACATTTACTTTCCATCGCTTAATAATTCCTTTAACAACTTATTTATCATTCCTGGATTTGCTTTTCCTTTAGTTACCTTCATTGTCTGACCAACTAAAAATCCCAAGGCTTTTTCCTTACCATTTCTGTAATCCTCTACTGATTTTTCATTTTCATCAATTACTTTTTGTACAATATCCTTTAATTCATCCTCATTGCTTTCCATCATAAGAGAATGTTCTTTGATATATTCTAAAGGTTCCACATCCTCGTAATACATCTTTTCAAAAACTTCTTTTGCAATAGTTGAATTAATTTTTCCTTCTTCCTGAATCTTAATAAGTTTTACAAGATTTAAAGGATTTAAATTTATTTTATCAAACTCTGTATTATTTTCATTTAAAAGTCTTTTTACTTCACCTAAAAGATAATTGCTTATTTTCTTTGGCTCACCACCTAAGCTTATGGCTTCTTCAAAAAAGTCTGCCATCTTTTTATCTTCAGTAATAATATCTGCATCATACTCAGGAAGCTTAAATTCGCTTATATATCTTTTAACCTTTTCATCCTTAAATTCAGGCTCTTTTTCTTTTAATTTATCAAGCCACTCATCATCTATTACAATAGGCATAAGGTCAGGTTCAGGGAAATATCTGTAATCTTTTGCATCTTCCTTTGAACGCATAGGATAAGACTTTCCTTTTTCATCATCCCATTTTCTTGTTTCCTGAACTATCTCTTCACCGGATTCTATAAGATCTATTTGCCTTTCCCTTTCATTTTCAATTGCTCTTCTTATAGCCTTAAATGAATTTAAATTTTTCATTTCTGTTCTTGTTCCAAAAGTTTTTGAACCCTTTTCCATAACAGAAACATTTACATCAGCTCTCATTGATCCTTCATTTAATTTACAATCAGAAACACCAAGATATTGGATAATGAGTCTTAATTTCTCAAGATAATTTATTACATCATCTGCGCTTCTCATATCCGGTTCTGATACAATCTCAATAAGTGGAACACCTGATCTGTTATAATCTACAAAAGAAGTTTCTCCCCAAGAATCATGCACAAGTTTTCCTGCATCTTCTTCCATATGAATTTCATGTATTCCTATTTTCTTTTCACCAGCATCTGATTTTATATTTACAAAACCATTTCTGCATATTGGTTCATATAACTGTGAAATCTGATAATTCTGAGGATTATCAGGATAAAAATAATTTTTTCTGTCAAACTTTGAATATCTTGTTATATCACAGTTTGTAGCAAGACCAACCATAATAGCATACTCTAATACTTTTTTATTTAAAACAGGAAGAGAACCCGGCATTCCTGAACATACAGGACATGTAAGAGTATTAGGCTTCATTCCAAATGTTGTTTTACAGCCACAAAAAATCTTGGTCTTTGTTGCTAATTCCACATGAACTTCAAGTCCGATGACCATTTCATATTCTTTTGCCATGTTATACCTCCTTACATTCCTTTTCCTGCTTTTTCAAATGCATATGCTGCTTTAATAATATTATCTTCCCTGAAATGATCAGCAAAAAGCTGCATTCCTACAGGCATATTATTTCTATCAATACCACATGGAATTGAAATTCCAGGCATTCCTGTAAGATTTGCACTTACAGTATAAACATCACTAAGATACATTTTTATAGGATCTGATAAACTTTCACCAATCTTTGGTGTAGTTTCAGGAGATACAGGAGATAAAATTACATCAAACTCTTTAAATAATTTATCAAATTCCTGTTTAATAAGATTTCTTACCCTTAATGCTTTTAAATAATATGCATCATAATAACCTGAACTTAGTACAAAGGAACCAAGCATTATTCTTCTTTTTACTTCTGTTCCAAATCCTTCTTTTCTGGTCTTTTTATACATATCATGAAGCCCTTCATAATCATCAGCTCTTAAACCATATTTAACACCATCAAATCTCTCAAGATTTGAACTTGCCTCAGCTGAAGCAATTGTATAGTAAGCCGGAACAACATAATCCGTAAGAGCTAAACCACACTCCTTTACCTCACAGCCAAGCTTTTTAAATACCTCTATGGCATTTTTTATATTTTCTCTAACATCAGCATCTACACTATCAGATAAATATTCTTTCGGAACACCAATCTTTAAGTCCTTTATATCATCAGTTAAATACTTTGAATATTCCCTGTCCACTCCATTTTTTGAAGTAGAATCCTTTGGATCATATGCAGAAATTACCTCTAATAAATTCACCGCATCTGTAACATTTCCTGCTATTGGACCAATCTGGTCAAGTGAAGAACCATAAGCAATAAGGCCATATCTTGACACACTTGAATATGTTGGCTTAATACCAACAACCCCACAAAATCCTGCCGGCTGTCTTATGGAACCACCTGTATCAGAACCAAGTGCCATAAAGCACTCATGTCCTGCAACAGCTGATGCAGAACCTCCTGATGAACCACCGGAAACATACTCATTATTTAAAGGATTTTTTACAGCTCCATAATAAGATGTTTCAGATGTAGAACCCATGGCAAATTCATCCATATTTGTTTTTCCAATTATAATTCCATCTTCTTTTTCTATTAAATCTATAACTGTTGCATTATATTCAGGAACAAAATTATATAAGATTTTTGAGGCTGCAGTTGTTTTTATTCCTTTTGTACAAATATTATCTTTTATGGCAACAGCTATACCAAAAAGCTTTCCTTTTTTTCCATCAGGATCATCTTCTAAACGCTTTTGTAATTCTTCAGCTTTTTTGTAAGCTTCATCTTCACAAAGGGTAATAAATGAATTATTATCATTTTCTTTTATTCTTTCAAATAACAAATCAAGAACATCTTTTATAAGAATTTCTCTATCAATTATTTTTTTTCTAATTTCATAAGCACTTAAATCTAAAATATCAGACATAATACACTCCTATATAAAAATTTATTATAATTTTTAATAATTTCAAGTATTGCTATTCACTTAAAATAGTACATGGTACTTCATACATATTATTTTCATTCTTAGGAGCATTACTTAAAATAGTTTCTGCTTCAAAAGATGAAACTTCCTCATCTTCCCTAAAAACATTATTTATATCTGTAACATGACTTAATGGTACTACATCCTTAGTATCAAGCTCATTCATCTTTTCAATGAAAGCAAGCATTTTTTCCATATCATCTTTTGCTTTTATCCTCTCATCTTCAGATAAATCAAGTTTTGCAAGAATCTCAACATAATCAAGTGTCTCATCATCAATTTTTTTCATGCCTGACTTCCTTCCTCTCACATTTTATTAAACCACTAACTAGTGTTTCGGTCGTAAAAAACTCACTAATCTCTTACCTTTATATGAACTTCCCTTAACTGTGTCTCTGTTACATAGTTTGGTGCATCACACATAAGATCACATCCATTTGCATTCATAGGGAATGCAATAACTTCCCTTATACTTTCCTCTTCTAAAAGAAGCATTATCATTCTGTCAACACCAGGTGCCATACCGGCATGTGGTGGTGCACCAAATTTAAACGCATTATATAATGCTGAAAATTTTTCTTCCAGCACTTCTTTATTGTAACCTGCAATTTCAAAAGCCTTTTCCATAATATCCACATCATGATTTCTTACTGCACCTGATGAAAGCTCTACACCGTTACAAACTATATCATACTGATAAGCAAGTATTTCTAATGGATCTTTTTCCTGTAAAGCCTCTAAACCACCCTGTGGCATAGAAAAAGGATTATGTGTAAATTCTATTTTTTTAGTTTCCTCATTGTACTCATACATAGGAAAATCATTTATATAACAAAATCTATATGCATTTTTTTCAATAAGATATAATTTTTTACCAAGTTCATTTCTTATCTCACCTGCAAAATAATTAGCTTTCTTTTCTTTATCAGCTATAAAAAATATTGTATCCCCAACAGAGAGATTTGCAAGTTCTTTTAACTTGGATTTTAATTCATCAGGAATAAATTTATCAATTGGTCCTTTATATGATAAATCTTCCATCACTTCCAGATAACCAAGTCCGCCCATTCCTAACGACATTGCAAATGATAAAAGTTTTTCATGAAAACCTTTTGACATATCAGCATGTACTTTGATTGCCCTTACACACTTTTTATGAAATGGCTTAAATGTGCATTCCTGAAAGAAATCTGTAACATCTATAATCTTTAAAGGATTTCTTAAATCCGGTTTGTCAGTTCCATATTCAAGCATTGCTTTTTCATAACTTATCACAGGGAATTTTTCATCAATAGCATATCCCTCTTTTGCAAACTTCTTAAATGTCTTTGATAAAATGTATTCACCAACCTTAAATACATCTTCTTCAGTTGCAAAACTCATTTCAAAATCAAGCTGGTAAAATTCTCCTGGCGATCTGTCAAGTCTTGAATCTTCATCCCTGAAACAAGGTGCTATCTGAAAATATTTATCAATACCTGAAACCATAAGTAATTGCTTATATTGCTGTGGAGCCTGTGGAAGTGCATAAAACTTACCCTTATATCTTCTTGATGGAACTATATAATCCCTTGCACCCTCAGGAGAAGATGCACAAAGAATAGGTGTCTGTACTTCTGTAAATCCAAGTTCCTCCATTTCTTTTCTAAGAAAACTTATTACTTTAGAACGGAACAATATATTATCTCTGACTTTTTTATTTCTTAAATCAAGATATCTGTATTTAAGTCTCAAATCTTCTCTTATTTCCTTTGAAGTAGTTATGTCAAAAGGAAGCTTTTCATATACCTTTCCAAGTACTTTTATTTCTTTTGCTTCAAGTTCTATTGTTCCTGAAGGAATCTTGGGATTATAAGTTTCCTCATCTCTTTTTTCAATTATACCATTTATTGAAAGGGACATTTCTTTTACTATCCCCTTTAAAAGAGATGTATCTCTTAATACTACCTGTAAAACTCCATACATATCTCTTAAATCTATGAATGATACTCCACCATGGTCTCTTATATTTTCAACCCATCCGGCAACTCTTAAATTATTGCCAATATTCTCCTCGCTTATCTCATTAATAGTTACTTCTCTGTAATTGTTTTTAAATTCCATGTGAATACCATCCTTTCTAGAAAAATTCTTTTCCAATTTTTTATTAATTTTTTATATAAAAAAAGACGCACCGGTAACTATCCGGAACGCCTTTGTCCACAAAACATATTAAATTAGTTTAATTTAATTGTCAACCCTTAATCTATATCATATTTACCTTTTGTATCTTTTTTCCAAAGTGATTCGCTTGTTTCAAACTCATCTTCATCATCTAAAAATGTGCTGTCAAGACCGTTTAATATATCATCAATATTTTTCATCGAATCCTTTGCATCATCAAGAAAACTATCACTTTCAAAAGACTCTTCTACAGGTTTTGATATAGGTTTCTTTTCAATAATTGTTCTTTCAATAACTCTTGCCTCATATTTTTCAGGTGCCTTTGTAATCATATCACCTTTCTTTGAAGGCTCTTTATAAACTCCACCACTTTCATATAATTTATCATTATATTTCTGAAGGGCATTTTCAACATTCATAATCTCATTATTTAATTCATCAAGTACCAAACTTATTGGTGTTGTAGTCTTATTAAGCTTATCAGCCAATTTATTTCCAATATCAGTATTTGAATTTAATAAAAGATCATAACCCTTCCATACAAAATATCCAAAACTTGCAATAAATCCAATAATCATTATAGGAGTCATGGATCTTGAAAATGCTGCAAGAGATAAATGATGTCTGTCATTAGATCCAGGTGTAAACAATACAACCTGCAAAATAAGACAGATAAGTGCTATAATACCACTTTTCCTGACTCTTTTAATAAGTTCATCATAAGCCTCTGCAATACGTTTTCTCTGATATTTTCTATCTTCTAATTCTTTTTGCAACTCCGTAATATTTTTATTAATTTCATCTACCTTCACTGCACTCTCTCCCTGACATTATAATTTTATATTTTTTTAATTCTGTTTAAGGCCTCAATAGTATTTTCTCTGCTGCCAAATGCTGTCAGTCTGAAATATCCTTCACCACTAGGTCCAAATCCGGAACCCGGTGTACCTACAACATTTGCCTTCTCTAATAATAAATCAAAGAATTCCCATGAAGTCATACCATTTGGTGTTTCAAGCCAGATATATGGAGCATTAATACCACCGGAACAGTTATATCCTGCACTCTTTAACTCTTCTCTGATAATTCTTGCATTTTCCATATAATAAGCAACCTGTTTTTTAGTTTCTTCTTTTCCCTCTTTACTATAAACAGCTTCACCGGCTTTTTGGATAATATATGGAGCACCATTGAATTTTGTTCCATGTCTTCTTGCCCATAAATCCCTAAGAGAAACATCACCTTTTTTAAGCTCCTTAGGTACTATTGTATATCCAAGTCTTGTTCCTGTAAAGCCGGCATTTTTAGAAAAACTTCTGATTTCGATAGCACAGGCTTTCGCACCTTCACATTCATAGATAGAATGAGGTACATCTTCCTCTGAAATATATGCTTCATAAGCAGCATCATAAATAATACATGCGCCAACTTTTAATGCATAATCAACCCATTTTTGAAGTTCATCTTTATTAATTGTAGCACCTGTTGGATTATTTGGAAAACAAAGATAAATAATATCCGGTTCTTCCTTTGGTAACTCAGGAGCGAAGTTTGTTTCCTTTGTACAAGGCATATAAATAACATTACTCCATCTTTCCAAATCCGCAAGATAATCTCCACATCTTCCTGACATTGCATTTGTATCAACATATACAGGATAAACAGGATCACATACTGCTATCTTATTATCAATAGAAAAGATATCTCCAATATTTCCTGAATCACTCTTTGCACCATCACTAATAAAAATTTCATCTAAATCAAGGTCTACACCTCTGTTTTTAAAATCATTTTCTAAAATAGCTTTTCTTAAAAATTCATAACCAAGCTCAGGAGCGTATCCCTTAAAAGTACTCTGATCAGACATTTCATCCACTGCTTTATGCATAGCTTTAGTTACAGCATCTGCAAGTGGTAATGTAACATCTCCAATACCAAGGCTGATTAGATTAGCATCCTTATGAATACTTTTATATTCCCTCTGTTTTTTTGCTATAGTTGAGAATAAATAACTTCCTGGTAACTTTAAATAGTTTTCATTAATTTTAAACATATCTTTTCCTCTCTATATACATATATATTTTAAATCATTAAAACAATTGTTTCAACACCTAAGCATTGTACATTTTTAATGAATTAAATCAAGAATCATTCTGGCCGTTTCAACCATACTATTTCCACTATCCATACTGTTTTTCTGTATGTATCTGTGAGCCTCTTCTTCAGTCATATTCCTGTTTTTCATAAGAACATTCTTAGCTTCGTTTATTATGGCTTTCTGTGCTAATTTTCTTTCTCTAGGTTTTTTTCTATCTTTTTTCCTAAGCCTTTCCAGGGCAGATATCATAACTTCTAATACTTCTATCATATCATTGGCTTTCAGAGGCATCTCAACCCCTACAACACCATCTGTAATTCCTTCCTGAATTTTCATAGCTGATGCAATCAGCATCATCTGAAAATTTGAATCCATTTCTTCATACAGATCTGAATATACCATATCATTAAATTTATATCCGCAGACCACAACTCCATAATCAAGTTCATCCATCATGGCCTTTGCCTGTGCTCCGGATGTATAAACACCGATTACATTATAACCATGCCGCATAAGCAGATTACGGATTCCCTGTCCGTCAGAAAGCTTAGGAAAGACAATTAAAATATCAATCATATAATCATCCGTTCCATTATTAATTTAAATTAATTTAATTTATAAGAACATTTTTCAGAATTAAAATTTATGCAGATATTTATCAATTTCCCATTCTGTAATCTGTGATCTGTACTGTTTCCACTCATTTTTCTTTGCTTTAATATAATTCTTTGAAATATGAGCCCCAACAATTTCTTTTACAAAATCATCTTCTTCAAATTTTATTATGGCATCCTTTAATGTTTCAGGGAGCTGTTCAATTCCAAGCTCTGTCATCTCATCTTCATCCATTTTTCTGATATTTTCATCAACAGGTGCCATCGGCTCTAAATTATTCTTAATACCATCAAGTCCTGCCTGTAAACATACAGCAAGTGTAAGATAAGGATTAGCTGCTGGATCCGGACATCTAAGTTCTATCTTAGTTTCTTCACCTCTTAAATCAGAAATCCTAATAAGCGGACTTCTGCTCTTTGTTGACCATGCAATATAAATAGGTGCTTCATATCCAGGCACAAGTCTCTTATATGAATTAACTAAAGGATTAGTAATAACTGTCATTCCTTTAATATGCTTAATAATTCCTGCAAGGAAAGCATATGCTTCTTTACTTAAACCATTTTTATCATTTTCATCAGAGAAAATATTTTTTCCATCTTTAAATAACTGCATCTGAATATGCATACCTGAGCCATTTACGCCTGATGTTGGCTTTGGCATAAATGTAGCATGAAGTCCATGTCTTTTAGCAACAGATTTTACTGCAAGCTTGAAAGTCATGATATTATCAGCAGTCTTTAACGCATTATCAGCTTCAAAATCAATCTCATGCTGTCCCGGAGCAAGCTCATGATGAGAAGCCATTACATTAAATCCCATATCTTCAAGATTTAAAACCATGTCTCTTCTGACATTTTCACCCCTGTCAGTAGGTCCAAGATCAAAATATCCTGCTTTTTCATGTGTTACGGTTGTTGGATTTCCATTATCATCTGTATGGAATAAGAAAAATTCACACTCAGGTCCAACAACAAAATCATATCCCATCTCTTTTGCATCCTCTACTGCCTTAATAAGAACATGTCTTGGATCTCCCTCAAAATCAGTTCCATCAACTCTCTTAACATTGCAGATAAATCTTGCAACTTTTCCCTGCTGTGGCCTCCAAGGGAAAATAGTAAATGTATCAAGATCCGGACAAAGATACATATCTGACTCCTCGACTCTCGAAAAACCATCAATCATTGAACCATCAAATGTACATTTATTATCTAAAATTTTATCAAGCTGATTAACTGTAACAGCAACGTTTTTCATTACACCAAACATATCAGTAAACTGAAGTCTGATAAATTCAACATCTTCTTCCTCAACTAAATTATAAATATCTTCTTTTGTATACTTCATATTAACCTCCGTTATTTCTTTACTTTCCTTTACTTTACTTACATTTACTTTACTTACATTTACTTTACATACATTTCTTACAATTCACATTTGTTGAATTTGCTTTTAATGTTTTTGTGTTTGTTTTTATTGTTTTTGCTTTTATTGTTTTTGCTTTTATTATTTATTGTTTTTGCTTTTATGGTTTTTGCTTTTATTGTTTTTTTATTGTTTTTGCTTTTATTATTTATTATTTTGCTTTATTGGGATGAATTTTTTATTTATTCAGCTTATATTTTTTAACTTTTTAAACAATATTAACCAATAAACATTTGTATATATGTAAAAAAAGGCATTCTCCTGCCTATGGAAAAACGCCTTTGTTTCTATAATAATATACTATTTACTTTTAAATTCGTCAAGAGTAATAATATTTATGAATATAAGATAATAATTAACAAAGCTATAAATCATTCTGTTTTTGCTTTATTTATAGCCATTTCTTGCTAAATAAGGCCTTTTTCTTCTTCAATTGGCTATAACTTCTTCTATATTGGCTTTCTTTATAGCCGCTTCTTGCCAAATAAGCCCTTTTTCTTCTTCAATCGGCTATAACTTCTTTTGTTTTGACTTTCTTTATAGCCGCTTCTTGCCAAATAAGCCTTTTTTCTTCTTCAATCGGCTATAACTTCTTTTGTTTCGGCACTATCTACGAATAGATTCTTAAATTCTCTATTTCTATTCGTACTACTTTGACACTGTCTGCGAATAGATTCTTAGATTCTCTATTTCTATTCGTACTACTTTGACACTGCCTGCGAATAGATTCTTAGATTCTCTATTTCTATTCGTACTACTTTGGCACTATCTGCGAATAGATTCTTAAATTCTCTATTTCTATTCGTATCACTTTGATTTTGTCTACGGATAGATTTCTAGATTCTCTATTTCTATTCGTACTACTTTGACACTGTCTGCGAATAGATTCTCAAATTCTCTATTTCTATTCGTACTACTTTGACACTGGCTACGGATAGATTTCTAGATTTTCTATTTCTATTCGTACTACTTTGACACTGTCTACGGATAGATTCCTAGATTCTCTATTTCTATTCGTATCACTTTGACACTGTCTACGGATAGATTTCTAGATTCCCTATTTCTATTCGTACTACTTTGATTTTGTTTACGAATAGATTTCTAGATTCTCTATTTCTATTCGTACCACTGTTTTGACTTTCTTTATAGCCGCTTCTTGCCAAATAAGCCCTTTTTCTTCTTCAATTGGCTATAACTTCTTTTGTTTCCGCTATTTTTATAGCTCCTCCTTCTCCTTCTGCTTATTCTTCTGCTTATTCTTCTTCTTATTCTCCTTCTTCTTCTTCTGCACCTTCATTTTTTCATTTCTTCATTTCTTCATTTCTTCATTTTTTCATTTCTTCATTTCTTCATTTCTTCATTTCTTCATTTCTTCATTTCTTCATTTTTTCATTTTTCATACACAGAAAAAAAAAGTGTAACATCAAGGAAATTTATATCTCCCCAATAATCGCTTTCATAAGTTTTACAGAGTTTTTAATTGCAAGCTTTTCAAAAGCAGGATAATCCATATGGGCACTTCCGTCGGCTTTGTCTGAAATTGCTCTGATGATAAGGAATGGCACATCATTTAAATAAGCACAATGTGCAATTGCTGCTCCTTCCATCTCTGTACAATATCCTTTAAAAGTATTAACAAGGAAGTCCTTCTTTTCTTTATCAGAGATAAACTGGTCTCCACTTAAAACTCTTCCCTTGTATACATTTATTTCAGGAAGTTCTTCTAAACATTTCTTGTATGCAAGCTCAACAAGATCTTCATCAGCCTTAAATACAGACTCATCCATTCTTGGTATAACACCTGCCTCATAACCAAAGGCAATTGCTTCAACATCGTGCTGAAGAGCATCTGTTGATAATACAATATCACAAATATCTATTTTTTCATTTAACGAACCTGCTATACCTGTATTAATTACAACATCCACATTGAATAAATCAATAAGAATCTGTGTGCAGATTCCAGCATTTACCTTTCCAATTCCTGATCTTACAACCACAACGTCTTTGCCATCTATCATTCCCTCATAAAAGTCCATTTTTGCTTTACTTGTCAATTTAACAGAAGTCATAATGCTCTTTAATTCATTTACTTCCTCATCCATTGCACCAATAATTCCAATTACATTAATTTTCTTATCCATTATATACCTCATATTTTATGTTTTTTTACAATTGCAGATACATACTATCTTAAATTTTTCTAACAATACATATTATAAATCTTTAAATCCCTTTATACAATACACTTTAAAAATGAATTCCTTATTTCTTTAATGCTTTCATAATCATCTATAATTTTTTTATTTTTCCACATAAATTCCTTTTAATCTTCACACAATCATAACACAACTGGTTTATTATTTAATTTATACAATAAATTTACTAATTTTATTGACTAAAAAAATACATCTGTTGTATACTATCACTAGTGTAGGTGTTGTAAACCGTTTAAATATTAATTAAAGAAATGAGGAAAAAGAATGTTAATTAATAAATTACCAAGTGATCCTGCTTTATTATTAAGCTATGTTAATACTGAGCTTAGAGATAATTTTGATGATCTTTCTGAATTTTGCGTATCTAATAACGTAGATATCAATGATTTAATTGGTAAGCTCAGAAATATCAATTATGTTTATAATGAACAGAGCAATCAGTTTTGTAGCGGATTAGCTTAAAACAATATAATTTATTAAAGACAAAAAACTGTGAGATTACACTCACAGTTTTATTTTTTTTCTCTATTTTTACTCTATTTTATTTTTTACTTTATTTTATTATTTCTTTTAATGAAGCTATAAGTTCATCCATCTCTTCATCTGTTCCTATAGTGATTCTTAGATAATTATCAATCCTAGGCAGACTAAAATATCTCACAAATATGTCCTTTTTCTTAAGTTCCTCAAATATAAATTTTGCAAATAAATCTTTATGCGTTGCAAAGATGAAATTTGTTTTTGAATCAGTAAATGTAAATCCAAGATTTTTTAATTCTTCTTTTGTTCTTTCCCTTGTATTTACAATTTTTTCTACGGTTTCATTAAAATATTCTTCATCTTCTATACATGCTACACCACTTACCAGAGACACCTGATTAAGTGTATATGAATTTATCGAGAATTTAACATCATTCATTTCCTTGATAAGCTCTTCATTTCCAATAGCAAAACCAATTCTCATACCTGCAAGAGATCTTGATTTGGAAAATGTCTGTACAACTAATAAATTTTCATACTTTCTTATAAGTTCTACAGCAGAAACTCCACCAAAATCAATATATGCTTCATCCACTATAACCACAGAATCTGTATTATTTTTAAGGATGTCTTCTATAAATTCCAAAGGCTCGCAGATTGCTGTTGGTGCATTTGGATTTGCAATCACAATTCCGCCATTATCTGAGTAATAGTCCTCTTTATTTATAGTAAAATCATCATTTACTTTTACCTGTCTGTATTTTATATTATATAAATCTGCCCAGACACTATAAAATGAATAAGTTATATCAGGGAAAAGCACTTCTTTATCTGAATTAAAAAAAGAAAGAAATGCAACTGATAACACATCATCAGAACCTACACCAACAAAAACATTTTTCTCATCAAAACCATATCTTTTTGCAATAGAGTCCCTTAAAATAGTGCAATCCGGATCCGGATATAATTTATTTTTATTATTATCAAAACTTTTAATAATCTCGTTTACCTTATTTGAAGGTGGATAAGGATTTTCATTTGTATTTAATTTTATTACCTTTTTCTTTGGCTGTTCACCAGGTACATAAGGCACTACTTTTCTAAAATTATCACGAAAGTCTCCCATGATTATCCTTCTTTCTTATTATGTTTATTTATTAGCTAAGTCCGTATTTCTTTGCAAGTTCCATAAATCCATTTAAAGAGCCTTCTATCGTCTCGTAAGAAACACAATAAGCTATTCTTACATATCCCTTGCATCCAAAAGAACTTCCAGGTACAAGCAAAATATGATGCTTTTTAGCTTCATTTACAAATTCCATCTCTTCGCATGGTGTCTTCATAAATAAATAAAACGCTCCCTGTGGCTTAACACATGTAAATCCGTAACTTACAAGTGAATCATATAATAATTTTCTATTTTTATCATAAACTTCAACATTTACCTTAGCATCAATACATTTTGCAATTACTCTCTGCATAAGGGATGGAGCATTTACAAAACCAAGAATTCTTGTTGCCACATTAGCTGCTGCCTTAATATCATCACTGTCACTTAATTCATCTGGCAAAACAAGATATCCAATTCTTTCACCAGGAAGTGATAATGACTTACTATATGAATATCCAACAATTGTATTATCATAATACTTTGTAAGATAAACAACTTCTTCACCATCGTATGCAAGTTCCCTGTATGGTTCATCAGCTATAAGATAAATATCAATTCCAAGTTCCTTACTTTTTTTATTTAAAATGTCAGATAATGCCTTAATTGTTTCTTCTGAATAAATAACACCTGTAGGATTATTTGGATTATTAATAATAACCGCTTTTGTTTTATTAGTAATCTTTGCTTCAAAATCAGCAAGATTAAGCTGGAATGTTAAAAGATCAGGCTCAACCTCAACTATCTTTCCATCATAATTTGAAACATAAGATCTGTATTCACCAAAATATGGTGCAAATACAATAACTTCATCCATTGGATCCAAAAGAGTCTTTAAAACAACATTTAATCCACCTGCTGCCCCTACAGTCATAACAATGTTTGTTTCATTAAAAGAAGTATCAAACTTTTTATTAATACTGTCTGCAATAGTTTTCCTTACATCTTCATATCCTGAATTATTCATATATCCATGAAGGAAAACAGAATTTTCTTCTTCTACTATTTCTTTTATTGCATTATTTACTTCACAAGGAGCCTGAACATTGGGATTGCCAAGACTAAAATCATATACATTTTCTTTTCCATATTTCTCAGCCATTATCTTTCCTTCTTCAAACATGGCTCTGATAACGGAACTTCCTTTAACATAATCTTTCATTCTGTTAGCAATCATTATTTTCTCCCTTCTTATGCTGTTTCATCCATATTGCTTAATTTTTTAGCCTGATCTGCTGCTATACAACCATCAATAATTTCCTGAATATCACCATTCATTATCTTATCAAGCTTATATAATGTAAGACCGATTCTATGGTCTGTTACTCTTCCCTGTGGGAAATTATATGTTCTGATTTTTTCAGATCTGTCACCTGTTCCAATCTGGCTTCTTCTCTGCTCAGCTTCAGCATCATGAGCCTTCTGAAGTTCCATATCATAAAGCTTAGATCTTAAAAGAGCAAATGCTTTTGCTTTATTCTGAATCTGTGACTTTTCAGTCTGGGAATAAATAACAATACCTGTTGGGAAATGTGTAAGACGAACAGCAGAATCTGTTGTATTTACACACTGTCCACCATTACCTGATGCTCTCATAACATCAATTCTGATATCCTTTTCATCAATCTCAACGTCTACTTCCTCAGCTTCAGGAATAACAGCAACTGTTATTGTTGATGTATGAATACGTCCACCTGATTCTGTTTCAGGTACACGCTGAACTCTGTGAACACCTGATTCATACTTAAGAACTGAGTATGCTCCATTTCCTGTTACCATAAATGAAACATTCTTCATTCCACCAATTCCTATTTCTTCACATTCAATAAGCTCCGTCTTCCAATTTCTGCTTTCAGCATAATGAATGTACATTCTATATATTTCCGCAGCAAAAAGAGCTGCTTCATCTCCACCTGCACCAGCTCTTATCTCTACAATAACATTTTTATCATCATTAGGGTCTTTTGGTAATAATAAGATTTTGAGTTTTCCTTCTAACTCTTCTATTTTTCCCTTTGCTTCATTTAACTCCTCTTTAGCTAATTCCTTCATCTCTTCATCTGTTTCTTCATTAAGAATCTCAAGGCTTTCAGCTACAATATCCTTATTTTTTTTATACTCTGTATAGGCTTCTACTATAGGTTGTAAATCAGCCTGCTCCTTCATAAGTTTTCTGAATTTATCCTGGTTTGATGCTACATTTGGATCATTTAATTCTAACATCAATTCCTCATACTTACGAATAAGATCTTCTAATTTATCAAACATACTTTCGTCTCCTTACAGCAACCACAGCTCTGTCAAGCCCTGGCAAATCTTTTAATACTTCTATATCTGAATATGCTTTTTCTCTAAGCATCTCTTTAACATCTTCTGCCTGTTCTGTGCCTATCTCAAAAACAATATATCCATCATACTCAAGATGTTGCTTTAACTCTTCTATTATCTGACGGTAAAATTTAAGTCCGTCACTATCGCCATCAAGAGCAAGTCTTGGCTCATGATCTTTTACTTCAGGCATAAGTGTATCAATAACCTTTGTTGGAATATATGGCGGATTACATACAACCATATTAAATTTCTCATCTATATTCTCAAAAAGGTCACTTTCAACAACCTTAACATTTGTAGCATTATTTAAAGCTACATTCTTATTACAAATATCAATTGCATCTTTTGAAATATCAGAGCATGTAACTATTGTATTTGGACACATTTTAGCAATACTGATACCCACACATCCTGTTCCACAGCATAAATCAAGAACTTTTATTTTTCCTTCATGCTTTTCAAAAACTGTTGTAAGTATATTTACTGCTTTCTCAGCAATAATCTCAGTATCTGACCTTGGAATCAGAACACCCTCATTAACAATAAAAGGCAGTCCCATGAATTCCCATTCACCAACAATATATTGTAATGGATAATGGGTCTTTCTTCTTTCAATGGCCGCAAAAAATCTGTCGACATCAGCTTCATCAACAGTGTCGTGCATCTTCAAAAAATATTCAGTTCTTGAAATTTTACAAATCTTCTCAATCAGAACCCAGGCATCAAAATCATAATTTGCGACACCTGCTTTAAAAAGTTCTAACTGACCTTGCCTAGCCAATTCCAGATACTTCATGTTTCCTCCAAAATTTATACAATAAAATCTTTAATTATTTTAATATTATTTAAGAATCTTTAAAATCCTTAATAAATTCCTTCCAGTCAAAAACAGCTTCAACTGCTTTAATAGCAACCTCAACCATCTCTCTGTCAGGCTCTTTTGTTGTGATTTTCTGTAAACATACACCCGGAGCACTTATTATATTAACAATCTTCCCTTCATGAGAACCTGCAAATCTTAATATTTCATAAGAAATCCCTGCAACAACAGGAATCATAAGAATCCTTACAATAATCTTTAAAAAAGGATTATAAACAGGGATAAGTATAAATAAAAATATACTTATAAGCATAACTAAAAACAGAAAACTTGTTCCACATCTCTTATGAAACCTTGAGCTTCCCATTACATTATCAACATTTAGCTCTAATCCATGTTCTATACAATTAATACACTTATGCTCTGCCCCATGATACATATACGTTCTTTTAATATCACCAAATACAGATATTAAAATAATATAAACTAAAAAGATTATTAATCTTAATATGCCTTCAACGAAAGAAATAAAGGCATGTGACTCAATACCCGCATATTTTTTTATCAAATCTGATACCACACTTGGAAGGACGATAAAAAGTCCAATGGTTATCAAAAATGATATTAAAACTGTTATAGTCATAATAACACTTTCTGCCGTATCTTTAAATAGAGATTTAGAATTTTTTTCAGATTTTTTTTGTTTTTTTTCTTTTTCTTCTTCCTCATCCTCATAAAATTCGGCAGAATACATAAGAGTTGACATTCCAAGCTTCAAAGAATCAATAAGATTAAAAATCCCCCTTACAAAAGGAATTTTTAAAACTATTGAATCGCCTACAATACTTTTATATTCTTTAACGCATATTTCAATCTCTTTATCCGGCTTTCTGACTGCAACACTGTATTTATCTTTATTTTTCATCATAATACCTTCTAATACAGCCTGTCCGCCGATTCCAGACATTTTCAAAAATATCAGCCTCCTTTATTAAGCAATACAAATTCTTATAAATTACATCAGTCCCATATATGTCAAAAAAAAGACTATCACTTCAACGTGATAGTCTTATATAAAACATATTATTTATTGTCAGTAATACCATATTTACGATTGAATTTATCAATACGTCCACGTGTTGAAGTAGATTTCTGTTGTCCTGTATAGAAAGGATGACATTTTGAACAAATTTCAACGTGAATATCTTCCTTTGTAGAACCTGTAACGAATTCATTTCCACAGTTGCAAACTACTTTTGCCTGGTAATAATCTGGATGTATGTCTTTTTTCATTATATTTCACCTCTTTAAAATAAAATTTATGGAGAAATGGATTTTGCCATTTCTCTAATCATATTTTCCAAACAGCCTATTCATCTTAACATATTAATAGTTTTTATGCAAGTATTTTTTTATCTTTGCAATAAACTCTCTATTGTTATGTGTTTTACTAAATAAATCAAGAATCTGATCAACTGCATCCTCAGATTTTAAGCCGCTTGTAGCCCTTCTGATATAGTAAACAGCTTCCTGTTCTTCTTTTGATAAGAGAAGGTCTTCTCTTCTGGTACTTGATCTTACAATATCTATGGCAGGGAAAATTCTCTTTTCAGATAATGATCTGTCAAGAACAAGTTCCATATTACCTGTACCCTTAAATTCTTCAAATACAACGTCATCCATCTTACTTCCTGTTTCAACAAGTGCTGTTGCAAGAATTGTAAGGCTTCCACCTTCTCTTATATTTCTTGCAGCACCAAAGAATCTCTTTGGCATATGGAGTGCCGCAGGGTCCAAACCACCTGATAAAGTTCTTCCAGATGGTGGAATAATCATATTGTAAGCTCTTGCAAGTCTTGTAATACTGTCAAGAAGAATAATAACATCCTTCTTCATCTCTACAAGTCTCTTCGCTCTCTCAATAACCATTTCAGATACACGTTTGTGATGCTCAGGAAGTTCATCAAATGTAGAATAAATAACTTCAACATTTTTACCTCTGATTGCCTCTTTTATATCTGTTACTTCTTCAGGTCTTTCATCAATAAGAAGAATTATCATATGCATATCAGGATTATTTACAAGAATAGAACCTGCTATTTCTTTTATAAGAGTTGTCTTACCGGCTTTTGGCTGTGAAACAATCATTCCACGCTGTCCCTTACCGATAGGCGAAATCAGATCAACCATTCTCATTGCCTTATTTTCACTGCTGGTTTCCATTCTAAGTCTCTTATTAGGGAAAATCGGCGTTAAATCTTCAAATGAAGGACGGCCAATTATTTCTTCTGCAGGAACACCATTTACATAATCAAGATGAATAAGTGCTCCAAACTTTTCAGAACTTGATCTTGGTCTCATCTTACCTGAAATAAAGTCACCTGTTTTTAATTTAAATCTTCTAATCTGGGATGGAGATACATAAACATCATCATCTCCAGGAAGGAAATTATCACATCTGATAAATCCAAAACCATCTACCATAGCTTCAAGAATACCATTTGCATACATCACATTTGAATCATATTCTTCTGTTTCTTCTGCCTTAGATGCATATTGCATAGTATTTTTATCTTCAGCTTTTTCTACAGCACTTTCTTTTTTTATGGTTCTAATATTTCTCGTAGGATTAATACTTTCTGAATTGTTTCTTGAATGAGGGACACTTTCTGTGTTTTCATTATTTTCAACAATAACCTTTGGTTTTCTTCCCCTTTTCTTAGGTGCATCTTTAACCGGTGTTACCTCTTCTTCTACACCTTCATCACTGGCAGTTTTTTCTTCTTTCTTTTCTTCCATATTTGAAGTAACAAGAAGAATCTGTTCAATAAGTTCAGTTTTTCTGTATTTCATTATGTACTTAATCCCCTGATCTTTTGCAATTGCTCTTAACTGAACTAAAGATAATGTTTCTAACTTTTCACGCATAAATATAACCTCATAATATATAAATTTTTAATAAACTAAATCGTAACCCTATATCTTATATTTAATCTCAATCTTTATTAATAATTCTAAATTTCAAATTTTAATGGAGTAATGACATATAGACTTATATGTCACAAACGATATTTCCCTTTGATTATATCATAAAAAAATTTTATGACAATATATTTTAGTACATATATTTTGCAAACTTGCTAATTTAAACACATTAGTATATAATTATGAGGTATTTTAGCTAGGAGGTTTTTCTAATGAGTTTTGAATTTGTCAAAGTAATGCCAACTCCGGAACAGGTTAAAAATGATTTCCCAATACCGGAGAATTTAAAGGAAATAAAAAAGAAAAGAGACGAAGAAATCGCTAAAGTTTTTTTAGGTGAATCAGATAAGTTCCTTTTAATCATCGGACCTTGTTCTGCTGATAATGAAGATGCAGTAAGTGATTATTGTTTAAGACTTGCCAAAGTCCAGGAAAAAGTTAAAGATAAAATCATTATCATTCCAAGAATTTACACAAATAAACCAAGAACAACAGGTATGGGATATAAAGGAATGCTTCATCAGCCTGATCCTGAAAAGAAACCTGATTTACTTGCAGGCCTTGCTGCAATAAGAAAAATGCATATCAGAGTTCTTAACGAAACAGGTCTTTCTGCTGCTGATGAGATGCTTTATCCTGAAAACTACAGATATGTTTCAGATATACTTTCATATGTTGCTATTGGTGCAAGATCTGTTGAAGACCAGCAGCACAGACTTACAGTCAGTGGAATGGATGTTCCTGCAGGAATGAAGAACCCAACAAGTGGTGATTTATCAGTTATGATGAACTCAGTTATCGCTGCAAAATCCGGTCATACATTTATTTATGGCGGATATGAAGTTAAAACAAGCGGAAATCCACTTACACATACAATTCTTCGTGGTGCTGTAAATAAGCACGGACAGTGCATACCAAACTACCACTATGAAGATTTAATCAGATTATGTGATATGTATAAAGAAATGGATATTGATAATCCTGGTGTTATCGTTGATTGTAACCATTCAAATTCAAATAAACAGTATCTTGAACAGATAAGAATCGCTAAGGAAGTCTTACACAGCATGAGACATTCTGATGATGTTAAGAAACTTGTTAAAGGATTAATGATTGAAAGTTACATTGAATCCGGATGCCAGAAGATTGAAGAACATATTTACGGTAAATCAATCACTGACCCTTGTTTAGGATGGGATGAAACAGAAAAACTTATTCTTGATATCAATGATTTACTTTAAAAAACACATTATTTTAATTTTACTTAACACTTAAAATAAAAGATTAAAAGAGCTTCAGTAATTAAACTGAAGCTCTTATTTTTATTACTTTGTTTTTTTACGTTTAATTATTATTTTTAACTATTTTTATAGCGGTTAACGGATGATAAAGAAATATATCCTAATTTTTTCTGGATGTTCTTTTCATCTTCACCCTTTTTTACAAGGGCTTTTGCAAATGAATGTCTGAGGGAATATGGTGTTATATCCTCATCAAGTCCTGCATCCTTTGCATATTTCTTTATTAATTTCCAAAATCCCTGTCTGCTCATAGGTTTTCCTGAACAATTGACAAAAAGGAATTTTTCATCACCTTTAATAAGTCTGTTTCTTGCTCCATTTATGTATTTATTTACATAAAACCCAACTCTGTCATCATAAGAAACAAATCGTTCTTTATTATTTTCCTTCAAAATAAAATAATTTGAAGCTGTATTTACATCATCAACAATAATACTTATTAATTCTGTAACTTTAAGGCCTGTAGCATACATAAGCTCAAGCATTGCCTTATCCCTTACTCCTTTGTCTGTATCAGGATCCGGCTGACTTAAGAGTTTATCTACTTTTTCCATTTCAATAATCTTTGGATTTTTCTTCTCAATTACAGGTCCGTGTACGAACATTGTAGGATCACTGCTTATCTTTCCTTCGTTTAACAAATAACGAAAGAAGGACTTCATCGATGCAATATGTCTTGCAATCGTTGAAGATGAATGTCCATTCTTTTCAAGCCATAATATATAACTGTTAATATTTGTCTGATTTATTTTATTTACAGCATAAACACCCTGACTAATAAAATATTTCCCAAATTTTTCTAAATCCCTTTTATATGATATATATGTATTTTTAGACATATGTCTTACATCTCTTAAAAAATCAATATATACCTCTATTGTTTCTTCCATCCGTCTCTCTTTCTGCAACAAAACTCATTCAAGTAGCTTATTTTATTTTTTAATCTATTCCTTCTGATTTTTTATAACATAAATCACAGGCTTTAATAATTGAATTTCTAAAGCCATACTCTTCCAAAGCAGATACACCTGCAATTGTAGTTCCACCAGGAGAACATACATTATCTTTAAGTTTAGAAGGGTGTTCTTTTGTTTCTAATACCATCTTAGCTGATCCCATAACAGCCTGTGCTGCCATCTCAATTGCGGCATCTCTTGGAAGACCATATTTAACAGCTCCGTCAGCTAAAGCATCAATCATCATATATACATAAGCTGGTGATGAACCGCTTACACATGTAACAGCGCTCATCTGTCTTTCTTCTACTTTTCTGAATCTTCCAAATGAAGAAAAGATTTTTTCAATAATTTCAATTTCTTCAAAATTAAAAATCTTATCATCATAGCAGATACCTGTCATTCCTGCACCTAAAAGTGCCGGAGTATTTGGCATTGCTCTTACGATTCTCTTATCAGCACCAAGTTTATTCTTTAAATAATCAATTGTAATACCAGGAGCAATAGAGATAATAACATGTTCTTCTCTTACAACATTTTCAATGCTCTTTAATACCTGATCATAATACTGAGGTTTTACGGATAAAATAATGTATTTTGATTTATTTGCACATTCAGCATTCGAA
Organism: Lachnospiraceae bacterium RM5; assembly: GCA_900110975.1. Lineage (GTDB taxonomy): Bacteria > Bacillota > Clostridia > Lachnospirales > Lachnospiraceae > Bovifimicola. The sequence goes on from FOFK01000002.1 coordinate 117,869, forward strand.
TCTACATATTCAATCTCTGTTTCATTACAGACTGCTTCACATCTGTTTTTATTTATTTCTGAAAAAATAATATCATTTTTAGGAAAGAGTCCCATAATTCCTTTTAACATTGCAAAACCCATATTTCCCATTCCGATAAATCCAATTTTCATAACGCTATCCTTCCCGGTATTTAACCTTATTATGTTTATTATTTAATTATTTTATTTAATTATTTTGCACTTAAAATCTTATCAACAGAAACAAGCTTTACACATAATGCAAAGAGTTTTGCAGCCTGCTTCATTTCTTCTGCATCAGGATATGATGGTGCAATTCTGATATTTGAATCCTTAGGATCGTTTTTATATGGATATGTTGCTCCTGCACCTGTAAGAACCATTCCTGCTTCCTTACATTTTGCAACAATATCTTTTGCACAACCTTCTAATGCATTAAATGAAATAAAATATCCACCAAGTGGTCTTGTCCATGTACCAATTCCAAGTCCGCCAAGTTCTGAATCTAATACTGAAAGTACAGCATCAAATTTAGGTCTCAATATTTCTGCATGTTTCTTCATATGATTCTTTGTATTTTCAACATCTTTTAAGAATCTTACATGTCTTAACTGGTTTGCTTTATCAAAACCAATTGTCTGAACTGACATATATTTTCTGATAGAATCAAGATTTTTCTTAGATGCTGCAATAGCTGAAATTCCTGCACCTGCAAAAGTCATCTTTGATGTTGAGCAGAATTCATAAACAATATCTTCATTTCCTGCTTTTTGACATTCATCAATAATATTTAAAAGCTTAACTTCTTTGTTATCATAATATAAATCATGGATACAATATGCATTATCCCAGAAAATTCTAAAATCTTTAGCAGCTGGTTTAAGATTTGCAAATCTTTTTACAACTTCATCAGAGTATACGATTCCTGATGGATTTGCAAACTTAGGAACACACCATACACCTTTTACAGACTCATCATTATTTACATATTCTTCAATCATGTCCATATCAGGACCTTCTTCATTTGTTGGAATATTAATCATTTCAATTCCAAACTGCTCACAGATTGCAAAATGTCTGTCATATCCAGGTACCGGGCATAAGAATTTTACCTTATCCAGCTTACACCATGGTGTTGAATCAAGAACTCCAAAAATCATTGCTCTTGCGATTGTATCATACATTACGTTTAAGCTGGCATTACCACAAACAATAATATTTTCAGTATCAACTTCTAAAATACCTGCCATAAGTCTTTTAGCTTCATTGATACCATCCAAACTTCCGTAATTTCTAATATCCATACCTGTTTCAGTATTTAAATTACTTTCTTTTGTAATAATATCAAGCATGTCATTTGATAATGACAACTGTTCAGCCGATGGCTTACCTCTTGACATATCAAGGCTTATACCTTTACTCTTTTCATCATTATATTCTTTTTCTAAATTCTTCTTTAATTCAAGTAATTCATCTTTAGATAATTCGCTTAATGTTTTCATACAAAGCCTCCATTACAAAAATTGATAATAAACCTAAACTATTTTAATATAACAACTTAAATTTTGCAATAAAAAAAGAACTGCTACATTGATATATAGCAATTCTTTTTTACTTATAAATAAATCTAAATAATTATCAAATTAAAAATTTATTTTGCGTAATCAACGACTCTGCTTTCGCGAATCATGCTTACTTTTATCTGTCCTGGATATTGAAGCTGTTCTTCAATACTCTTTGCAATATTTCTTGCTAAAAGTACCATTTCAGCATCACTAACTTTTTCAGGAACAACCATAACTCGAATCTCTCTACCCGCTTGAATAGCAAAAGATTTTTCAACTCCGTCTAACTCATTAGCAATATTTTCTAACTCTGTTAATCTGTTTGTATAAGTGTCTAATGTTTCTTTTCTTGCACCAGGTCTTGCTGCTGAAATAGCATCTGCAGCCTGAACAAGATATGCAATAAGGGATTCAGGTTCACAATCCCCATGATGCGCTGCCACCGCATTTAAAATAACTGCTGATTCTTTATATTTCTTACATAAATCCACACCAATCTGGATGTGAGATCCTTCAAGTTCTCTATCAAGAGACTTACCAATATCATGAAGTAATCCGGCTCTCTTTGCAAGTCTTACATCACAACCTACTTCTGCTGCTAAATTTCCAGCAATTATAGCAACTTCGATTGAATGTTTAAGTGCATTCTGACCGTAACTTGTTCTAAATTTCATCTTACCAAGAAGTTTGATAAGTTCTGGATGAATACCATGAACACCAACTTCCATAGTTGCTGCTTCTCCAGCCTCTCTCATGTTGTTGTCAACTTCTTTTTTAGCTTTCTCAACCATTTCTTCGATTCTTGTTGGATGAATTCTTCCATCAACAATAAGCTTTTCAAGAGCAATTCTTGCAATTTCTCTTCTGACTGGATCAAATCCTGATAAAACAACAGTTTCAGGTGTATCATCGATTTCAAGGTTAACACCGGTAAGAGTTTCAAATGTACGTATATTACGTCCTTCTCTACCAATAATTCTTCCCTTCATATCATCATTTGGTAATTCAACTACGGAGATAGTTGACTCTGATACCTGATCTACAGAACATTTCTGAATTGCTAAAACAACACAGTCTCTGGCTTTCTTATCAGCTTCTTCTTTGGCTTTTGTCTCTAATTCTTTAATCAGCTTGGCAGTATCATATTTGACATCTTCTTCAACACTCTTTAATAAAAATTCTTTTGCCTGTTCGGAGGTCAATCCGGAGATTCGTTCTAATTCCTGAATTCTCTGCTCATTAAGTTTTGAAACTTCAGCTTTTAACTTTGCTAATTCTTCTTCACGTTTAACAAGGTTAGCTTCTTTCTTCTCGATCTGTTCAGATTTCTTATCAACAGCCTCTTCTTTAGAAAGAACTCGCTTTTCAAAACGCTGTATCTCAGCCCTTCGTTCCTTACTCTCCTTATCAAGTTCATTTTTAGTTCTTATAGATTCTTCTTTAGCTTCAAGTGCTGCTTCACGCTTTAAATTCTCTGCAGACTTTATAGCATCATCTACTATTCTTCTACCACGCTCTTCAGCGTTACCAACTTCTGCTTCATAAGTTTTCTTTCTATAAGTAATAGCTAAAAACCAGGATATAGGAGCCGTAATGACTAAGGTAATTATCGCTGTAATAATTATCGCAGTCACAGGAGCACCTCCTTAATATTTAGTTTTCATTGTACAAAACAACAAATTTATTTTAACTTTTTTTGGTAAATATGTCAAGACTTTAACCTTTCATATACCTCATTTACCATGTCATATTTATACCCTTTCATAACAATCTGCATAATAATTTTACTAATGTCTTTTTTATCTGTTTTTTCTAATATTTTCTTCTTAAGCATTTCTTTTTTTATAAGATTCATTTGAATATCTTTTATAGAATCACCATCTTCATTTAATTCTTTCTCGATTTCTTCAAATGAATCCTGTATCATCTGGTTATTTATGCCTTTTCCCATAAGATAAGTCTTTATCTTATTAAAATTTTTATTCTTAATATGATATCTTATATAATTCTTTGTATATCTCTCATCATCTATATAACCATATGAAATAAGCTTATCAATAGTAGCTTCAACAATGTCTTCCGGATATCCAGCAAGTACTAATTTATCTCTAAGTTCCTTTGAAGTCTTATCAGATTTCTCCAATATAAATCCGGCTCTTTTTAAACATCTTTTTGGCAAAACATTAGAAATAATCTGAAAATATACATCTTCCTCAATCTCATTGCCTTCAGCAATTTTATATAATCTTAGCTCTCTATTATATAAAACAAAGGATATATCATAATCTATGATAACTTTACTTTTCTGTTTATCAAGAGGCTTTACCTGCGTAATAAGCATTATTCATCATCGCTTTCTGCCTTTGTGTCTGAATCACTTACTGCATCAAATCCATAATATTCTCTTACTTTTGCTTCAATCTCATCTCTAAGTTCAGGATTCTCTATAAGGGTTAACTTTGCATTTTCTCTACCCTGTCCAATCTTATCTCCATTATATGCATACCATGCACCGCTCTTTTGAACAATATCACAGTTTGCTGCCAAATCAAGGATATCTCCCTCCTTAGAGATACCTTTACCAAACATAATATCAAATTCAGCTTCTTTAAATGGTGGCGCAACTTTATTCTTAACTACTTTTACTTTAGCTCTGTTACCGATAACTTCACCATTCTGCTTTAATGTCTCTGATTTTCTGACTTCAAGTCTGACTGATGCATAGAACTTAAGTGCTCTACCACCTGTTGTAACTTCAGGATTACCAAATACAATACCAACTTTTTCTCTAAGCTGGTTAATAAATACAACAATACAATTTGACTTACTGATAACTGCTGTAAGCTTTCTAAGTGCCTGGGACATAAGTCTTGCATGAAGACCCATGTGTGAATCGCCCATATCTCCATCAATCTCCGCCTTAGGAACTAAGGCTGCAACTGAGTCAACAATAATAATATCCACAGCACCTGATCTTACAAATGTCTCTGTAATCTCTAATGCCTGCTCACCAAAGTCAGGCTGTGATATGTAAAGATTATCAATATCTACACCAATGTTCTTAGCATAAACAGGATCCAAAGCGTGCTCTGCATCAATAAATCCTGCAATACCACCACGCTTTTGTACTTCTGCAATCATATGAAGTGCAACTGTTGTCTTACCACTTGATTCAGGTCCATAAACTTCTATAATTCTTCCCTTTGGTAATCCTCCAACACCTAAGGCTATATCAAGACTTAATGATCCTGTAGGTACTGATTCTATAGTCATAGCAGCCTCCGGGCTTCCAAGTTTCATAACTGATCCTTTACCATGCTGCTTCTCTATCTGTGTAATAGCTGATTCTAATGCTTTAATTTTCTCACTGTTTTCCATAATACCTCCATCTTCGTCTTAAACGAACGAATGTTTGTTTTTTATTATATTATCTTATATAGTTTAAATTGTCAATCACTTTTGTACAGGTAATTGCAATTATATTCTCAATTCAACATTTTGTCAATGTTGCATCCATATTTTTTTACAATAAAAAAGCATATTCAAAACATCCGGTAAATGTATTGAATATGCCTGAATTTACTATGTACTTAAATTAAATACCCAAAATATTTTTCAACATTAAAAATGCTTTTTCTACAGCAGAGCGTCTTATTTTTTCTCTATAACCGCCAAATATATATCTTTCTGTATAAATATTTCCATCAAAATATATACCGATACATACTGTTCCCACAGGTATATATTCTGTTCCACCACTTGGTCCTGCAAGACCGGTTATTGAAACTGCTATATCTGCACCACTTATTTTTGCTCCGCCTTTTGCCATTTCTGCTGCAACATTTTCACTTACAACATTGTATTTTTCAATAGTTTCATGAGATACGCCAACAATTCTTTCCTTTGCTTCGGCAGAATATGTAACATATCCTTCATTAAAAACCTCTGATGCCCCCGGAACACTTACTATCTCAGAAGCAAGCATACCACCTGTACAGGATTCAACTGTTGTAATATGCATTTTTTTATTTAATAAAAAATCTACGATTTCTTCTTTCATATTATCATCCGTTCTTTATTATTTATTATTATTATCTTCAAGAACACCCTTGTTTTTCACAAGATAATCAACAAGCGAAATAATAGTAAGAGCAAACGCAGTCCATACACAGAAGTATTCTATTGCTACATACCACATAAATTTAAAATCGATAATAAGCACAATAATCATTATCATCTGGAAGGTTGTTTTAAATTTTCCCCACCATCCAGCAGCAATAACAACTCCATTATCTGCAGCAATAGTTCGAAGGCCGCTGATAATAAGTTCTCTGCTTATGATAATAATAACCATCCAGGAATATAATTTATCTCCAATAAGCAAAATCATCGCTGCCGAAACAAGTAATTTATCCGCTAATGGATCCATAAATTTTCCAAAATTTGTAACCAAGTTATATTTTCTTGCAATCTTTCCATCAAGCAAATCAGTAAGACTTGCTATAATAAATATTGAAACCGCAATATATCTGTTACCCGGTATGGAATCAAGCAACATAATTACTACAAAAAATGGAATTAATATAACTCTGAACATTGTCAATTTATTAGGTAAATTCATATTATTTCCTTTCTCAAACCATCTCACCTATGAGATCATATCCTGATGCTTTTATCACTTTTGCTTTCACAATATCTCCGGTCATAAGCTCTATGTCTGTATTTATAAAAATATTTCCATCAACTGAAGGCGCATCCATATATGTTCTTCCGACATAAACACCTTCTTCAACAAGTTTTCCTTCAATAATCACATAATAGGTATTACCTATTTTTTTATCCGCATTTTCAAATGCTATTTCCTGCTGAAGAAGCATTACTTCGTCACGTCTTTTCACCTTAACATCTTCATCAATCTGTAACGGCATTTCACATGCTTTTGTTCCTTCTTCAGGGGAATATGTAAATACACCCAATCTGTCAAATTCCAGTTCATCAACCTTATCCATCATTATTTCAAAATCCTCATCTGTCTCGCCAGGAAATCCTGTGATAAGAGTGGTTCTTAAAACAATATCAGGAATTTCTTTTCTAAGTTTATAAACTAAATTTGTTATTTCTTCATTTGTAGTTTTTCTACCCATTTTTGCAAGAATATTATCGCTGAAATGCTGTATTGGCATATCAATATAATTGCAAATCTTTTTTTCTTCCTTCATCACTTCTATAAGTTCATCCGTAATTTCTTCCGGATAACAGTATAAAAGTCTGATAAAGAATAATCCTTCTATCTCACAAAGCTTTTTTAGAAGTAATGGCAAAGCTTTTTTACCATATAAGTCAATACCATAAACCGTTGTTTCCTGTGCAACTAAAATAAGTTCCTTAACCCCTTTAGCTGCAAGCCTTTTAGCAGCATCCACGATTTTTTCCATAGGAACGCTTCTGTAATCTCCTCTGATGCTTGGTATAATGCAATAAGTACAACGTTTATTACATCCTTCTGCTATCTTTAAGTAAGAAGAATATCCACCTGTTGTAACAATTCTTGTATCTTCAACATATGGAAGATTCCTTAAATCATCAAATCTCTGATATTTATTGCCATTTTTTATTTCATCTATGGCTTTAACAATATCTTCGTATGATGTTGTACCAAGAATAGCATCAACTTCAGGTATTTCCTTTATAATTTCATCTTTATATCTTTGAGCTAAACATCCTGTAACTACTATTCCCATAAGCTTACCATCATTTTTTAAATCAGCCAGATGAAGAATATTTTCTATACTTTCTTCCTTAGCATCACCAATAAAACAACAGGTATTTACAATGGCAATATCAGCTTCATTTTCATCATCAGTAAATGTATAATTTTCTTTATTAAGTAAACCAAGCATTTCCTCAGAATCCACAAGATTCTTATCGCATCCTAAAGATATAAAAAGTATTTTTAAATCAGTACTCATATTTTTTATTCTTCGTCGTCTCCAACGATTTTAATCTTACCTTCATACAACTCTTCAACAGCTACAGATAAAGGTTTTTTACCTGCTCCGTTAATCTTTGGTTCTTCACCGCCAATAATCTGTCTTGCTCTTTTTGCTGTTGCCATAACAATTGAATATCTGCTCTGTACAACAGGCTGTTCTCCTGGTTCATAATCTCCGTTAACAACTGACATTAATTCTGTGTATGATGGATGTATCATATTAATCTCCTTCCGAGAAGTTCTTTATATCTTCTCTAATAACATTAATAAATTTATAATTTCTAGATGAAGCATCATGCTGGACATTTATTATATCATGAAGCCTTTTTGTGCTTTCATCCAAATTATCATTAACTAAAATATAATCATAATTTTCTATGCCTTCAGATTCTTCGATGGCTCTCAAAAGTCTTTTATCTATAACTTCTTTTGTTTCAGTACCTCTTCCAACAAGTCTGTCTTTAAGTACCTTGGCTGATGGAGGCATAACAAATATTAAAAGAGCATCTTTCATTATTTCTTTTACCTTCATAGCTCCCTGTATCTCTATTTCAAGCAATACATCTTTTCCTTCGTTTAGCATTTCTTCAACATAGGCTTTTGGAGTTCCATAATAATTTCCCACATAATTTGCATATTCAAGAAATTCATTATTTTCTATTTTACTCTCAAATTCTTCCTTTGTCATAAAGAAATAATTAACCTTATCAACTTCGCCTTCTCTTTTATTTCTTGTTGTCGCAGAAATAGATAAAGCATAATTATCATACATGTTCATAAGATTATTTACAAGTGTTCCTTTTCCAACACCTGAAAAACCGGAAATTATAGTTAAAATTCCCTTTCTACTCATTCTGATTCTCCTCTCCAAATCTTAAAGATATGGTCTCAGGCATAAGCGGTGATAATACAATATGTCCGCTATCCATTACAATAACAGACTTTGTTTTTTTTCCCTGTGTGGCATCAACTGCAACAAGGTCATCTTTTGCCTGGGTTATCATTCTTTTGGCAGGTGCTGATTCAGCACTGATAACTGCCACAACTTTTGAAGAATTAACAACATTTCCATATCCAATATTTATGAGTTTTTTCATTATATCACCTTTATTCAAGATTTTGAATCTGCTCTCTTATTTTTTCGATAAGGGTTTTTAATTCAATACCAACATTAGTTATATCAATATCTGTGGATTTTGACAAGATTGTATTTGCTTCCCTGTTCATTTCCTGGGTAATAAAATCAAGCTTTCTACCAATACTTCCGCCTTCTTCAAATACTTTTTTCATTGTATCCACATGGCTTTTAAGTCTTACTATCTCTTCATCTATAGCAATCTTATCAGCAAAAAGTGTAACTTCCATTGCGATTCTTGAATCCTCAATATTTGAATCTTCAAGCATATCCTTAACTTTGAGTGTAAGTTTATTTTTATATTCTTCAATGATTAATGGGCCCTTACTCTCAATAAAATCAACATGTTTTGAAAGGTCATTAACTTTTGAAAGTAAATCTTCTTTTAAATTTTCACCTTCAATACTTCTTGCATTTACAAGCATTTTCAATGCTTCTTCCATTGCTTCTTTAAGAAGTGGCTTTAATTCTTCTTCATTTAAGCTGTTATGACGCATTACAAACACATCCTGACATCTTAACATGTCACCAATTGTAGGTTCGCCGTCAATATCAAATTTATCACACATTTTATCGATATATTCAATATATTTTTTTGCGAGATCTTCGTTATAAAGAAGCGAATCTTCTACATCCGAATAATCTTCATAATATATAAATATATCTAATTTTCCTCTCTCCACATAGTTTTTTAATAAACTGCGAAGATATCCTTCAAACTGATTAAAAGATTTTGGCATTTTCATAGATACATCTAAATATCTGTTATTAACACTTTTTATTTCTACGGTAATTCTTTTAAGGCCTCTTTCAATCTCACTTTTACCAAAGCCTGTCATACTTCTTATCATTTTTATTTTATCTCCTGGGATAAATCTTTTTTATTTATGCAAGTATTTCTGCAACCAGATTATCTAATTCTTTTTTATTTTCCTCTGTCATTGAAGATTTAATAGTAACCATATTATCAAGAATAGTTACATTCTTAAGTGTTTCTAACTGCTCACGCATAATCTTTCCTGACATTGGTGCCCATGAACCGTTCTGAATAAGGGCAATTTTCTTATTCTGCACATTTTTTAATTTAAAATGATATAATGCATCCATCATGCATGGCATAATACCTGCATCATATGTAACTGATGCCAAAATCATCTTATCGTATCTGAATGCACTCTCAATTACTTCTGCAACATCACAGTCCGAAAGATCAAACATTTCATACTTAACATTCTTTTCCTTAAGAATATTTTCAACATACTCTGCTGCTTTTCTTGTATTTCCATGAAGTGTTGCATATACAAGCGTAACACCTTCATCTTCTGTAGCATATGAGCTCCATGTATTATATTTATCAATAAAGAATGGAATCTCTGCTTTCAATACAGGTCCATGAAGTGGAGCAATTATCTCTATATCAAGCGCTCCTGCTTTTTTCAAAAGAGCCTGTACCTGAACACCATATCTTCCAACGATGTTTGTATAATATCTTCTTGCTTCACAACACCATTCTTCTGCTGCTTCTTTATCTTCAATAAATAATCCGTCATTATTTGCTCCAAATTTTCCAAATGCGTCTGCAGCAAATAATACCTTATCTTTTTCATCATATGTAACCATAACTTCAGGCCAGTGAACCATTGGAGCCATAGCAAATGTAAGATTGTGACTTCCTAAAGAAAGATTTGTTCCTTCAGCTACAACTAATTTTTTATCTTCATTAATTTCTAAATCATAAAACTGTGAAAGAAGTCCAAATGTCTTTGCGTTTCCAACAACAGTTGCATCAGGATAAGTTTCAATAAATTTCTTTATATTCGCTGAATGATCCGGCTCAACGTGTGAAACGATAAGATAATCAGGTAAGTCACTTCCTAATACTTCCTTTAAATTTGAGAGCCACGCATCTGACAATCTTTCATCAATTGTATCTAATACAGCTATTTTTTCATCTTTGATAACATATGAATTATATGCCATTCCCTCCGGTACATCATACTGATTTTCAAATAATTCAACATCATTATCAGATGCACCAATATAATAAATATCATTAGTAATATTGTTCATAATATAGACCTCCGTAAAATTATATATATGCAAAACCCTGTGTGGCTACGCCACATTTGCATTTTTATAAAAACCGCTCTTGCAAGTTTACTTGCAGAGACGATTTTTATAAAAATGTATATGCGACTGCAGTCGCATATAGGTTTTGCAGCTATCATTTAACCATTTATAATATACCTAAAATTTTGCATAATAACACTAATTAGCATTTTATAATATTTTCTTTATCTTAACAAGACTTTTACCTCGTTTTTTTCTTTATTTTGTATTATAATGGACAAGGTAAATTATTCATAAACGAAAGGACATAATATGGCATTCGATGGAATTTGCGTTTACGGTATTGTAAATGAATTAAAAGAAAAATTAGCAGGCGGAAGAATATATAAGATTGCACAACCGGAAAAAAACGAATTATTACTCACCATAAAAAATGAAAAAAATACATATAAACTCTTAATTTCTGCTAATGCATCACTTCCACTTACATATATAACAGAAAATAATAAAGTTTCACCTATGGTTGCACCAAATTTTTGCATGCTGCTTAGAAAATACATTAACAACGCAAGAATTCTTGATATTACGCAACCCGGTCTTGAAAGAATAATAAATATAAGTCTTTCCCACTTAAATGAACTTGGGGATTTATGCAATAAAACAATTGTTATAGAGCTTATGGGAAAACACTCAAATATCATTTTTATTGATGATAAAAATAATATCGTTGATGCAATAAAACATGTAAGCATCCAGATGAGCTCTGTAAGAGAAGTTCTTCCGGGAAGAGATTATTTTATTCCTGCAGACGACAAGCTAAATCCTCTTACCGTAAATGAAAACGATTTTATAAATAAAATCAAAGATTTACCTCATCCTTTATCAAAGGCGATTTATTTTAGCTTTACAGGTATCAGCCCTATAATCAGTGAAGAAATAATAAATCTTTCAAGCATTGATTCTAACAGGCCTGCTAACTGCCTTGAAGAAAACGAATATTTACACCTTGCCCATACTTTTATAAATTTTATTGATGAAGTAAAAAATAAAAATTTCAAATATACAATTTATTATAAAGATGGTGCTCCCGTTGAATATTCAATTATTCCTCTTTCCATCTATAAAGATTTTGAAAGTTTGGAATATGATACTATTTCTGAAATGCTTGAAAAATATTATGAAAAGAAAGAAATTATTACAAATATCAGAAAAAATTCCAGTGATTTAAGAGGAATAATCACTACAGCTCTTTCAAAAGCTGTAAGAAAAGCTGATTTACAGGCAAAACAGCTTAAGGACACTGAAAAAAGGGATAAATATAAATTATATGGCGAACTTATTACAGCATACAGCTACCTTTACAAAGAAGGCGATAAATTTTTAGAATGCGAAAATTATTATGATAATAATAATCCTATAAAAATTCCAATGGATGAAACTCTTACACCTATTGAAAATGCAAATAAAAATTTCAAAAAATATAATAAATTAAAAAGAACTTATGAGGCACTTACAGAAATTATTGTTGATACAAAAAAAGAGATAGCTCACTTAGAATCAATCCTCTGTTCTTTGGATATCGCCACAACAAATCAGGATTTAATTGACATCAAGCATGAGCTTACAGAATATGGATATATTAAAAAACATTATTCAAAGAAAAAGAAAGAAATCATTGGAAAACCTGTTCATATAAAGATTGATGATTATACAGACATTTACATCGGCAAAAATAACCTTCAAAACGAGGAAGTTACTTTTAAAATCGGAACAGGAAACGACTGGTGGTTTCACACTAAGAATGTTCCCGGTTCACATGTTATTGTCAAAACAAAAAAAGATGAGTTAGATGATAATATGTTTGAAATCGCAGGCGGGATTGCTGCTTATTTCTCAAAAAGCAGGGATGCAGGAAGTGTTGAAATTGATTATACTCAAAGAAAAAACATTAAACATGTGCCTAATTCAGCCCCTGGATTTGTAATATACCACACAAACTATTCAATGCTCTGCACACCACTTAATCCTTATGATTATGATTATAAAATTTTATAATAAATATATATTTGAAAGGAACTTATTATGAAAAAGCTTAATATTGGTTTTATTGGTCTTGGACTTATAGGCGGTTCTATCGCTAAAGGAATCAGAAAAAATTTTCCAGAAACAATTATCACAGTATATAACAGAAGTGAAAACTCAAGAATTGCCGCATACAACGATGGTATCGCAAATATCATAACAGATTCAGTAGATGATAATTTTAAGGATTGCGATTATATTTTCTTATGCACTCCTGTTGAACATAACATTGTCTACCTTGATATATTAAAAAACATTATCAAACCAGACTGCATCATAACAGATGTTGGTAGTGTCAAAACAAACATTCATGAAGAAATTAAAAAACGTGGTTTAAATAAAAATTTCATTGGCGGACATCCAATGACAGGATTAGAAAAAACAAGCTATTTTAACTCAGATGAAAAATTAATGATAAATGCTTATTATATTTTCACACCTACACCTGATTCTGATCCGGAGAAACTTACAGAATTAAAAAATATTATAAGTGCAATTGGTTCAAAGCCTGTTATTTTAGACTATAAAGAACATGATTATCTTGTTGCAGGAATAAGCCACGTACCTCATCTTATCGCTGCAAACCTTGTAAATCTTGTAAAAGATACAGAAAACGAAAATATGAAACTTCTTGCAGCCGGTGGATTTAAAGACATAACAAGAATTGCATCATCATCCCCACAGATGTGGCAGGAAATTTGCTCTGTAAACAGTGAAAACATCATAAAACTTTTAGATAAATATATACTTATGTTAAACGAAACAAAGGAAGAATTACAAAACTCTTCCCCTGATGCAATATACAAACTTTTTGAAAAAAGCAAAGAATATAGAGATAGTTTCTAAGAACTATAGAGACAGTTTTTTTAATATTTTTAAAATGCAAAAGCTCTTGCAATTCTGCAAGAGCTTTTTGATTATATAAATGTATTCCATCTATTTCATACCACTACCTCGTTTTAGATGGAGTTTTCTTATTTCACAATTTTGGGATTTTAAAAATATTCCATCTATTTCCTACCACTA
>FOFK01000002.1:131856-246819 GCA_900110975.1 Lachnospiraceae bacterium RM5
CGTTTTAGATGGAGTTTTCTTATTTCACAATTTTGGGATTTTAAAAATATTCCATCTATTTCCTACCACCACCTCGTTTTAGATGGAACTATTCATCATAATAATCTTCCCAATATTCTTCTGCTTCATCATAACCCGAATCAAAGTCATCCGGATTAAATTCATCTGCATGATCATATGCAAAATCATCTTTATCATCATAGTTTTCTATTCCGTAATAATCTACTTTTTCATTATCACCATTATTTTCACTCTTTTTTCTATTTCTTATACGACTACTAAAATCACCTAAACCAACATATTCACCATTTTCATTATAATTATATTCATTACCATACATATATCCTGAACCAGAATAATCAATTTTTGTCCAATAAAGATGGTCAATATCATTATCATAATTATAATCTCTTATAAATTTCTCAAAATCAATCTCTTTAAAATACACAGTATTTTCTTTGAGATATTCATTAATATCTTTATTATAATTCTCAATTTTATATTCATTTGCCAACTCATTAAAATTATTCTGCTCATGTTTAAGCAACTTATCATATTCTTCACATATCTGCTTTGTAATATCATATTGAAATTCTAATTTTTCTTTTTTCTCGCGCTCGCTTCTTTCTCTTTCCTCTTCTGCTTTTAATTCCATTAACATATTATTTTCTTTTTCAATCTCAATTTCATCTGATAACTTCAAATCTTTTCTATACTCATTACTTACTGCATTTGTAATTAAAAGTCCAGAAACAAAAAAACATATTATTATTAAAACACTTCCTATGTTGAAAATAATTTTATTATTCTTTATCTTATCAAATATTTCAAATTTCTTTATAATAACATAAAAAAATACTCCAACGTAACCACAAACAGAATAAAGAAGCCATACACAAAAAAACCATTTATCAGAACCAACAAAATTATTATGTTCAAAATAATGATAATACATTTCGCCTATGAATTTTTCTACATAAGAATAAATACTCTCTTCCAACCTTGCGTCAATAAAAGCTAATAAGAAAGCGCATTGTATAGGATAAAATACGATTTCAAATCCTATTTCCACATAACATCTATGTCTGTATATTAACAAACAGATAACAAACATCAAAATTGGAAATAAAATGCGGGTATAGATTTGAAAAAGAACCCGTATTACGAATAATATATCGTAATTATATCCATAATTATAAATAAAAATATATGGAATTATAAGGACAAATAAAGACAGGTATAATAATAATCTGTACTTGAAATCTAACCTAAAATAATATTTATACATAACCCTCTCCTCCTCAAAATGTCTTAATAAAAAAACTACCGGCATAAGCATACCGGTAGAATATTTTTAATTCTTTATACTTCTGTCATTGAGCATTTCAAAAATCTGAATTTTTAACTGATCTGCAGGCATAATACCAACAAATCTGCAGCCATAAAGTTTTTTATTTTCATCACTTGCTTTTTCAATACGCACAATTTCAATAACAGACTGGAATTTTTCCTTAGTCCATAATGATACTGTTGTATCATAAAATGTATTGAGTTCAAGTTTTTCTTCGCTCTCAAAAGCAAGGCCGTCTTTTGATAAGTTAACTGCCTCAACCTCAAACTCTTCCTGTTTTAAATTTGTTACATCTTTATTATTTCTAACAGAATTAAGCTTTATCTTTACGTCAATAATCATTCTGTTTGCTTTTCGTCTCTCCTGTGTCATAACATAATCTCCCTTTATAAAAAATTTCATCTGAACTATCAGCTTTTATATAATCCAAATTATTAACCTTATTATAGCATCTAATTATTCTTTTTTCAATTTATAAACATCGCATCACCAAAGGAAAAGAATCTGTAATTTTCTTTTATCGCCTCATTGTAGGCATTTAAAATATTATCACGTCCTGCAAGCGCTGAAACAAGCATTAATAATGTTGATTCAGGTAAATGGAAATTAGTAATAAGTTTATCTGTTATTTTAAACTCATAACCCGGATAAATGAATATATCCGTTTCCTTTGATACAGGCTTAATAATTCCGTCATCTCCTGTTGCAGACTCTAATGTTCTAAGGCTTGTTGTACCAACAGCTATGATATTTCCACCATTTTTCTTTGTGTTATTAATAAGATCTGCAGTATCTTTATCAACATGAATATATTCAGAATGCATATGATGATCCGTGACATTATCAACCTTAACAGGTCTGAATGTTCCCAGACCCACGTGAAGAGTTACTCTTGCAATATTAACACCCTTCTTTTCTATCTGATCTAAAAGTTCATTTGTAAAATGAAGTCCTGCTGTTGGTGCAGCTGCTGAACCCTCATTTTTTGCATATACAGTCTGATATCTGTTTTTATCTTCCAATTTATGAGTAATATAAGGTGGAAGTGGCATTTCTCCAAGTTTATCAAGTATCTCTTCAAAAATACCATCATAAGTAAATTCTATAATTCTGTTTCCATCTTCTACTACATCAACTATTTCACCCTTTAAAAGACCATCACCAAAGTCTATTTTAACACCACATCTTGCTTTTTTTCCCGGTCTTACAAGTGTTTCCCATCTGTTATCAGAAATTCTTTTAAGAAGAAGTATCTCTATTAAAGCATTTGTTTCTTCTTTTTTCCCGTATAATCTTGCAGGAATTACTTTTGTATCATTAATTACAAGACAGTCTCCTGGATTTAAATAATCTATAATATCACTAAAAACTTTATGCTCGGTAGCTCCTGTTTCTTTATTTAAAATCATAAGCTTTGAAGAATCTCTCTTTTTAAGAGGATCCTGAGCAATCAGTTCCTTTGGAAGGTCATAGTAAAAATCCGATAATTTCATCTCTGAATCCTTTCAAACATTATTTAATAAATGATTTAATAACACTCTAGAAACTCTAATGCCACGCATGTGGCATTTAGAATTTGCATAAAATCGCTCTTGCAAGTTTACTTGCAGAGGCGATTCTATGCAAATTGCAAATGCGGCTAAAGCCGCATAGCAGTTTCTAGAGTTATTATTAATCATCATCAACTTTTATATACAAACCAAATTTGAAACACAAACCCATTACCCATTATCTATGCTTAATTGCCTTAACACTAAATTTTCCTGTTTTGTCGATTGTAAGTAATGTTGCTCCTTTATGCTGTGATAAATTTTTTGCATAAAGTATACAATCAATACTCTGACCATATGTAAGTCTAATATCTTTATATTCTACAGAAAAATCATTTAAATGATCATGTCCACAAAAGATTCCCTTTGTTGAGCCGAGTTCCAATGCCCTGTCAAAAATCTTTGATTCTATAGGCGAATAGCTGATTTTTTCATCTCTTGTTCCATAGAAATATTTTGCATTATCTTCAGCGTTTGTAGCAGCTTCCCATGCTTCATCAAATTCCTTTACAGGCATATGGAAAAACAAATATGATGGTATTATTTTTCCTGCTTTCTTAGATAATCTGTTAATCTCATATTCATACCATTCAACCTGATCATCCCTTATATAATCATATACTTTCTTTTTGTTATAAGTTGTATAATCATTTGAATCAAGCATAAATATAACAGAATTTAAAGAACCGTCACTGTTTTTTAATTTTACAAGGTAGTTTGAAAATCCATTGATTTCATAATCAATCTGAGGTTCTACCATAACACTGTGTGGCTGTTCTTTAATAAATTCAAAAAGTTTCTTTCTTGAATGTGTTGCTTTAGAAGTAGAATCATGATTACCAAAACAGATTGCATATGGTATTTCAGTCTTTTCAAGCATATCTGTAATTATCTTTATACTGTTAAGATTGTTAACAGATAAGGATAAAGGAATGCTTGGACATGTTAAATCACCGGTAATAACAATCAGATCAGGTTTTGTAGTAAGTATTACTTTTCTGACAATGCTAAGCGCCTGTAAATCCTCATGTCTTGATAAATATCCGCCACCAATATGAAGATCTGTTAATTGTAATATTTTAAAATTATCATCATTCTTTTTTGTTATGGAATAATAACCATCTTCATCTTTTTCTAAATCGGCATTCTTTTTTTGTTCTCCGATATCAACAGAATTTTTCTTTAAAAAACCACTGCCAAATAAAAGACTTTTATAAACCTTATAAATCAGAATAAGAACACCAAAGACAATAAAGCATATTGTCATAAAAAATTTTTTACTTTTTTTCATTCTTTATTCCACACCTCCAATGAAATAAAAACTTATCCTCTAAGTTCAATACCAAGATCTTTTAATCCGTTAAGAATCTTATCCATTACTTTATTTACTTCTTCATCTGAAAGTGTTCTGTCGCTTGCTCTGAATGTTATTGAATATGCAACAGATTTAAATCCTTTTTCAATCTGCTCACCTTCATAAACATCAAATAATTTATATCCTTCTAAGAGCTTGCCGCCACGTTTTCTTATAACTTCTTCAATTTCACCTACAAGAATTTCTTTCTTAGCAACCATACTGATATCTCTTGAAACTGCAGGATATTTTGCTATTCCAACATATTTTCTGTCAAATGATGTCTTAGAATAAATCATTTCCATATCAATAACAGCAATATAAACTCTTGTCTTAATATCGTAGTTAATGCCTACAAGTGGATGTAATTCACCAATATATCCAACTACATCGCCATCATAAATGATATTTGCCTGTCTTCCAGGATGTAAGAAAGTCTTTCCTGATTTGCTGTCATATGAAACAATATCTTTCATTCCGACTTTTTCAAAGAATTCTTCAACAACACCCTTCATTGTAAAGAAATCTCCATCTCCATACATACCAAGTGTAAATGTCATTCTTTCATCAGGAAGCTCTGTAAGCGGAAGAGCCTTTGGAATATATACATTACTCATTTCATATAATTTAGCTTCTTTATTTCTACGATTGTAATTAGTTGCTAATGATGTAAGAATTCCGTTTAATGAAACAGTTCTCATTATACTGAAATCTTCACCTAAAGGATTTGAAATCTTAATTGCATTTCTAAGAACATCATCTTTATCAAGTAAAAGTTTATCAAATACCTTTGGACTTTCAAATGAATATGACATAGCCTGCGAAAATCCTGAGAATTCTGCAACATCTTTTGCAATATTATCAATAAGCATTTCATAAGATAATTTTCCTGTTACTTCACTGCTTGATGGCATTGATGTAGGAATCTTATCATATCCATAAAATCTTGCAACTTCTTCAGCTAAATCAGCAAGACAAAGTAAATCCTGTCTGAATGTAGGTACAACAACCTCGTTTGTTGCATCATCAAATAATAAATCAATTTTCTTAAAATACTTAATCATTTCATCACTGTCAATATCTGTACCAAGTAATGAATTGATTTTTTCAGGTTCAAATTTTAAACGTACAGGTTCTCTTTCTTCGTCATAAATATCTACCACACCGCCAACAACTTCACCAACACCTAATTCTTCAATAAGCTGGCATGCTCTGTTCATGGCAAGAATAGCATTATTTGGATCTAATCCTTTTTCGAATTTTGCAGAAGCATCTGTTCTTAAACCTAATCTCTTAGATGATAATCTGATATTTGTTCCATCAAAACATGCAGCTTCAAAGAGCACATCCTTAACATTATCAGTAATCATTGAGTTTTCTCCACCCATAATTCCTGCTATACCAACAGGTTTCTTACCATCATTAATCATTAAAATATTACTATCAAGATTTCTTTCCTGTCCGTCAAGTGTTGTATATTTTTCTCCATCATTTGCACGTTTAACAACAATCTTCTTATCTTCAATCAAATCAAGATCATATGCATGCATTGGCTGACCAAATTCTTCCATAACGTAGTTTGTTATATCTACAAGGTTATTAATTGGTCTGATACCTGATGCTGATAAACGTCTCTGCATCCACCATGGAGATGGTCCGATTTTAACATTCTTTACAACTCTTGCTGTATATCTCTTACATAAGTCTTTATCTTCTATTTCAACTTTAATATAATCATTTACATTTTCGTTATTTCCGTTTACTTTAACTACCGGTGGAACAAATTCCTTTCTGAATGTAGCTGCAGCTTCTCTTGCAATTCCAATAACACTATAGCAGTCTACTCTGTTTGAAGTAATTTCATATTCAAATACAGAATCTCTTAATCCAAGTGCAGCTATTGCATCATCACCAGGTTTTACACTGTCATCAAAAAGATAAATTCCATCTTCTGCTGCCTCAGGATACATATTTGTATCTGAACCAAGTTCAAAAATAGAGCACATCATACCATTTGATTCAACGCCTCTTAATTTACCTTTTTTAATCTTTGTTCCCCCTGCTACCTTTTTACCGTCATGGTCTGTAGCAACTTTACCACCATCTAAAACTACAGGAACAAGGTCTCCTTCTTTAACATTGTTTGCGCCTGTAACAATCTGTGTAACTTCACTTCCAATATTTACCTGGCATACAATTAATTTATCTGCATCCGGATGTCTTTCAATTTTCTCAATTTTTCCAACAATTATTTTTTCAAGGTCTTCATCAAGGTTTACAAAATTTTCAACCTTTGTACCTGTAAGTGTCATTGCATCTGTATATTCTCTTGCTGTGCAGTCTAAATCCGGCACATAAGCTTTTATCCATGATAATGGTGTATTCATAATAATCCTCCTGATTTTCTTATCTTCTTAAATATTAATGCTTTTAAATATGCTTTAAATTTTAAAAATATCTGTTAAATCCTAAAACTGCTTTAAGAATCTTATATCATTCTCATAAAGAAGTCTCATATCATCAATTTCATATTTTAATAAAGCAATTCTTTCAAGTCCTACTCCAAAAGCGAAACCTTTGTATTCATTAGGATCTATTCCACTCATTTCAAGAACATGAGGATGAACCATACCACAACCAAGAATCTCTATCCATCCTGAACCCTTACA
Organism: Lachnospiraceae bacterium RM5; assembly: GCA_900110975.1. Lineage (GTDB taxonomy): Bacteria > Bacillota > Clostridia > Lachnospirales > Lachnospiraceae > Bovifimicola. The sequence continues at coordinate 138,781 of FOFK01000002.1, forward strand.
CATTCTGCATCCTTTTCCATGACATTTAAAGCATGTCACATCAACCTCTGCACTTGGCTCAGTAAATGGGAAATGATGAGGTCTGAATTTAACCTTTGTATCCTCTCCAAATAACTCTCTTGCGAATTGTGCTAAAGTTCCCTTTAAATCAGCAAATGTAACATTTTTATCTATAACAAGTCCTTCGATCTGATGGAACGAAGGTGAATGTGTTGCATCTACTTCATCTGATCTAAATACACGTCCAGGAGAAATCATTCTTATAGGGAGTTTTCCCTTTTCCATTTCATGAACCTGAACAGAACTTGTCTGTGTTCTTAAAAGAATCTTATCTGTGATATAGAATGTATCCTGTTCATCTTTTGCAGGATGATTATCAGGTATATTTAATGCTTCAAAATTATAATAATCATATTCTATTTCAGGACCATCAACAACCTCATACCCCATACCAACGAAGATTCTTTCTACTTCTTCAAGGGCTATTGTATTTGGATGTCTGTGTCCAATTTTACTTTTCTTTGCAGGAAGTGTAACATCGATAACTTCACTTTCAAGTTTTTTCTCTAATGCAATTTTTTCAAGATTTTTCTTTGTTTCTTCTAATTTTTCTTCAATAGCTTTCTGAGTTTTATTTACTAATTCTCCAACTTTAGGTCTTTCTTCAGGAGCAACATCTTTCATTCCCTTCATAACATCCTTAAGTTTTCCTTTTTTTCCAAGATAAAACACTCTTATTTCATTGAGTTTTTCTAAAGCATCTGAAGATGATATCTTTTCGATTGCTTCTTCTCTTATCTTTTCTAATTCTTCCTTCATCATCGCTATTTCTTCCTTTCGTTTTATAATGATTTTTGTAGAAATATTTATCATAATTAAAAAATCCCAATCAGCATAAACTGATTGGGACGAATTATCGCGGTACCACCCAACTTCCAAAAGCGGCTCTCTTATATGATTAACGCTCATCCACGTTATTTCCTACACAAATATCCATATGGACATTCTTCAAAAATAAAGCTACGGTGTGAATTTGACTTAAAATGTTCTTATCTCAGCTGTTAAAGAACTCTCTGTTAATTTCTTAAGCTTACTTTGCACCCTCAAAGCCTTTATATTTATTATAAATATCAAAACTAATCCGATACTAGCACAGTAAATATTTGATGTCAACATAATTAATGCTATTTTATCTATTATTTATCTTTAATTTATTACATTTATTCAACAACATCTGCCACATTACATCCGGCTATATCTATCAAATCCTTTGATGCTAATTTTATCTGCATGCCGACACGTCCGGCACTGACATAAATTTCTTCAATATCATTAACAGAAGAATTAATAAAAGTCTTAAATGTCTTTTTCATACCAATAGGCGAACATCCCCCATGAACATATCCTGTAAGAGATAGTAATTCCTTTTGTTTAATCATACTGATTGATTTTTCACCTGTCACCTTTGCAGCCTTTTTTAAATCAAGTTCCTTATGAACAGGTATGACAAAAACATAATATTCTTTTGATTTTCCCATAGTTACAAGAGTTTTAAAAACATGATTTAAATCTTCTTTAAGAATAGCAGCTATTTCCTCTCCTCTTAAATTGGGATCAGCCTCATAAGAAAAGCTTTCGTAAGCTATCTTTTTAGCATCTAATACTCTCATAACATTTGTCTTTTCTTTTGCTTTCATTTATCAGTTTCCTTCTATTCATCTATAGTAATTTTTCTTATATCCATAAACTTAATCTTTTTATCAACCACAATTATATAATTTAAATCAAAATCAATCTTTGAAACCATTCCCTTTATCTCAATATATTCGCCCTTTTCAAAAAATATTATTTTAATAATATCCCTTACTTTTAAAGAATGTATAATAGTATCAAGTTCTTTATATTGATCTTCTGACAATTCTATTCTCTCTACTACGACTTTTTCTTTTTTCTTTATAACGCTTGTAAAGCCTGTCAACGCTGCAAAAGGCATAAACTGCTTTGCCCTGTCCTCTTTAGACATTGGAGGATGTTTTACTCTGTCAATCGCCACTTCTATGTCCTCCTATCTGGGAATTTCTTTCAATTGTAGTTGCATCTTTCTGAAGATTCATACCTTTAAGTGCAATATTTTTGCCGTATTTATCTTTCAAACCAACTATCATTTTTTGGAGTTTTCTTTCTTTTTCTAATCCTTCATTATCAAATAAAAAGCTCATCTGCTCATATTCTTCAGGAATAATATCATTTAAAGATATGGTTACTTTCTTTATAAATCCATCTTTATAAGCTATCTCATTATATAATTTAAATGCATATTCCATAATAATCTTAGTGGAACTTGTATTTATAGGCAGTTTTATGGTTCCTTTGGATGGCTTTCTTTCTAATTTATTATCATAAACAATCATTAAAGATATGGATTTTGAAAGCATATTTATCGCTGCCAGATCAAGGGATATTAAATCCGCCATTTCTTTTACAATGATTCCACCTGCTTCAAAGCTGTAGTTTTTACTGAGAACCTGACCTCTGCTGAGTGAATGTGAATCAGATTTATATTTCTTTATATCTTCTATTTCCGTTATTTCTCTTCCCCAGGCATGGTCAATTAAAAGTTCAGCATCTATCCCAAAAGTTCTAAATAATAATTCTTCATCAGCTCTTGCAATATCACCCATAGTATATATTCCCATAGATTCAAGCCTTTTTTCTATTCCACTTCCAATTCGCCAAAAATCCCTTAATGGTCTGTGGTTCCATAATTTTTCCCTGTATATTTCTTCCGTCAGATATCCTATGTTATCACTTACATGCTTCGCCACAATATCCATGGCAATTTTTGCAAGATAAAGATTTGTACCTATACCTGCAGTTGCGGTAATTCCTGTTGATTTATATACATCATTTATTATGGTCACTGCAAGTTCTTTTGATGTCATATTATATAATTTCAAATATTTTGTGACATCCATAAAAACTTCATCCACAGAATAAACATGAATATCATCTTTTGAAATGTATTTTAAATATATTCCATAAATATTTGCAGAATATTCCATATAAAGACTCATCCTTGGAGTTGCCATTATATAATCAATTCCTTTTGGAATTTCAAATACCCTACAGCGATTTTTAACCCCTAACTTTTTTAAAGCAGGGGTTATGGCTAAGGTAATTGTTTTTTCAGTTCTTGTGGCATCTGCAACAACTAAATTTGTTGTAAACGGATCAAGATTTCTCTCCACACATTCCACAGATGCATAAAATGATTTAAGATCTATACATAAATATTCTTTATTACTCATATTTTCTCTTATATTTTAAAATTATTAAGAGACTGATATAGGTGTTCTTTCTTCCATTACACTCATATATGCAGGTCTTATAATCTTATCCATACATATGAGTTCTTCTATTCTATGAGCACTCCATCCAACAATTCTTGCAACAGCAAACATCGCTGTATAAAGTTCCATAGGAATATCAAGCATTTCATAAACGAATCCGCTATAGAAATCTACATTTGGACTTACACCCTTAAATATCTTTCTCTTGTTAGAAATAAGCTTAATAGCGATTTCTTCAACATTTTCATATAACATTAAATCTTTTTCTTTATTCTTTGTCTTTGCAAGTTTTTCTACATAGCTCTTGAAAACTCTTTCTCTTGGATCAGATATTGAATAAATAGCATGACCCATACCATAAATAAGTCCCTTGCCATCAAAAGCCTGTTTATCAAGAATCTTTGTAAGATATGCTTCAAGTTCATCCTTGTCAGAATAATCTTTAACATGTTCCCTGATATCGTCCATCATCTTAATAACTTTTATATTTGCACCACCATGTTTTGGTCCCTTTAATGAACACATAGCTGCTGCAACAGTTGAATATGTATCTGAACCCGATGATGTAACAACTCTTGTTGTAAAAGTAGAGTTATTTCCTCCACCATGTTCCATATGAAGAATAAGCGCTGTATCAAGTACTTTTGCTTCAACCTCTGAATATTTTTTATCCGGACGAAGTAATCTTAAGAAGTTTTCAGCAGTTGAAAGATTAGGCTTTGGCTTATGAATATACATACTCTTATCTTTCTCATAATGTGAATATGCATTATATCCATAAACAGCAAGCAAAGGAAATTCACTTATAAGCTGAATACACTGTCTTAATGAATTATTAATACTGTTATCTTTACTATTTTTATCATATGAGGCAAGAGTAAGAATACTTCTTGTCATTGAATTCATAATATCTTCTGATGGAGCTTTCATGATAACGTCTCTTGTAAAATTCGTTGGCAATGTTCTGCATTTACCTATCATCTGTTTAAATCTTGTAAGATTTTCTTCATCAGGAAGTTCACCCATAAGCAAAAGATAAGCAATCTTCTCAAAACCAAATTCATTTTCACCAAGACTATCTATAAGATTTTCTACTTTGTAACCTCTATACCAAAGTTCACCATCACATGGTACTTTCTTTCCATCAACAATCTTTGATGATGTAATTCTTGAAATATTTGTAAGACCGGTAAGTACTCCATTACCATTAATATCTCTAAGTCCCCTATTTACTCCATATTTATTAAACAAATCAAGTTCTATATAATCATTTTTCTTACAAATTTCTGCTTTTTCATCTGCGTAGTCTTTTATTAAATCTATCATGTAAGCCTCCTTTTCTTAATAATTTTGTGTCAATAAAAATGTAAAAAACCTAAATGCTTCGCATTTTATACTCTAATCACTTCGTGATTATCACTCCAAACACTTCGTGTTTGTCGTTAACATGTCTCGGAAAAATAAATACGAGCGTTGCTCGTGCTTGTTTTTCTTCCGACATGTTACATTATACCAAGAATGTTGACATAAATAAAGGTTTTTTTAATATACACACCTCTTAAGGATTCCATTTATATACGCAATAAAGATACCATAATTTGTCATCTTTACACCTTTATTTTTTGCTGTTTCAAGCCTGTTTTTAACTTCATTTTCAGTAAGCATACAACCACCACAATGAATGATTAAATCATATTTATTTATGTCATCCACAAAAGTTTTTCCTGAAGAAAAATGGAAATTAAATTTCTTCCCTGTATAATCAGATAACCATCCGGGTATTTTTACGGTACCAATATCATTACATTGTCTATGATGCGTACATCCTTCAACAATAAGTATATCTGCTCCTTCCTTTAAATCATCAATAGCTGATACTCCTTCTATTGTATAATCAAGTATACCTTTATATTTTGCCATAAGTATTGAAAAAGAAGTAAGTCTTATATCTTTTTTAGTACGCTCATTAACATATTTAAATACCTGAGAATCGGTAATGACAAGTGCCGGGTCATTTCCTAATTTTTTTAATGTTTCTTCATAAGTATTTTCTTTTGTCACACAGACAATTACATCATTATCAAGAAGTTCCCTTAAAACAAGCTGCTGTGGCAAAATAAGTCTGCCTTTAGGGGCAGATTCATCAATAGGTGTAACAAGTACAACCACATCACCTTTTTCTACAAGATCTGCTACAATCGGCTTCTCTTTAGTCTCTTTATGTTTTATTCTTCCTAATTTTTCTTTTAAATTATCAATATTTAAGCTATTTTTTGCGCTTACTCTTATAATATCTTCTTTCTTTATTTCCAGGCTTTTTATATAAATGTCATTATCATCTGACTCTATACTTTCTTTATCATCACATTTATTTATAACAAAAACGAAAGGAATATTTTTTTCTTTTATCTGATTCATAATAAGTTTATCAAATTCAGCTATCTCATCATTTTTATCAATTATATAAACTGCTATATCACATGTATTTAATATTTCTTTTGCCTTGTCTACCCTGAGTAATCCAAGTCCTCCTTCATCATCAAGACCCGGTGTATCTATAATAACCACAGGTCCTATTGGAAGAATTTCCATTGATTTTCTTACAGGGTCCGTAGTTGTACCCTTTACATCAGAAACAACAGACATACTCTGATTTGTAATAACATTTACAAGGCTTGATTTCCCTGCATTTCTTCTTCCAAAAAAAGCAATATGCACTCTTTCAGAACCGGGAGTGGTATACATACTCTGATTATTCATAACTTTTCCTTTCTGCAATTAAAACAATAAAATACTTAATTAAACACGAAACCCTATTGCCATATGGCATATAGGGTTTGCATTAAAATTAGAATCTGAAATCTCTCTTATTTGATTCACAGATATCTTTAATATGTTCTTTTGTAAGTTCTCTTATCTTATCTCCAATAATATTATCATATTCTTTTTCAATAAGTTTAAGCCCTTCTTCTTTTGTCTTATCCTTTGCATAATCCATAAGATATTCTGCAAGAGTCATAAGTGCATTTGGATGACAACAGTTCTGAATCTGACCTGTCTTACATAAAGTCATAAAACGGTCTCCTGTTCTTCCTGCCCTGTAACAAGCTGTACAGAATGATGGAATATAACCAATTTCTATAAGCCATGCAATAACTTCGTCAAGTGTACGTGTATCTGAAACATCAAACTGTTCTGTATCATGAGGTCTTTCTTCTTCTCCATATCCGCCTACAGATGTTCTTGAACCACCACTAATCTGTGAAACACCCATTTCAAGCGCTTTTAATCTTACTTCTTCACTTTCTCTTGTTGAGATAATCATTCCTGTATATGGTACTGCTATTCTGATACATGCAATAATCTTTTCAAATGTTTCATCATCAATTCCATTATCAAAAACATCAGGATCAATATCATCTGCCTTTTTAACCCTAGGAACACTGATTGTATGTGGTCCTACACCATGCACTGCCTCTAAATGTTCAGCATGCATAAGCAATCCTGCAAATTCATATTTGTACTTATCAAGACCAAATAATACACCAAGTCCTACATCATCAATTCCACCTTCCATGGCTCTGTCCATAGCCTCAGTGTGATAATTATAATCATGTTTTGGTCCTGTAGGATGAAGTTCTTCATAACCCTTTTTATGATATGTTTCCTGGAATAATATATATGTTCCAATTCCTGCTTCTTTTAATTTTCTATAATTTTCAACAGTTGTTGCAGCTATATTTACATTAACTCTTCTGATAGCTCCATTTTTATGTTTGATACTATAGATTGTCTTAATTGAATCCAATATATATTCAATTGGATTATTTACAGGATCTTCACCCGCTTCAATAGCAAGTCTCTTATGACCCATATCCTGAAGAGCAATAACTTCTTTTTTAATCTCTTCCTGTGTAAGTTTCTTTCTAGGTATATGTTTATTTTTTGCATGATATGGACAATATAAACATCCATTTACACAATAGTTTGATAAATAAAGTGGTGCAAATAAAACAATTCTGTTACCATAAAATGCAAGTTTAATCTCTTTTGCAAGTTTAAACATTTCTTCTATTTTTTCAGGTATCTCACATGCAAGAAGTACTGCTGCTTCTCTATGAGAAAGTCCCTTACAAAAAATCTTTCCATCTTCTCTTATTGGTTTTGCCTTTGCTAAAATCTCATCAATAAGTTCAACATTATTTTTGTTTTCTTCAGCATACTTTAATGTTTCAAGTATTTCCTCATGATTAATAAACTCATCTGCTTTCAGCGAATTCTTATCATAAACTGCCATCTTTATTTCCTCTTTTCTAGATATATATTTTAAGGAAGTATCGTCGATCTTTCGACTAGATACTTCCTTTTTCCTCACCTTCTATGATAACCGAAACAATCGGTACATATTGATTTTTACCAGTTTCATCAAGACCTCTCGGATCCGTAATAGAAAGATATATCTCCTTAACTTCTCTATTCTTTAATTCTTCTGCTCTTTTATAAAAATCTACGTTATTACCTACTCTTGTTTCATTATCTTTAAAAAAACTGCTACCTTCCTTAAATGCAAGCCAATTGGTCTTTGCACCAAATTCCAAGGTAGTCTCCTCAGTGCATGCTTCAATGATTTCCTTAAGATAAACGCCTTCTTCCTCCGTTTCTTCTTCAGATAAATCAATAAATAAAACAGCTCTTTTTGCTATCGTTTTCTGATATGCTTTATCTGTGAACTCCTCCATATCATACTCAAGCATAGCATTCTTAATCAGCACCTCGGCTTCTGAAATATCCATTTTTAAACTAACAATTTTTTTCTTGCCATATTTTTCAATAAACCCTATAGCACCTTTATCAAAAATTGTTATACCTTCATCATCATTAACCTTCTCTTTTCTGTGTTTGTAAACATCTTCCCCGTTAATGTAAACCGTATATGAAGTATTTGGATTGAACCGAGAAAAAAAACTGGTTACATTCATAATCACACCTCAACATAATATAGTTTTACAACTAAATATATTTTAGCACTAAAAACAATATTGTCAATATTTCATAGTTTCTATGCCTGTGTCACTAATTTAATATTTTCTCAAGTTTCATTGCTTCATAAGCTTTTACACTTACAACCCTTCCCCTTGGTGTTCTTGTTATAAATCCTGACTTCAAAAGATATGGCTCATAAACATCTTCAAGTGTAGACGGATCCTCTCCTATTGTAGCCGCAAGAGTATCTATACCAACAGGTCCACCATCAAATTTATCAATTATTGTAAGTAAAATATTTCTATCATTGTTATCAAGACCATACTTATCTACATCAAGCATATCAAGGGATTCATCTGCCACTTCTTTTGTTATCTTACCTTCAGCCCTTACATCAGCATAGTCTCTTACTCTTTTTAACAACCTGTTTGCAAGTCTTGGGGTTCCTCTTGACCTTCTTGCAATCTCAACCATTCCCTCATATTCAATTTCAACATCTAATACTTTCGCAGAACGTCTTACAATATTTACAAGTTCATCAATATTATAAAACTCAAGTTTATTAATAAGACCGAATCTGTCACGAAGAGGCGCTGATAACATTCCTGCCCTTGTAGTTGCGCCAACTAAAGTAAATCGTGGAAGGTCAATACGAATAGATCGTGCCCCCTGACCTTTTCCAATAATTATATCTATTGCATAATCTTCCATCGCCGGGTAAAGCACTTCTTCAACCTGTCTGTTAAGCCTGTGGATTTCATCAATAAAAAGCACATCACCTTCGTTTAAGCCATTCAATATGGCAGCCACATCTCCCGGTTTTTCAATGGCAGGGCCTGATGTTATTTTAATATTCACACCCATCTCATTTGCAATAATTCCTGCAAGTGTTGTTTTACCAAGACCCGGAGGGCCGTAAAACAATACATGATCCAATGTTTCATTTCTCATCTGTGCTGCATCTATGCTTATCTTTAAAGCTTCTTTTGCTTTTGTCTGTCCTATATAATCTCTTAAATATACAGGTCTTAGCCCATTTTCAATAAGCATATCATCACTTGTTAATTCCGTATTTATTATTCTTCCTTTTCCCATATAATTTTCCTTTGTATCTTAATGTGTTTTTATAAAGTGTTTATGTAAAATATATATTGAATATGTATATTGCAAAACTAATATGTCACGAATGTGACATGTTGACTTCGAATAAAAATCGTTCTTGAAAGTAAACTTTCAGAAACGATTTTTATTCGAAGTCAAACATGTGGCTGCGCCACATGTTTGTTTTGCAATTAACAATTATCTGTTATTCCAGAATACTTACTATTTAACATATTTTAAACTTTCCTTAATCAATTTACCTGGGTTGTCAAAATCTTTATCTTTATTTTCTTTAACGGCTTTTCTCACTGCCATGAGTGAGACAGATTCTGAATAACCAAGTGCTATAAGCCCTGCAATTGCATCTTCCATTGCAGATGTATCTGCAGAAACATCCACGTCTTCAAATTCACTTTCCAAAGTATCTGCTATATCAAGTTTATCCTTTAACTCAATAATCAGCTTTGATGCTGTTTTTTTGCCTATACCGGGACTTTTTGCTATGGCATTTTCATCACCCGCCATAACTGCAAGTTTTAACTTTGCAGGTGATAAAGTAGATAAAATATTAAGTCCTCCCTTTGGTCCTATTCCACTTACATTTATTATATTCTTAAACAATTCCAGCTCTTCATTTGAAAGAAATCCATATAAAGTCATGGAATCTTCTTTCACAGAAAGATATGTAAATAATTTTATCTCCGTATTTTTCTTTGATATACCTGAAAGCAATGATGCAGGAACAAAGATATTATAACCTATACCTCCGTTTTCCAATACAATCTTATCATTTCCCACATATTCAACTATTCCTTTAATATATCCTATCATTTTTCCACCTTTTAACCAATCCAAAAATCTTAAGCACCGTATTTGATATTAAACCAACTATTATCCCTGAAATAATTCCTGTTATTATCATAACCGGCATATAGAATAATATATTATATTTTATAACATATACAGCAACCAAAAGTTGTGCAACATTATGAAACACGCCACCTGTTATACTAACCCCCATTATATCAACTTTTCCTGTTTTTTTCACTATTAACATAACAAGAAAACTTACAATTCCTCCTGCAAGTGAAAACATAAAAGAATAAACATTTCCCATAAATAAAAACATTATAAAAATTCTTATAAGATTTATTATAATTCCATAGTATTCCTTAAATACATATATAGACAGAATTACGGCTATATTTGCAAGACCAATTTTTGTTCCTGTAGGTCCATAATTAAATGGGATTAAATATTCTATATAACTTAAAGCAATTGCAAGAGAAATAAACATTCCCATATATGTAATTCTATGAATTTTATTTTGCATACTGCTTAAATTTTCATCCTGCAACATCATCAACTTCTGCTTCCTTTTTACTCTTAATAACTATAACCAGTTTATTTGGTATACATATAATCTGCTCATTATTCTTTGATATTTTCTTATGGTTTACGCATATCTGGTTTTTACAATCCGAGCTTTTAACATTTACAAATCCATTTTTTATAACCATTACATTGTGCCCATATAATGATTTAATATCCACCTCTCTGTCTTCACTTAAAGAATATACGCCTTTGCACTCACCATCCACATAGACATATACTTTTTCTCCCGGATTCCTTTTGTTTAAAAGAAAAAATATAAATGCAATAAAAAGAAATATTAAAATTATAATTAAATTTGTTATTATATTTTTCTTCATAAAATCACTCTTTAATCAAACCTACTGCATATTTACTAACAGCTGTATTATACAACGTAAAAATAAAGTTTTAAATATATGTTTTTTATTTTATTCAATCTTGCTATAATCTAACAGTAACTTCAAAGTCTTTTTGCAATTTATTTGTACAGTTTATTTATGCAATTAAATTTTACAGTATATTTATACAGAGGAATTTTCAAAATGTCATCTAATAAAAAAAATCATCTGATAATAAAAAAATCATTTATATATATCTTGTGTTTTATTGTAATATCAACAAATTTTACTGCATGCAAATACAAGAAACTTTCAAGAACATCCAATTTTTTTGATACTACAATTACCATAACAATATATGACGGAAACGAAAAAATTCTTGATTCATCAATGGATTTATGTAAGAAATACGAAAAACTATTTAGCAACAAAATAAACAACAGTGATATTTCAAAGATTAATAAAAACTCTAAAAACGGCAAATATACAAAAGTTTCCAATGAAACTTTAGATTTAATAAATACAGCTATGTATTACGGCGATCTTAGTAATGGGAATTTTGATATAACAATTGGTGCACTAACTGATCTATGGGATTTCAAAGAACATAAAATTCCTGAAAAAAACGAAATCGACAAAGCGATTTCATCTGTAAATTATAATAATATTGATATCAAGGATAATGAGATACTGCTTACTGATAAATCAGCAAAAATAGATCTTGGTGGAATTGCAAAAGGATATATTGCTGATAAACTAAAAGAACATTTAATATCAAATGGCATAAAAAGCGGAATTATTAACCTTGGTGGCAATATTCTTTTGATAGGAGAAAAAAACGAAAGTAATCAGAATAATGATAAATATTTTAATATAGGTCTTCAAAAACCTTTTTCTGATACCGGGGATACAATCCTTACTATCAAAGCAAAAGATACATCTATTGTAACATCAGGAACATATCAAAGATATTTTTATGATAATGATATTTTATATCATCATATTCTTGATACCAGGACAGGATATCCGGTTAACAACTCGTTAAACAGTGTAACTATTATCAACAAATCATCAACCACATGTGATGCACTAAGCACACTTACGTTTACTTATGGATTAGAAGAAGGAATTAAACTCATTGAAAGTCTTGATGATACAGAAGCTATATTTATAACAGATAAGAATGAGATATATTACACATCAGGGTTAGAATTAAATGATGGGGTTGTTACTATTGGGTACTAGTGTAGTGGTTGCAAAATAACTGGACTAGCAATTTCATCAAAATTACATCCTGCTAAGAAAAATCAGACTAATGCAATAAACACATGCACCCTTGATGGTGTTTTCATATTGAAAATAATTAGTCGCGAAAAAACTTCATAAAAGAAAGCTATAAAAATATCAAAACCAAAAGAGTTTATAGCCAATTATGGACCGAAAATGGCTTATTTAACTTTGAAAAGCCATAAATATTTCATTATCAAAAAAATTTATAGCCGATTATGGATTGAAAATGGCTTATTCAACTTTAAAAAGCTATAAATATTTCATTATCAAAAAAATTTATAGCCGCTTATGGGCTGAAAATGGCTTATTCAACTTTAAAAAGCTATAAATATTTCATTATCAAAAAAATTTATAGCCGCTTATAGGCTGAAAATGGCTTATTCAACTTTAAAAAGCTATAAATATTTCATTATGAGAAAAATTTATAGCTTTTGAGAAAACAAAATATCTACGCTACTTCAATTAATACTTCAATCAATACTTCAATTTAACTAAGATACATTAACTAAGATACAATAGCATTTCGTTTGCAGACTTCCTTACATTTTCCGCAACTTATACATTTATCATAATCAATTACTGCCACATTATCCTTAATAGAAATAGCTTCTACAGGACAGTTTTTCTCGCACATTCTACATGCAATACAACTGTTTTTACAAACACTTACTGCTTCTTTTCCCATATCCTTATTGTTACATAAAACTTTAGTTTCTGCTGCATACGGAATAAGTTCGATAAGTTTTCTAGGACATGCATCTATACATTTTTTACAAGCCTTACATTTGTCTTTATCAATTACTGCAAGAGAATTCTTTATACTGATTGCATCAAATTCACATACCTTTAAACAGCTTCCATATCCAAGACAGCCATAATCACAGGATTTATCACCACCTATAGAAAATGAAACTTCGTTACAATCTTTGCTTCCGTAATAATCAAATTTCTTAGGAGATGCCTTACAATCACCCTTACATTTAACATTCGCAACCATCCTTGTTGACTCTGAAAGTGTTGCTCCCATGATTTTTGCAATTTTCTTTGCCACCTTATCTCCACCGACAGGACAGGCATTTACTTCACATTCACCCGCAGCAATCGCTTTTGCAAGTGCATCACATCCTGCAAATCCACAGCCACCGCAGTTATTTCCAGGAAGTGCTTCTCTTACTTTTATTTCTTTTTCAGATGTTTCAACTTTAAAAATCCCTTGTGATACACCTAAAATCACGCCAATTATTAAACCTGTTATTCCAACCACAAGGCAGGATGCAACTATCATTAAAATACTATTCATATTTTCAACCTGTTTGATGTATTAATAACTAAATACATCAAACTCTCCTCCTTTACAATAATCCTGCAAACCCCGAAAATGCAATTGCCATAAGTCCAGCAGTTAATAATACTATCGGAGTTCCACGAAATGGTTTTGGTATATCGTTATATTCAATCTTTTCTCTTATTCCAGCCATAATTACAATGGCGATTAAAAATCCAAGAGATGTTCCAAGGCCATATACAATGCCTTCAAGAATAGAATAATTATTCTGTACATTTAAAAGAGCAACACCTAAAACCGCACAGTTTGTTGTAATAAGTGGAAGATAAACACCTAGTGACTCATAAAGAGGCGGAAGATATTTTTTTAATACCATTTCAACAAACTGAACTAAAGCTGCTATAACAAGAATAAATACAATAGTATTTAAATAAACAACATTTAAAGGCACCATTATAAATTTATAAATAAGTCCTGTGATAAGGGATGATAACATTATAACAAATGTTACTGCTGCTCCCATTCCAAGTGCTGTTTTGATTTTCTTTGATACACCAAGAAAAGGACATAAGCCTAAGAATCTGCTTAAAACTACATTATTTACAAAAGCTGCTGATATTGCAATTAATAATAATTCTTTCATCTTATTCCTCCTCTCTCATACTACATTCACTACAGTTATGATCACAACCGGTCTTTGGTATCTCTTTATTATTCATATCCATAATCTTATTTCTTGTTGCAATAAGTGCTGCAAGTACAAAGAATGCACCAGGAGCTAATGCTATAATTTTAATATTATATGCTTCAGGAATAATTCTATGGGATAACACACTTCCCTGTCCGATTAATTCCCTGAAAAATCCAAGAAATGATAAACCTAAAGTAAATCCAAGTCCCATTCCAATTCCATCAAACAAAGAAGAAACAACATCATTTTTAGATGCAAAACTTTCAGCTCTTCCAAGAATAATGCAGTTAACAACTATAAGAGGAATATAGATTCCCAAAGATGCATTAAGGGATGGCAGATATGCCTCTAATAAAAACTGCACAATAGTAACAAAACTTGCAACTATAACAATAAATGCCGGCATTCTCACTCCATCAGGAATAATATTTCTAAGAAGAGAAATAATAATGTTTGATGCTGTAAGAACAACCATTGTTGTAAGTCCCATTCCAAGACCATTCATTAATGTTGATGTAACGGCAAGAGTTGGGCACATACCAAGGATTAATACAAATGTAGGATTTTCTTTTATTATTCCATTAAATAATCTTTCTTTACATTTATTCACTCTGCCCACCTCCTATTTATTTATGTACTTATATGCCAAAAGTCCGGCATTAACACCATTTACTACCGCATTTGTAGAAATAGTCGCACCACCAACGGCATCTATTTCTTCATCACTCTTTTTACCATCTTTGGTATATACAAATGAATCAACTTTTTTTCCTACAAACTGGCCATAAAATTTTTCTTCCTTAACTTTCATACCAACGCCTGCTGTTTCAGAAATACTAAGATATGAAAGACCTGTAATTACACCTTCTTTATCAATACCGATACTAAATACAATGTCTCCACCATATCCTTCACTATCTGTAACTGTAATAACATAGCCCACATCACTGCCATCTTTCTTTGCAGTTGCGATAGAATTTATAGAAGCTTTTGCAACTTTATTATCCTTAAGGAATTTTTCAAGTCCTTTTTCATCAAAATTCAAATCCTTAAAATCATCAGCATTTTTAAATACTTTTTTATAAGCGTCCATTTTTGCTTTTTCCTGCTGTTTCTTTCTTGGAGCTTTTGTAACTTCATATACAAGACCAAGCAACAATCCGCTGACAAGCGTAATTAAAAACAAAATAAGAGCATCTTTTATAATTTTTTCTTTATTCATTTTTATCACGCTCCAATCCAAATCCCTTAACAGGACAGTATTTATCAATAATTGGCACTAAAAGGTTTGAAAATATTATGGCATAACTTACACCTTCTGCTGCTGCAGTATCACCTGCAACAAGTCTGAAAAGTCCTGTCATTATACCAAGTAAAATACCATAAACAATTTTTCCCTTTTTAGTAATTGGAGATGTTACATAATCAGTAGCCATAAACCATGCTCCAAGCATAAGACCGCCACCAAAAAGTTCAGCCAGAACAAATCTCATGGAAAAATCTTTTGTAGCAAGTGAATAAAGCATGGCAAAAATTGTAAATGAACCAATGTAAAATACAGGTATTCTATAATCAATTACTCTCTTCACCAAAAGATATAAACCACCAATAACAAGTGCAATAACAGAAGTTTCACCTATTGTTCCAGGCTCTCTTCCTACAAACATTGAAAATAAATCAAATGCCATTCCATGTTTTACATTATAAAGTGGTGTTGATGAAGTTATTCCATCATAAACAAAATTTGTCATCTGACTTGTAAAAGATAAAAGAAGGAAACATCTTGCTCCAAGAGCAGGGTTCATAAAGTTTTGTCCAAGTCCTCCAAATACCATTTTTACAACAACTATAGCAAATATACTTCCAAGCACTGCAATCCATAAAGGTATTGTATATGGTAAATTAAGTGCTAATAAAAGTCCTGTTACAACTGCTGATAAATCAGATATTGTAAGTTTTTTCTTTAAGATAAATTCATATCCGGCTTCAGATAAAACTGCTGCCATTACAGTAACTACAATAACAAGCAATGCTCTGAATCCAAAATTGTATACGGAAAAAATACATGCCGGCAACAACGCTATAATTACATCAAGCATAATGCTCATTGTAGATCTTTCATCTCTAATATGAGGATTAGAAGATATATTTAATTTTTCACTCATCACTTCTTCCTCCTACTTTCTTCTCTTTGCCATAACACGTTTTCTCATTGTCTTTATTGCCTGTGTTAAGTCTTTTTTTGCAGGACAAATATAAGAACAGCATCCACATTCACAGCATTCCATTCCATTATTTTCCACAAATGCATCTAAATCATTTCTCTCACAAATCTTTGCAAGAAGGGAAGGATTAATTCCACCTGGACAGACATTTAAACATCTACCACAATTTATACAATTTGTTTTTGAAATATCATATAATGGATCTTCATTAAATACTAAAATTGCACTGCTTGTTTTAGTTAAAGGAACATCAACAGATTCCATGGCAATACCCATCATAGGTCCGCCTGAAATCACCTTTTCAGGTTCTCCTTTAAAACCACCTGCAGCTTTTATAAGTTCTCTTTGATTTGTACCAATTCTTGCAAGGAAGTTTGATGGATAAACAATCCCTGGACCTGTTACTGTTACAATTCTTGAGATAAGCGGTCTTCTTTCAATAACAGCAGAATAAATGGCACATACTGTATCAACATTATCTACAATGCATCCCACATCTGCAGGTAACATTTTCGAATTAACTTTTCTTCCAGTAACAGCATAAATAAGCATTCTTTCAGCACCCTGCGGATACTTTGTAAGAAGCATTTTCACTTCAATATTCTTTTCATGTCTAACCATTCTTGTAAGTTTTCTTATAACATCAGGTTTATTATCCTCAACGGCAATAATACCTTTTGCTCCCGGAAAAATTTTTAACATGCATTTTAAACCTTCAACAAGTTTTACAGGTTCCTCAAGCATTCTTCTGTAATCCGATGTAAGGTATGGTTCGCATTCTGCACCATTTACAATAATATAGTCAATCTTTTCAGGCTCTTTTGGCATAAGCTTTACATGAGTAGGAAATCCAGCTCCACCCATACCTACAACACCTGCTTTTTTAACAAGCTCTATGATATCTTCTCCTGACAAATCAGAAAGTGGTCTTGGTCTGTCATAGATAACTTCATTATAATTCCCATCATTTTCAATGATTATACATGGCACTTTACTTCCATTTACAACTTTTCTTTTTTCAATTCCCTTAATTTTTCCTGAAACAGGAGAGTGGATATTGGCAGATACAAAACCACCTGCTTTGGCGATTAATTCTCCCACTAATACAAAATCACCAGGAGATACTACTGCTTCAGCCGGCGCGCCAATATGCTGAGATAGAGGTATACAGACATCCTCTTTGGTTAAATATTCTTCAATCTGACAGTCTTTTGTAAGATCTTTACCATCATACGGATGTATGCCACCTTTAAATGTTAATAATGACATATTTTCACCTTTTATTTCTTTAATACGCTTTAATAACTGCTAAATTAAATGTCAATTATTCACAATAAATGTGTTTTGACATATTAACCAAACTATTATAACATAAATTATGTTATTAGCAAATTTTTAGCTTTTAGGAGATTATGACATTTTTTTATTTTAGGAGATTGTAATGGATATATTTTTAGATATAGAAACAACCGGATTAAAAAGACGTTCTGATATGATATATCTTATCGGCATATGCTATGATGATTTTAAAACCAGGCTGTTTTTTAATGATGATGGAATATCCGAAAAAAAGATATTAACAGACCTTATAAATTTTTTAGAAAATAATAATATTTCAAGAATAATAACATACAATGGAATCTCTTTTGATATTCCATTTATAAATGAAAAACTAAAAAAATATGAAATTGATTTTTCTTTATCAAAATATGAATCTTTTGATTTATACAGGGTTATTATGCCTTATAAAAATATTCTTTCCTTAAATAATCTGACTTTAAAAACTATTGAAAAATTTTTAAACATACACAGAGAAGATACATATTCAGGGAAAGAACTTATAGACGTTTACACAAAGTACTTAGGATTCAGGGATGAAGAAAACAAGACTCTTTTATTTAACCATAACATTGATGATATCAAAGGATTAAAAAATGTCATGGTAATATTAAATTACATTTCTGTATTTAATGGAGATTTTACAATCAATAAAAGCTTTGTAAATAATGGCAATTTATGTGTAAACTGCTATGTCAATCACACTTTACCTGCAAAAATAAATTACAAAAGCCCCTATATAAATATAGAGGCTGATAATAATTCTATTAATTTTTCTATAGAAATAAATAATAATCAGGTTAAACATTATTATAAAAATTATAAGGATTATTATTTTTTAAAATTTGAAAAATATGCAATTCATAAATCTATTGCAACTTTTGTTGATAAATCAAACAAAGAAAAAGCCACAAAAGAAAACTGCTATACTTTTGTACCGGTAGATAACCTTCTAAATAACAATGAATTATTAAAAGAATATCTTATTAATGCAATAAATGTATGTGTTTAAACAATAAAATCCTAAATACTACTTTACTATTTAAAAATACAGCATCTCTATCATTTTATCCATTTTCATCTTCTTCATATGGATTTTTTATATAGCTTATCTCATTAACTTTTTTATCATCAACATATAACGTTATCGCACTAATACCTTCTAATTCTTTATCGTCTTCATCTATCCAATGCACTGAAATATGAATCTCATATATTTTCCCATCAATAACAATATTTTTTAATTCTGTTACATCCCAATCCAACTCAATATTACCTTCAACTTTTGCAGCTTCTCCAGAACCTGTAGAAATCGTCATTTGTTTTTTTTCTATTTTTCCGTCAAAAAAATCATAGAATTCTTCTATTTTTTCCCCTATATCAGATTGTTTTCTCGCATATTCACAAAACATATTTTCTAGAGATTTAACATCTTTCTTATTTATATATTCTACTAGTTCTTCTACTATCTGTTTTCTTTCTTTATTTTTTCTTTTATCTAATTTCATAGATTCTTCTGCCACACATGAGGTTAACAGTAAAATTGTAATAAAAAAACATAATGGTCTTAAAATTTTTTTCAAGTTTATTATTTTCCTTTCCACACTATCCAGATTTTTTTAGTATTATCATCTAATAATATTTTATTTGTATTGTCAGGTTCAATTTTTTTACATATGTCCCAATATAATTCTTCTTTATCAACTTCCCATTGTCCCTCTACATCTGAGGTTGTTAAAAATAATGCTATATCAATTATCATATCTATCTGTTTTTATTCTAAATTTTAACCTTATATAATTTGTCATCCAATCTGATAGAAAAATTATATAACCCCTCTATATCTTTATTATCTTCATCTACCCAATAAATTCCCAACGATATAATATTTTCATCACTATTCAACCCATTAATATTTTTTATTTTTACAACTGAATAATCATATACTATTTTACCATCAGAAACAGAAGTTACACCTGATCCATCTGTATCAACTTCATATGTATCGATTTTAAAATCAACTTTTTCTATTACATCCATAATATTCCATTCAAGCTCAGTATTTTTTTTATTTTTCTCACAATATAATTCTGCTATCCCGTGTGCATCTTGATTATTTATACATTCTACAATCTTTTCAGCTATTTCTTTGCCTTCTTTCTGTTTTCTTTTTTCTAATTTTGTAGCTTCATATACTTTTTTATTATAAATACATGATGTTGATAAAATTATTACAATTATCAGTAATATACTAATTATTTTTTTCATATTATTTACCCATCAATATTATCCAAATTTTCTTATAACCATCATCATAATAATTATATAAATAAAGTTTCATATCTAATGCATAATCTATATAGCATTATATATTCAAATATCAACATAGTCTATCATATTGCATAATCTATTACTATAAAAAAACAAATCATTTTTCAATACATAATAATTTATATTTTAACAATAAAACAAAAGCAGTCATAGCCAATAACCATAACTGCTTTTTAACTAAAAACTTTTGAACCTTTAATCAAAAAGATATTTAACCTAAAAGAAATTCTTTAATTTCCTTAAATTTCATTCCATTTGATGCTTTTATCAAAACAACATCACCGTCTTTTAATATATCTTTACACTCTGATAAGAAATCAGAAAGTGTATTATAATAATATAATTCTTTTTCAGGACACTCATCACTCTTAAATGTCATAAAGGCATTAAGCATTAATTCACCTACAAATACCAATACATCAATATCTTTTTTCTTTGTATATTCACCAATCTCAGCATGGAATTTTTTCTCATCATTACCAAGTTCAAACATATCACCAAGAATGGCAACTTTTCTTCCTTTACCAAAGCACAATACATCAATTCCTGCTCTCATTGATACAGGATTAGCATTATAACAATCATCAATTAATGTAATATTATTTTTTCTTATAACATTTCCCCTACCTGAAATAGCTGTGACTTTTCCTAGTCCACTTATGATTTCTTCATTTGTAAGATCAAAAATCTTTCCAACACACGTTGCTGCAAGGGCATTATAAATCATGTGTTTTCCAGGAATCTTAATATTTACATCCATTTTTTCATTATCATAGATAATATTGCAGCTTACAGAGTCAACGTCATCCGTCTTAACATTTTCAGAATATGCAATAACTCCATCTTTCTTTTCATATGAGTAAAATACAGGCTTTATACCTTCATATTCATTAATTGTAATAAGCTTATCATCATCACCATTTAAAACAATATGTCCATTTTTGTTAAGTCCTTTAAAAATCTCAGTTTTCGCCTTTAAAACACCATCCCTGTCACCTAATTTTTCAAGATGACAAGTTCCTATATTAGTAATTACACAGACATCAGGTTTTACAATATCTGTAAGTCTTGTCATTTCATTAAAATCACTGATTCCCATTTCAATAACAGCAACTTCATGTTCTTCTCTTAATCTGAAAATTGTAAGAGGTACACCAAGCTCATTATTATAATTTCCATCAGTTTTTAATGTATTATATTTTTCACTTAGTACTGAAGCTATTGCCTCTTTTGAACTTGTTTTTCCAACACTACCTGTTACTCCCACAACTTTTATATCAAGAATACTTCTGTAATATCTTGCAATGTCCTTTGTAGCTATAAGAGAATCTTCAACAAGAATATATGGCTTATCAGTATCAAGCTCTTTTTCTGAAATTACACACATTGCTCCATTTTCATAAGCAACATTCACATAATTATGTCCACCTCTTATTGCTATAAAAAGATAATCTTTTTTTACATCATTTGTATCCCTTACGATGCCTTCCACTTCTGTTTTTCTAAGACTTTCATCGTTACAAAATAATTTTCCATTACATACCTGTGATATTTTCTCTAATGTAAGATTTTTCATCATTATACCTCAAACATAATTTCATCTTATTTTATTCATCTTATCTCATAGATTTTTCAATAAGCATTTCACATAAACTTCCAAAATCAATTCCTAAAGCCATGGCTTCCTGTGGCAATAAACTTGTAGGAGTCATACCTGGAAGTGTATTTGCTTCAAGGCAGTAAATATTATCATTTTCATCTGCAAGGAAGTCTATTCTTGAATAAACACCAAGTCTTAATACCTTAGCAGCATGTTCAGCCTCTCTCTGCATCTTTTCTGTAAGCTCTTTACTAATCTCTGCCGGGCAGACATCTTTTGTTTTTCCAGGCTCATATTTATTTGTATAATCGTAGAATCCTTCTAAAG
Organism: Lachnospiraceae bacterium RM5; assembly: GCA_900110975.1. GTDB lineage: Bacteria > Bacillota > Clostridia > Lachnospirales > Lachnospiraceae > Bovifimicola. The sequence continues at coordinate 161,014 of FOFK01000002.1, forward strand.
GAATAATCTCAATAATTGGTAATGCTTTTCCATCAATTACACCAATTGAAAACTCTCTACCCTTAACATATTCTTCTACAACAATAATATCTTCAAACTCAAATGCATCTTCAATGGCTTTCTTTAATTCTTCCTCATTTTCAGGAATATACACGCCAACACTTGAACCACCACATGCCGGTTTAACAACACATGGACATGAAATTTTCTTTTCATCAAGCATATCTTTATATTCTTCAAATGTTTTGCCTTTTTTAAGTTCTGCACCAACAGGTGTAGGAACATTATTATACATAAAAATCTGCTTTGAAATATTTTTATCCATTGCAAGGGCACTTCCAAGATAATCTGTTCCTGTATATTTTATTCCAAAAAGATCAAATGTAGCCTGTATTTTTCCATCTTCACCATTTGAACCATGAAGAGCCATAAATACAACATCTGCTTTAGAACAAATTTCTAAAATATTTTCTCCCATAAATACTTTTCTTGTATTTTTAAGTTCATTAACTTCATCATTAAAAGAAGAAATCTCTTTGCTGCCTGCTTCCACGTCATAGTCTCCTGCAAAGAAATCTATATTTTTACTACCAATAAAGACATCTAATAATCTTGCATTATGTCCTTTATCAATCAAAGCTTTACATACCATTGTTCCGGATACAATGGAAATTTCTCTTTCTGTACTTGTTCCGCCACATAAAACTACAATATTCATAATAGTCACCTTTCTATATTAATTTAATCAACTTATAAACTTTATATAATACTTATGACTCCACCACTAATAAACTATATCATCATTCACATTTTTGTCAATAAATTCATAGCCCTTTAAAACAAATTCATCAACTGCTTTTTTCGCCTTTTTTATAAGATTTCCATCCTGATAAATATCAGCAATTTTAAAATCCATTTCCCCACTCTGTCTTATTCCAAAGAAATCTCCAGGGCCTCTTAGTTCCAAATCCTTTGATGCTATATAAAAACCATCATTTGATTCATTTAAAATCTTAAGTCTTTCAATCTTATCCTTATCATCAGTTGTGGAAATAAATATACAATATGACTGATGTTTACCTCGTCCCACTCTTCCTCTTAACTGATGAAGGGATGCAAGACCAAACCGTTCTGCATTTTCAACCATCATAACAGTTGCATTTGGTACATTTATTCCAACTTCAATTACTGTAGTAGATACAAGGACTTTTATTATATTATCCTCAAAATCTTTAAGAATCTCATTTTTTTCATCCGGCTTCATCTTACCATGAAGATATGAAACCTTTATATTCTTTAGTTCTTTTTCTAACTTTTCCTTATAATCCACAACATTTTCAGCCTGTAATGAATCATTTTCATCAACCATAGGACAGATTACATATACCTGTCTTCCTTCTTCAACCTGATCTTTTATAAACTTATATGCTCTGTTTCTATAATCTTTTGTAACGACGCAGTTTTTTATCGGAAGCCTTCCTAAAGGAAGCTCGTCAATCACAGATATATCCATATCGCCATAAAGAATAATTGCAAGGGTTCTTGGAATTGGTGTTGCACTCATAACTATCATATGAGGTGTTACACCTTTTTTATAAAGCTTCGCCCTCTGGTTTACCCCAAATCTATGTTGCTCATCAATTACAACCAAGGCTAATTTATCATATATTACATTGTCCTGAAAAAGTGCATGTGTACCAATAATTAAACGCACCTTCCCAGACTCTATGTTTTTATATATTTCCTTTCTTTCTTTTGCAGTGGTAGACCCTGTAAGAAGACTGACTTCAAAAGGAAGATTATTATCTTTTATAAGTTTTGACATATTTTCATAATGCTGGCTTGCAAGCACTTCTGTAGGCACCATGAGTGCTGATGTAAGAGATGAATTACACATATCAAGCATTGCAAGAAAAGCAATAATAGTTTTTCCTGAACCTACATCTCCCTGAATAAGCCTTTGTTTAACAACTTTTCCGCTAAAATCATTTCTTATTTCTTCTAATACTCTTTTTTGTGCATTTGTAAGTTCATAAGGAAGATTATTTAAAACTTTATCTGATAATGAAAAATTATCAACTATATATCTGTTAGGAATTTCTCTTTCATTTTCCTTTAACAGCTTCATTTTATAGAGAAATTCAAATAATTCATCAAAAGCAAACCTGTTTCTTGCCATTTTAAAATCATCAAAATCCTTTGGGAAATGAATATTTCTTACTGCAAATTCCTTATCACACAAATTATTTTCCCTAAGCATTTCTTCATCAAGATAATCAGTAACAGATAAATTTTTAAGCGCCTCTTTAATAAATTTAATCATCTGATTATTTGATATTCCTTTTTTTAAACTGTAAACAGGCTGCATACTATTTAATTTTTCTTTATATTTTTCTTTTGAAAAAACTTCAGGCTGTTCTAAAATCATAGTATTATTTTCAAATTTTATTCTTCCTCTGAAAATATATTCCCCTGATACTTTTAAAGAACTTTTTAAGAAAGGCATGTTAAACCATTTAACATTTATTCTGTCATTGTTTTTATCTTTAATAACAGTTGTGATAATGGTAAGATTCTTTACCTTCTTCATAAAGATACTTCTGTCAATAAAACCATCTATTGCCACAACTGCTTTATTATCAATATCTTTTATATTTACAGGATTTTCATATATATCATAATTTCTTGGAATATAATTAATAATGTCATCTATAGAATAAATATTCATTTTATTTAGAATATTTAATGTTTTTTCACCTATCCCTTTAACATCCTTTAATTCCATGATAATATAATAATCCTTTCAAAATATACATTAACCATATAACTGGCATTTTCCCTGAAATACATCAGGATCTTCCATAGTTTCAAATTGATTCTTATTATAAAAATCTTCATTTTTACAAACTATAAACACTTCGCTATTTTCATCAACTTTCTTATAACTTGACGGATCAACTTCATATTTGCATCCGTCAGACATATAGACATAATACTTTGATGTTTCAGTAACATTTACGCCACCTGAATATTTTACAACCGTTTTTTCAAGTTTTATCTCTTTCTTGTTAATTGTAAGATATTTCCACTTAAACTCTCTTTTTCTTATAGTCTTTGAATTATTATAATTTTCATATATGACAAAACCAAATATCAATGTTCCTACTATTAAAAATGGTAATCCCATAAATATATTTCCCTCTTTATACGAAGCATATAAAACTGTTGCTACAATTGTTCCTACTATAAGCAACATAATAACAGCTGAAAAGAAAACAGTTACTAAAGAATCTTTTACAACCTTATCGCAAATAGGAAATTTATTTCCATCGCACCATTCATCCTCTGTCATATAGCCTTTTGCAATCATTCTTTCTGATTCATCAATATTAAACTTAAAAAACCTGTCCTTAAAAACATATAAAATTATACAAATACCCGTAGCTATAATTATAAAAGCAATAAAGGTCATAGGTGTTTTTTGATCTTTTACAATATGACCATCTACACCATTATAAACTCCATTTAAGTTATAAATTTTTACACCGGTAAAAATAAGCATTACTGCAAGTATAATATTAGATAATGCACATACATTTCTATATAAAATTTCATTATCCATTATTTTTACAATTACAACATCAAGGGAATTAAATAAAAGTGCATAACTTGCCAATGTAAAAATCAAAAAGAAAGAAAAAATTATAATTTCTGCTCCAAGTCCACCACTCGTTGTTACATTTCCATTTGTTAAAATAAATTTAAATGCAACAGTAAATAAAGTTACAATAAAAGACCATAGTGCAGCAAAAAAACTACACTCTGTTTTATTTACTTTTCCTGTAACAAAAATAGCAATATTCAAAATCAAAAACAGGGCATTTAGCTCTGTAAATATATCCATTGATTTTACAAATATATCCATATTTTCTCTCACTTTCCCATATTTCCATAAATACAGAATAGGTGCCATAAGGCACCTATTCTTAAGAAATTTTTATTCTACAGAAATTACATAATAATAAATTGGCTGTCCACCGTAATTTACATCAACTTCAACATCAGGGAATTTTTCTCCAATTGCCTTTTGAAGCTCTTCTATATTTTCTTCTGTAACATCTTCACCATAGTAGATACTTAATATCTCAGAATCTTCATCAACAAGTTCAGAAATCATATCAAGTGTTGTTTCTAAAACATCTTCACCAACTGATAATATTCCTGAATCACCAATACCCATGATATTGTTTTCTTTAATTTCTTTATCATCAATAACTGTATCTCTTACAGCATATGTAACTGAACCAGTCTTAATATTTTCCATATCTTCAATCATATGTTTCTTATTTGTCTCTGCATCCTGTCCCTGTACATAACTTACGATTGCTGCAATTCCCTGAGGAACGTTCTTTGATGGAATAACTACAATATTCTTTTCTTTAACAAGGCTCGCTGCCTGATTTGCTGCAAGAACAATATTTTTATTATTAGGTAATACATATATTGTCTTAGCATTTACTTTTGAAATTGCATTAATAACATCTTCAGTACTTGGATTCATTGTCTGTCCACCTTCAATTACCTCATCAACTCCAAGTCCTTTTAAGATTTCATTCATTCCATCACCGATGGAAACTGCTATAAATCCAACTTCTTTTTCTTCTTTCTCTTCAGCTTTCATGCTTGCTTCGTATTTAGCTTTCATAGCATCATCTGAAGAACCATTATTATTTTTTGAATCCTTTACTAATGATTCAAAATCAAACTTCATAATGTCACCAAAAGAAAGTGCCTTAGTAATAATCTCACCAGGTTTATTAGTAAACATCTTTGTCTTTAATACATCACCACTTGCACTGACTTCCACATTTGAACCAATACCTGAAAGATATTCTTTATATTCATTTTCTTTATTATAATCAATATTTCCATTAAGTCTTACAATAAAGTTTATTTTATAATTGTAATCTGAGCCGGCTTTTTTGGATTCTTTCTTTAAATCACCTGCAAGGAATGCCTTAATATCAATGTCTTTTCCTTTAAGACCTTCATTCATTCCTTTTAAAACCTGCATAAGACCCTGTCCACCTGAATCTACAACACCTGCCTGTTTAAGAACCGGTAAAAGTTCAGGAGTCTGCGAAAGAGCATAATCTCCTTCTTTAATTATCTCATCTAATATAACTTCAATGTCATCTGTTTCTAAAACGACTTCTTTTGCCTTATCAGCAATAGCTTTAGCTACTGTAAGGATAGTACCTTCCTTTGGCTTCATAACAGCCTTATATGCTGATTCAACAGCTCTGTCACACGCATTACTTATAACAACAGCATCAATAGCTTCATGCTGTTTCATCTCTTTTGTAAATCCTCTGAACAACTGAGATAAAATAACACCTGAGTTACCTCTTGCTCCTCTAAGAGAACCAGAAGAAATAGCCTTTGAAAGAGTCTTCATGTCAACTTCTTCAAGAGCTGCAACTTCTTTTGCTGCTGACATAATAGTCATAGTCATATTTGTACCTGTATCACCATCAGGAACAGGAAAGACATTTAACTCATTTATATAATCTTTCTCATCCTCAAGACTCTTTGCTCCTAATAAAAACATTTTTTGTATTGTCTTTACGTCTAAACTTGTTATCACAACATGATCCTCCTTGGTTAATCTATAACGCGAACACCTTCGACGAAGATATTTATATGTTTAACTGTTAAACCTGTAGTCTCTTCAACCTGATATTTTACTGTTGAAATAAGATTATCAGATACAGCTGAAATACTTACGCCATAAGCCACAATAACGTGGAAATCGATAGAAACATTATTATCCTCATCAACTTCTACATTTACACCTTTTGCAAGATGTTCCCTCTTAACCAATTTAACTATACCATCAGTAACACTTACAGCTGCCATTCCGACAATACCAAAACACTCAACTGCAATATTACCTGCAAATTTTGCTAAAACCGAATTATCGATAGAAATATCTCCAAGTTCAGAATCAATTCTTCCCTGCATACACTTCCTCCATTCTGTATAATATAAATTTTACTTTTAAAGTGTCATGACAAAAAAACACCTTTAAGCACTATTATGTGCTATTATAACATTTATTCAAAAAAAATAAAGCATAATTCAAAAAATACTTGCATAATATTCTTATTTCTGTTAAAATGTTCTTCGTGTCAGGCTAAGACCTAATTTTATTCCTAAGGAGGTGCTAAGGAATGGCAAAATGTGAAATTTGCAGTAAAGGAGCTCACTTTGGTTGTAACGTGAGTCACTCACATAGAAGATCTAGTAGAATGTGGAAATCAAACGTTAAATCTGTTAGAGTTAATGTAAACGGAGCTACAAAGAAAATGTATGTATGTACATCATGCTTAAGATCAGGACTTGTTGAAAGAGCTTAATTACTTTTAATATTGAATTAAACATAATATTTAAGAGGTGCTACTTATGTAACACCTCTATTTTTCTGTCCTTATTTAATTTTTTCATCAAGCCATTCTATTCTTTTATCAAACCAGTTCTTATTTATCTCAACTTCTGTTTCTATGGTCTTATAGTTAGTAATTCCCCATCTTTTAGAATTCAACCATCTGCTGTCATTTATAGCCTCAGCATCATCATTTAGAATTTCATCCATATAATCCGATACTTCTTTTTCTATAGTATTTTTAACCTGTAGCCATTCTTTTTTGTATACATCACTAAAATACTCATCTTTAAATAAATATGCAAAAAATATCTGGTCATCATTATGCTGGTCAGACCACTCACTCTGCTTTATATACAAAGAATCAAAATCCCACACAGGTCCCATTCTTAACTTAAACTTGGTATAATCTTCATTATCAAAATCATACAGATAATAATATACATTTGAGCCTCTTACATCATACTGTCCTAAAACATCCCTTACAAGCACCCATTTGGCAAATGATTTTTCATCAATATAATCATATATATCATCATCCCCCCATATAAACTTCTCTTCCAGATAATTCATATATGTTCCCATGTTATTAATGTCATCAGCTGTAATATCCTCATCTTTTGGATAAACAAAGGTATATCCGATATTTTTTTCCTGGTTTTTTATCTTAAAATATTTATCTTCAGCCCAGAAATAAGCATCATTTTCAAAAATATAACCATTATCCGTTATATCAATCTTATCTTCAGCTTTTTCAACAGACTCTATTAAAACATAGATTCCTTTATAATCCCCATTAACAAATACATTTACATATCTGCATTTAGGCGACCAGTTCATATTTAAAAACTTACTCACCTTACATCCTAAGTGGGTATTAAGATTTTCCCCTGAATTTAACAATATCCATGTTCTGTCTTTATGCCCTTTCCCTGATAAATCAAGCATATTCATTTTTTCATCAAGTTTTATCTTGTAGGATTTTTTATCCCTATGAACAGTACTGGTATTGCCTCTTACCTTTATTTTCAAAGAAATATCTTCTACTTTTGTTCCATCAATGTTATAACTTGCCGTAGCCTCTTTATAATCATTATTTGTTATGGTTTCGCCAAGATATATATCTTTCTCTTTTTTAACTACGTCATATTCAGGATCTTCAAAATCATCTGTAGAAACATCAAGCAATGGAAGGTCAGGGAATTTATCCATATCCAGCATAATTCTGTCTGCCCTGTAATTTTTCCCCATACTGCCATCTTTATAACATACATAAAGAATAAAATGGAAACAATCTCCATACTCTCCATCTGTAAAATCAAAATATGTATCCTTTTTACTAAGGAGGTAGGTCTTTACTTCTTTGTTTCCCTGTACTTCTAAAACTACATTTTCAACATCTTTACACTTTGAAGGAATCCATTTAATTTCAATCTTTTTATCACCGCTGATAAATCTTACATCTTTAATATCTGTTCTTACATCTATTACTTCTACATAATAAAGTAATCCTAAAAAAATAAAAAAAGAAAAAATAAATATTAAAATGCAAAATAAACTTTTTTTACTCATTTTTTTAACTCCAATTTTTAAGCCATTTCATTATAACAAAAATAAATCGCCACTTAAATACTTTCTTAGAAAATATTAAGTGGCAATTCATTTTATTAAAGGAGTATAGGTTTTTTACAAATACTAGCCAATTTTCTCAGTTTCATAAATAAATTTAACGCTTGTAGAGCTTCCCTCTTTTGCATCGGAGAATATCTCATAATCCTTTGCCATATCAATCATTCCTTTTACTCTGTCCTCAAATCCAGCCAGGTCTTCATCAACAAAATCACTAACCTTTGATATGCCTTCTTCATTAAATGTATCAACGCCATCTTTTAATGTCTTTGTTCCATCAGTTAAATCACTGCCACCTGATTTTAAATCTCCACCACCATTAACAAGTTTTGAAACATCTGCAGAATCAGGATTTGTTCCTTCACAAAGCTTAGACACGCCTCCTGCATATTCTGTAAGTCCAAGACTTAATCTTGTGGCACCAGGCAACATCTTATCATTTAAAGCACTATAAAGAGTATTAAGACCATTATAAAGAGTATCCATTCCATTACTTAATGTCTTAGAACCATTACTAAGTGCATCAACACCATTTTGTAAATCACCCATCTTATTATTTAATTTATTAGTACCGCCATATAAAGCACCGGCACCACTTTTTGCTGTATCAATTGCACTATCAAGTTTACTTACACCATTTGAAATAGTACTTGAGCCGGACTGTAAGTTTTTAACACCATTTTCCAATGCCTGCATATTCTCATTTAATGCACTTGTACCTTCTTTTAACTGTATTGCACCATTATCAATTGTATCTAATGCACCATCAACTGTTTCAACACCGGCACTAACTTTTGCAGCACCTTCTGTTAAACTTGTAAGATTAGCATTTAAATCCTCTGTATTCATTGATGTAAGAATCTGATTTAATGCTGCATTTGCACCTGCAAGCTGATTAATATTTGCAATATATTCATTTATTTCTTCCTCTGTTAACTGACTTCCTGTAACAGGGCTTATATTTCCTGCTATTATAGTCTGTAATGTTTCTATATTTGTTGTATTTGTGGCAATCTGTGTATTAATTGTCTGAATCATTGTAGTTAGGCTTTCTGCAAGTTCATTAACACCACCGGATACAGCTTTTGCACCATTAGTAAGTCCAATATTTTCATCAGTATCAGCAAATGCTGCATTTAAAGATGATATACCTGATTCTAAGTTTGATGCACCTGTATTTATTGTATTTACAGCACCTGCAACTGTATTTGTATCAGTAGAACCATATGTTCCAATGCTTCCTGCAAGAGTATCAATTCCTGATGCCAATGCATTGGTTCCACTTACAAGTCCCATCTGACCCTTACTGTCATCAAATGCTGCTGAAATTGTATTTAATCCTGAACTTAAAGAAGATGCTCCGGAATTAATTGTATTTATTGCACCTGCAACTGTATTTGTATCAGTAGAACCTGCTTTACCAATACTTGATGCAAGAGTACTTGCACCATCACTTAATGAAGAAGCACCATTTTTTAATTGCAATGCACCATTAACTGCTCCATCATTATTTCCTACTTTGTTATTTATTTCATTAATTCCTGATAATAAATCATTCATACCATTTGTAAGCAATGGCGAATTACCATTTAAAAGGCTTACTCCATTAAATACAGTATTTACATATGTATTAACACCATCTGTATACTGGTTAATACCATCACTTAATTTATCAGCACCATCAGAAAGCTTAGTGCAACCTTCAGTAAGTTCATCAATCGCTTCTTTAATCTCTTCAACTGATTCATCAAGTGTTTCTTTTGCATCCATTTTATCTTCATTAATATTAGCAAGTAAATCTGCTGATGCTACCGTAAGTGTCAAATCAAGAGTAAAGTCTGTTGTATCAGCTTCAATTTCAACTACTTCAGGAAATTCAACCTTACTTATATTTTTATCACCAAATGAAATATCCCTAAGATTAAGGTTATCGTTAAGGCCAGGGAATGCAAATCCAACAACTATGTATCTTGTACCGTCATTAATAATTTTTCCGGAATTTATTTTTACATTGGAGAATTTACTTTCATCAAGCATAAGTCCTGAAATCATTGAAAATGGAACATACATCTCTGTATCTTTGCCATTAACCTGTACAGTTTTTTTAGCTTTATTATCATATTCAAATCTGATTTTCACCTTACCTGATTTTCCTTTAATTTCATCAGGTGTAACTTCCTTATCATCAAGATAATATTTTACGGAAATATCAACCGGAAGCTCCTTATCTGTTTTTCCCTGATAATAAATATCTTTTCCGTCTGCATTCCATGTAATGGAACCATCTTTATTTTTCTTATAATCTGCATCAGATTTTACATTTTCAATATCTGTAAGATCTGTTTTATCATCAAGCTTTTTGTCTCCGTTTTTGTTTTTTAACCAGTCACTTACTATTTTTTCCTTAACTTCACCATTCGCATCAGTAAGTACATAAACTGTCTCTTCCTTATCTTCACCTGCTGATGATGAAATTTTAAATGTATCTTCTATGGCATTTTCAATCGTCTGTTCATCCTTTGTTTCACCTAAAACCACTGAAACATCTTTATCTTTAAAACCATATAAAGATACTAATGATGCACATAAAACAACAGCCATTGAAGATGTTAAAACTCTAATAATATTCTTTCTCATACAAACCTACCTCCTTAGTTTTCTTTTGGAAGAAAACCTTTACTTGTTCTAATAATAACTCCATCTAATAACATAAACATTGCAGGTAATAAAAATACTACCATTACAAAACTTATAATTGCGCCTCTGGCAAGCAATATACAAAGAGAACTAATCATATCGATACTTGAATAAATACCTACACCAATTGTAGCTGCAAAGAAACTTAATGCACTAACCATGACTGATGGTACAGAACCATTTACGGCACTTACAATAGCATCTCTCTTCTGCTCGCCTAAAGATCTTGCCTTTTTATATTTATTTGTCATTAAAATTGCATAATCAACCGTTGCACCTAACTGAATCGTACCTATAACGACACTTGCAATAAATGGAAGCTTTGTTCCTGTAAATGCCGGTATTCCCATATTAATAAATATTCCAAGTTCTATTACAAAGACCAGAATAAATGGCAATGAAATAGATTTTAAAACAACTGCAATAATAAGGAATACAAGTAAAATTGATACAAAACTTACAATCTTAAAATCTTTATCAGTAATATTTATAAGGTCCTTTGTACAAGGTGCTTCACCGATAAGCATTGCATTTTTATCATATTTCTTAACAATAACTGATAACTTATCAATCTGTTCATTAACCTCGTCACTTGCATTTTCATACTGACTCTGAATAAGAATAAGTTTATATTTTCCATTATCAAATTCTGTCTTTATGGAATCAGGTATCATTTCACTTGGAACTAAAGAGCCCTTAAGACTATCCATTCCAACCGCAAGCTTTACACCTTCTACATCATTTAATTCATCTATCATCATTGATGTATCTGCTGAAGACATGTCAGAAGAACATAAAACCATGTGCTGTACACCCATGTCGTAGTCTTCAAGTAAAGTTCTTCTTCCACTAACACTTTGATAATTATCAGGAAGTGTTCCTACTAAATCATAATAAACTTCAGTATGTGTATATCCGTATAATGCAGGTATCATTATTAAAACAAAAATTGCTATTAAAACTTTATTATATTTTGTTATGAATTTTCCAAGTTTATTTATCTCCGGAATTATAGGTTTATGATTTGTCTTTGTAATCGCCTTATCAAATATAAGTAACATTGATGGAAGTACAGTTACGCAGCAAAGAACACCTATCATAACACCTTTAGCCATAATAATTCCTATATCAAGTCCGAATGTAAATGTCATGAAGCACATTGAGATAAATCCAGCCACCGTTGTAATGGAACTTCCAACAACAGATACCAATGTATTTGAAATTGCATGTGCCATCGCCCTGTCATTATCATCAGGATATTTTTCTTTATATTCTTCATATGTATGCCATAAGAATATTGAATAATCCATGGTTACGGCAAGCTGTAATACCGCCGCTAAAGCTTCAGTAAGGAATGACATTTCCATATTTATAACATTGCTTCCCATATTATAAACAATGGCCATTCCTATACTTAATAAGAAAAATATTGGTGCTAAGAACGAATCAACGGTAAGAGATAAAATAATTATTGATAAGATAACTGCAATTACAACATATATAACAGCCTCTGTATTACAGATGGTTTTTATATCTGCGATAACTGCTGACATACCACTTTGAATCACTTCACCTTTTGTCACCTTATCTATATTTCTTATAGCCTCTAAAGTCTCATCATCTGATGATGCCGTATCAAAAGTAACTATAAATATAGTGGAGTCAACATCTGAGTTAATAAACGCATCTTTAACTTCACTTGGAAGCACATCCATTGGCACACTTAAATCAGCAAGTGAATCATACCACAATACCTTATTAACATGCTTTATATCTTTTATCTTCTTTTCAAGTTCCACTACTTTCTTCTCATCCATGCCATCAACTATACATATTGAGAAACCTCCGGTTCCAAACTCATCAGTAAGAATCTTCTGTCCCTTCATTGTATCAATACTTGATGGAAGATAAGATAATATATCATAATTTATCCTGGTATTTAAAAATATGATAACTGCCGGTATAAGTAGCAAAAGACCTATAATAAATATAGGAATCTTGTATTTAACTATCTTTTTTGATAAATTAAGCATTTTCTCTTCCTCTTTTCATTTTGTTATTTTATAAAATTTTAAAATTGACCAGTAGTCATTTCTTTGATATAATATATAACATAAAAATGACCATCGGTCAATAACTATTTTTGCTATTTAATGAATTTTTTTATTTATATCCATCTTGCGCATTATTTTCCTATAATATAGAATAATTATATGTAACAGGATGTTGGACTGGAGGTTTGTATTTTGAGTAAGGTAGAATTAAACAAAAAACAAAAAAGAGAATCCTTACTGGATTCTGCATTTGATTTATTTATTAAAAATGGTATAAACAAGACTTCCATTGCAGATATTGCAAAGAATTCAGGTGTTGCCAAAGGTACTTTTTACCTTTATTTTAAAGATAAATATGATATAAGAAATATTTTAATTGCCCATAAAGCAAGTCAGTTATTTGCATCTGCAGATGCCGCTTTACAAAAAGAAAAAATTACTGATGTAATTGAACAGATAATATTTATTGCAAATCATATAATAGATGACCTTAATAAAGATAAATCATTACTTCTCTTTGTTGCAAAGAATTTAAGCTGGGGAATATTTAAATCTTCCCTTATTAATTCAAAAAATTATGATGATCTGGATTTCTATGATATTTATAATAAATTAATAAATCAGGACCAATACAAATTTATTGATCCTGAAATAATGATTTTTATGATAATAGAACTTATAAGTTCCACATGTTACAGCTCTATATTATACAATGAGCCTGTTGAAATAGAGAAATTAAAACCTTATCTATTTAATTCTGTAAGAGCTATAATAAACGAGCACGTTGTTGCATAGAATTGAAAATATAACATAAAAATACCGATCTTAATTATTAGAATCATCTAACAATTATGGTCGGTATTTTTCTATAACTTTTTATAATTTAATTTACAGTTTCTGCAGCCTCAGAAGTTTCTGCAGAATTACTGTCTGTAGCACTTTCATTTACGGATGTATTCACATTAGGATCCGGTTCCACAACAACAGTTCCACTGTTTAATACCACTCCTTCACCTGTATAACCTTCTGCAAATTTAGCATATAAATAAAATGCATCTGTTATTGAATCCCAATATGTTCCTTCTGCTTTTGAAGTAACGAGCACATAAGCCTTATCATTTGAAGTCGCATAAGTTACAAGACAATGTCCTGCTTCATTTGTAAATCCTGTTTTTCCACCGGTTATTGTAACTCCAGGCACCTCTGTTCCATACATACGGCTAAACAAATTACTTGTAAGATCTAATCCTTCAGGATGAGCTTCTGTAGCAGCTGTTTTATACTGATAAGTAGAAAGAATTTCCTTACATGTTTCATTTTCCATCGCTGCCTTCATAATAATCGCCATATCTGTAGGAGTTGTATAATGATTTTCATCATGAAGTCCTGATGTATTTACAAAATGAGTATCTTTTAAATTAAGCTCTTCACATTTCGCATTCATAAGTTTTACAAATTCTTCTTCAGAACCTGAAATTAAATTTGCAAGACCTATAGCTGAATCAGCACCTGATGGTAAAATAAGTCCATATAATAAATCCTTTGCACTAACTGTTTCATTTCCTGCAAATCCGGCAACTGAAGCTTCCTGGACATATAACTCACTTGCAAGTTCAGGTGGAATTGTATATGTAGCATCAAGGCTGTCTAAATTTTCAACCGCAACTAAAAGAGTCATAACCTTTGTCATTGATGCAGGATAAATTCTTGTATCTGCATTTTTACCTGCTATAACCTTATTTTCATTAACATCAAGAAGTGCTACATTTAAACTCTTAACATTCTCTACACCACTTATATCCACAAAATCTTCCGATACTTCAGGATATTTATTTACTTCCTCTTCAACCACCGGTTCATTTTCTATAACCTGACCTGAAGATGCAACCTTTACTTTATCTTTATTACTGCTATTTTTTTTATTTTTTCCAACAGAATTCACCGCCAAAACAACACCAAAAAAGATTAAGACCAGAACAGTTACACATATAAGTGTTCTGATAATCATCTTTCTTCTTCTTTTTTTTCTTTTTTGTTCTCGTCTGATTTTTCTTTCTTTTTCAGTAAGAAAAGTTTTTGGTTTATCAAATCTGTTATTCATGTCTTCCTCCGAATTTCTTACAACCGCTAAATATATTTAGCATTTTCATATTTTGCTCTTTTATTTTCCTTCATAACAAATAACTGAAGAAACATCATATCCTTTAAGCATATCTCTGCCTTTTAAACCTTTAAGTTCCATAAGAAAATCAATCTTTACAACTTCACCACCAAGTCTTTCTATAAGATTAATAATAGCTTTTGTTGTACCGCCTGTTGCAATCAAATCGTCAATAATAACAACTTTCTGTCCCGGTTTAATACTATCCTTATGAATCTCAAGTTCAGATGTTCCATATTCAAGAGCATACTCTTCTCTTATAGTTTCTCTTGGAAGCTTGCCAGGCTTTCTTACTAAAATAAATGGCTTATGCATATTATATGCAATAGGCATTCCAAAAATAAATCCTCTGGATTCAGGTCCTACAATAAGATCAAAGTCTAATCCATTTAAATTTTTTTCAAGTCCGTCAATAGCAAGCTTAAGTCCGTCTGCTTCCTGTAAAATTCCTGTCACATCACGAAATACGATTCCCTCTTCAGGAAAATCTTTTATTGATATTACATAATCTTCTAATTTCTTCATTGACATGTCCTCCCTTTTTACATCAACGATTTTACCATGAATAATTTTTTATAACAACTTTAATATATTTTTTATTATTATATTCATTAATTTCAGGGTAATAAATTATTTTCAAATTAATATCTTCGCCCATAAAGCTTCTCATACCATCAATTACATTATCACCATATTTCTTTTTTATTTTATCAAAAAATTCTTCTTCCTTTTCAAAAATAGTTGCATTCATGGTATATCCACTTTCATTTTTGAGTTTTAAAGAAATAACATTCTTATTTTCTCCAAAAACTTTTAAAGATGATATATGTGTGATAACTTCAGCAAACTGCGGTTTCTCATTTTCAGCACCACATGGTTCAATTTTTTTTAGCTCATTTATAAAATCCTCAGAAATATATTCAAAAGGAAGTTTAAAATCAATCCAGATATTTTTTATAAGGATATCTTTATCTAGAGATTTTAAATTCATATATTTTATAAAATCATCAAGCTTATCTTTTTTAATTGTTAAACCTGCAGCCATTTTATGCCCGCCAAATTTATAAATAAGCTCTTCATTTTTTTCTTCTTTATACTTTGAGTTTGCTTTTGTCATCTCCTCAAAAATATCAAAGCCTTCTATGGAACGGGCTGAACCTTTATAAAACGACTCAGTATTTGTAAGAACAAAAACCGGTCTATAATATTTTTCCTTTAATTTTCCTGCTACAATTCCTGCCACACTTTCATGTATATCACCAAGATATACTACAAGTACGTCATCGCTTTTTATTCTTTCATCTGCCTTTATTATGCCTTCATAGGTACCATTTATGGTCATTTCTTTTCTTTCGTCATTTAATGTTTTAAGATGCATACCTATTTCTTTTGCCTTTATGTAATCATCCGTAGAAAAAAGTTCAAAAGCAAGTTCTGCATTTTTTAATCTTCCTGCAGCATTTATGGTCGGACCAATAATAAATCCAATATGATATGAACCTATATCCTTTTCCCTTAAATTATATATATCTATAAGAGCATCAAGACCTTTATTATTGCTTTTCTTTATTCGTTTTAATCCATTTTTAACAATAATCCTGTTTTCATCTTTAAGCGGCACAATATCAGCAATCGTTGCAATAGAGGCAAAAATAAGATTCAGATTAAAAATCTCTTCTTTTAATTTTTCATCTGTATCCATTTTTTCACATAAAGCTATAATCACTTTAAATGCAATTGCAGCTCCACAAAGCTCTTTAAAAGGATAATTACAATCTTTTCTTTTATGGTCAACTACAGCTAAAGCATTTGGAATAACATATTTTTTTTCATCATTTTCCATAACAAATGGTACTTCATGATGGTCTGTAACAATAATATCAATTCCAAGTTTTAAAGCATAATCCAACTGATTTTTTGCAGCAATTCCATTATCACAGGTTATTATTAATTCTATGCCATCTTCTTTAGCAACATCTATTATTCTCTCATTTATTCCATATCCGTCAATTATTCTGTCAGGCACCGTAAAACTTACATCTGCACCAAGTTTTTTCAAACTGTTTGTTAATATAAATCCTGAACAGACACCGTCTACATCATAATCACCAACGACTCTTATTTTTTTCTTCTCTTCCATAGCTTTTATAATATAGTCTATAGCTTTATCCATATCCTTTAAAAGAAACGGATCATATAAGAGACTTAAATCATCAGACAGATATCTTTTAAATTCATCTTTTGTAGTTAAACCTCTATTTCTGATTATTCTTGCAAGAGGTTTGCTTATATTAAATTCTTTTGAAAATTCATCAAAATCAAGTTTTTTTGTATGAATCATCCATCTTTCGTCCATATTTATCTCCATTAAAACTATAAAAAGACCATCTAAGATATAATCCTTGATGGCCTTTTTATCTATGACTTTTATTTATTATTGTTCTTTTGTTTTATAAGCTTTCTTTGACATTATATACCATAATGAACCAGTTACAAATACAGAAGAATATCCACCGGCAATAATACCTACCATGATAGGAAGTGCAAATTCCTTAATAGCAGCTACGCCAAGTAAGAATAATACAAATATTGTAACGAATGTTGTGAAACTTGTGTAGATAGATCTTGTAAGAGTATCTGTTATACTTCTGTTTACTACATCCTGAAGATCAATATTTTTACTTGATGTATTTGCTAATTTTTCTCTGATTCTGTCGAAAATAACAATTGTTGCGTTGATTGAATAACCTACAATTGTAAGCATACATGCAATAAATGTTGTTCCAACTGAGATTCTTGAAATAGCATAGAATCCGATAACAATAAGTACGTCATGTAAAAGTGCGATAACAGCTGCTGTAGCAAATTTAATATTTCTAAATCTGAACCAGATATAAATAAGCATACAGATTGTAGCTATAATAACTGAAACAACAGCATCTCTTCTTGTCTTATTACTTACACTTGAACTGATATTTGTTTCTTCAAGGTCAGCATTTTCATTTTCAAGAACTGCACCATATTTACTTACTAATAACTCTTTAAGTGCTGCTCTCTTAGTATCATCTAATAACTGTGTCTTAATAACAAATCTGTTTGAATTTGTTTCTTTCTGTCCCTGAATATCATTGCTTCCGATAACTTTTGCAATCTCAGGTTTAATCTGATCATTAAATTCATCTATTGTATAAGCTTTTCCAAATTCAACTGTTGTTGCTGTACCACCATTAAATTCAATACTGTAATTAAATAATCCTTCATTCTTAGAATAATGAACTAACATAATTACTGCTGAAACAATAATACATAAAATAGAGATAGAGAAGAATAATGCTTTTCTCTTAACAAAGTTAACAACTCTTCTTTCTTTCTGGACACCATAGAATTTCTTATCCTTGAATCCCATTGAATAGAATAAATAAACAAGTCCTCTTGATACAATCATCGCTGTAAAGAGTGATAAAACAATACCGATTCCAAGAGTAATTGCAAATCCCTTAACAGGACCAGAACCAAGTGCATATAATACAAATACGGCAATAAGTGTTGTAATATTACCATCAACAATTGCTGATGTAGCTTTCTTAAATCCGACTAAAATAGCACTGTCAACTGCTTTTCCTGTAGCTAATTCTTCTTTAATTCTTGCATAAATAATAACATTTGCGTCAACCGCCATACCTATGGAAAGTATGATACCTGCAATACCAGGCAATGTAAGAGTTAAGTTAAACGCATTTAATACTAATAATTCAAAGATTGTATATAATGTTAATGCAATACTTGCAACAAGACCAGGTACTCTGTATACACAAATCATGAAAAGCATAACTATAAGTAAACCAATAAGACCTGCTGTTAAACTTGTTTTAACTGCATCATTACCAAGTTTAGCACTAACAACTTTTGAACTGATTTCTTCAAGTTCAAGACTAAGTGAACCAATTCTGATTGTAGAAGCAAGATTATTAGCTGCTTCCATACTTTCCTGTCCTTCAATAACAGCTTCACCACCGGTAATTACTGATTTAACAGTTGGTGAAGAAATAATCTGATCATCATATAAAATTGAAATCTGCTTATTTAAATTTTCTCTTGTTGCTTCTTCAAATTTAACAGCACCTTCTTTTGTAAATGTAAGACTTACAACATATGACTGTTTTCTATTCTCATCATCAGAAACAGCTTTTCCCTGAGCATCATCAATATCAGAACCATCAACCCATACTTTATAAACTGTTCCATCTTTTGCTGTATAAGTATCATCACCTGTATAACCATCTTCTGCAACAGTAACAAACATAAGTGAACCAGGTTTTCCAAGTTCCTCAAGAATTGTCTGTGCATCAAACTGTCCAGGAATATCAACTGTGATATTGTCTTCGCCTTCCTTATACACTTCAGCTTCTGTACTATAAATATAAACTCTCTGTTCAAGTTTATAGATAGTATCATTAAACTGCTCATTAGTAAACTTCTTATCCTTAATATGGTATGTAACACTTACACCACCCTTTAAGTCAAGACCTAAAGTAATGTGTGATGCTTTTCCCTTATGTTCTTTACCAACACCATATGTTGCCAAAAGGCCACATCCAACAATAAATGCAATTGCAAGTATAAAAAGTGCAATGCTTTTTCCTTTTTTAAGTTTCATAATTTTTCTTACAGATTTTTCTGTATTTACCTACCTTTCCATTATGTTATGTATATAATTTTTTAATGTACCATAAGTTATTCTTCTGATAATGCCGCTTTTATCATGATTGCACATTCAATTCTTTTTCTTTGCATTTCACAGCCAATATCATATGCATCATTAATATTTCCATGGAATTTATACGAATTTGCTGCACATCCGCCACTGCAATAATATTTTGCAAAACATTTCTGACATTTTTCTTTTGCATATACATTGCATAGCTTGAATTCATCGCAAATCTCAGTATTTTTAACACCATCAAAAACATTTCCGAGAAGAAATTTCTCATCACCAACAAACTGATGACAAGGATATAAATCACCCCAAGGTGTTACAGCCATATATTCCGTACCGGAACCACAACCTGATAATCTCTTGTAAACGCAAGGACCACCGTCTAAATCAATCATAAAGTGGAAGAAAGTAAATCCATTTCCTTCTTTTTTTCTCTTTATATATTCCTTTGCAAGTCTGTCATACTCACTCATTATCATAGGAAGATCTTCTTCCTTTATGGAATATGAATCTGTAGGTTCACTCACAACAGGCTCCATAGACATATTTTTAAATCCTAAATCTGCATAATGCAAAACGTCACTTGCAAAATCAAGATTCTCATGTGTAAAGGTTCCTCTTACATAATAATCTTTATCCCCACGTCTTTTTGCAAATTCTTTAAACTTAGGGACTATTATGTCATAGCTTCCTTTTCCATTTCTTGTTGGTCTCATCTTATCATTGACTTCTTTTCTTCCATCAAGACTCATAACAACATTACTCATCTCTTTGTTAGCAAACTCAATAACATCGTCATCAACAAGAACTCCATTGGTTGTAAGTGTAAATCTGAAATTCTTATTACACTCTTTTTCCCTGCTTCTTCCATATTTCACAAGTTCTTTAACAACTTCCCAGTTCATTAAAGGCTCGCCACCAAAAAAATCCACCTCAAGATTTTTTCTGTTACCTGAATTTTCAATAAGAAAATCAAGTGCCTTCTTTCCAACTTCAAGAGACATCAAAGCTCTTCTTCCATGATATTCACCTTCTTCAGCAAAACAATATTTGCAGGCAAGATTACAATCATGGGAAATATGTAAACATAAAGCCTTTACAACCGTCTGTCTTTTCTTAAAATCGATTTTATCCCTATATACATCCTTTGTAAAAAGAGATTCATTTTCTATAAGCTCATCGACTTCTTTTATAGCTTCATTTATTTCGCCTATATCATATTTATTTTTTAAATCTTCTGTAATATCTGTCTTTTCTTTTTTTTCATCATATGCGCCGATGACATCATACATAATATCATCAACTACATGAACCAGACCAGACTCGACATCCAAAACAATATTATATCCATTGTTTTTATATCTGTGAATCATCTTAAATACTCCATTTCACAAAACAAGAGTCAATCTTTTATTTTTGATTGACTCTGTCATAAAACATATTTTATATACAAATAATAAGATAATTATTTTGTATTTTCACATGTCTGGTTACCAACAGTACATGATGTCTTACATGCTGACTGACATGATGTCTGGCATTCTCCACATCCACCTTTTTTCATTGTGTCTTTTAAAGTTCTATTATTAATAGTCTTAACATGTTTCATGATGAATACCTCCTTTAAAATTTCATATTAGCTTTCATATTATATCATAAAAGTACTTTTAATAAAAGTATTTTTTAGCTTTATTATCTTTATCTTTACAGTTATCAATATTTGTTTTAAAATGTTTTAAATACTTAATTTAAACAAAAAAGGAGTACACATATGTACATGCTTATAATTCTTGCCATACTATTGTTTTTATCAGCTTATTTTTCATCAGCTGAAACCGCACTTACAACGGTTAGTTCTATTTCACTCAGAGCTATGGCAGATGAAGGAGATAAAAAAGCTTTACTCGTTTTAAAAATCCTTGATAACAAGCAGAAAATGCTAAGCACTATTTTAATAGGCAATAACATCGTTAATATAGCAGCTTCTTCCATAACTACCATATTTGCCGGAAAATTTTTTGGTTCCTTTGCAGTATCAATCGCCGCAGGAATTCTCACAATTTTAGTTTTAATATTTGGCGAAATTACTCCAAAAACAATGGCATCATATAACGCTTTAAAGCTTTCACTTAAATATGCAAAAACAATTTATTTTCTTATGATTGTACTTACACCAATAATTTATATTGTAAATTTCTTATCAGGCACTGTTCTTAAGATATTAAATGTTTCAAAAGCAAAAGATTTATCCATTACAGAAACAGAACTTAGAACAATTGTTAATGTAAGTCATGAAGAAGGTGTAATTGAAAAAGAAGAAAGAATCATGATTAATAACGTATTTGACTTTGGCGATGCGATTGCATCTGATATCATGATTCCAAGAGTTGACATGACTATGGCCGATGAGAACAGCACTTATGAAGAACTCATTGAATTATTCAAAAAAGAAAGATATACAAGAATCCCTATATATCATGATAATTCCGACAATATCATCGGTATTGTAAATGTTAAAGATTTATTATTATATAATCCTGAAACAAATTTTGATATAAACAATTTTTTAAGAGAACCATTTTTTACTTACGAAACAAAGAAAATTTCTGAACTTATGCTTGAAATGAAAAACTCTTCAGTAAATCTTTCCATTGTTCTTGATGAATATGGTGCAACTGCAGGACTTGTCACTCTTGAAGATATGCTTGAAGAAATCGTTGGCGAAATAAAAGATGAATACGATACCGAAGAAGACGAAGAAATAAAAGAAATCTCTCCGGGTAAATATGTCATAAACGGACATACTAAAATATCTGATGTAAATGATAAGCTTGAAACCAATCTTCATTCTGATAATTATGATTCAATTGGCGGTCTTGTTATTGAAGGTTTGGACAGGTTCCCAAATACCGGCGATAAAATTATTATTGATAATATAATAATCAAAGTTATTAAAATGAATAATAGAAAAATAGAAAAAGTCGAATTACATCTGTAATTCGACTCTTTTTATAGTAATTATTATAACAATTATTATTATTACTGATATATTATCACTTTACACCTGGATATTATCATATTTTTCTTCACAGTATTTGCATCTGTATACTTCTTTTTCCTCATCCGCAAGAATAAATATCTGATCCAATTCCTGTTCAATAGTTGATATACATCTTGGATTTTTACATTTCAAAACATTTTTTATGGTATGAGGTAATGATAATTCTTTCTTTTCACATATTTCGCTGTTTCTTATTATATTTACAGTAATATCATGATCAATAAATCCTAATATATCAAGATCCACAAGGTCAAGTGAACCCTCAATCTTTATGATATCTTTTCTGCCCATCTTGTTACTTCTTGCATTTTTTATAATAGCAACCTGACAATCAAGCTTATCAAGTCCAAGATATTTATATATATCCATGGATTTTCCTGCTTTTATATGATCAAGAACTATTCCTTCATTTAACGAACCAACATTTAACATTATATTTCCTCCATTCCAAGTAAAGTTAATATAAGTGCCATTCTAACATATACGCCATACTGAACCTGCTTAAAATATGCAGCTCTTTCATCATCATCAACCTCAACTGAAATTTCATTTACTCTAGGAAGCGGATGTAAAACAAGCATATCTTTTCTTGCAAGATTCATTTTTTCTTTAGTCAGAATATAACTGTCTTTTAATCTTATATATTCTTCTTCATTAAAGAAACGCTCTCTCTGAACACGTGTCATATATAAAATATCAAGTTCTGACATTACATCATCAAGTTTCTCAACCTCTTTATATTCCACGTTTCCTTCTTCAAGCACATCATGTCTTATATAATCAGGAACTCTTAATTCCTTTGGTGAAATAAGAACAAATTTTACATTTTCATATCTCACAAGCGCATTAATAAGCGAATGAACAGTTCTGCCGAATTTCAAATCTCCACAAAGACCAATTGTAATATTGGATAAACTTCCTTTTAAAGACCTGATTGTCATAAGGTCAGTCAATGTCTGTGTAGGATGCTGATGTCCTCCATCACCCGCATTAATAACAGGAATATTTGATTTTTCTGCTGCCACAAGTGGTGCACCTTCTTTTGGATGTCTCATAGCACAGATATCTGCATAGCACGAAACAATTCTAATTGTATCTGAAACACTTTCTCCCTTCGCTGCAGAGCTTGAATCTGCAGAAGAAAAGCCAAGAACACTACCTCCAAGACTAAGCATTGCTGATTCAAAGCTAAGTCTTGTTCTGGTGCTTGGCTCATAAAATAAAGTTGCAAGTTTTTTTCCTTTACATCTCTCTGAATATTTTTCCGGATTCTTCTCTATATCCGAAGCAAGATCTAATAAATTATCAAGTTCATCTACTGATAAATCCAAAGGACTTAATAAATGACGCATAATATATCCTCCTAAAACTTGATTTCCTAACTAAATATAATAATATATTAAAGCTCTAAAAACAAGTTATTTTTAGGGTGTTTATTATATATCTTTATTGTATATCTCCTCTCCTTCTTAAAATTTTCATATAGTACGATATATCTCTTTAAATACTAAAAAACCATATCAATGTAAATCTACATCAATATGGTCTTTTCATGTTAAATCATTTTATATTTTATTTAATAATTCGTCCTTGATACTGTATTGTTACTACATAAACTATTTTGCGAGATTCATCAATACGGAAAATAGCAATATAATTATCAATCAATAACTGACGATACCCTTTTCCCGCATATCTACCTTCATTACGTTCCTGATGAGATTGTGGAAATGTGTCTAAACTTAAAATAGACTTTTTAATTCTGTCAACCTGTCCCTTAGCATTTTCAAGATCTAATTTCTCACATGCAATATATTCATAAATTCGGTCTAATTCACGAATTGCCCTAGAATTAACTTTCACCTTATATTTATCCAAAATGTTTTTTCTCCAATTCTGCAAAAACCACTTCTGCGTCAACTGCTTCTGCTCCGTTAGCAATTTCCTGCTCAGACTCAAAGATTGCTTTATCAATACAATTTATTCTTGCAAATTTATCATATAATTCACTACTCATAACAACCAAATCACTATATCCGTTTTTAGTAATAAAAATAGGCTCTTGTTCTTTATGTGCAATATTAGAAATCTCAGTCGTATTACGTAAATCCTTAATAGGCATAATAAGTGGCATAATACTCACTCCTTTCTTTAACATAATTATAGCATAATTATGTATATTAATACAACCTAAAATACATATAAATAATCAATCCATTACCTATTTTATAACTTCAAAATCTATATCTTTCCAATATCATCTGCAAATACAAATGTCTTATTAAAACAAAAATCTGCCATTATATTAAGTATTATTGATAATATAAACAAATAACATACTATTTTTTTCATATACAAATCATCTTCCTTTCTGAGTATCTACAAAAAATCCGTAGTATAAAACCATCATCTTATACTACGGATCTATACATTATTTATTCTAATAGCTTTATTTCTTTGGTATATTTATTGAAATACAATCCTTGCCCTTATAACTTGAAATATCTGTTAATGCCTTTGTTGTTATTAAGTATCTGTTTGTACTTCCAGGCTTTGCAGTATAATACTTACAACTTGTTCCTTTTACAGTTTTAGGAGCAGATAATGATTTTGATGCTAAATAATATTTATAAACATAATACGTATCTACACCATCTTTCTTTTCCCAGCTAAGCGTCAAACAATTCTTTTCGTAATCATATTCTGCTCTTGGTACTACAGCATCGCTTCCTGTTTTTCCTGCAACTGCATCAACCGCAAACTTTTTATCAACATTATCAGATTCTCCATTTTCACAAACAGCCTGAACAATATATCTATAAGTTTTTCCAGCTTTAACATTATGCATTGTAGCCGTTGTTTCAGTTACTTTCTTTGAAGTCTGAATAACTCCTGATGATGCATAATACTTATAAATCTGATACTCCGTTGCTCCATCAACTTTTTGCCAGCTAAGGGTTACACTATCGTCTTTTGTTGAAACAGCTTTTACAACCGGTGCATCAAGTGCAACTTTTTCATTTTCTTTAATTCCTGAAACATTTACAACACAAAGAGCTACCTTTCCCCCATCATTACTAACAGCCTTAATAATTGCTGATCCTTCTTTTAATCCAGTAACATTTCCATTTTCATCAACTATTGCAATATCTTCATCAAGAGAACTAAAACTTACTAATTTATCTTCAGGATTCAATGGAGTAAAGACTATATCTAACTTTTTAGTTTCGTTTACTTTGACTGCATAATTTTTCTCAAAGAAATTTATTGAACTAACTCTTTGTATATTCTTTTCTAAAATAAATCCTGTGCTGACAAGTTGAGATTTTACGTCATTCCAAAATGGAGATATTTTAGAATTATCCAATTTACGATATTCTTCTGTATCAACTACTAAATAATTTTCATATCCGTACTGACAAAAATAATTTGCATCTACCTCAGATGTTCCATAACCAGATGAATTAGAAGGCTTATATATACTAAATAAGTTCCAATAATCATTTATAAACTCTTCTCCAGTCACCCATTTCCATTCACCTTCATTCTCCTTATCAGTCGCTCCTAAGAAATATCTAAAATTTCCTAATTCAGATACAAAACTATTTACTGTATCAGACTCTTCTTCTGAATTAATACAAGCTAAATACCCTCCATGTGTTTCACAATAAACCTTTGCAACCTCCCATGGTAAACATGTAGAATAAGCTACATATTTCTTATTGCCCGATACAACACTTTTTTCCGGTTCTAAATCTTTATCAAGTTCATATATAAATCCGTCAACACTATCATTTAGTCCTGCTTCGTATACTTTTCCATTTCCATCAATATATGAAGCTTTTTCATTATCAGAAGATGATATGAAATATTTTTTATTTCCTGCTGCAATATTGTTTAATATAGCAAGTTTTTCATCAATAGATTCAATGCTTACAAGATGTCCTTCCATTTCAATACATTTATCATTTGCTGTAATATAGTCATCAGCTATATCAAATATTGCATATATATGTACGTCATTTTCAAAAACAACTTCCGGCTCATATCCATTTTTTATAAAGACATTTTCTGTCTCTAACTGAGTTTCATTTGAAAAAACATCATATGCTCTAATTACATTTTTATATTCACCAGCCTCTTTCTTATGTGTATTAATATCAACATCAAATACAACATGACCATCTTCAATAATTCCCTTTATTGACGACAGATCATCTTTTTCATTATCTTTTACAGCTTTAGTAGTCCATGTATCAAGATAAATATCTTTTACTTCAGTATTGTCTGTTACATCGCATTCAATAGTATATCCAGATAATTTTTTATTTTTTATAACCACATTGGATATAACAGGACTTTCTTTTGGATTTACCACAACATGACATTTAGCTGTAAAACCACCATCTTTTGTAGTTGCAGTAATATCTGTTTCACCAACACCAATAGCTGTTACATTTCCACTACCATCAACTTCTGCAATCGTATTATCATCCACCGTCCATGTAATATTTTTATTTGTAGCCCCAGCCGGCTCAAATATAGCAGTTAACTTATCAGCTGCATTTTCTTCTAATATTACTTCATTTTTATCAAGAGTAATATTATTAACATGGGTTATTTCTTTTTCAAGGATGAAACCATTATCATAACTTGAACTTGCTGGTGCGTCATTCCAAGAACCATCTTTATACATATACATAAAATTTTCACTGCCATAATAATTATTTGGTTCACCCTCCATCCAATTACTATAAGCAAATTGTTCGCCTGTTACATACTCCCATGTACCTTCTACTTCCTTATCACTACCACCCATTAAATAACATTGTTTAGATCCTTTATTTATAAGACCTTTAACTGCTTCATTTTCTTCTGCACTTGTAATACATGCAAGATTTCCGCCATGCATTTCACAATATTTCTGTGCCACAGGAAACGATGTATTTGTATTATATAATTCATATATAGAATTATTATATATAATAGATGCTACAGGTGTTATATCACCATCCATTTCCAATACAAATCCTCTTCTTGTCTGCCCATCAATATCATTCCATTTCAATGACATTCTTCTAAATTCAAGATAATTTTCTATTCCATTTGCATTATCCGGTTGGCTATCTTCCCAATCAGTATAAGAAAAATCTTCTCCTGTTATCCAACGCCATTTTCCTTCTGAACCTTCATCCGTTGCTCCAAGAAAATGTGCTGCAATTCTTTTATCACATAAATTATTAATTAAATTTTCTTCTTCCTGTGATGTAACAGTTGCTAAATGACCTCCCATATTTTCACATACAGATTTTGCTTCTGCCCATGTATCTTCAACATCAAAAGCTGCATATATATGTCCATTAAGTTCTTCAACTTTTTTTGCTTCATATCCTCTTATAATATATGGCTCACTTTCACCACAAACCCTGGAACAATTCCCAGACACATCCCAAACATAAATATGTGTTATATATTCTCCATATTCATTATTATGATCAGCTATTCTTACATTAAAATATGCATGATTTCCATTTATTGTTCCATTATGCCATATAAGATCATCCTGACCACCTGCTTTTGTCCATGTAGGAAATTGTATATTTCTAAGACCGTTATCATCAGAAACATCGCATTCAACCGTATAACCACAATTAGTAATATTAGTAACCCTTACATTTGAAATAACGGGTGCTACATTATTTTCAGTCATATCATAATTACCTGTGCTTGCAGAAGTACAGTTTCCTGCAGCATCCCAGGCATATATATGAGTCAGATATTCTCCCCTGTAATTATTAAAATCACTTAGATTCATCCTGAACCAATAACTGTTTCCTGTTGAATTTGTAGGATTATACCATGTACATCCTGCAGATGTTTTATATACAGGCCATGTAGGAAACTGAACCTTTGCTACACCAACATTATCATATACTTCACAATTAATATCTGCATAATCATGAGATATGGTAACAGATACGTTTTTAATTGTTGGTGGGGTGGTGTCTGAAGGGGCATAATATATCTCACTATATCCTTTTATTCCTGAGTAAGACATAGAATATGATTTATTTGTAACTGCATCAGAACTATTTCCACTTACAACATTTATTGTTGAACCATTTACAGCAACAACAATTCCTATATGACTCCAATTATATTTACCTACATCTGAAGGCCATAAGAAATGAATTACATCTCCGGCTTTTGGTGTATATGTTCCTCTGGAATGATAGCATCCGCTTGCTACCAATTCATTATCAGCATATCCATAGTTTCTAGCCCAGTTATACACGGAAGTCGATACTCCAGCATTTTTCATGACCCATGAAACAAAATAACTACACCATGATACATTATTTGTATATCCTAACTCAGCTGCATATTTATTATAATTATTACTTCCTTCATGATATCCAACCTCACCAAGTGCAACATTAACAACATCACCAGCTGTTCCGGATGTTGCATATGCCTCAGATTCATTTTTTCTTATCAACAAATAATCTGATGGCAAAATAGTTAAAAGCATACACACAATCAACATAAAACTTGAAAACTTCTTTACGTTTTTCATAGTAATCACTCTCCTTCTTAAAATTTTCATATAGTACGATATATATCTTTAAATACATCCCTTATTATCTAACTCCACTTCTATATATACATAATTTATCAAATATTTTTCCTTTAAAGTGGTAAATGTAATAGAATAATATTTTTATGTAATGTTTGCTATTAATAACAAATTTAAATTAATTTTCTTTAAACACTAAAAAACCATATCAATGTAAAATTACATTAATATGGTCTTTCTTATATCAAATATATTTTTATTTAATAATTTGTACTTAGAAGTTGTGTTATGGTTGTTATATAAATCTAAAATTTCATTACGAGAAAATACAGAAAAACATATAAGGTGGAATCTTTGTAATATTTCCTTCCTTCATATAACTCTTTGGATGAATGATATAGGATTCTTCAATACGCCTTGAAAATAATTTCTTAAAACTATTTAACGATGTTGTTGTATAGTTCTTTGACGATTTGACTTCAATTGGATAAATTTTATATTTGGTTTTACTTTCATTAGAAAGCAGAAAATCAATTTCAATATCATTTCGGTGTTTTTCTAAACTGTATCTTGTATAGAAATACAGTTTTCTTCCCGTTGATACAATCATTTGAGCTATCATATTTTCATACAACATACCTTCATTTAATGCCAAACGTCCTCCCATGATTGCTTTATATAATTGTTGATTCGATATTTCATTCTCGCTAAACGCAAGACTTATAAGCAGACCAGTATCTCCTAAATAGCATTTTACAGCAGAATCATTTTTGCTGAGAGAAAATCCTACATTTGGATCATTGCATTTGTAACACAAGTTGCAAGTCATAGAATCATCCAACCAAAAAAGTGGTTCATCATATTGAGAGTACCTCCCGTTTTTATCAATATGGCTGAGCACTATTTTTTTTTCATGCGTAGACAAATACCCAGGTAGATTCTCAAACAAGACAGACACTTTAGAACTATATCGTCTAGCAGCTTTTCGAATATCGTCACGATACAGATCTAAAATATCTCTTTTTTCTATATCACTCGCATAAAAATCACGATCACCCTCAACATAAGCTACAATACTTTGAGGCATTCCACCTACAAGCATATACTCTCTGAAAAGACGCATCGCTTTTACATGCATTTTTTGTTCAAGATTCTTTCCATCCTGATAACAGGCACGAATATGTTCCGATAACAATTCCTCATCCATTGCCCACATAAACTCCTCAAAATCAACAGGATACATCTTAATTTTTCGTTCCTCCGATGGAACTGTAATTTTCTCTACATTTTCTTTAATAGAAATAAGAGATCCTGTTTCAATATAATCATACCGGCCATCCGCCACAAGATACTTAATTGCTTCTCTGGCCTTGGGAAACTTCTGTATCTCATCAAATATAATCAGAGACTCCCGTTGATAAAGACGCACGTTATATTCAAGCGAGAGGTTTTGAAAAAAAACATCCAGTTGTGTAAGATTTTCAAAATTATCTTTAATATTTTTTGACACAAGATTAAAATCGACCAATATATATGACTTATACTGCTCCTTGGCAAATTTCTCTACTATCGTGGATTTCCCTACACGACGAGCTCCTTCAATCAGAAGTGCTTTTTTTCCTTTTGATTCTATTTTCCAGCTAATCAAATGCTGATATATTTTTCTTTTTATTTCCATAATCTACACCTTTACTATACCATTATCAGAATACGCAAGATAAATTATATCAGATTTTATCAGAATACGCAATGTAGTTATACAATTCAACGATATACGCATGATAGAAATTTTAAAATTAATACAATGTACGCAAAGTTCAATCCAATAATAAATATTTTAATTTTCATTTTTAACAATATCATTTCATTTCAATGACATTCATCTATAATTCAAGTTTATTTTCTATTAAATTTACATTACCTGTTAAATTCAAAAAGACCATATCAATGTAAAATAAAGTAATTCTACAAAGTACATTAATATGGTCTTTTTATGTTAAATCATTTTTTTCAAAATCTATATTTTTCCAATATACACTTCATCATAAGATGTTGTTGCTATTTCATAAGATCCATAAAGGAAGTATACATTTCCAGAACCATCAATATAAAAATTATAATTATTATTAAATGTTTCTTTCACTATTTTCTTCAATTCATTATAAGACATAGAGCTTTTCCAAATAGGATATAAAGCATTTGTAATTTTATTTAATAAATCTTCGTTTGACATTCCTAAAACCTTTTGTAACGTTACTTTTTCACCAGTCCTAATATCATATGTTGCTGAATAATAAAATATGTTTCCAACACCACCGGCATACCATTGTGCACTCCAATTCATACTTAAATATCCTTTTGAATTGTTTACATGTTCTAATTCTAATTTCCACATATAAGTTTCATCATATGACGCATAATAATTATTAGCCATATATTCCGCGTATTCAATTAAATTTTCCCTCATACTTTCTTTATCATAAGAATCCCCTTTTCCATTATAAAACTCATTACAAACATCCTGAATAGATTTATTTATCTTATCTTTATATAAATAATTGCTATTAGTTACTTTAACTAAATCATAATAAATATCATATTTTATTGTTACATAATTGCTGAAGCTTCCAGAAAAATCTTTCCTTTCAGTAGTTGTACTTAAAGTTGTTGGTAATACGCAATATGCATTACTTGTTGCACCAGGCGCAGCCATTCCCTTTACCACCGGTTGTATCTGAATTGCTTCAAGCCTGTAGCCATATCCTGACGTTCCAGCACTTTCTCCATTTTTTGCCCAACCCATCCAACCTAGTTTTTGAGCCTGAACTCTATAATAAATATCAAAATAATTTGCCAAATTACCTGTAAATTTTATTTGAATAGCTTCAAGTCGTAATGCTTTACCCACAGTTCCCGATATTGCATCATTGCTAACAAACCCTTGCCATCCTAATTTTTGTACATGAGTTCTATATGTTATTCCTCCGCTAAATCCACTGTTATTTTTCTGAATATATATTTTTATTGCTTCAAGACGTTTTGCTTTACCTACGGTACCTGATGTCATTCCATTTGTAGCATATTTATTTTCCCATCCTGTTGTTTGAATCTGTGTTTTATAAGCTACCACCGGCATTGAGCTCTTATCATAATATGCTTTTAAAGAACTTGAAGGTACAGTACTTCCCTTTTTTATTAATTTTATTTTTATTGCCTCGAGTCTTAATGCATATCCGGCTGTTCCCGCATTTTCACCATTTTTTGCCCAACCTAGCCATCCAAATTTCTGTGCCTGTACCTGATAATAAATATCATATTGACTAGCAATGGTTCCGGATAATTTTATCTGAATTGCCTCAAGTCTCAAACTTTTTCCTACAGTTCCCGAAATTTCATCATTCTTCTTAAAAAAACTTTCCCAACCCTGTTTTTGAATATGTGTTTTATACAATACAGAACCATATGAACTACTTATCTTATTTCCATTATTATCAACAAGTTTTATCCTTATAGCTTCTAACCTTTTTGCTTTTCCTACAGTTCCTGATAATTCTCCATCATCAACATAATTCTTTTCCCAACCTAAAGATTGTATCTGTACCTTATATTTTATATTTGGAACAATATTTGAATCTGCAAAAATTATATTTTCATCCAAACTAAACCCATTAAACAGACCAACTATCAAAGATAAAACAATACATAAAATCAATTTTCTACTTTTCATCAAAACATCTCCCTCTTAAGAAACACTATATTTACTTATTCCTTTTATAATATTTCCACCTGAACAATCAGCGCATGCAAAAAAAACATTATCTCCATTAAATGATAAAATATATAAACTTATATCTCCACAACTCCAATAAAATGAATCACTTATCTTTAAATGCATTTTTTGTACTTCCGGGTGCAAATGTATCTTTATAAGCTAATTGTATCTGTATTGCTTCAAGCCTGTAGCCATATCCCGATGTTCCTGCGCTTTCTCCATTTTTTGCCCAGCCTAGCCAGCCAAACTTTTGTGCCTGAACTCTATAATACACATCATATTTCTCCGCTAAATCTCCTGTTAAATTTATTTCAATCGCTTCTAGCCTTAATCCTTTTCCTACTGTTCCTGATAAAATGTCGTTTTGCACATATTGTTGCCATCCAACTTTTTGAACATGAGTTCTATACCTTACTAATCCTATAAGATTCTCGGGATTATTAACTATCTTAATCTTTATAGCTTCTAATCTTTTTGCTTTTCCTACTGTTCCTGATACAGCTCCATCCTGTGCATATTTCTTTTCCCAGCCATATGTCTGAACCTGCGTCTTATAAGCAATCTTAGGGACTAATGACTTATCATAGAATGGCTTTTTACTACTCTCTAAATCTTTATATTCATCACTTTCTTTACTTACAAGCTTTATCTTAATTGCTTCAAGTCTATAGCCATAACCTGCAGTTCCTGCACTTTCTCCATTTTTTGCCCAGCCTAGCCATCCAAATTTTTCTGCCTGTACCTGATAATAAATATCATAATCTTCTGTTATTTCACCCTCTAATTTTATCTGGATAGCTTCAAGTCTTAAACCTTTACCAACAGTTCCAGAAACACCATCATTCCTCACAAAATTCTTTTCCCAGCCCTGTTTCTGGACATGGGTTTTATATAATACTGATCCGTATGATGTATCTACATTATTTCCATCACTATCTAAAAGCTTAATCCTTATTGCTTCAAGGCGTTTTGCTTCTCCTACAGTTCCTGATAATACTCCATTTGATAAATATGATTTTTCCCATCCATTCTTCTGAATCTGTACTTTGTAATATACATTTGGAATGATATATTTTTTATGTTTTGAGTATGTTACTGTCTTTGTATCTTGGTCATCAGATGAATATTTATATGATATTCCACCACCCCAGGTTGTGAAATCATTAAACATTTCTTCTGTGTTATCAGGAATACATTTAACTAAAGAGTTTACTGTTATGTTGCTAAAACAATTATCCCAGCAATAAATCTGATTTAAACCATTTAAATTTGACAAATCCAAGGATCTTATCTCATTATTATTACATGCAATATAACTCAAGTTAGGACAATTACTAAAATCTAACTTTTTAATATAGTTATTAGCACAAGAAAATTTCTTAAGATTTTTACATGGTGAAATATCAAGTTTCTTTAAAAGATTATTATCACACCAAAGTGACTGTAGTGATTCATCATTTGCCAAATTAAGTTCATTTATATTATTATTTTCACAATTAAGCGATATAATATTAGTACAGTCATATAAATCCAAGCTATTCAGCTTATTATCATTACAAAACAAATAACTTAAAGAATTATTCTTACTTATATCCAAAATTGATAATTGATTTCTAGAACAGTTTAAACTTCTTAAATTATTTTTTTTACTTACATCCAAAGTTGTTAGCTGATTATAATCACAGTTTAATTCTTGTAAACTAATACATTTACTTACATCTAGACTTTTTAATTGATTATTATAACAATCTAATCGCATTATATTACTATTTTCACCAACATCTAAACTTGTTAACTGATTATAGCCACAATCTAATTTTTCTAAATTATTATTTTTACTTATATCTAAACTCATCAGCTGATTTAATGGACAATATAACTCATGAATATTTGTATTTCCACTCACATCAAGACTTGTTAACTGATTTGAAGAACAAACTAAACTCTGCAAATTTATATTTCCACTCACATCCAAGCTTGTCAACTGATTATCATCACATCCTAATTCCAACAAATTAATATTTTTACTTACATCAAGATTTGTCAAATGATTAGCCCCACAATATAATTTTTCCAAGCTACTGTTTTGACTTACATCTAAATCACTTAAATTGTCGTTAACACAACACAAAATTAATAGTTCATCAAAAATTTCTATACCTTTTAAATTTTGTATATTCTTATAACTACAATCAATATTATTGACATTATGTATTTCTTCATCATCTAAAAAACCATTACCATTTATATCAAAATTTTCTTTTACATAATTTCTAAAAATCTCATCTGGGAAACTATTAGAATCAATTGCTATTTCCTCATCAACAGGCACTGGTTCCTCTTGTCCCTTCCATTTAGAAAAATTCATTGTTTGATTTTCACTATCATAAGTGATAGTTCCCAAATATAAAATATGTAAATCCGCATAAGAAACAAAGCTTTCAAATTGCGATATATCTTCAAATCTTGATGCAAATGCACTTACATCAACACTCGAAAAATAATTATTAAAACAAATTATTGTTTCCAAATCAATATTACTACTAATATTTAAAGTATTTAAATTATTCTCTACACAATCTAGGTACTTTAAATTAATATCTCCATTTACATCTAGACTTATTAATTGATTCCAACTACAATCTAATTCTTCAAGCTTATTATTTTTACTTAAATCTAAATTTATTAATTGATTTTCTCTACAAAATAAAAACTTTAAATTAGTATTTTCACTTACATCTAAACTTGCTAATTTATTCCAATTACAATCTAATTTCTCCAAATTAATATTTGCACTCACATCTATACTTGTTAATTGATTATTATGACAATCTAATACGTTTAAACTACTAACTCCGCTTACATCCAAGCTTGTTAATTCGTTATCATAACAAAGTACATCTTCTAAATTACGATTTGCACTTATATCCAAACTTGTTAACTGATTATTATGACAATCTAATTCTTTCAAATTAATATTTGCACTCACATCTATACTTGTTAATTGATTCCATCCACATTGTAGTTTTTCCAAATTAATACTTTTACTTATATCTAAATTTATTAATTTATTACCACTACAATCTAAACTTATTAAATTACTATTTTTACTTATATCCAAACCTGTTATTTGAGTATTACTGCAACTTAAACTTGTTAAATTACTATTTTTACTTATATCCAAACTTGTTATTTGAGTATTACTGCAACTTAAACTTGTTAAATTACTATTTTTACTTATATCCAAACTTGTTATTTGAGTATTACTGCAACTTAAACTTGTTAAATTACTATTTTTACTTATATCTAGATTTGTTATTTGTGTATCACAGCAAG
Organism: Lachnospiraceae bacterium RM5; assembly: GCA_900110975.1. Taxonomy (GTDB): domain Bacteria; phylum Bacillota; class Clostridia; order Lachnospirales; family Lachnospiraceae; genus Bovifimicola. The sequence goes on from FOFK01000002.1 coordinate 197,463, forward strand.
CTAATTCTTTCAAGTTATAAAAAAAAGCTATTCCTTCTAAATTTTTTATATCATTATAACTACAATAAATACTTGTCACTTTACTTATTTCATAATCACTTAAACAACCATCTCGATATTTATCATAAACATTCTCAATATACTTTCTAAAATTATCATCAGGAAAATTATCAGAGTTAATGGCTATTCCTTCAGCAATTGACTCATCTTGTCCTTTCCACTTTGAAAAATTTATACATTTTGCTTTGCTATCATAAGTAGTAGCTCCGCCCCATAATTTATAATCCTCAAGATAACAACCTGCAAATTTATTAAGTTTTGATGCATCATCTAATTGCAATGTAAAATTCTCCATATTAATACTTGCAAAACTATTATCCCAGCAAAAACATTCTATTAAATCAATATTATTATTAATATTTAAATTATTTAAATTATTGTTTTCACAATGTAAATATTGTAAATTATTATTTGAATTTACATCTAAGCTTGTTAACTTATTATAACTACATCGCAAGGATATCAAATTAATATTTTTACTTATATCTAAACTTGTTAATTGATTATTTCCACAACCTAAATTTATTAAATTAATATTTCCACTTATATCAAGACTTGTTATTTGATTAACATTGCAATATAACTCTTCTAAATTTATATTTTTACTTATATCTAAACTTTTCAAATTATTATAACCACAATTTATTTTTATTAAATTAATATTTTTGCTTACATCTAACTCTTCTAAATTGGTTGCAAAACAATCTAAACTTGATAAATTTTCAAAATATTCTATACCTTGTAAATTTTTTATATCTCCATATCTGCAAAAACTACAATCAATATTAACAATTTTACTTATCTCATCATCACTTAAACTCCCATCCCCATCAGTATCAAACTTTTTTACATAATTCCTAAAATTCTCATCAGGAAAATTAATTTCATCAATTGCGACCCCACCATCAGCAAACACCATTAAATCATTAATTGTAATGCCGTTCAATAAGCATACCGCCATCGATAATATTATTATTTTTCCAATTACTCTTTTCAACTTTAATTTTCCCATAAGAACACCATCCCTTTTCTAATCCACTAAAACACACCATCATCTTTTTCTAATTATTTTCTAATTCCAACAATTCTTTTTAATATATTAATCTCCTCCGAAATTCTTTTATATTCTTCTGCTTTAACCTGTAATATTTTCCTCAATTACATATTTTTCAAGATTTGGTGTTACTGCGTATTTCTTTAAAAAGTCTATAGTTTCATATGCATTAGTAAATACATAATAACCAAATTTTGTGTTTTGCTTTTCTGACAAATACCCATTAGACAAATCAACATATGCACTACCATCATCATTTAAATATATATTTTCAAACCATACCGCATAATAAATATCTTTTGTAATAACAGTAGGTGTATGATCTCTATAATTTTCATGTGATTCAGTAACATTAGCTTTATATACAAACAAAATAGCATCCTGCACATTCTGTTTATCAATATAATCTTCTTTAACATTAAAAAAATAATTTCCAATGTAATTCAAAGAATTTAGCGCCTGATACTCCATATCACTATTTGAAATATAATGTTCAGCTATTTGTGAATTTATCTTATCCGCTGCCTGACTCTTCATTTCATTCATTGTTGCTTCTGGAACTTCTGAAGCCTTTGTGGCATATTCCCTAAGTCCTAATACTTGAAAAGATTTTTCTAATGTTTTTAATTTAACGCCATAATTATCTGCTAAATATTTATTAGGATTATTTCCATTTTCATCAGTAATAGTTACTTTCACATAATCTAAATTGCATAAATTTTCATTCTTATCTACTGCAAATTTCAAATTTTGAAATTCTTCATCTACTGAATTATTTTTTATAACCGGAACTCCAAGATGATTTGCACCCTCAAACATTACATCAATTTCATCGAACAATTCCACTTCTTTTATATCAGATAATCCTTCTACTACAAGGCCTTTTTTTGTTTCACTAAAAACAATTCCATACTCGTCTAAATAATCATTTTCCCCTAATTCATTATCTCCATCCATTATTGTTACATCCACAATCATGCCATTTTTAAGATTATCATTTTTATTCATCTTGTATGTAAAACTTTTTAACAGCTCATTTTCAGTATTATTAACAAGAGTAGCTGTTCCAATTCCTTCATATCCTTCGCATTTAAGTTCCACATCTTCAAAAGGGTCTACCACATCTACATCCATTAAACCTTCAACATCATATGCATAATTATCTTTAACAATTAGTTTAATGTTAAACATTTTTTTTAACGCTTCTTCATTATAAAGTATCGATAAATTAACCACATCACCATTACTTAATTTATCAGATTTTCCCATATTTATTGAAAGTAAATTATCAATAATATATCTGCATAAATCTGTTGAGTCATCGATCTTACCAAAACCTAATAATTCATCATATCCTTTTCCCGATTTTTTAAATTCAATTTTTGAATGATAATCTTTATAAAACAAATCATAATCTATGCTGCTTTTTGCATTTCCAAATCCGTTATATCCTTCATATTCCATTTTTATATATTTTCCAATATTTATCTCCATTGGCTTTGATAAATTTCTGTAGAAAAATATAACACCAACAATAGAAACCAACACGGCAATACAAACAATAACTATTACTAAAGTTTTCCCTTGATTATTCAGTTTCTTCATAACACATCCCACCTTACATATAATTTGTCTATATTTTTTTATCTATATCCCTTTTCCTTTTCATACTCTACAATCAAATCTCTGTTATATATTTCATATGAATTTAGCATGCTTTCAGAAAAATCTTCTGGTTTTATAGTTCCTCTGTACCAGGATTTAGAATTAAAATAATTTTGTAAAACCGCATCATCAAATAATCTACCATGTCTTGCATACAACTCATTTCTTGCAAGTCTGCATGTATCAGCATTTAAATTTTTCAAATCATCTTTAGCTAAATACTTCCTGTCGCTTCCTAATCAAATCAGCCCTTCCTTGTGGTATTACATAATATTTATCTAACCGCACTTTCGTCTCCAATATAGGTATAAATAGTATATATACCATCATTAAGCTCTATTATTGCTCTAACATTACCATCAATACGACGTGCAGTTTTTGGCAAGTCAGTAGTATCTTCCAAAATATCCTCAAATTCATCTATATAAGCTTCATTATAAAAATCACCCATTATATTAATATCATCTTCTTCCCATTCAATCTCAATCGTCCCATAATCATTACATAACATATCATAATCCGTTTCATAATCTGTTATTGCCGTTTGTATCTGCTGCGCTAATTCATCAGCTAATTTAGCGGAATCATAATAAGAATCAGCAGCATATTCCATATCCTCATTATGAGAATTTTTTGCTTTACTGCCATTAAAATCAATATCAAGTACAAAGACAAACAATACAACTGCAACACATGCTAAAACTGATATTGTTGATATAATAATACATGTTATCAAAATATATTTTCTTTTTTCATTTTCATGATTCATAAAATCTCTCCCAAATTTTTTTCCTACCAAAATGGTTTCACATGCCATCCACTACTATCCTTATAACAAATTACATGTTCCTGACTTCCATCAACATTTACAGTAACATAATAAATTTCTTCTATATCACTAACATCAACTCCATAGCTAGAAATAAGACTTTTTATTTCACTATATACGTAATCTCCACTTAATCCCCAGCCACTGGAATAATTATCAATGCTTTTTGTTATTGATTTTGTAACATTCAATTTATTTACTATTTTTACATCAGTTGTATTTCTTTCTCTTTTATAATATCTTTTTACACTTCTTTTAATACAGGCTGAATCACTTAATAAAACCATAAAAATAATTACAAGTGAAAAAGCAAGTATTATAAGTGTGATAACAATTGGTAAATTACTTGATTTCTTTCTTTCATTATTCCTAAAACCCGTATCAACGTTTCTTTGTTTCTGATTAAAATAATCACACACGTCATTTGATAAAACCAAATCTTTTCCTGTGGATTCTTTATAGCAAATAGGACAAAATGGTATATTATCAGTAACTATTGTTCCACATCTATTACATTTTTTCATAATATTTTTCACCTTCTTCTTAACTTCTTAAGCTTTAGTTTTTCATATCCTATATTAATAACTACTTTCTTAAATTGTTATTTAAAATAAACTCTTTAGCCATACATAGAATACAATAGTAAGCAATGTACCAATTACACCAAGTACAAGACCTGCTGTTGACATTCCTGATTTATTTCCTTTACTTATAGCTACACCACCAAATATTATTGATAAAACTGAGCAAATTGGAAATGGAAACATAAAACATATTATTCCTACAATTCCAAGTACTAATGAGGCAATTGCCAAGCCATTTGCTGGTTGTGTATTATTATACGGTCCACGATTATATTGATTTCCATAATTTGATCTTGCATTATTGTAATTATTACTATAGTTATCCTTATTTATCCTATATTTGTTTTCATTTTGGATACTCGCATTATCATCAGGAAGCGGTGTAAAATCACTATAGTAACCATTTTCTTCCGAATAAATATTATCCATAAAAGTTTTATTTTCTGACATAACCATTCACTCCTTTAAAATTATTTTTTATACATAAAATATAAATTCTTCATTTGCTACAAAAAAAACGGTCCCATTTTTTATCTCATATTTAACATGTTCCTTTAATCGTCTTCCATTAATATAAGTTCCATTAGTAGAACCGGAATCGCAGATATAATAATTCCCATCCTCATAATAAATCTTCAAATGATTTCTGCTGACAAGCTCATTATCTCTTACAAAATAACCATTAATATTTTCAATTTTTCCAATTAGAAAAGGGAATTTTGTAATAAAAATTTTTTCCTGATTGCTTCTTCTAAATATATAATGACCCACATAATTCGACATATTTCTAGATCCGCATGATGAACAAAATGCTTCCGAACTATTTATGATTGCATGACATATTGGACATCTTTTTTTAATACTTTCATTAACAAGAAGATTACTTACTCTTCCATTAGCACTATTAGTATTTCTGTATTTTCTTACAAACAATTCAATCCTATACATGGATACATCTTCATTTTCATTAATAATTGCAAGAAATTCATTTATATAATTATTATTCTCATGAAATGAAAAATTAATATCTCCTATAATATTTTTCAAAAAGTCCGTTGCCGTATCTTCAAAAAAACTGTATTCAGTAGGAACATATATAAACTTTAATTTTCTACTTGATGGAATAATAAAAACCATATTAGGATCAAAAATTATCTTATGAGGATTCATTGATTTTTCATCGATAACCTTTAAAAAATCAACGAATTGCCTCAATAAAGTAATAAACAACTTTCTATTAACCGTCATCATACCAAAGAACTCATACATTGAAATACAATCATCTAAACAATAGTATAAATATACCTGATTATGTTTTTTTTCATAGCTGGCAGACATCATATTATCAGAAAAATATGAATTTATTACATCAATATCTTTTCTTAATATCATTTCATTTCTCGTTGACTTATATAATAAAAATCTTTGATTTTTTTTCTTTATTATTTTTATTTGTCCCATGATATTCTCCGATTATTTAGGTATTTCTCTGTATTTAAACTTTACTTCTTTTCTTGCTCTTGTCTGTTCATTCCACCATGTATCTCCACTTTTTCCATACATTGGATAATTTCCTGAATAAGCATATAGAGTTAACCTTTCAGTACTCCATCCTCTCTCAAAATAATATCCACAATATTTTCCACTCCATGTTCCTTGAGATGGTCCGGACCAACCTCCTGCACTTTTATTATTATACTGACACCATTTATTATAATTATATTCAGTAGGATAATATTCCTCATATGTTTGTACTTCTCTAACCCTTGTAGTTCCATTATTAATCCACACTTCATTAATAGGTGTAGTTCCATTTTCTATCCACCCGCCAATTTCATTTAATTTCCACTGTGCATATAGTGTTTGATTTGATGTAATTACAACCTGACTTGTTGAATCAATTTTTGTACCACCGGTAGCTGCTGTATACCACCCTGTAAATGTGTAATAATCTCTTGTTGCTGTTGGTAATGTACCATATGTATTTCCATATGAAACCGTCTTGCTTGACGAAGAAACACTTCCTCCATTTCCATTAAATGTTACTGTTGACGATATTGAACTCCACTGTGCATATAATGTCTGATTACTTGTTATATTTACAGTTGTTGTTTTCTCTATTTTTGTTCCTCCACTCGCTGCCGTATACCATCCTAAAAATGTATACCCTGTTCTTGTTGCTGTTGGCCATGAACCACTTTTTCCATATGTACTTCCATATGTAACTGTCTTACTTGGCGAAGTTGAATTCCCTCCATTTCCATTAAATGTTACTGTTGACGATACTGCACTCCAGTGTGCATATAACGTCTGATTACTTGTTATATTCACCGATGTTGTTGATTCAATTCTGCTTCCACCACTTACATCTGTAAACCAACCATCAAATGTATATCCTGTCCTTGTGGCTGTTGGCCATGAACCATCATTTCCATATGTACTTCCATATGTAACCGTCTTGCTTGACGAAGATACACTTCCACCATTTTCATTAAATGACACAGTAAATTTTTTTACTTTCCAATGAGCATATAGTGTTTGAGCACTAGTTATATTCACTATCGTTGATGATTCTATCCTATTTCCACCATCTTTTGACGTATACCAACCATCAAAATCATATCCTGTCCTTGCTACTGTTGGAAGATTTCCATATTTTGCAGCATAATCTACTGATTTAGATGAAAACGACGGACTATCTCCACCATTTCCATCAAATGTAACCCTGAATTTTTTAACATTCCAATGAGCATATAGTGTCTGATTACTTGATATTTTCACAGTAGATGCAGCAGTTATATGTTCTCCACCATCTTTAGATGTATACCATCCATCAAAGTCATATCCTGTCCTTGAAGCCGTTGGTAAACTTCCATATTTTAATCCCTTTGTTACTTTTTTGGAATTTTTAGATGAACTTCCTCCATTTCCATTAAATGAAACAGTATATATTTCATTTTCCTTAACAGCATCGTCTTTATCCTTGCTCCAATGAGCATATAAAGTTATATTTCTTGTTCCCTCTATTGTATTTGTTGATGATATATATGTTCCTCCATCTTGTTTTGTATACCATCCTGTAAATACATATCCTTTTCTTGTAGCTTTAGGCATGTCACCATACTGTGAACCTGTAGCAATAGTCATACTTGATTTTGATACTGAACCTCCATTTGCATCAAAAGTTACTTTAACTTTTTGTATTCCTTTACTCACATATATAGTAATCTCTGCATTTTTCTTCTGTTCAGTTGATGCTGCCGGAGTTTGTTCAGTCACTTTTCCTTCATCCACATTATTATAATAATTTTCTAATACGATAACTTTAAATCCCTGATTTTCTAATGTTTTCTTAGCATTTGCTTTTGTCATACCAACAACATTTTTTACTTTAATCAATGATTCCTTACTATTAACTGTTATAGATACTTTATCACCTCTTTTAACTTTCTTGCCTTTTTCTATGCTTTGTTTATACACGATATTATTTTCAACAGTATCTGTTTTTCCATATTCTATAGATACAACAAGCCCTAAATCAGTAAGTTTCTTCTTTGCATCATTTTCAGTGAGTTTTGTAACATCAGGCATATCAAATTCCTTAGAACCAAGGGAAATAACCAAAGTTATCTTTGTTCCTTCTTTTATTTCATCTCCTGCTTTTACGCTCTGTGAAATTATTTTTCCTACTGCAACATTTTCACTATATTCTTCTTTAATAATTGGCTCTCCAAGACCTGCAATTTCTAATTTTTCTTTTGCTTCATCAAGTGAATCAAGTACTAAATATGGTACTGTTGATATACCATTTACAGCTTCTTTAATTTCTTCACTTCCAGAACTTAAAACTAATGAAACAGTTGAATTTTCATCTATATATGAACCTCCCGACGGACTTTGCAAAAGTACTTTTCCTGCCTTTACATACTCAGACTCAACACTATCAGTCTGCATTGCCAGAAGTTTTTTATCTTCTATAATTTTTATTGCTTCTTCCGCTGTTTTCCCTTCAACATTTGGTATTTCTACAACGCCATCAGGTATAACTATTTTTTTTGAATAATTTGATTTAAAACTAATAACACCTGTTATCAATAATATTCCAAATAAAACAATTAATGAGCCAGAAGCTATTATTCCTATTTTTAACCATTTTGGCCATTCATAAAAATCAAGTTTTTTTATTTTTCCATATCTTCTTTTAGCAGGCGGATCTGCTTTTAATTCTTTTATAAACTCCTCTATATTCTGTGTTCTGTCTTCTATTCTGACATTCATAGAATTTAATATAGCAACATCAACTGCTCTTGAAATTTTCTTTGTTAATCTATGAGGTGGGATAAGTATATCAGTGTTTTCATTTTCGTATTTTGCTCTTCTTACCATTGCATCAGGTGGAGTTTTACCAGTGATCATCTTATATAATGTTGCACCTAATGCATAAACATCTGTATAAGGTCCCTGATCTCCCCTGCTTCTATATTGTTCTTCCGGTGAGTATCCTGGTTTTACAATAACAGTTAAACTTCTACTATGCTTTGTTGTAGCAAATCTTGACGCACCAAAATCTATAAGCTTACACTCACCTTTTTTTGTAATAAATATATTATCAGGTGCAATATCTCTGTGAATCAATCCATCCTGATGAACAATCTGCAGTGATTTTAATATTGGCATAAGCATTTGTATTGCGTATTCCTCACTAATTGTTCCAACCTCTTTAAGATACTCACTTAAAGTCATTCCATCTAAGTATTCCATTACAATATAGGCTGTCATATTTTCTTCAAAACTATCAAATATCTTTACAATACCTTCTTCGTTTTGAAATTTTGCAAGTCTTTTTGCCTCATCAACAAACTTTTCTAAACCACTTCTAAATTGTTCACTCTTATCCCCGGTAAATACAGTTACAGTACTTTCACCTGGTATCCTTGTAGAAAATTCGCCCGGAAGGTATTCTTTAATAGCAACCTTTTGTTCTAGTTTTCCATCCCATGCAAGATATGTAACTCCAAAACCACCAAATCCTATAACTTTTCCAATTATATATCTATCATGTAATAAGGTTCCGGGATCCATATGAATTGCTTCTTCAGCTTTGCTATTAATAACATATCCGCAATGTGGACATATGTCATAGTCACCATCAAATAATTCCATACATCCTAAGCATCTCTTTTCCATAATACTTCCTCATTTCATTAAATAATTTAACAATTCTATTTCATATTAGTTCTTATATCTTCTGTAATAATAAATCATTGTTTTTGTTCTTGAGCGGTATTCAGTGTGTGAAGCAGTTTTTTTATTTTCACTTCCCAGCAAAAACCATACCTCACTTGGATAATATAAATATGTATTATCTGCTAATCTATATCCATTACCGGACTGTACCATACCTGTTTTTGAATCAATACTTGTCTTTATATACTCACAATATTGTAATGCCATTCCATCTATAGAAGATGCGTAAAAATTTGTACCATCAGTATAATATCCATAAATAGATTGTGTATATGATTCACCTTCCACTGTTCTTGTTTCAACTTCTAATGTACTACTTCCACTAATTGTTTTAGTCGTCCATCCACTCCAATTGCCATACTGCACATCACTAGCGTACTGTTCCCAACCACTAAGTGATGAACTGTTTGACGTAGTATATTCATATTCTCTTCCTGCTCTTTTTGTTGTTTCCTGTGGAGACGGTGTAGTTTGAGCAGGTGCAGCTGTTTGTATTTGCTCTGTAGTTGGTGGATTTGTCTGGTTCTGTGTTTCATTATTCAATACTGGAGTACTTGATGTTGTTTCCACATTTTCTTTTACACCTTTGCTTACGTAGATAATAACACTACTTCCTTTTTTCTGGGTCAAACCGGCTTCCGGACTCTGTTCAGCAACTTTCCCTTTATATGTATTATCACTATAATAACTTTCTAAAACACTTACGCTAAAGCCACTTTTTTCTAATGTTTTTATAGCATTTTCTTTTGTCATTCCGACTACATTATCTACCTTTACAAGTGTTTCATTACTATTAACAGATATGAGTACCTTATCACCACGTTTTACATCTTTATCTTTACCTATACTTTGTTCAAAAACCACATCTTTGTCATAATTATCTGATTTTTTATATTGTACAGATACAACCAGTCCTAAATCTGTAAGTTTTTTTGTAGCATCTTGTTCTGATAAACCTGTTACATCAGGCATCTTAAAGCTTTTAGCACCGAGAGATATTACTAATGTTATAACTGTTCCTTCTTTTATCTTTTCACCTGCCTTGGCACTTTGTGATACTACTTTTCCCTTTTCAACATTTTCGTTGTATTCTTCTTTTATTTCAGGTTTTCCAAGCCCAGCCTTTTCAAGTTTTTTTTCTGCTTCTTCTTTGGTATCTAATACAAGATAAGGCACCGTTGATATTCCATTTACAGGACCTGTTATTTCACCACTGCCCGAACTTATAACAAGATTAATTACACCATTTACATCCATATACGAACCTGATGGCGGATCTTGAATAATAACCTGACCTGCTTCTATATATTCCGATTCTACACTTTCTGTCTGAACAGCAATTAGTTTATTCTTCTCTATCTCTTTTATTGCATCTTCTGCTCCCAAACCCTCAACATTAGGCACCACTGAAATATTATCCGGAACAACAACTTCTTTTGAATAATTAGATTTAAAACTAATTACCCCTACAAGCATAAGTATTCCAAATATTGTTATCAAAGATGCCACAGCAGAAACAGCCATCTTTAACCATCCCGGCCATTCATAAAAATCTATTTTCTTTATTTTTCCATATTTTCTTTTAGCAGGTGGATCTGCATTAAGCTCTTTCATAAATGTTTCAACATCTTTTGTTCTGTCTTCTATAGAAACATTAAGTGCATTTAACAAAGCTACATCGATGCTTTTAGAAATATTCTTTTTTATTTTATGTGGTGGTACAAGAATATCTACATTTTCATTTTCATACTTGGCTCTTCTTACCATCGCATCAGGTGTTTTATTTCCTGTTATCATTTTATAAAGTGTTGCTGCCAGAGCATATACGTCTGTATATGTTCCCTGATCACCTCTGCTTCTATATTGTTCTTCTGGTGAATACCCCGGTTTTACTATAACTGTCAGGCTTCTACTATATTTTGTCGTTGCAAATCTTGATGCACCAAAATCTATAAGTTTACATTCACCTTTCTTTGTTATGAAAACATTATCAGGAGCTATATCCCTGTGAAGCAATCCGTCACTATGAATATTTATAAGTGATTTCATTACAGGGCCTAACATTTTAACAGCATCATCTTCATCTATTGTTTTATTTTTTTTTAAATATTCGCTAAGAGTCATACCATCAAGATATTCCATAACTATATATGCTGTTAAATTTTCTTCAAATGCATCAAATATCTTGACTATTCCATCTTCATTCTGATATTTTGCAAGTTTCTTTGCCTCTTCAACAAACTTTACTTTACCACCATTAAACTGTTCTTTTTTATCTCCTGTAAAAATAGTTACTGTACTTTCTCCAGGTATTCTGGTTGAAAATTCACTTGGAAGATATTCTTTAATAGCAACCTTTTGTTCTAATTTTTCATCCCATGCAATATATGTAACACCAAATCCTCCATAACCTATTACTTTACCAATAACATATCTGTCATTTAATAAAGTCCCCGGATTCATATGAATTGCTTCTTCTGCTTTTTCTTCATTAACAAATCCACACTTTGGGCATGTTGCAGATTCACCATCATAAATTTCCATACATCCAAGACATCTTTTTCCCATTAAACATCACTCTTTCTCAAATTCAAAATTTTTATATACCTTTAATAAGGCATTTAAACTTCCTCCGGTTATTTTTTTCTTAAAACATGCTTCGTTTATTGGTAATTGTCCATCATTACATCTGCTTATCATAAGTGTATTCTGATAAATATTTCCTAACATCCACGATAAAAATCTGTCTGATGCTTTATTTTCATTTTCACTGCCATTACCTAAACTCCATTCATATGTATAATCGCAAATAACCTTATCTGTATTTAAAAATACATATTTTTTTTCATATTTTGCTGTATTCTGTTTTATATTATCTAATTCCATACTAGATGATAAAAGTACAGCTGAAGTATTTTTATCTTCATTTAAAAATTCTTTCTTATCAGCCCACTCATTACTTCCTAAATTAGCTTCTATCATATCCTTATATCCATCATCTATAGATATTTTTGTTTTTTCACCAAAATCATCTATAGCCGAAAAATAATTATCCTGATATTCTATAGCCGTATTACCACTTGTAATTACATAAGCTACAGGAACAACAATCCCTAATGGTACTTTCTTTGGATTATTATATTTTTTTAAAAATACACTTTCTTTTGCCTGATCTGAAACAATTACATTTCTTACATCCCTTGCTTCTTTTAAATCATCCATACTAATGTCAGTACTTTCAAATACATTAGGTAATTTTTTTTCTTTTTTTGCTTTTTCAATTGCTTCTTTATATTTCTCTTCAGGAATTGCCTTACTTTCAATCTTTACATTTGGATAATGCTTTTTAAAATCATCTATCACTTCATTCATAGCACTTTCTTCAGTTGAACCCTCTTCAACCGAATACCAGACAGATATAGTTGCAGGTTTTAACTCTTTTACCTCTTTTTTCTCTTCATACATATTTCTACTATAAAATCCCATTACCCCTATAGCTGCACATGCTAAAACAATTCCTGCAGCACGTTTTATCTTTTTTAATCTTCGTTCTTTTTCAAGTGTAATTACTTTCTTCTCGCCATTTATAGCCTTTAAAAAATCATTTACTGTCTTAAATCGCATATGCTTATCTATGGCCATAGCTTTCATTATTGCATTACTTAAATTTTCTGATATAGAATCATCAAGTACCATAGGTGGTTTTACATTATCCACCTGTTTTCTGTTTGTTGATTCATCAGGTTTATACCCTGTTATCATCGCATATAACGTCGCACCTAATGCATAGACATCTGTCCATGGTCCGATATTATTACTGTTATCATATTGTTCATATGGAGAAAAACCGGGTTTTAAAATAATATCAATCACTTCATCAGTACTATCTGCAAGCTTTGCAGCACCCAAATCTAATAATTTTATTTTTAAATCTTTTCCAGAACATATAAAAATATTATCAGGTGCAACATCTCTATGGATAATTCCTTTTTCATGAAGTGCATTTAAAGCCCTTCCTACCTCATTTGTAATAAGAAGTGCAAAGTCTTTTTCTATTTTTCCATCATGAACTTTTAAATAATCATTTAATGCCATTCCTTTTAAAAGTTCCATAACAATATATGCCGTTCCATTTTCTTCAAAAAATTCAAATACATTAGGAATATTTCTATGTTCACCAAATTGTGCCATAGTTTTTGCTTCAGCTAAAAATCTGTCTTTTCTATAATTAAATTCATCAATGGATTTTTTATTAACAATAACCTTTTTTTCACCTTTAGCTCTTGTTACAAGTCTGCTGGCAAAAAATTCTTTAACAGCAACAATGTTTTCAAGTTTTGTATCCCATGCTTTATATATTATTCCAAATCCACCTGCACCTATAGATTCTCCAATAATATATCTGTCATTTAACAACAATCCCGGCTCAAGATATATAGGTTCTTCTGCTTCTGTTATTTCTTCACGACCACAATATGGACATACTGTTTCTGTATTTTCAAATAATTTAAAACATGAATAACACCTTTTCATTTTAAACCTCCCATGAAAAATCTTCTCCACATAACGGAATTAAACGTAATGTTGTTTTTCCTATCTCTATTTCGTCTCCTTTTTTCATTGAAGTTGTTTCATATATTTCATCACCATTAAAATATGTAAGTCCCTCGCTTATACCCGGCTGTACCCTGAATTCTCTTTTTCTTGGCTCATAAATAACATATACATGTTTATCTCTTGAAATATAATTATCTCCCTTTATTATTATTTTATTTCCATTTCCTCTTCCAATAGAATTTCTACCGGCATATATATTAAAACATTTGCCATATAACGGTCCTTTTGTACATACAAGCCATCCAACAACCGGTTCAATTTCTTCTTCAATTTCCGAATTTCCATCTTTTTCTGTTTTATTATCTTTTTTATTCAAACTAAAATATCCAAAGGTTTTGCCCTCTTCAGATGCGGATACACTCCTTAGTGCTTCTTTTACAGATTCTTTTTTTGTACTAACATCATCCTTTTCTTCATAAGTATCATTTGTGAATTTTTCCTCTTTATCTGCATAGGTATTATCTCTGTCCGAAAATTCCTCTTCTCTATATTTTTTTCTATCATCAGCATATGTATTTTTTTCTTCTGGAAAATTATTTTTTTCGTCATCTGCATATACTTTTTCTTCATCCGTATATTTTTTTCTTCTGTCATCTACTATTAAATCCTTTATATCAGATTTAATAACATTTTCCTGATATTCCATTTCATTTTTAATATTTTGATCATCAAATGTATTGCTATCCCAAAAATCGTATGTTTTTAAATCAGCATCTTTTTTTGAATCACCTATATTCTTCCTATTGGAGTTAAAATCATTATGTAATGCTTCAGTTTTCTGATCTACATCCATATAGCCAAATGTATCCGAAACAACTTCACCTCTACTATTATTTTCTCTTTTATGAAATAACGATGACATTGTATTCCTTGGGGTTCTTACATTTCTAGTGTTCTTTTTATTTTCTTTTACCGGTCCTTTTCCACAATGTGGACATAAAGAGTATGTTTCACTATCATAAAAATGTCCTTCTTCACATCTAACTATATTCATATCTCATTCCTCCTACTTTACATTTATAAGTGCATATGTAATATTATCTTTATTTATTTTATTTTTTTTTGATTTCTTTAATAGCTTCTTTTCAAGCGACTTTGCACATTCTTTTATATTTTTAAAATTTATTATAATATTAGAGATTTCCAAATCATCCAATATTTTATATAAACCATCTGTCATTAAAATAAGTTTATCTCCACTTAATAACTTAAAAGGTTCACTATTATAATCTATCAATTCAAGCCCATCTAATCCTAAATAACTTAAAAGTGCATCTCCTCTTTCCATTTCTTTCTTATATTCTTCATCATCAATTTGCCCATTATCCAATTTTTCTTTAAGATATCCCTTATAATTATGATCCACAGTAACCTGTATAAATTCATCTTTCCTTAAAAGATACAATCTGCTATCTCCAACTGATGCCCAAAATAATTCATCATTATCTATTATTATTGAAACCATTGTTGAACCTGCATTCAACGCATTTCCCTCATCATCTCTTAAATTACTAACCTTCTTATCAGCCTCAATAGTTATATCTTTTAATAAACTTATATAATCATTTTCTACAATATTACAGGTAAACATTTTTATGGCATTATCGGATGCAGTTTTACTTGCAAACCTTCCACCATTATGTCCACCCATTCCATCACAAACAGTTACAAATAGCTTATTATCAGTTACAAAATATCCTACACTGTCCTGTTGTTCTTCTCTATCTCCTATTCGCGATATTATTGATATTTTTATGAAATTATTTTCATCTACAATCAAGGTATTTTCTTTTTTTTTCATTCCAGCCTCCTAATCACACCATACTGCTATAGCTGAATTATTATCCATATTTTTTCCTTCTCCATTTATTTCAATAATTTCTCTCATTTTATTTAACCAATCATCTGGTGAATCAGATGTTTCTAAACACTTACACATTACATCATCCTCTATTAATTCCCAAAACCCATCTGTACAAAGTAAAAATGCCTGACATTTTTTTAATGGTACTGGTTTCATTATTTCATACATAGGTTCATCCCATTCAACACCCATAACCTTTAATATCATACTTCTATCCGGATGGTTACGAATTTCACTTTCCTTTATTTCGTTTGTAATAACTAACATCTGAGGAATACTATGATCTAATGTTCTTTTGTAAACACAATTATTATTAAATATATATAATCTTGAATCTCCAATATGCCCTATGTATGCCTTTTTTTTATCTATCATCAACGAAACCGCTGTTGTTTTCATTTTTTTTGTAGCTTTCAATCTACTTTGCTCAGCCATTAAAATATCCTGTGCAGCTTGAAATGCATTTTTTAATTCTTTAGATGGATTATCCATTTCTTTAAACATTTCAACAAAAACATCTCTTACTATACCTGAAGCTACATCACCCATTCCATGTCCGCCCAATCCATCACAAACAACAAAACCATATCTATTTTCACCAACGTAAACCCCTATTGAATCTTCATTAACTTCTCTACTACCAATATTTGATGATTTAGAATATCTGATTTTTTGTTCCAATGTTATCACCTTATTTTTCATTTTATGCTAAATTCCAATCTAAATTGTTGATTACCAATTACTAATATTTTCCCTGGAATAATAATATTTTCCGAAATAATTCTTATTCCATCATAATATGTGCCATTCTTTGATGTATTATCTCTGAGTATTATCGTACTTCCATCACGTATCAAGCTACAATGATGAGATGATATAGATTTATCATATGAAATACAAATATCATTATCATATGCTCTTCCAATATTTATTTGTTTTAACATTACTGCTTGAAAAATAATATTTTTATTTGATATATCCTGAAGATATACAAATACTGATCTATTTTCTTCTCTATCAATTTTTAAATGTGGCTCATAAATATTTCTTTTACTTTTTTTATCTTTATAAACCCTTCTTTTATAATATTTTTTTCTATTTGAATTTCTTCTTTTTATGGTAACAATCAAAAAAATCACAAACACAAAAACCAATGCATAAATTATAATAATAATTGCATTTTCTTTGGTTATATATGTTTTTTTATTTTGTTTTTTTTCATTATTATTTAAATTTTCCGACTTATCTTCTTTTTTATCATTATCAAGTTCTATTTTAGGTAATTCATTCTCACTTAAAAAAGTATCATTACTTATATTATCATTGACTCCATAAACCACTTCATATTGGTTCAAAGCGATAATTATACAAAAAACAATCAAATAAATAATTTCAATTTTCTTTTTCATTACTATATCAACCCATATCTATATTTACAGATATATTCCAATTTAAAATATACTGACTAATTTTCTTTTATATTGTATGCATTTAAATATAATCTTCCTTCTGCCTCCATATAATCACTAATACACTCACCCGTTATAGCATATATTTTTTCTAATTCACACTTGGTCTCATTTACCCTATTTGATATATTTTCTATTCTTTCTTTTATTTCAATATATCTTTCCATATTTTCATCTAACTTCCACTTAGTTAAATTCAACCTTCTATGAACAATTGATAATCTAGTGATAATAGGTATCAATTCATTATTAACATTTGTTACTTTTTTTAAATCTATCCTGATATCCATGTAATCACCCTATTCTTCACAATTTCCAATATTTAAAATATCATAACCAATATCTTCTAAATCCCCGATAATCGATTTTAATTCAGCAGATAAATCATTTATTTTGCTCTCTAATATTTTTTCATCAAGTCCAACCCATGCTTCACTTAAGTCACTTTCATGATTTTCTAAAAATCTCTTTACATCTATTAAATCATCCGTATTCTTTTTTATTTCCATAAAAACATCAATTGTTTTAGTATTATTGACTACCATAGGCTGTTCCCTCTTTCAATTTTTTTTAGAGAGGCAGATATTTAAAAATAAATATCTGTCCTCTAAAAATCATTTTATAGCGGATCAAAATCCACTGTTAAATCTTCATGTACAACAACACCTATTGTTGCTGTAGTTGTTTTATCATTTGTAGATACTTTTATTAATGTTGTTCCAGGATTTAGTGCTGTTACCAATCCTGTAGCTGAAACCACACAAACATTTGGATCTACCACCGTATATTCAATCTCTGATTCATCATAATCCTCTGGAATATGGCTTATCTCAATCTGACTTGTAGAATTAACATCTAAAAATAACATATAGGTTGCTAATTCAATAAAATCAAAATCGATAGGTTCGAAATCAAACATTTCAATCTCATCTATAGCATTTCCTTTGTCATCTTTAATTTCATAATCCTCATCCTGTTTTTCAGCTTCTTTTTCATCTTTATTTCCAAATTCTTTGTGCCATTTATATTTTGATGTTTTGGAATCCCAAATTGTTTTTTTATATGTTGCACTTTCAATTATTT
This sequence comes from Lachnospiraceae bacterium RM5, assembly GCA_900110975.1. GTDB lineage: Bacteria > Bacillota > Clostridia > Lachnospirales > Lachnospiraceae > Bovifimicola. The sequence goes on from FOFK01000002.1 coordinate 215,935, forward strand.
TAGTAACTAAACATGGTCTTTTATTTACAGCCAATCTTAAAGGAATCCAAATATCTATATATCCTTCATAAGTATCATCTAAAATATCTCCTTTAAAACTACCCTGAGCTGCAACCCCTGTTGTTGCTTCAGCATTTAATATATCAATGCTAAATGCTTCTAATTGCACAAGTAAAGATAATTCTGCTACACAGGATGCCTCAAAATCAAAAGTTGAGGTTGTATCTGAATTAACATTACATGTCATACCTGACTTACCCTTTTTATATGCAGCACTTATAGTATTAACATTTTCAACTGAAACACTTATACTACCATCCGCACCAATATGTGCTTCTAAAAGAATGTCTATACTCAAAGGTGTATCAGGTATAACTACCTCAGCCTCCGCCAATGGTATCGTTTTACTAAAACTTCCTGATACATCGCCGGATACGTAATTTGTAAAAGATAAACTTAAATCTGCATTTTCCAAACCTGATCCAATTTTATATTTACAATTAACCGTCGCCTTAATATCTTTTACACCTATACTAAATTTAGCCTCTGCGGATGCATCTTTTCCCTTTGCTGATGCTGAAAATACACATGCAATAGATGAATCTGTAGCTTCAACCTTTATATTAGGATTTTTAAGTTGAAGCAAATCATAAGCACTATTACAATTTAAATTTTCAAGTATTTCATCATAAAGTAAATTTCCACCACCTGCGACATCTACTCCATCACAAACAGATCTTACGGAAACAACCTTGCAATCATAAGTTCCAGATATTGCCGCTGACTCTAATGCTTCTTCTAAAGTTGCATCAACGTAAGAAAAATCTTCACCGTTAATTTCTGTTATTTTAATTGCTTTAGCTGTTTCATTATCTGTTGGCTGAAAATAAACCACGTCACCTACTTTATAATCATTGCTGTTAACTATTACACCAGTGCTGCTATCATTATTTAACTTAATATTTAGATCTGCTTCTTTTACACCTTCATTAAAATTCACCTCATTCTTCTGTGGTAATTCTAACGAATTTCTATAATTTACCGCATATCTGGATATCTCTTTTGCAACATCTTTGCTAATTTTTTTATCTAAATCCGACGTGTCTATATCAGCAATATTTGAAGTATAAAAATTTACCAAATCAGATTCGTTAAAACTTTCATCTGCATCTTTTATTTTTTCAGTATCAATTGCCCTTACAGCAGTTTTAATCGCGTAACCTAAATCAACATTATCATCCGGTTTAAAATCTCCACTATTTTCCTCAATAACACCCCATTCAGATAATGCTTGAATTATGCTGTAATTTTCATTTTCACTTGATACATCATTAAATACATCTGTTTCAAGCTCACTATTAGTATATCCAAAATCTTCCCCTATTATTTTTGCAAAATCTGATTTACTTATTTTTTCATCTGATGAACTACTAGAAACTTTATTATTATCTTTAGTGCTACATCCAGCTAAAAGAGATGTTATAATAATAAAACATAAAAAAATACTAAAGCTTTTCTTTATTTTTCCATCAAACATATTAAATCTCCATTTAAATTATCTTTTAAATTCCTGTGCATTTGATTCCAATTGTCCTTCAGCTTCTTTATATGTACTTGCAACATTTCTTATTGTTTTAACATAATTATCAACTACCTGATAAAACTGCTCAAACTTTGGTCCCATATTTTCAATATTTGTTCTGATTTCAATAGCTGCATTACTTTCCCATTCACCTTGAAGACTCTGGATATGACTATTTATCTGTCTTAAATATTCAATAAGAGCTTCATTTTCACTATTTATCTTGGTAGCCCAATCTTCAAATTTACCATAATCTATTTTCATTTTTGCCATAATTTCATTCCTTCTTTCTTTAACAATTTTATAAATTTAGTTTGCTGAATTATTCAAACCATTGATTTGCGAAATAACATCCTGCTGTGTATTTTCATATGTTGAAGATGCTGTTCTTAAATATGTAGCATATTTTTCCATCAATTCTTTCATTTTTTTGAATTGAGGTTCAAACTCTTTTACCTTGTTTTTAAATGCTGTTGCATCATCTCCGGTCCAATCTGTTGATGTAAAAGTATCAACATCATTTAATAATTCATTATATTTTTCCATATAACCATTTGCCTCTGTGTCCACATTTGTTGCCTGTCTTTCAAGATTTTCCGTTGTAACTAAAATACTTTCCATAATTTTCACCTCTCTGTTTTTTTTTGTGGATTACCACTGTATATACAATAATATATTTTTAAATATATATGTATTTAATGTAATGAACTGACATTTTTATGTAATTAATGTCATCCGACCAAAAACACCTTATATCCATCAAACCATCCGGCTTCCTCAATAAATGTATCCAATTTAATGATTTTACCTGTAACATAATCACATAGTACTGCATCTTCTCCAGGTATGTATTCACTTTCACTTTGTTTACCAAGATAATTTATTATCATTCTTTTTACCTGAATAACCTTTAAATGTCTTGGTATTTTTAGTTCATATAATTTATCAGATGCCGGTATATATAATTCTATAAGAATCTTATCCATCCTGATTCTCCTTTTCTAATTCCGCTTTTTGCATTAACAATCTCATAAACTTCAAATTACCCTTTGAAATATAGAATCCTGTGTAATCGTCTATATTCTTTTTATAAATATTTCCTTTTCTATTAAAGAAAAGCCTAATCTGATCACCACATCCATTTCCTACCCAGACACCATCTCCTGCAACCCTGTTAAGATACCATGAATCAGTAGAATATTTACCTGAACCCTGATGTGAATCAGAAATAATTATATATATATTGCATAAGGATCTAACTTCCTCTAAATATTTTTTTAATTTATTTGTTGATTCCAAACCAGCAAAAGATAATACCTTACTCAAATTATTAAATACTATAACTATAGGGTTATTATCATCTTCCGGAAGCTTTCCATTATCTATAAAATCATTGTTTCTTCGTAATGCTCTATTATATATTCCCTGTATTTTTTCATCATCCTTTGCTTCAACAATAGTATGGCTAAAGGAAAGATTCTCATCTAATCTGCTGTTATCACTAATAATAATTATCTCTGCATTTATTTTTTCAAATGCAACTTCTGCTAATGCTAATGCATATCTTCCGGCTTCACGATTATTTTGAGATAAAATATATAATAAATTATTTTCATTTAAATTTATTTTTATATCATTATATGTTTCAAGTGAAATACCAAGTGTAAACTCATCAAAAGATACCTGCTTATTTTCACAAAAATCACTTGTTACTATTTTAGGTACTAAAGGAATTACCTTTGCCTTTTTACCATCATATTGTTTTGTCATCCTAATACAAAATTCTTTGATAACTTCATTTTGTTCTGTTTTTTCAGGAGCAATCTCAGCTGTCTGGAATGCATACACTTCATCTCTCTTTATTATTCCACGACCAACAATATCATTAGGAATAATACCATTCGTTCTGCCTATTGTTGCTGAGTATTCAGACATATCTGATAACTTAAAGCAAATTGTATTAGAAAAATTCTGTTGTAACCTATATCTCATGCCTGAAGAAGAAGTTGTAGTTATGATAAAATACATTCCATACTTAACAGACTCTCTAGTTATAGCTATAAGGCTGTCTTCGTATACTGAATAGCTCTCATAAAAATGCGAGAAATTATTAATAATAACAAAGATGAATGGTAACGTATTATCTGATTTTTTATTATATTCAAAGATATCACCAGAATACTGAGAAAGAATTTTCTTTCTATACTTTAATTCCCGTTTTATCATTGTAAATAAATTTTCTATTCTTTCATTCTCTCCATCGATTACCACCCCTCCACACTGAGGAGCATTTTCATAAATTTTAAAGTATTCAGATCCAAAATCTAAAATGTAAGTATTTAATATTTCAGGAGAATAATAATTATATGTAGAATATAAAATTGCATTAATAATCATATCCTCACCACTGCCTGCAAGACCATATATAAGGGTATTTCCATCTTTTACAAAATCAATACTCATCAAATCTTTCTTTTGTTCGTATGGATTATCTATCTCACCAATCAAAGCTGTAATTCTGTCTTTTGTAACCATTTCAGCATTATACTTAAGAAACAATTTATCAATCGAAATATGTTTATCAAGTTCTGGCTCCCACAATGGTTTGCTGCTTATATTATCTTCCTTAGCAATCTTGGTTATATATTCCATTATTGCTACAATTTGTTTTTTACTCTTATAATCAATCTTAATATTTCTGCTTCTAATTTTATCAACAATATTTCCGGAATTATCAATTAAATCAATTGATTCATCTTTAACCGCATACATACTGTCTTCTTCGTTATAATATGCTCCACTCCATGCAGACTGTCCAAGTTCAAACAACTCATCATATCCAACCTGTAAATAAAACCTTCCTGTTTCAACAAGAGAAGATGCATCCGGTTTTTTCAGCATATCCATACTGTCAGACTTATCCTGAACCTTAAGACAAACCTTGAATTTTGAATTTGCCCATATCTGTTCATTAACAACACCACTAGGTTTCTGGGTTGCAAGAATAAGATGTACACCAAGACTTCTTCCTATTCTGGCTATGCTTATAAGCTGATCAAGAAATTCAGGTTGCTGACTTTTCAATTCTGCAAATTCATCAGAAATAATAAACAAATGTGGTAAAGGCTCTTCTACCAAATTTTCTCTGAACATTTTCTGGTATTTATAAATGTCCATTGTTCCTTCATTAATTATTTCTCTGGCCTTATTAAAAATTATTTGTCTTCTTTTTAATTCACTTTTTATTGACTGAATAGATCTGTTTACTGATCCACTATCTAAGTTGGTAATTGTACCTTTCAAATGCGGAAGTTTATATTTATCATTTTCAAAGGCTCCGGCAAGTCCTCCACCCTTATAATCAATTAAAACAAATGCTACTTCATAAGGACTGTAATTTATTGCCAACGATAAAATATATGTGATAATAAATTCTGATTTACCAGAACCTGTCATACCTGCAACAAGACCATGTGGACCATGAAATTTTTCGTGTAAATCCAGATAAAACAATTCACCATTTGTACCAACGCCCACTGGTGTCTGCAAAGTTTTTGTTGCACTATTATTTTTCCATCTGTTTCGTATATTTAAGTGTTCTATTTTTTCAACTTTAAACATATCCATAAATGTTAAAACTTCTGGCAGTGAATATTTTCCACCGGATAAATCCAAAGAAATTCCTGACATCTGTCTAAAAATATTCTGCGTTTGAATTGTACTGATATCATCCTGTAAAAAACCATATGTCATTCCATTTAATGATTTTTCAAATAATAATCCCTGTTTATCATTTACTTCAATTATTGCATCACACTCTTTTGGTAAATTATTTTTTTTACTATATGCACAAATAATATTAAATCCTCTGATATCCCTATTGGCTAATATTTCAGAAATTATTTCACATTTTGTTGCTAAATATTTACTTGTCGTCAATATAATATATTGTGTAGGAATATCATCTCTCGATTTATATTCTTTATATGTATTATAAATTTCTTTTAAATTTGCAGATAATTCTTTTATTTCCTGTTCATTAGTTGCCAAAAATCTAATTTTACCATCATTGCTCCAAATATGTTTGCAGGCTCTCACATATGACAACTGTTCTTCCTCATTAGGTTCATATATACAGACAATTTTTGCTTCATCATAGCCATGAAAAAGAACTATTTGAGATAAAAGATTATTAACAATATTATATAATCCTGTTCTTTCTCCAACTATTCCTAATACTTTATTACTTCCTAATGATATACAAACAGGAACGTCATATAATGTTTTTTCAGCTTTTTGTAATTTTAATAGTTCTTCTCTTAAATAATCATCATCAATACTGAATCTCTCTTCCGGAAATTTTATGTCTTCATACATTTTTTCATTTCCGATACCAATTCTTATTTTCAAAAAATCCTTATTATATTCTGTTCTGCCCCATAATTCATTCTCCCAAAAATACTGATTTTTTATACAATCCAATACCGATTTATAATTTTCCTTTAAAATATTTTCCTGTTCAATTCTATTTATTTTTATCTCATTTTTTATGTTCGATAAATACTTAATATATTTTCTTCTTCTATCTTCTTCACGAATAATCTTCTTTTTCTTTTCCCTTTTTCTTAGAAATACAGGGAAAATTATCATTCCACAAAGCATTGCCACCGCCATAATAATTGTTGGTAATGCTGATAATATTTTCCCCCCATTATTTAACACATTTATTGCAGAAATAATTCCTGAACTTAATGCAGCAAGACCCATAACCATAGAAGGTGCAAGAGTTAACATAATAGAACCATCTTCAATATTTTCCTGATGAGACGGCATATCAACCTTTAATTCAAAAGGTACAATTTCTCTTTTATAGTTTGGCGATCTATAATAATATTCTTTTTCAACAGGAATATATTCTTCTTTTGATTCTTTTTCCCTATCAACAAATAATTTAATGTTTCTTGTATTTATTCTTACTAAATCAAACGGATTATTAAGAGATATAAAATTATAACCAATAATAATCTTAAAATTTACTATACAAACAACATCCTTTGGTTTTAATTCTACACTTCCAATTATTCGTCTTTTATTAACATAAACTCCATTAGAATTTGAATTATCAAATATTGTCCATTTACCATTTTCAAATCTTAATGTGGCATGATTTCCAGAAATATACGATGTTTTTACAACTATATCATTATCATCATTACGCCCAATATTTAAATCAATATTATCTCTTACTAAAAATGTTTTATAATGATATGTTCCCCTTGATGATGTTTCAGTAATTAATAAAGCTTTTGTTTCAGCTTTTCTCCCTAATCTTAAAGAATATATATTATCCTTTATTAATTCAAAATAATTTTTTTCACTTTTGTATATATGTACAAATGGCGTTTCTTTAACTATCCACCCATCTCCACTGGCATTAGCTTCAATTCCCAATACTCTTTGTATTCCAAGTGGCAGTTCATCATCTAAAAACCAATATTTACCACTGCACTTATCCGGCAAATCAATACTCATATATTTCTTTTCTGTAATTAATATTGCTATCATAATGCCTCCATAAAAATCATTTTAAACCATAGATAAAATCAACAAGATAACTTTTCTTTTAAAATCCTGTAATAAGATCTTGATACAGGTATATATTGATTTTTATCCAAAAATAAACCTTCATTGCAAAATTTTGAAATTTTATATATATTTACTAAAAAACTTCTGTGACACCTAATAAAATAATCCGGTAAAACACCTTCTATTTCTTCCCATGTCATATATGATTCATAATCCTCTTTTAAAGTATGAAAAATCATTTTTCTTGCCATACTTTCAACGTAACATATATTAGAAAAATTCAATTTATAAAGCTGACCTTTATATTTAATTGAAATAGAATTATTATTATCACTGTCTATTGTTTCAATTATTCTTTCAAATACACTATCTAATTTTTTCTTATCAAACGGTGTTTTTAAAAAAAACATTGGACGTGCCTTAAATATTTCCTCTGCCATATCGTCCTTGTCAGAATAAAAAACTACTTTCAATTGAGGATAATAGCTTTGTAAATCTTTTGACATCTCTATTCTCTCGTCATTTTTTCCTCTTATACAAATAAAAACTACGTCAATATCTCCCTTATATTCATCACATACTGCAGTAACAAATGAAAAAATCGTTATATAGTTTTTACATAGAACATCCAATTTTTCAGCAATAATATAATTATTTATAAAACAACTATTTTCTTCCTTATCATCTAAAACCAATATATTCATATAACAACACCCTATTCATATACAAATCACCCTAAAACAACATCTTTACAAACAATCTAATTATTTTGTTTAAAATTTAAACACATATCATATTTATTAAATTATTATAATACAATTTTCATACTTTTTTTTCATGAGTTGTCAAATCGACATCTATTTCGTATTAATCGACATATTTTTTTTTATTTTTATATTTTTAATTCAATTTATTATATAATTCTTCTATCATATATTTATATATTCCCACTCTACAAAAAATCTGTAACGGATTTAATATTTCACTTTCTGAATTCTTTGAATTTGAAAAGAATCCTTTAAGAATTGATACTATTTCTTCTGATGAGCAAAATATTATAAACACATATAGAGTTTTAGCTGCAAATGACAAAAAGCTTTTAAATGCATATTTAAGAGGTTTATCAAAACAATAAAAAACGATAATTCAAATCATTGAATTATCGTTTTTTATTATTCACTTTATGAAAATGACGAAAATCTGATATTCAAAAAACTAATATCTATTTTTTCTTAAAGCAATTACTTGTACTTCCTGGTGCTACAGTACCTTTATGCACTAACTGAATCTGGATAGCTTCAAGCCTATATCCAAACCCTGATGTTCCTGCGGATGTTCCATTTTTTGCCCATCCCATCCAGCCAAACTTTTGAGCCTGAACTCTGTAATATACGTCAAAATAATTGGCTATATCTCCTGTAAGTTCTATTTGTATAGCTTCAAGTCTATATCCTTTTCCAACTGTTCCCGATGTTAATCCATTTGATACATAATTTTGCCATCCTAATTTTTGCACATGGGTTTTATATTTTATTCCACCTGAATATCCTTTATTATTTGATATTTTTATCTGAATGGCTTCAAGACGTTTAGCCTTTCCTACAGTTCCTGATGTTGCACCATTCTTAACATAAGCTTTTTCCCAACCAAATGTCTGAACCTGAGTTTTATATGCAACAACCGGAATTTTATTTTTATCATAGAATGGTTTTAAATTATTTTCCGAAGCCGGTGCGTCTTCTCCTTTTTTAACAAGCTTTATCTGTATAGCTTCAAGCCTGTATCCATATCCTGCACTACCTGATTCTTCACCATTCTTTGCCCATCCAAGCCAGCCAAGTTTTTCCGCTTGTACTCTATAATAAATATCATATTTATTTGCTATATCACCTGTTAATCTTATTTGAATAGCTTCAAGTCTTAGTGCCTTACCAACTGTTCCTGAAAGCGCATCGTCTTTAACAAATGATTTTTCCCAACCATTTTTTTGCACATGAGTTCTGTATTCAACACTTCCATACGAACTATCCAAAGCATTCCCATTATCATCAACAAGCTTAATTCTTATAGCTTCTAAACGTTTTGCTTTTCCTACCGTTCCTGATGTTTCACCATCTGATACGTAACTCTTCTCCCAACCTATTGATTGAACCTGGGTTTTATATTTTATAGATATAATATTATCTTTATTATTTAAAAAATCTTTTACACTAGTTATTTTTTTATTACTTAAATCATATTTTTCATCAAAGACAACATTATTAAAATTATAAAAATACAAATCATTATAATTATAATGATAAGAATTCCTAGAAACTAAATAGCCATTTTCTATTCCACTCATCAATCTATCACTATAATAAAATTTATTAAAAGATCCAAAATAAAAGTCTAAATCCTCGTAATCATAAACCAAAATATTACATTTATTATCTATAACACTTAATTTTGCATTATCTTTAACTAAAAACACTCCATTTGTAACAATAGATGTATCTTCAAAAGGTCCAATTACTATATCATTTTTAAAATCCAACACATATGTTTTATCATCTTTCTGAAAATAAAAGAAATTATTTATTAATACATCATCTTCACCATAAATGTCCTTAAAAATTTTACCATGTAAATGTAAATTTAAATCTTTTTTATTTCTAAACATATAAATCAAATTAAAATCATTATCATACTTATATAATACCCTACCATCAATATACACCATATAATCATCAGTAAATACATTAGGACAATTATCAATTTTCATTAAATAATTAAACCCATCATCATATAAATCACCGCCAACTTCATCACTATTTATATCAAACGAATCATCTTTTAATACATAAAAATATTTTTTACCATTATTTATCACTTCAACGTGTGGTTCTTCATCAAACACAAACCCACTATAATTTCCATTTTTTTCATCAAACACTGCATATTTTTCTTCATTTTCAAATATTAAAAAACCATTCTCACGATAATAGTCATTATATTCCGACTCACCTACCAATGCATCTCCTGTACCTATATTAATAAAATTAGAATCAATAAATACATAATTTCCAGCGTATATCTCACTCATTTTATTTGCACTTTCGTATAAAATATCTCCAGCACTATTTCTTAAATAATAAGTTTTTACACCATCATTATAAATATAATCAATATATATACCACTGTTATCTATCTTATCTATCTCTCCTCGGGTGCCATTTTCATATTCGATATAATTATATCCATCAATTTCTATTATTTTATTTAAATTATCATCAGCGATAAAATAATCTTTTTGAACAAATTCGTAAATATCGCAATCATTATACTTAAGATATGCACCTGTTCCAGTCTGACTATGTAAACCATAATAAACGTCATAATGTGTATTTTCGTAATCTCCGTATTTTATTGTTATTTTTCCTTCATAATTTTTAAATATAACATTTTGAGAATTATAAACTTTATTCAGATTGATAACCTGATTTTTATAAATATAATAAGAATGATATTCATCATATTCTTCTTTATAAATTTCATTACCACTATCATATGAATTAGAATAATATATTTGCTTATCAGCAGTAATAAATAATTTAATTCCATCTTCTGTTTTTATAAATTTTTTTGAATAAATATTATCAATATCATCCAATGAAATAATCAATCCACTACTATTTAATATATCTACACAGCCATTTTCTCTCCGTGCATATACAATTTCAGCATCTTCATCACATCCATAGTCTTCTGAATAATAATCTATATCCTTATAACCAATACTTCCATCAGTTTCTCCTGAAACACTTAACACAAAATATTCACCAGTTTCCTCATTATATCCTGAAAAAATCCCCGAATATCTATATGAAATGCTATTATAGATACAATCATATAATATGTTTAATGTATTTAAATCAATCAAACCATATTTACCATCTTTTTTTATTATCGCACTCCTATAACCATCATATTCATATATACTACCATCATCATCATCATCATCATCTAAATCATAATCATAATACATGCACTCTGTTGCATCTATTAAATCATATTTTTCTGTTACAGGATCATATACTGAATATATATCATCATTTCCTTTAAAATTTTTTATTGCTTTTACTCCACTATAAGCTTCTCCCCCTCCTCCATATGTAACAAACCAATTTTCATCAGAATCATATATTATCAAAGTTTTAATTAATCCCTTATTTCCTATAATATATTCTCTCTTATAATATTCGCTTAACTGCTGCTCAACTATTATCAATGAACTATCTATTACATCTAAAACATATGCATTATCATCATCAACAATTAATCTATTTGCAATAACTCCTGCATCCTTATTTTCAATCCCAATATCTGTAGCCTCATAGGTAAATGGTAATTCTTGTGGAAATTCATCTTCAAAACCAATTACTCCATCAGCAGCATAAACCATTTTATTATTAAAACATAAACCACTTAAAACATTAATTAATAAAATCAACACTAATAAACAACTTGTTTTTCTTCTCATAAGCAAAACCTCCATTTTCTTTATTTTTTCTTAAAACAATTACTTGTACTTCCTGGTGCTGCAGTACCTTTATGCACTAACTGAATCTGAATAGCTTCAAGTCTATATCCATATCCTGCTGTTCCAGCAGATATACCATTTTTTGCCCATCCAAGCCAGCCAAACTTTTGAGCCTGAACTCTGTAATAAACGTCAAAATAATTTACTATATCTCCTGTAAGTTCTATTTGTATAGCTTCAAGTCTATATCCTTTTCCAACTGTTCCTGATGTAAAACCATCAGAAACATAATTTTGCCATCCTAATTTTTGCACATGGGTTTTATATTTTATTCCACCTGAATATCCTTTATTATTTGATATTTTTATCTGAATGGCCTCAAGACGTTTAGCCTTTCCTACCGTTCCTGATGTTGCTCCATTTGAAACAAATGCTTTTTCCCAACCATATGTCTGAACCTGAGTTTTATATGATACAACAGGAATCTTTGTCTTATCATAGAATGGTTTTAAATTATTTTCAGAATCCGGTGCCGTTTCACCTTTTTTTACAAGTTTTATCTGTATCGCTTCAAGCCTGTATCCATATCCTGCACTACCTGATTCTTCACCATTCTTTGCCCATCCAAGCCAGCCAAGTTTTTCCGCTTGTACTCTGTAATAAACATCATAATTATTCGCTATATCACCTGTTAATCTTATCTGAATAGCTTCAAGTCTTAATGCCTTTCCAACTGTTCCAGAAAGTGCATCATCCTTAACAAAGGATTTTTCCCAACCATTCTTTTGAACATGAGTTCTGTATTCAACACTTCCATATGAACTATCTAAAGTATTTCCACTTTCATCAACAAGTTTAATTCTTATAGCTTCCAAGCGTTTTGCTTTTCCTACGGTTCCTGATGTTTTCCCATCTGATACATAACTCTTTTCCCAACCTATTGATTGGACCTGAGTTTTATACTGAATAGACGGATTACAAATATCTTTTTCTAAAACAAATCCTGTCATTGAATCCTGTTCTTCTTTGGACCAAATCCATTCCCCTCCGCTTGGATATGGACAAATTGCAGCATAAGTAGTTCTAGATGACATACCTATATCTGTATTATTATAATATTCACCCCAATTTAAATAACTAACCTCATTTCCATCAACATCTTTCCAGATTCCTTCCTTATTTTCAAAAGATATACCCAAATAAAAATAACCTGTAGCAGAATGACTTTTACCTATACCTTTATTACATAGAGTGTTTAAATAATCATTCTCTTCATCTGATTCTATAACAGCTAACTTTCCTCCCTGTTTTTGACAGAATAATTTAGCCAATTTCCACGATGTTTTAACATCATAAACTTCATATAATTTACCATTATATTCTCCTGATATTACTGGTTTAAAATCATCATCTATTTCAATTATATAACCCCTTCTTTTTATATCATTTGGTACATCATTCCAATAATTTCCTTTTACATTTATTTCTAAATAATTTTCATTTCCACCATTATTATCGGGCTGGGTATTTCCCCACCTTGAATATTCAAAGAATTCCTCTGTATTCCATTTCCAACTACCTTCAATATTTTCATCTGTTGCGCCCAAAAAATAATTTTGCATGCCACCTTCACACAAATTTTTTATAAATTCATTTTCTTTTTCAGAAGTAATAGTCGCTAAATGTCCCCCCATCATCCCACAATAAGTATTGGAATCATTCCATGTTAATTCCTGATTTATTGCTGCATATAAATGGTTTTCAAAATAACCACAATTGTATACTTGTACTCCAAAACAAATCAATATATCACTAACCACGCAACTTGTCATATTACTCATATTATCCCTTGCATATATATGCGTTCTATAAATTCCTTCTTCATTACCATGTTCAGATGTATTTACTCTAAATGTAGCATGATTATTAACAAATGTATCTGCCTCCTTCCATATTAAATCATCTTGACCATTTTTTTCTGTCCATGTTGGAAATTGAACACTTGCAATACCAGCATTATCAGCTACATCACATTCAACAGTATATCCAGTAGATGTAATATCATATACATTTATATTTGAAATAACTGGTGCCGTATAATCTGCTGTCATATCATAAACTCCTGCATTTGCAGAGGTACAGTTTCCTGCAGCATCCCACGCATATATATGAGTCATATAACATCCTCTATAATTTGCAAAATCATTCAAATTTAATCTAAAAGTGTAATGATTTCCATTTACAGATATTGGTTCATACCATGGACATCCTTCAGATGATTTATATGTTGGCCACGTTGGAGCCTGAACCCTTGACACACCAACATTATCAGTTACATCACATTGAATAAGGGCATACTCATTATTACAATTAACTTTTACGTTTGAAATAACTGGAGATTGAGTATCACTATTACTTTTCCAATTAGGTCTGATAACCCCCCAATAAGGATTGTTTAATCCATTATACATATAGCCTATTTGTTGTACCGTTTGATTATTAGCAAAATTTTGATGATATGTCACTCTATCACTTTCATAAATAGCAACATGACCGGAACCTCCTGTATATACAAGAATATCTCCTTTTTCTGGTTGTACTCCCTGTAATCTTTGCCAACCATCTGGTAATGTATTTCCTGTATAATCAGCACCATTTCCAGAACTTCTAGCAACTCCAAGATAATCATAATACTTTAATATCAAATCAACACATTGTGCTCCTTCATAACCATCAGCATCTATACTCTGTCCTAAAAGTGATTTAACATAATTAATAGCTTCATCAGGCGTTCTACTTGTAGCATAGACTTCTCTTTTAGAATAAAAACCACTTAGCACATTAAAAACCATAATCATTATGATTAAAATACTTACCTTCTTTTTCACAAGCAATATCCTCCTATACATAAAATTTTATATTATACAATCCTTTTTTTTTACGATTTTAAATAGTATAAACTCAATTTTATTTATCTATCACCCTCCATTCAATACATTAGAAAATTTTGTATAATCCGTATATCTATACTTAAAAATAACATCTTTACCATTACTATATCCCTTACCTCCGTTTATATCACTTGATGAAAAATTAAGTATTCTTTCTTTATCATTTGTAATTATACATTCATTTGGATTATTTATTTTCCAAGAAATATTATCCTTAGAAACATTGAAGCCTATATTTTTAAACCATTGTACAAACTCATCATATGTTTCAAGCTCAGCAATCGTAGCAACATATTCACCAATTGAATGTTTCCATACTTCAACAAAATTACTACCATCATATTTTAAAATAAAAATTATTATTCCATCGCCATCACTAAAATAATGTCCAATATCCTTATATTCAAATATGATATATGGATAATTATTCTTTTTCACAATATAAGAATTAAAATATACATCATAATTTATTTTTTCATATAGCACTTCATCGTTACAAGTGCCATAAAGATTTACTTTAGACGCCTTTAAAACGATTCCTGTATTTTCTTTTTCATAAATTTCTGCAACTAAATTATAGTAATATCCATCTATTTCTCTACTATATTTTTTATCCATTCTTAGAACCATCATTTCATTTTTTCCATCACAATCAAAATCATATACTTTAGCAGATAAAATACCATTTGGATATAACCAATTTATTTTATAAGCATTTTCAGATGTCATTACACCTGAAAACTGATTATTTTTTGAAATTCCATATTTAGGAATTAAGTTGTTTTTTAAATACAGATAAAAATCATCTAATTTTCTATATGCATTTTTCTCACTTCCAGGCGCAGAATCTCCTTTGTATTTAACCTCTATTTGTATTCCCTCTAATCTGAATCCATAACCACTTGTTCCTGATATTGCACCATTTTTAGCCCATCCCAACCAGCCAAACTTTTGTGCATGAGTACGATAATAAATATCAAACTCATTTGCAAGATTTCCTGTAAGCTTTATCTGAATAGCTTCTAATCTTAGTTTCTTTCCTACAGTTCCAGATATAGCCCCATTACTTTTAAATTCACTTTCCCAACCAAGTTTTTGAATATGTGTCTTATAAGATATTCCACCAGAAGTGCCACTTTGATTTTTTGATATGTATATTTTTATTCCTTCAAGTCTTTTTGCCTTTCCAACGGTTCCAGATACTTTCCCATTAGTCACCTCTTTTTGCCAGCCATAGTTTTGTACATGTGTTGTATAACTTATAACAGGAACTTTACTTATATCATAACACGCTTTCATACTTGTCCCTGTAGGTGCTGCATTTCCCTTTTTTACAAGTTTAATTTGTATAGCCTCTAATCTGTATGAAAATCCTTTTGTTCCAGAATCAGAACCATTTTTAGTCCATCCTAGCCAACCATATTTTTGTGCATATGCCCTATAATAGACATCATAATATTTTTGAACATTTCCGGTTAATTTAACCTGAATAGCTTCTATCCTTAACCCTTTACCACTTGTTCCCGCTGAAACACCATTACTCTTCCAACCCTGCCAGCCTTGTTTTTGAATATAAGCCCTATATGTTATTCCTCCACCATATCCATTATTTTCAAGTTTAATCTGAAGTGCTTCTACTCTTTTTGATTTTCCTAACGTACCTGACGTGGTTCCATTTTTTACAAAATTTTGCCAGCCATAACTTTGTACATGTGTTTTATAATTCACCGAAACATCATATTGCGTTGTCGTACCTGAAGAAGGCGTACTATTAGATAAAGTTGTAAATTCACACATCGGTCCAAAATGATCAATATTATTATAAGTAACATAAAATTGATATTTATATTTTGTCCCTGGTGATAATACAAGCTTACTTCCTGTTTCAGAGTTAATGTCATACCAAATATTTAAATATGTTCCACTAACACTTGTAACTTCTCCTGCCTGTGCAATCAAATTTCCATTTGCATCAAAAAAATTACATCCAGCCCATTGAAAATTTTCTCTTTCTGATACATCAACTCTCGCATAAACCGTAGCGTTAGTATACGTAATATTAGATACTGAAGATGTCCACGAAGTACTTTCTGCATATGTGGGTAATGAACTTAAATCTAAATTACACAATACCGCTGCAAAAAATAAAACAATTGAAAATAATATCCCCAAAAAACTTTTTCTCACTCCATATACCGCCTTTCTTTATACACCTAATAATTTTCCATAAGATAAAAAATTTCCCATTTGTTTTTTAAAATTCATCCCCTTTTTCAAAACAGCTAACTTCCCTTTATATTCACACGTACACAATAAACTTATATAAATTATAACTCAATAGAGTTATAATTTCAATTTATTATTCTTTATTTCATCTTCAAATTTATTAAATTTTTAAATACAATTAAACAAAATAATTATGACAAGGAAAAGAAAAAAATGATAGAAGATCAGGTTATTAAACGAATTAATTTTCTTTTAGAATTCAATCATTGGAGTGTATATAAACTTGCCAAGGAATCTTCAATTCCTTACAGCAATTTGAATAACATTTTTAACAGAAACACCTGCCCAACCATTCCTACTCTACAAAAAATCTGTAATGGATTTAATATTTCACTTTCTGAATTCTTTGAATTTGAAAAGAATCCTTTAAGAATTGATACTATTTCTTCTGATGAGCAAAATATTATAAACACATATAGAGTTTTAGCTGCAAATGACAAAAAGCTTTTAAATGCATATTTAAGAGGTTTATCAAAACAATAAAAAACGATAATTCAAATCATTGAATTATCGTTTTTTTTATAAAAATTTTACACGCTAAATCATCTTATTTTTTTCTATATTTTCCTGTTGCACTTCCAGGTGACATAGTATTTTTATATACTAATTGAATCTGAATTGCCTCGAGCCTGTATCCAAAACCTGCAGTTCCTGCAGACTCTCCATTTCTAGCCCATCCCATCCAGCCAAACTTCTGAGCCTGAACTCTATAATATACATCAAAATATTTAGCAAGATCACCTGTTAATTCTATCTTGATTGCCTCTAATCTATATTCCTTTCCATAATCCCTTGTTGGTTCACCATTTGCAATATAATCATTCTGCCATCCTATTTTTTGCATATGTGTTTTATATTTTATGCCACCTAAATATCCTTTACTATCAGATACATTTATCTGTATTGCTTCAATACCTTTAGCTTTTCCAATTGTTCCTGATAAAATACCATTAGAAACAAAATTCTTTTCCCAGCCTGATATTTGAACTTTAGTCTTATATTTCAATACAGGAATTTTATTTTTATCATAAAAAGGATTTAGTCTAATGTTATTTGCAAATGATGTATCATCTCCATTTTTTACAAGTTTTATCTGTATTGCTTCAAGTCTGTATGCAAATCCTGAACTTCCAGCTGAATCACCATTTTTTGTCCAGCCCAGCCAGCCAAATTTTTCTGCCTGTACCCTGTAATATACATCAAAATTATTAGCTATAGGTCCACTTAATTTTATTTGTATTGCTTCTAATCTTAAACCTTTTCCAACTGTTCCCGATAATGCGTTATCTTTTGCAAAAGATTTTTCCCAGCCATTTTTTTGAACATGAGTTCTATATTCAACACTTCCGCATAAAGGATCCAAAGCATTTCCTTCTTCATCAACAAGTTTAATTCTTATAGCTTCCAAACGTTTTGCTTTTCCAACCGTTCCTGATGTTTCTCCATCTGATACATAACTCTTTTCCCAGCCATATGTTTGAATCTGAGTTTTATACTTAACAGAAACCGAATCACTACTCATATAAATAATTTTATCTGTAGCATCATCATATGCTATTATTTCTTCAGAATCACGGTAATTACTATCGTATGAAAATTTTCCATTTGCTATTTTTTCTTTATAGTTTTTCACATCAATACTAGAAAATTTATTATTCCAGCAATGACATACTTTTAAATTTTCATAATTATTACTTATATCAAGATTTTCCATCGCATTATTATTACAACGAAGCGATATTAAACATAAATTCTTGCTTATATCCAGACTTCCTAATTTATTGTTATCGCAATATAAATATTTCAAGTTCACATTGTCATCCAGATTTATATTTTCCAAAGAATTATTTCCACAATAAAGATATTTTAAACCTATATCAGCATTTACATTTATCTTATTCAATGTATTATTACTTGCATCAATATATTCCAAATTTTCTTTATTACTTAAATCTAATTCACTTATTTTATTAACATTACAATATAACTTTTCCAATTTTTCATTGTTACTTAAATTTAAATCTTCTAAATTATTATTATTACAATTTAATTCTTTTAAATTCCCAAAAATTCCTATTCCCTTGATGTCGTTAATTTGTTTATCAGATAAATCTACATTTTCAATAGCTTCAATCTCTTCAACACTTAATTTTTTATTTTTATCAACATCAACATTATCTAATATGTAATTTCTAAAAACTTCATCAGGAAAATTATTTTCATCAACAACTACTTCATCATCTGCATAAGCATTCTCAGAATTTACACCAATATAATATAATCCCCCAAAAAACATAATCAATACGATCAAACAACATATTTTTTTCATAAAAACATATACCTCCATTTTTATTTTATCCCACAATTTTTTTATTTTACAATCACATCTCCTCCCAACTACATATTTACATACGTTCACTAAATCATTAATAATATTATAACTCAATAGAGTTGTAATATCAATTTTATATTTCAATTAAATTCTATACATAAAAAAAGATAATCCAACTCATTGAATTATCTTTTTTATCAATTTCTATCCAGTTTTTAATTATTATATATTTCTTATTAATTCATATAGTAATCAATATTCCAACCTAAATATAATGGCAAATTAATAGTTAATGTCTTTTCATATATATTTTTCGCAATATTCTTTCTTGATAATTTAAATCCAATTTCTGAGTTATATTTTTTACAAAATTGTCTATAACTTTTCGCTTGTGTATTGTCTGCTGATTTCACCTCAATTGGTATTATCCTGCTATTATCCTCTATTAAGAAATCAACCTCCGCCGAATTTCCTGATCTCCAAAAATATGGTGTCTTTCCCAATGAAACAAGTTCATTTAAAACATAATTTTCTGCTAATGCACCTTTATATTTTATATACATTCCTGTTTCATCTAATATTGTATTTGCTGATATATTGGATTTTACCCTTAACAAACCAATATCTGACATATAAACTTTAAAATATGTTTTATCTGCAAATCCAGAAATTGGCAATTCGGGTTTTTCTACTAATTCTGTTTGATATATTAGTCCGGCATCCTTTAACCAATTTAATGCTTCTTCAAGTTCTGCAGAACGTTTTCCTTTTTTAACATGAGAAAAAATAAATTTATTATTTTCTTTTGCTAACTGAACAGGTATCGAATCCCATATCCACCTTATTTTCATTATTTCATTTAACGGTGCATACTTTGAAAAATCATCTGCATAATCATTTAATATTTCTTTTTGAATTTCTTCAACTTCCTCAATATCATTTGTCTGAACCCAGGTTTTTACTACCTCTGGCATACCTCCAACAATATAATATTCTTTTAATAATTTTTCCATTGGAGATAAATATAATATGGGTATCTCTCTATCATAATTCCAATTTTTAAAAACATTAATTAGATCTTCCCTTCCGCATGCAATAACAAATTCCTTAAAATTCATCGGATATAACTGCATACGATTTACTTTTCCAACTGGAAATGATATTTCTTCCCTCTTCAACGCAACACCAAGTAAAGATCCTGCACAAATTATATGTAAGTCTCTTAAGTTTTCACAAAAATATTTTAAAGATGTTATAGCTCTTGAACATCTTTGAATTTCATCAAAAAATATCAATGTCTTACCTTTAGAAATCTTTGTTTTATATTTTTGTTCCAATTCCATTATTATTCTATTTACATCAAAATCATAATCAAAAATTCCAGATATACTGTCATCACTTTCAAAATTTATATAAACACAATTATTATACAAAAAGTCCTACGACTTTTGCAACCAATCCACAAAAAGTCATACGACTTTTGCAGTTGGTTCACAAAAAGGCACCTGCAACTACAACTATAAACAAAAAAATCCTGCAAGATTTGCAATTTCTTCCAAATCCCACAGGACCATATTTTCTCACATATATTTTTTCATATATTTTATATTACAATATAAATTTATTAAATCTATATATTTTAAATTATAGATATATTATATATACATTATCTAAGGTGTTATTTCTCCATACTTAACACCAAGTTTTATTTCGCCTCTTCTTGATTCTATCATTTCACTAACAGTCACAAGCTGATATCCCTGCTCCTTCAACCAATTAATTGCTGGAATTATACCATCTGCCGTAGTCGGATATAAATCATGCATAAGCAATATTGCTCCATCATATGAATTCTGCTCAACATAACCTAACAACTCTTCTGCATTTCTGAATTTCCAGTCTTCTGTATCAACTGACCACAAAACTACAGGATTATTAATAAGTCCCATAACTCTTTCATCAATAGAACCATATGGAGGTCTTAAAAGAGTAGTTGACTGTTCCTGGCCTGTTATCTCTCTAAGTCTTATATTTACTGCATTTACCTGGTTTTTCACCTGCTCATCATCTGCAATTTTTATAAGATTAACATGTCCATATGTATGTCCACCAAGTTCGCAACCAAGATCGTATGCTCTTTTGATTATATCTTCGTTTCCATCGATGTTATATCCAACTAAAAAGAATGTTGCCCTGCCTCCGGTCTGTTCTAAAGCATCTAAAATTCTTGGAGTAACTTCTCTGCTTGGTCCATCATCAAATGTCAACGCTATCATAGGCTTGTTTGGATCAATATTTTCTATATTGCTTTGACCACTGTTATTTCCTTCATTTCCTGAAGATGTAGTTTCTATCTCATTTTTTGATGTTTCATTTTCACCACTTTTATCTTTATTATCAGCATATTTTTTAGAATCATCTTTATCTGAATTTTTATCAGCTTTACCAGAATCTTCTTTTTTTGCCTCTCCTGCTGTAGCTGTTTTATTTACTGTTTTTATTTTTTTACTTTCTTTTTTTGTATTTGCAAGTATAATGCCTGCAATACTAATACAAATAATTAAAATAGTAACAATAGCTATAATTATTCTGTTTCGTTTCATTATCTTCTCCTGTTAAATCTAGCAAATCTATTTATAAATTGAGTAGAACATAAGCCGGGTTATGTATTAGATGATCATCTATCTAGTTCTATTATCGCTAATAGAATCAAGCGACCTACCCGAAATATTGACGGGCCGCCATAATTTCTGTTCGGTCTTGCTTCGAATGGGGTTTACACTGACCCTGCATGTTACCATACAGGCGGTGAGCTCTTACCTCGCCATTTCACCCTTACTTACCTTAGGTAAGCGGTATTTTCTCTGTTGCACTTTCCTTAGAGTCGCCTCCACCAGACGTTATCTGGCATCCTGCCCTATGAAGCCCGGACTTTCCTCACTTGCATCCTTTCGGATATCGCAACCGCGATCATCAGTTCTACTCAACAAGAGCTATTTTAACACTAATAGAAATTTTGGTAAAGAAATTTTCAAAACGAAAAATATCTATGTCAAATATATCTCAATAAATAATCAAATTATATTAAACATCAAAATAACTGCCACCAACAAATTCCCTTAAAATAGAATTATTTGGTATACATTCAGTATCAACACCAAGGAAATAATCTAAAAACTTAAGAAGCCTTTTAGCTTCAAGATAAACCGGCGAACTTCTGTCAATATCAAAAAGCAATGGCTCAGCAAAATGTTTAAGAACGGAAAGTTCATAGATAAGTGCCGAATTAAACATAACGTCAGCTTTTTCCTGATATGGGAAAATATATCTTTCCTCTCCATTTCTTACGGAATGCCAGCGCATAAGAGTTTCTTCCGCAGAAATTCCTCTGGTTCTTGCATCCCTTATAATCCTTCTTATTAATCTTCCATCCGTTGTAGATATCCTATTATGCTCATCAATATTAAGCTGTGTAAGGGCACTTATATAAATCTTAAACTTATTTTCCGCAGGCAGTTTATAAGTAAGTTCATCATTAATTCCATGAATTCCCTCAATAACAAGAATATCAGATTTTCTTAATTTTAATGTATTTCCATTATATTCACTTTTTCCTGTAATAAAATTATAAGTTGGGAGGCTGACTTCTTTTCCTTCAAGAAGATCTACCATATCTTTATTAAATTGTTCAACATTAATTGCCTTTATTGTTTCAAAATCGTAGTCTCCGTTTTCATCTCTTGGAGTTTTACTTCTATCAAGAAAATAATTATCTACTGCAATTGGATGAGGAATAAGACCATTTGCTAAAAGCTGAATACTAAGTCTATGCGAAAAACTTGTCTTTCCCGAAGAAGAAGGACCTGCAATAAGAACAATTTTTTTATTCTTATCTTCGCTTATTTTTGTCGCAATCTCAGCAATCTTCTTTTCCTGAATAGCTTCTGCAAGTAATATAAGTTCTTTTGTTTTTCCCTTGGAAATACTTTCATTCAGCACACCTACATTATCAATGTGCATCTTTTCTCCCCACTCTTCAGATTCTTTTAATACATTAAATAATTTATTTTGCGGTTCAAATTTAGGAACAACAACAGGATTTTCTTTTGTAGGAAGCTGTAAAACGAATCCTTCATCATAAAGATACAAATCAAAATATTTTATATAACCGGTTCTTGGAACCATATATCCATAAAAATAATCTTCGTATCCTTTTAAACTATATATATTTACCCTTGAAGCCCTTCTGAATTTAAACAACTTTTCTTTATCATACATTCTGTGTCTTCTAAAAAGATCTATGGCACTTCCTGTAGATATGGTTCTTTTATTAATTGGTAAATCATCATTTACAATCTTTTTCATTTTCATTTTAACCATATCAAGAAGCTCTTCATTAAGCTCTAAATCCCCTTTGATTGTACAATAATATCCCTTACTTAAAGAATATCTTACATATATCTTATCAATATTTTTATTTCCCACTACATCGTAAAATGCTTTAAGCATAATAAGTGTTGCACTTCTTTTATATGCTTCAATACCCGGATTTGTCTTCGTTGTTATAAATTCAATCTCACAATTTCCTGATATTCTTTTAAATAATTCAGATAATCTTCCATTTTTCTTTGCAAGAACAATTTCCCCATCATATTTGTCCCTGAAATCATTTGCTATAGTAATTAAACTTGTCCCGTCCTCATACTCTCTCTCTTCCCCACAAACCTTAACTTTATACCTTTCTTCCATATCAAAATCCTCCCAGAATTTCATTTATAGTTTTTAATTCACATAATAATTCTTTTTTACGCTCCTTTACTTCTTCTCCATCAATACCTTCTAATTCATCATTTATTTTATTTAATTTATTATATTCCTTACAAAGATAATCCTTTAACACTTTATCTTTTCTATCAATTAAAATTTTTCCATACTTTAAATCAGCATCGGAATAAATATTTTCTTCTTCCCCATTAACAACTTCAAAGATAGTATAGAATTTACCATCTTCAAAAAGCATCTTTTCATTTACTATTTTAAATTTGTTTTCTATTAAATATTTTCTAAATTTATAAAGCAATGTCTGAGGTGAAAGTATCATTTTCTCAAGACCTCTTACTACATCAATACCATTATTTATGATATTGATAATAAGGTCACAGCCCATACCGGAAATTATGCAGACATCAGCTTCATTCCTGCTTAAAGCCTTGAAACCATCAGAAAGTCTTGTTTCTATATATTCACTTAAGCCTTCTTTTTTTATATTTTCCCTTGCTTTATTAAGTGGCATTTCTCTTACATCCATTGCAATAATTTCTTTTGAAATACCGTTAGATGCAAGAAAAATCGGTATATATCCATGATCTGTTCCAATGTCTGCAACCCTTTTCCCCTTAGGAACACATTTTGCTATTTCTATCATTCTGTCTGAAAAAATTATATTATCCAAATCTTCAACCTCAAAACCATTAGTTTTTTACAAAGTAATTTTCATTTTTCTGATTTTCATATTTTCTTCAAAATATTTCTTGGCAATTTCTCCTGTTTTATCAGCATTAATCTGCTTATAAAGATTTTCTAATCTGTCAGTCTTTATCTTTCTTACTATCTGATTAACAGACTTTTCAATGTCCTGTGTTGTATAAGTATCTTCCAAAAGGAGACTCCTGAATGGAGTATTGAAAATTTCAGCAATTTCCTTTGCATCTTCTTCTTCACTAAAATTCAAAAGAATCTTTGAAACATCTAAAACTCCTTCTTTTAACTGGCTAAATAAAACTTTTGCAACTTCTTCATATGGACCGCCTTCAAAGTCGCTTTCATCTATATATTTTGAAATCTTCTTATAATTATTTACATCTTCAATAAGCCATGTAAATAACATTCGTTCACTCTCATGAACTTTCTCTTCTTTTTCATTCTTTTTATTTCTCATGCTAAGAGGATTAGCTTTAGCTTCATTTTTCCTTAATTCATTAAGGGTTTTAGCATCGACGTCTTTTTTATAATCCCTTGCAATCATTTTAACCTTTTGTTTAAGATCATCTTTATTAATCTTAAAACGGTCTGATATTTCATCAATATATACGTTTCTATCCAGATCATCCCTGTATTCCATAAGCATTTTAGCTATTTCATCATAAAATTCAGCTTTATCACCAGGAACCTTAAGATCATAGTTTTTCATTTTCTGCATAACCCTGAAAATGAATTCATCAGTAGCATTTCTTATTCTGTCAGCATATGCATCTCTTCCCATATTTTTTATAAATTCATCCGGATCTTTATATGGGGACATATCTACCACTTTAACCCTTATTCCCTTTTCCTTAAGAATAGGTATCGCCCTTAAAGTAGCATCAATTCCTGCCAAATCATTATCAAAAGTAAGCACAACTTTTTTTACAAGCTTTGAAATATTTGTAGCATTTTTCTCTCCAAAAGCTGTACCAAGTGCAGCAACAGCATTTTTAAAGCCCGCATTATGAAGTGCAATAACATCCATATATCCTTCACATAATAAAAGATAATCTTCTCTTGTAGTTCTTGCTACATTAAAACCATATAATATTTCACTTTTAACAAATATCATTGTTTCCGGTGAATTTAAATATTTTGGTTTACCATCACCCATTACTCTTCCGCCAAATGCAACAACCCTGTTATTTCTGTCCATTATAGGAAAAATAACTCTGTTCCAGAATTTATCATAACTTCCTTTTTCAGAAAAACTGATAAGACCACTGATTTTTAAAATCTCATCATCATATCCTTCTTCTTTTAAATATTTATATAATGTATTTCCACCTTTTTTCGCATATCCAAGGCCAAATCTTTTTATAACCGAATCAGACAGCCCTCTGTTTTTTAAATACATAAGACCCTGTTTCCCTTCTTCTTCATAAAGATTATTATAATAAAAGAATGCTGCCTTTTTATATATTTCTAAGAGTTTAGACCTCTTACTTACACCCGCTCTTTCTTCATTTGTGTAACTATTTTCAGGGAGTTTTATACCTGCACGTTCTGCAAGGGTTTCAACAGCCTCAGGGAAGGTTTTTCCTTCGTATTTCTGAATAAATGTAATAACGTTTCCACCAACATGGCAGCCAAAACAATAAAACATCTGCTTTCTTGGTGTAACTGAAAAAGAACCGGTATTCTCATTATGGAAAGGACAAAGTCCTAAATAAGTTGAACCGGCTTTTTTCAAACTGACACGTTCAGAAATAACATCATATATATCATTAGCTGACAAAACCTCGTCTATAATTTCTTCTGAATAAAATCCCATATAAATGTACCTGCTTTTTTAAAACTTCCATTCTCTAGGAACAAATAACTCTTCAAATTTTTCAATTGAATACTGGTCACTCATTCCTGCAATATAATCACAAACAACTCTTTCTTTTTCTTCTTTTTTCTCATAAATTAATTTAATATATTCATCCGGCATTTTATCCGTATTTTCCAAATAATATTCATAAAGGGAAATAAGCATTTTTTCAGCTTTGGCTTCCTCTTCTTTTGCCTTATTATTTGAATATACATTCTCAAACATAAATGCCCTAAGGCCGGACATTGCATCTGCAATCTTTTTTGACATTATAATATCAGCCTTATCCATGCTGTTATTTACTATATCAAATACCATTGTATCAAGTCTTGCGCTCTTTGATGAACCAAGAATATCACTAAATTCTTTAGGAATGTCTTCTTCTTTTAAAATTTCGCCTCTTATTGCATCATCAATATCATGATTAATATATGCAATCTTATCAGCAAATCTTACAATCTTTCCTTCCATAGTCATTGGATTTCCACTGGTTCTATGGTTTTTTATACCATCTTTAACTTCTTTTGTAAGATTTAGTCCTAATCCATCATTTTCAAGAATTTCAACAACCCTGATACTCTGCTCTGAATGAACAAATTTTAAATTACATACTTTATTTAATGCCCTTTCTCCTGCATGTCCAAAAGGTGTATGTCCAAGATCATGACCTAATGCAATCGCTTCAGTTAAATCTTCATTCATGGATAAGGCTCTTGCTATTGTTCTTGCTATCTGAGATACTTCCAATGTGTGAGTAAGTCTTGTTCTATAATGATCTCCCTGTGGAGCCAAAAAAACCTGTGTCTTATGCTTCATTCTTCTAAAAGACTTCGAATGCAGTATCCTGTCTCTGTCTCTTTGATAACAGGTTCTGATTTCACACTCTTTCTCAGCCCTCTCCCTTCCTAAAGACATAGAGCTTAAAGATGCATATTTACTTAGATTTTTTCTTTCTTTTTCTTCATAGACTTCTCTAATATTCAAAAATATCCCCCCATTTTTATAATTTTATAGCAGTTTCAAGTGCAATTTCCATCATATCAACAAATGTTTTTTCTCTTTCCTCAGCTGAAGTATTATCTGTATTTAAGAATGAATCAGCTATTGTAAGAAGACATGCTGCGTTTTTCCCCAAAACCGTAGCATTATGGAAAAGAGCAAAACTCTCCATCTCAACACAGATACAACCGTGTTCTTTATTGTATCGTTCCCAGAAAGGTGTTTTATCTTCTCTATAGAAAACATCTGAAGAATAGATTCTTCCAACTTTGATTTTCTTTCCAATTTCTTTTGCAGTCTCAATAATTTTCTCATTAAGTTTCTCAGATGGATAAGTAATATGCTTATCATATCCACTTTCAACAAGAGCATAATTTGATTCTGAATATGATGAATCCCCAAGAACAACATCATAAATACCAAGTTCATCCGTATATGCCCCTGAAGAACCAACTCTTATGATATTATCCACCCCGTAAATACTGAATAATTCATAAGAATAAATTCCCATAGATGGCATTCCCATGCCGTGTCCCATAACAGAAACTTCTTTTCCTTTGTATTTACCTGTAAATCCAAGCATATTTCTTACCTGATTAAACATTTTTACGTCTTCTAAAAAATTCTCGGCAATATATTTTGCTCTTAATGGATCTCCGGGCATAATCACTGTTTTTGCGATATCCCCATATTCTGCTGTATTGTGTGGTGTAGCCATATACCTCACTCCTTTCACGTACTTTACTTGTAAACCTCCGATATATAGCTCTATTATAAGGCAAATTTCCCTTAATAGCAAGAAACAAAGCCCATATATAAGCTTTGTTTCCCTATAATTACGATATTTAAAATCTTACTTTAAAATATACTTAAATTAATAATCTACTTTTATAAGTGTTAACCCCATGGCAGGCGCTGTAAATCCTGCAAAATGTCTGTCTTTTGCTTCAATAATTTCTTCAACATGTTCCGGTTCATATTCATGAAATGCTACTTCTAAAAGGGTTCCTGTCATTATTCTTACCATATTCTGCAAGAAACCGTTTCCATGATAATATATTCTGATATATGGACCTTTTTGCTTTATTTCAATACTATCCACCATTCTGACAGTTGATTTTTTCATATGGGAATTTCCACAAAAGCTTTTAAAATCCTTTGTTCCGATAATATATTTTGCTGCTTCTCTCATCTTTTCAACATCAGGTTTCTTTTCAAGAACATATACATATTTCCTGTCAAATACAGGTTTTGCGTCACCATAATATAATGTATAACAATAAGTTTTGCCAAGCGCCTTATATCTTGCATGAAATCTTTCTGCAGCAATTTTTACTTCATTTACAGAAATATCTTCCGGAAGATATCTGTTTAAATATCTTTTAATCTCATCCGGTGATAAATCTGTTTCCATAATACAATTTATTGTCATATCTTTTGCATGCACACCCGCGTCTGTTCTTCCTGCAGCAATAATCTTTGGTATCTCTCCATCTTCCATACCAAGCATTTTTGCAAGAACAGTTTCTATTTTTCCCTGTATTGTCCACTCTTTTCCAGGCTGATGTTCCCATCCAAAAAATCTTGTTCCATCATAACTTATGGACATTTTATAATTATTTTTCATATGTCACCTTTACAAAGACTGCCGCATCCTATGAAAACTCATAAAATGCGGCAATCTTAAATTTGTTTATTATAATATTTAGAAATAACTTAATTTAAAATTATTTAGGCTGGATAAATCCTTTAGCTTTTAATAACTCTGCACAAAGAACAGCTCCACCTGCTGCACCTCTTACTGTATTATGAGAAAGACCAACGAATTTATAATCATAAACGCTATCTTCTCTAAGTCTTCCTATAGACACGCCCATTCCATTTTCATAATTTACATCTAACTGAACCTGTGGACGATTGTCATCAGAAAGATACTGGATAAACTGCTTTGGAGCACTTGGAAGTTCTAATTCCTGTGGTAATCCTTTGAAGTTTACAAGTTTTTCAATTAACTGCTCTTTTGTTGGTTTCTTTCTAAACTTAACAAATGCTGCAGCTGTATGTCCATTAAGAATAGGAACTCTGATACACTGTGTTGTAATTACTGTACAATCAGCTTTCTTAATCTCGCCATCTTCAACTTTTCCCCAAAGTCTAAGTGGTTCCTGTTCACTCTTTTCTTCTTCACCACCGATATATGGAATGATATTTCCATTCATCTCTGGCCAGTCTTTAAATGTCTTTCCAGCACCTGAAATAGCCTGATATGTTGTAGCAACTACTTCATATGGTTCAAATTCCATCCATGCTGTAAGAGCTGGAGCATAACTCTGAATTGAGCAGTTTGGCTTAACAGCAATAAAACCTCTTGTTGTTCCAAGTCTCTTCTTCTGAGATTCAATAACATCAAAATGTTCTGGATTAATCTCAGGTACAACCATAGGAACATCCTTTGTCCATCTGTGTGCGCTATTATTTGAAACTACAGGAGTTTCTGTCTTGGCATATGCTTCTTCAATAGCTTTTATTTCATCTTTAGTCATATCCACAGCACTGAAAACGAAATCTACAGTAGATGCAACTTTCTCAACATCATTTACATTATAAATGATAAGATCCTTAACACCCTCAGGTATTGGTGTATCCATTTTCCAACGATCCTTAACAACATCTTCATATCTCTTTCCTTCGGAACGTGGACTAGCTGCTACTGTAACAACTTCAAACCATGGATGATTTTCTAATAAAGAGATAAATCTCTGACCAACCATACCTGTTGCACCTAAAATTCCAACTTTCAACTTCTGACTCATGACTTTCACCTCGTAATATTTTTTGTATTTGTTTTTCTACGACGGACATATGTCCGTGGCATGTATAATAATATATCACAATAAAAAAATAATTCAAGAGGAAATTTGCATTTTTGTTATAAATACCAATAAAAATCAATAAATAACATAAAATATGGTATATTTTTTACTTTTATAAAACTTTAACACTGCAGGATTACAACTCTCTTAAAAAAATTTTCATCTATCTTGTCAAATACTAATGGTTAAGGTATAATTATGCAGGATATTAGTATATTGAATGTAGATTTTCATCTGCATATAAGTGCTTGGGGCCCCACCGTCGCCAGCGACGGTACTCCCCCAAGCTATAAGCTAGAATAGCACAGATGGTAGTGCATCTGATTCGTAATCAGAAGGTCGTGGGTTCGAGTCCCATTTCTAGCTCTTTTTTATTACATTAAGCTATAAATTATTCTATTTTTGCTGTTATTAT
>FOFK01000002.1:247401-279846 GCA_900110975.1 Lachnospiraceae bacterium RM5
GATTTAATTTTTTATAGCCGCTTCTTACCAAATCAGCCTTTTTCGTTCTTCAAGAAGCTATAATTTTAGTCAAGTCCAAATTTGTGTATAAATTCATCCTTAGGTTTTAAATGTTTTATAACTTCATCTTCTGAATTCTCATTTTTTCATAACTAATTAGCTTTTTTCTAGTCATACATTATACAATCCTATTACACAGATTTTATTTCTTCAATTCTATATCAATTCTATACAATTATAATCAAAATAAAAATTAATAGCGATTACATTATGATATGCATCACTCGTTACAGTTTTATCCTGCAAAATAATACATATTTAAACGTAATCGCTATTAATGTAACCACTATTAATGTTAATCGCTATTAATCTTAATCTTCATCTTATACTTATACTTATACTTACACTTATTCTTATTCTTACACTTATTCTTATACTTATTCTTATACTTATTCTTATACTCAGCCTTCGCTTATAATTTTATTTCTTCAACCTTTTTGTACATTTCTTTTCTTTAGTAAAGAATTCCTTTATCAATACCGGATGAAATATCAAAAGCATTGGAAATAATTCAAGTCTTCCCGCTAACATATCAAACATTAAAACATATTTTGATAAATTGCTGAAGAATGAGAAATTACATGTAGGGCCAACTTTTGCAAGTCCTGGTCCTATATTATTTATTGTTGCAGCAACTGCAGTAAAGTTTGTAACTAAATCATATCCTTCAAAAGATATTATTAACATTGAAGTTAAGAAAAGCATTGAAAATGTTACAAAATAAACATTTACAGATCTGATAACTTCATGTTCCACAACTTTCTTTTCTATAGTTATTTTTTTAATACTCTTTGGATGAATATATGATGCAAATTCTTTTCTGACACTTTTTGCACTAATAATAATACGCGAAACCTTTAAGCCACCACCTGTGCTTCCTGCACAGGCACCGATAAACATAAGAAGTACAATTATATACTTACATACTGAATGCCATTTATCAAAATCAGCTGATGCAAAACCTGTTGTTGTTATAATTGTTGCAACCTGAAATGCTGAGTGTCTTAATGCTGTAAATGCAGAATTATAAAGACCATATATATGATAAAAAATTATTGCTGTTGCAGATAAAATTATCATAAAATAAACTTTAACTTCTTCCATAAAAAAGCTTCTTATACTTTTAAAAAGCAAAAGATAATATGCATTAAAATTAACACCAAACATTATCATAAAGATGGTTGTAACCCATTGAACATATGGCGAATAACTCATGAAGCTGTCATTTAAAACACCAAATCCACCGGTTCCCGCTGTACCAAAACTTAATGTCACGGATGAAAATAAATCCATTCCACCTGCAAATAATAATATAATCTGAATCACAGTAAGTGCCATATAAATAGCATATAAAATCTTTGCTGTGGATTTCATTCTTGGAACCAGCTTTCCAACTGACGGACCTGGGCTTTCCGCTTTCATCAGATTTATATTAGAACCACCACCCATTGGTACAATAGCAAGAAGAAAAACCAAAACTCCCATTCCACCAATCCAGTGAGTAAAACTTCTCCAGAATTTTGCGCAATAAGATAATTTTTCAACATCATTTAAAATACTGGCTCCTGTTGTAGTAAAACCGGATATTGTTTCAAATAATGCATCTGTAAATACTGGTATCTCTCCACTAATGTAAAATGGCAGGCAACCGATAACACTCATTAAAATCCAGGAAAGTCCTGTAATTATACATCCTTCTTTTAAATAAAACACCATGCAGTCAGGCTTTTTAAAGGTGAAAATAACCCCTAAAATTCCGCTGATACCGGCTATCAAAAGAAAATAATATCCTATGTTTTCTTTATAAATCAATGCGACGATACAAGGTAATAACAAAAGCAGGCATTCTATTTCCATAACATACCCGAGAATATATCTTATCATACTTTTATTCATAATCCATACCCTCTTCTATGCCAGTATGTCCTCAATAGTAACAAATCCTCTTTCTTTTGTTACTACAACAACTGTATCACCTTTTTTAATAACGTCCTCACCAGAAGGAATTATAATTGTTCCCTTTCTGTTAATAACACATATAAGTAAATTTTCTTTAAGTTTCAACTCACTAAGCTTAACATCTGTAACCTCTGACTCTTTCTTAATGCTAAATTCTATAGCTTCCACTCTTGAATCATACATATAGTACAAAGTTTCTATGGAGTCTTTATATTTAGAATTATGTTTTGCCCTTACATATGCAATAATGGCTTCAGATGTAATATATCTTGGATAAATAACACTTCCAAGATCCAGACTGTTAATTACATTTTTAAAATTAATATGATTAATCTTTGTAACAATCTTTGCATCAGAAACCTGCTTCGCGTTAAGACTTAAGAAAATATTTTCTTCATCAATACTTGTAAGTGGAACAAATGAATCAAATTCCGTAATGCCCACCTCTTTTAAGAAATCTTCATCAGTTCCGTCACCATTAATAATAATAGCCTTAGGTAAAAGCACACTAAGCTCATCACATCTGTTCTGATCTTTTTCAATAATAGTAACTTCTATTCCTGATTTAATAAGTTCCTTAGCAAGATAATATGAGGATTTTCCTCCGCCAACTAACATACATGACTTAACACGTTTACTTTTCGATTTAAGTTTTTTAAGAAAAACCTTAAGATACTGTCTTGTAGCTACGATAGATACCACATCTCCCGCAGATATTACATAATCACCTGACGGAATAATGACATCATCATTTCTTTCAATAGTACAAATAATAATGTCATCCATAAACTCACTTTTTCCTATATCAGCAAGCTTTACTCCATCAAGCTTAGAACCTTCCTCTATCTTGAATTTAATAATCTCTGCCTGTCCGTGTGCAAATGAATATACATCAAGTGCATCCGGTAAATATATAAGATGTGCTATCTCTCTTGCAGCTTCAAGTTCAGGATTTATAATAAGTGCGAGTCCAAGTTTTTCTCTTAAGAAATTTGATTCCGAACTGTAATCAGGTGTTCTTACTCTTGCAATAGAACTGCATCCGCTAAATTTTTTAGCAATAACACAGCAAAGAAGATTAAGCTCATCTGATTTTGTAACTGCTATTAATAAATCACATTTTTCAATTCCTGCCTCTAACTGGGCAGTATAGCTGGCACCGTTTCCAACATATCCCATAACATCATACATAGATGTAAGTTCTTCCACTGCACTTTGGGATTTATCCAAAACTGTA
Source organism: Lachnospiraceae bacterium RM5 (assembly GCA_900110975.1). GTDB lineage: Bacteria > Bacillota > Clostridia > Lachnospirales > Lachnospiraceae > Bovifimicola. Next base: position 250,658 of record FOFK01000002.1, read on the forward strand.
ATTTCATGACCTTCACTACTAAGTCTTTCTGCAAGTGTGGCTCCAACCTTACCACATCCTATGATCATGATTTTCATACCATCAGAAGACTTTGTAAATTTACTCATTCGACTCCACTTTCTTTTACTTTCCTTTTTTAATAATTTTTATATTAATAATTTTCGCTTCTTACTTCAAAATAGCTCTGTGGATGATTACATACAGGGCAAACATCAGGTGCCTTAGTACCAACTACAACATGTCCACAGTTTCTGCATTCCCACATTGTAACTCCACTCTTTTCAAATACTTCCATAGCTTCAACATTATGAAGAAGTCTTCTATATCTTTCTTCATGCATTTTTTCGATAGCTCCTACAGCTCTGAATTTAGCTGCAAGCTCTTTAAATCCTTCTTCTTCAGCTTCTTTAGCCATTCTTTCATACATATCTGTCCATTCAGCATTTTCACCTTCTGCTGCCTGTAAAAGATTTGCCTTTGTATCACCTATTCCACCAAGCTCTTTAAACCAGATTTTTGCATGTTCTTTTTCATTATCAGCTGTCTGAAGGAAAAGAGCTGCTATCTGCTCATAACCTGCTTTTTTTGCAACAGATGCAAAATAAGTATATTTATTACGAGCCTGGGATTCTCCAGCAAAAGCTTCTTTAAGATTCTTTTCTGTTTTTGTTCCTGCATAAGGATTAGTACCATTAGTACCTGTATCAGCATTTTCTTCCTTTACTTCCTCAAATACACCTTCCTGATTACATACTGGACATACCTCAGGTGCACTGTCTCCTTCATATTCATAACCGCATACACTACATACATACTTCATAGATTAGTTCTCCTTTAATAAAATATTTGCCTATGTTTAATCTACAGACCCATATATAATTCAAATTCAAATTTAAATTTATAAGTCTATTTCGTGTTCATATAGCATAACACTATTATAATAAAATTAATAAAAAATATCATTATTATTTACAACAATATATTTATTTTTTTTTTATTTTCAGCAAAAATCATTCAGTTTCTTTACCATTAAAATTTTTATACTAAATTATTATACATTTATATTGTTATATATTGTTATATATTTTTATATATTTTTATAATTCTGAACAAAATTCAACTTTCTTACCTTCAAGAATAAGATTTGTTGTTCTTACAGCACACATCTTACCACACATAGAACATGTATGTCTGTCTTCAGGAGGTACGCTTTCAAAATATCTTCTTGCTTTTTCTTCATCCATGGCTACTTTAAACATATCTTCCCATTCAACCTTATGTCTTGCCTTTGCCATTTCATTATCTTTATCTCTTGCATGTGGAACATTTTTAGCAATATCTGCTGCATGAGCTGCAATTTTACTTGCCATAATACCTTCCTTAACATCATCAATATCAGGAAGTCTGAGATGTTCTGCAGGAGTTACATAGCAAAGGAAATCAGCACCGGAAGCTGCAGCTATAGCTCCACCAATTGCTGATGTAATATGGTCATATCCAGGTGCAATATCAGTTACTAAAGGTCCGAGAACATAAAATGGTGCATTATGACAAATACGTTTCTGTAATTTCATATTTGCTTCAATCTCGTTCATAGCCATATGTCCAGGACCTTCAACCATAACCTGCACATCTTTTTCCCATGCTCTCTTTGTAAGATTACCAAGTTCTATTAATTCTGATATCTGACCTGCATCTGTACTATCAGCAATACATCCCGGACGAAGTGCATCTCCAAGACTTATTGTTACATCATACTCTCTTAAAATTTCAAGAACGTCATCATAAAATTCATAAAATGGATTTTCATTTCCTGTCATCATCATCCATGCAAATAATAATGAGCCTCCACGGGAAACAATATTCATTTCTCTTCCTTCCCTCATAAACGCCTCAACTGCACGACGGTTAATTCCCGCATGAATTGTCATAAAATCCACACCTTCGCTTGCATGTGCCCTTACTACTCTTAAGAAATCTTCCGCTGTAATATCAAGTAAATCTTTTTCAAGATAACCAATTGCATCATACATTGGAACAGTTCCTATCATTGCAGGTGATTTTTCTATAAGTTCTGTTCTGAATTTATTTGTTTTTCCATAATTACTAAGATCCATAATGGCTTCAGCACCATACTTAATTGCCATATCAACCTTTTTCATTTCCATTTCATAATCTTTACAATCACCGGAAATGCCAAGATTAACATTTATTTTAGTTCTTAATCCTGTTCCAATCCCTTCAGGTGAAATAGATTTATGATTAATATTACAAGGGATTGCAACCTCACCTTTTTTTACAAGCTCCATAATTTTTTCAGGCTCTAAATATTCCTTTTTTGCGACAATTTTCATCTCCTCTGTGATTATTCCTTTTTTTGCCGCCTCCATCTGTGTTTTGTACTCTCTCATTTTTATTTTTCCTTTCTATGATGTTCTGAAATATATTTTTTTATTTATATAAACAAAACTCATATGTGGCAGCTGCCACATATGAATACATACAACAATCTTCTCTGCAAGTATACTTGCGAGAGATTTTGTATATATTCACATGACATATCCATGTCATGTGAGTTTTGTACTAATTCAATTTTCAAATCCTTTTATATTATGCATCAAAGGACCACTTCCATGTCCCAAATCAAGATTTTTACTTATAGCTGTGTAAACATATTCTTTTGCTTTTTCCACAGCAGCTACAATATCATATCCTTTAGCCAGATTTGAAGCTATGGCACTTGATAACGTACATCCTGTTCCATGAGTATTGGGATTGTCAATTCGTTCTTTCTCAAACCATATAATATGCTTATCATTTTCACTATAAGCATCTTTAGTTTCATTTAAATCCCTTTTTAAATACAAAAGATCATTTGCATCATTTACACTGTGCCCGCCTTTTAAAAGCACATTTACATTAAACCTTTCATTAATGACCTTCGCTGCATTTACCATATCTTCCTTAGTTTTTATTTCAAGGCCTGATATAATGGTTGCCTCAAAAATATTTGGTGTAATTAATGTTGCGATAGGGAAAAGTTCTTCTATAAGCACTGATAGAGCATCATCTTTCATAAGTTTTGCACTGCTTGTTGCTACCATAACCGGGTCAACAACAATATTTTCCGCTTTATAGTATCTTAATCTTTCTCCAATAACTCTTATTAAATCCTTTGAAGAAACCATACCAATTTTTACGGCATCAGGTCTTATATCTTCAAAAACCATATCTATTTCATCTTTTAAAAATTCTTCTGATACCTCTAAAACACTTCTTACTCCTGTTGTATTTTGCGCAGTTAATGCAGTTATCGCACTCATTCCAAAAACATTATTTGCCATCATTGTTTTTAAATCAGCCTGGATGCCTGCACCACCTGATGAATCACTTCCCGCAATTGTTAATGCTTTTTTCACTCTTCTCCTCCCTTATACAAATATGTACTTATTTCTTTTTTTAATTTTTTTGTTTCAGCGCATATATCAGATGCTCCAAAAATTGAATTAACAAGTGCTACTCCGCATATTTTTTTACATCCTATATCTTTGATGTTTTCCTTGTTTATTCCTCCGATTGCCACTGAAGGAATACTTACGGATGTAACAATATCATTTAATTCTTCCTTTGAAATTCTTATGGCATCTTTTTTTGTTCCAGAGCTAAATACAGCTCCAACTCCTAAATAATCTGCTCCTGCATCATATGCATCTTTTGCCTGTTTTACAGTCTTTGCCGTTGCTCCAATAATAAAGTCATCTCCTGCTAATTTTCTTATTTCTTTAACATCCATATCAGAGATTCCAACATGAACACCATCAGCACCTGACTTTAATGCCACATTAACATTATCATTTACTATAAATAAGACATTTCTTTCATTACAGATTTTTTTTATGACAGATGCTCTTCTTATGTATTCTTCCTCATCAATATTTTTTTCTCTTAACTGCAATATTGTTATACCACCATCAATTGCCTTTATAATATCCTCTTTTAATTTTTCAAATCCCCCTATACTGCTGTCAGTTATGGCATACAATAATAAATCTTCTTTTTTTAATTTCATATACTGCTCCTGATTTTCTCTACATAACTTTTAGGATCGTCACACTTCATAAATCCACTCATAATACATATTCCATCAGCACCTGCTTTTATAACATCTGATGCATTTTTTTCATTAATTCCACCAAGTCCGTAAATGCATATATCCATTTTTTCCTTAACTTCTTTTATTAGTCCGATACCTTTTTCTTTAAGTCCCTTTTTACAATCAGTTTTAAAAATATGGCTAAGTGTTATATAGTTGCAATTTTTTTTAATTGCAAGTTCTGCCTCTTTAATACTATGAGCCGATGCACCTTTGATATCAAAAAAATTCAGCTTTTTATCATCTATTTCCTTTAACACCGGAATCGGAAGATGAATATTTTTATGATTTAAACTTATAGCAACATCATAAAAATTATGAAGTATACATTTTTTTCCTGCATCATTACAAATCTTTATAACAGACCCGGCCAGCTCAAAATAGCTTTCTTCATCCAAATCTTTTTCTCTTAAAATCAGATAAGAAATATCCGTATCCGTTATTTTTTTTATTCTTTCAAGAAAATTTTCTTCACATAATAATCTGTTTGTAATGCAGATAATGTAAGGATTTTTATTATTACACATATAAATAATCATTTAAAACAGGCTGAAGTCCTGCATTTTCCATATCATCATACATGGTTTTAAGACTTCTTCCATCATCAATTACAAATTGTTCATCACCCTGTTTTGTATCCTGTTCCTTTCCATCATATTTACTTTCATGATCTCCAATTCCCGTAGATACACCTGCTGAAATCTTTGTTGCTGCTATCTTTACAATTCCATCCCTGAAAGTCTTACTTTCTCTTGACGAAACTGTTATTCCAACATATGGCAGGAAAATTCTGTAGGCAAGAATAACCTGGCAAAGCTGCTTTTCATGTACATCTAACGGACTTATTTTATCATTGTTTATAATTGGTCTTAATCTTGGACATGATAAGGACATTTCAGCCTGAGGATATTTTCTTTGTAAAAAATAAACATGAAGAGCACTTGCAAGAGCATCTTTTCTAAAATCACTAAGTCCTAAAAGTGCCGAGAATGCAACACCTCTCATACCAGCCCTTAATGCTCTTTCCTGCGCATCAAATCTGTATGGCCAGACTCTTTTGTGACCAAATAAATGAAGTTTTTCATATTTATCAGTATCATATGTTTCCTGAAAAACAGTAACATAATCCGCGCCACATTCATGAAGGTATCTGTATTCATCAGTATTTACAGGATATATTTCAAGACCTACCATTCTAAAATATTTCCTTGCAAGTTTGCAGGCTTCACCAATATATTTTATATCACTTTTTTCCCTGCTTTCTCCTGTAAGAATAAGAATTTCTTCCATTCCACTTTTAGCAATGACACTCATTTCCTTATCTATTTCATCAAGGTTAAGTTTTAATCTGTTTATGTCGTTATAACAGTTAAATCCACAATATACGCAGTAATTCTCACAATAATTTGCAATATATAAAGGTGTAAAAAGATATACCGTATTTCCAAAATGCTTGCTGGTTTCTAACCTTGCCCTCTTTGCCATTTCTTCTAGAAATGGTTCTGCAGCCGGCGATAAAAGTGCCTTAAAATCCTCAATGGAGCATTTTTCTTTATCAAGAGCATTTCTTACATCTACCGCTGTATATTTCGTATAATCATAGGAATTCATCTCTGACATGACTTTATCACAGATATCAGACTCAATTATTTCCATGCCCGGCATATATTCCATATGATTAGTTCTTGATGAAGGATCATTTTCAAGCTTATGTTTTTTTTCTAAAGCTTCTTTAGAAAGATTTTTTCCATCTATAAAAAAACTATTTTTTTCAGCCATTTTTCCCTCCATTAATCATGCAAAAATCCGGTTAAGGGATCTGATGAAGATGCCCCTCTTGTAAGTACTCTTCCGGTTCCTGAAAGAAATGCTTTTCTTCCTGAAATTATTGCATCCTTAAATGCTGATGCCATTAACGGTAAATCTCCAGCTGTTGCAAGGGCTGTATTTGCCATTATGGCTGCCGCTCCCATTTCCATAGCCTCACAAGCCTGTGATGGTTTTCCAATACCTGCATCAACAATAATAGGTAAATCTATTTCATCAATAAGAATCTGTATAAAATCTTTTGTAGCAAGTCCTCTGTTTGATCCAATTGGCGATGCAAGAGGCATAACAGCCGCAGCTCCAACATTTACAAGTTCCCTTGCAACATTAAGATCAGGATACATATATGGCATAACTACAAATCCGTCTTTTGCAAGTTCTTCTGTTGCTTTAATAGTTTCATAATTATCAGGTAATAAATATTTTGTATCCTTCATAATCTCTATTTTCACAAAATTTCCACATCCAAGCTCTCTTGCAAGTTTTGCTATTCTTACAGCCTCTTTTGCATTTCTTGCACCACTTGTATTTGGAAGAAGTGTAATACCCTTTGGAATATAATCCAGAATATTTTCTTCATCCTTTGTATTTGCTCTTCTTACTGCAAGTGTAATAAGCTCTGCTCCTGCATATTTTATTGCAGCATCAATAAGTTTTAAAGAATATTTTCCTGAGCCTAAAATAAATCTTGAATTAAACTCATGGCCTCCTATAATCAATTTATCATCTTTTAAAACATCCATCTTTTATCCTCTTTTCTTATGTATGTTATATTTATTTACTCGTACTATTAAATTATAAATATCCGACAGCTTTTGACTTTTCTTTAGGCGTTTAACTCACCGGCAATTATTCTAAGTACCATATGGGCTTCATGGGCAGCACAAGCCATAACTCTTGAAGAAAATAAACCTTCTGCCTTTCCTACCTCACTTATCCCATCACCACAAAGATAAAATCTCTCACCAATTTTTTTTGTCTTTATGGAATTTGTACTATCAATTCCTGCCATTCCTGAAGCTGCCACAAGATATTTTGAATGATAATTTTCCAAAACATAATTAACAAGCATAGCTTTATTTACCGGATTATCAAAGGCTTCACAAATTATATCTGCAGGTTTTAAGAGCCTGTCCATATTTGATTCATCTATTTTTTCAACAAATGAATCAATATTAATATATGGTGAAATCTCCAATAAATTATTTTTTAAAGCAAATGCTTTTTCCATTCCGACCTGACCAGCCTTATATTGCTGTCTGTGGAGATTTGTTATATCAACTTTATCAAAATCAATTAGTATCAGTTTTCCAACACCAAGTCTTGCAAGTGAAACAGCTATATTAGAACCAAGACCTCCAAGACCGCATATGGCAACCGTAGTATTTAACAGCTTATCCTGAAGCTTTTTTCCATGTCTGTCTGCAAAAGCCTCATACATTTCTTCTTTTGAAGGTACATTATTCATTTATCAGCCACCTCCAACAAAATTAACAACTTCCACAACATCGCCATCTTTTAAAATTCTGTTTTCATATTCAGATTTTGGCAGAATATCTTCATTTAATTCAACGGCTATTTTTGATTTATCAAATCCGGCTTCTTTAATATAGTCTATAACTTTTTTGCCGTCATATTCTAAATTTTCTCCATTTATTTTAACCATATTACTCCTTTCCATAAAAAAAGGAGAATTACATTGGTAATTCTCCGTAAAAATCAAACATACTAAATCCCTACGTTGGCATTATCCAAATCAGGTAATCGGTCGAAGGTCTACCTTCCTCTCAGCCTGTCACACAAGCTCCCGGACATGTTTATATTATAAACTTTTAATATTTTTTTTCAATACTTTTTTTATTTATGTTTTAATAAAAAACAGCTGATTTGTTGACATAGTTCTAAAGCTAAATTATACTAATAGTCTAGGCGAAAAAAACAATATGGAGGAATTATCTCATGAATATTAATGAAGAAGCTTTAGAATTACACGAAAAATGGAATGGAAAATTATCCACAGAACCAAAATGCAGTGTTTCATCAAGAAAAGATTTATCACTTGCATATACTCCCGGTGTTGCCACTCCATGCGAAGAAATTGCAAAAGATAAGGATTTAGCATATAAATATACTATTAAATCAAATACAATTGCTGTTGTTTCAGACGGAAGTGCCGTACTTGGTTTAGGAAATATTGGTCCTTATGCTGCTATGCCTGTTATGGAAGGTAAAGCTGTGTTATTTAAAAGCTTTGGTGATGTTAACGCAGTTCCTATCTGCTTAGACACACAGGATACAGAAGAAATTATCAAAACTGTAGTAAATATTGCTCCAGGTTTTGGTGGTATCAACCTTGAAGATATCTCAGCTCCAAGATGTTTTGAAATAGAAGAAAGATTAAAGGAATTACTTGATATTCCTGTTTTCCATGATGACCAGCATGGTACTGCCATCGTTGTTTTAGCAGCTGCCATAAATGCACTCAGAATAACAAAGAAAGATAAAGAAACAGTAAAAATTGTTATTAACGGTGCAGGTTCAGCAGGTATTGCCATTGCTAAACTTTTATATTCATATGGATTTAAAAATATTACATTATGTGACAGTAAAGGAATCATAAGTTCTAAATCAGAAAGACTTACACCAATTAAGAAAGAAATGTTAAAGATTACTAATCTTTCAGACGTTTCCGGTACATTAAAAGACGCGCTAGCAGGTGCTGATATTTTCGTTGGTGTTTCAGCTCCAAACAGCGTTACAAAAGAAATGGTTGAGTCAATGAATGATGATCCTATCATCTTTGCCATGGCAAATCCAACACCTGAGATTATGCCTGATATTGCAAAAGCTGCCGGTGCAAGAATCGTTGGTACAGGAAGATCTGATTTTCCTAACCAGATTAATAATGTTATTGCATTCCCTGGTATCTTTAAAGGTGCATTAGACGGAAGAGCAAAGAAGATTACAGAAAAAATGAAACTTGCTGCTGCAAAGGCACTTGCTTATATGATTACTGATGATAAACTTAATGAAGATTACATTATACCTGAAGCATTTGACAAAAAAGTTCTTGAAGTTGTAAGACAGGCTGTTATAGAAAATATTGAAGAATAGGAAGAATGACTAAAAATGGTTATTGAGTCTTCTACATTACATAAATTAATAATTTTATATATGTTGAATAAAGTTAATTTTCCATTAACCAATTCACAGTTATCCGAATTTTTTGTAAGTAAGGATTATACAAATTATTTTACATTACAACAGACCATTACGGATTTAATTGAAAATGATCTTATCAGTATGGAAAATATAAGAAATAACTCCTACTATCATATAACTGTTGACGGACATCAGACGCTCGTCTTCTTTGTTAACAAAATTCCAGGATATATTGTTGATGAAGTAGATCAATATTTAATGGAAAATAAATACGAACTTAGAAATGAAGTTGGAACAATTGCTGATTATTATAAAACAACCAATCAGGATTATATAGTACATTGTCAGGTCAAGGAGGGTGATACTACTCTTATAGAGATAAACCTTTCTGTTCCAACAAAAGAAGATGCATCCTCAATGTGTGATCATTGGAAGGATGCAAATACTGAAATATATTCTTTTATTATGAAATCATTGATGAAATAAATGATAATATCTCATCTTTCCCTTGCTTTGTTACGGCAGAGTAAGGGAATATTTTTGTGCCAGGCTTAGCATTTAAAGTTTGTTTTATAATCTTTATCTGCTTATCTTTCTGGCTTCTTTTTATCTTATCAAGCTTTGTTGCAATAATAACCGGATCAAAACCATTATATACAATCCAGTCATACATTTCCCTGTCATTTTTTGAAGGCTCATGTCTTATATCAATCAAAAGAAAAACACATCTTAATTCTTCAGATGATGTTAAATATCTCTCTATCATCTTACCCCATTTTTCTTTTACTTCTTTTGATACCTTTGCATATCCATATCCCGGTAAATCAACAAAATAAAGTTCACTGTTAATATTATAAAAATTTATTGTCTGTGTTTTTCCAGGCTGACTTGATATTCTTGCAAGGGACTTTCTATTAAGAAGTCCATTTATGAGCGAAGATTTTCCAACATTTGATTTACCTGCAAAAGCAAACTCAGGTAATGTATTTTCAGGTAATTTAGATGTAATGCCACACACGGTTTCGAGTGTGGCATTTTTTATAACTAAAGTATTTTCCATAATTATTTAGCTTTCTTTCTTGTAGCTACTTCATTTTTCCCTACTGTTTTTAAAAGAGACATATCACTTCCACTTTCAATAAATTCTTTTGTAATAATAATCTCTTCTACCTCATCATCTGATGGTATATTAAACATAATATCCATAAGGGATGTTTCCATAATAGCTCTAAGACCTCTTGCTCCTGTCTTTCTTTCAAAAGATTTATTTGCAATTGCTTCAATTGCATCATCTTCAAATATAAGCTTAACATCATCAAGCTCAAAAAGTTTTTCATATTGCTTTATTAGCGAGTTCTTAGGCTCTTTTAAAATTCTTACCATCGCATCTAAATCAAGTGATTCTAATGCTACAGTTACAGGAATACGTCCTATAAATTCAGGAATAAGACCGAATTTTGTAAGATCCTGAGGCATAACCTGTGGGAACATCTCATCTATCTCAAAATTCTTCTTTTCTGAAATTTCTGCATCAAAACCAATTGATTTCTTATCTAATCTTTCTTCAATAATCTTTTCAAGACCATCAAATGCTCCACCACAGATAAATAATATATTTTCTGTGTTTATATGAATCATTTCCTGATTTGGATGCTTTCTACCACCCTGTGGAGGAACTGATGCATCAGTACCCTCTAAAAGTTTAAGTAAAGCCTGCTGTACACCTTCACCTGAAACATCTCTTGTAATAGAAACATTTTCAGCTTTTTTACTTATCTTATCAATCTCATCAATATAGATAATTCCATGTTCAGCCCTGTCAATATCATAATCAGCAGCCTGAATAATCTTTAAAAGAATATTTTCAACATCTTCACCAACATATCCGGCTTCAGTAAGTGTTGTGGCATCTGCTATGGCAAATGGAACATTTAATATCTTTGCAAGTGTTTGCGCAAGATAAGTCTTTCCTGAACCTGTTGGTCCAAGAAGTAAAATATTACTCTTTTGTATTTCTACATCAATATGCTCTTTTGACATAATTCTTTTATAATGATTATATACAGCTACAGAAAGAACCTTCTTTGCTTCTTCCTGTCCTATAACATACTCATCTAAAAACTCTTTGATTTTCTTAGGTTTATAAAGCTTTACATCTGTTTCAAACGATTCTTCATAACCATTATAGAATTCTTCATCAAGAATATCCCTACATAAATCAACACATTCATCACAGATATAAACGTTATTTTTTCCCGCAAGGAGCTTTCGTACCAGTCCTTCACGTGTGCCGCAAAAAGAACACTTTTTCTCTTCTACTCTTGCCATCCTATCACCTATTATCCTCTATTCTCAATAACTTTATCAATAAGACCATATTCCATAGCTTCTTTTGCACTCATAAAGTTATCTCTTTCTGTATCTCTTTCAATAACTTCAAGCGGTTTATTTGTATTTGCAGCTAAAATCTCATTTAATTTCTTTCTTGTCTTTAAAATATGATCAGCTGCTATCTGAATTTCAGTTGCCTGACCCTGTGCACCTCCAAGTGGCTGATGAATCATAATTTCAGCATTAGGAAGAGCCATACGTTTTCCTTTTGCTCCACCTGATAAAAGGAAAGCTCCCATACTTGCAGCCATACCAATACAAATTGTAGATACGTCGCATTTAATATAATTCATTGTATCATAAATAGCCATTCCTGCTGTTACAGAACCACCAGGACTGTTTATATAAAGATGAATATCTTTATTGGGATCCTCTGACTCTAAAAATAATAACTGTGCAACTGTTAAACTTGCAGTTACTTCATTTACTTCTTCTCCCAAAAATATAATTCTGTCTTTTAAAAGACGAGAATAAATATCATATGATCTTTCTCCTCTTCCGGTCTGTTCAATGACATAAGGTACCAAACTCATAACTAAATCCCTCTCTTTTTCTTATTTGACAATAGCAGCCCTTGATTTTCAAATCACAGGCTGCTATATATTCATTTAAATCCATTAAAAAATATATAAATTAGTTTTCTTCTTTAGCTTCTTCTGCTTTTTCTACTTCTTTAGCTGAATCTCTTACAAGATCAATTGCTTTCTTAACAAGAATATCTTTCTTCATATTCTCTTTTTCTGATTCTGGTAAGAACTGTTTAACAGTTTCAACTTCCATCTGATATCTTTCAGCAATTTCATTAAACTCATTTTCGATATCTTCATCTGTTACTTCAAAGCCTTCAACCTTAGCAACTTCTTCTAATACAAGTCTGCTCTGGATTCTTGATAATGCCTGTGGTTTTAACTGTTCTGCAAATGAAGCATTATTTAAACCTGTATACTGGAAATATGTTTCTAATGATAATCCCTGGCTTTCTAATCTTCTTGCAAAATCTTCCTGCATATTATTGATCTGTGAAGAAATCATTAACTCTGGAATTTCCATTGTTGCATTTTCAATAATCTTTTCAATAACAGCATCTTCTTTAGCTGCATTAGCTTCATTTTTCTTCTTTTCTTCAAGTTTTTCCTTAATGCTGTTCTTATATTCATCAACAGTTGAGAATTCTGAAACGTCATCAACGAATTCATCATTTAATTCTGGTAACTGTCTTTCACTAATCTTCTTAACAGTAACTTTGAAAAGTGCTGGTTTTCCTTTTAATTCTTCAGCATGATATTCTTCTGGGAATGTAACATTAACTTCTACTTCTTCGCCAATATTCTTTCCAATTAACTGTTCTTCAAATGTATCAATAAATGAGTGAGAACCAATTGTTAAAGGATAATCTTCTCCCTTTCCACCTTCAAAAGCTTCTCCATCAACAAATCCTTCAAAGTCGATAACTGTGTTATCACCATCTTTAACTGGTCTGTCTGTTACTTCGATAACTCTTGCGTTCTGTCCTCTTTCTTTATCTATCTCTGCATTAATTTCTTCATCAGTAACGTTTACATCACTCTTAGCTACTTCAATTCCTTTATATTCACCTAATGTTACTTCAGGTCTTGTAGCAACTTCAGCAGTAAAGATAAATGGCTTTCCAGCTTCAATCTGAACGATATCGATTCTTGGCTGTGAAACAATTTCAACATCTGCTTCTTTTGTAGCTTCATCATATGCTGCAGGAATCATTTCGTTAACAGCATCTTCATAAAATACTCCAACTCCATACATTTTTTCAATGATTTTTCTTGGAGCTTTTCCTTTTCTGAATCCGGAAATATTAATCTTAGATTTCTGTTTCTGATATGCTTTCTCTATCGCTTTCTCCACATCTTCTGCTGGTACTTCTATAGTAAGTTTTGCCATGTTTTTTTCAAGTTTCTCGACCTGTACACTCATTCTTAAATCCTCCATTCTACTGTATCACATACAGAAATGACTTTACCATATTATTTTTATTTTGTCTAGTATCTTTTATCTTATTATTATATATGTTAAATAAACTGCATAAACAAGCACCATTAAAAGGCCTTCTTTTTTTCCAATTTTTTTATTTGTTCCACAAAATACCAAAGCTAAAATACCTACGAAGAACAATACCATAATATCAATAAATGCGCTTGTTATTACCGCCATAGGATGAATCGCTGATGATACACCAAGTATAAATAATATATTAAATATACATGACCCGACAACATTTCCTACAGCAAGATCAGTTTCTCCTTTTCTTGCTGCAACAACACTTGTAACAAGTTCCGGAAGAGAAGTTCCAATAGCAACAATTGTAAGACCAATTAATGTTTCACTCATTCCAATACATTCAGCTATATATTTTGCTCCCTTAACAACAAAATCACCGCCAAACTTTATCATAACTGCTCCAATTATAATAAAGATAAATGCTTTTATAATAGAAATATCTTTTGCATCATCATTTTCTTCACCACTTTTTCTTGCCTTTAATGAAGCAAAAACAGTATATGTAATATAGCTTACAAATATCACAAGTAATATTATTCCATTTATTCTTCCAAGCTCACCTATATTAACAGTTCCATTTTTAAATGAAAATAAATTACCACTCTTGTAAAGGTTTTTTCTAAAAATATAATCTCCCGTCATAATTCCAAGCATTAAAGTAACAATAATATTTAAAGGAAATTCAACTACCATAACTGATTTTTTTACTGGAACAGCTTCTTTTGCAAGAATTGCAGTCACACCAAGAACTATTAATATATTTACAAGATTAGAACCAACTGCATTACTTAAAGCAATCTCATTAGATCCATTAAGTGCGGCACTTAACGATACTGCAAGCTCAGGAAATGATGTTCCGATCGATACTATTGTACATCCTACAACCACCTGGGGAATTCTAAGTTTTTTAGCAATATCCGAACTTCCGTCAACAAAAGTATCAGCACCCTTTACCAGAAAAACAAATCCTAACAATAATAATCCAATATTAATTAATAAATTCATTTTATATCCTTCTTTCTACTCTAAATATATCCAAGTATTTTTAGTATATATAACCATCCGGTAATTGTAAATGCCGATAAAAGTGTTGTCAGAACAATTATTCCCGTAGATAATGTTCCCTCATGTCCCATATTTTTTGCCATTACAAAACAGGTTGCTGTTGTTGGCGCACCAAGCATTACAAGAGCTGCTACTATTTTTTCAGAACTAAAACCTAAATTCACTGCAATTGGAAGGAAAAATAAAGGCTGGATTATAAGCTTTATAACAGTTGCAATTATTACTTCTTTTATTCTTCCAATAGCATTATTTTTATTAAACTCACCACCTATTACAATAAGTGCAAGTGGCGTTGTCATACTTCCAATTTTTTCTATCGTATTATGAATAATAAATGGAAATTTAATACCTAAAAGTGATAATAACATACCTCCTAATATACTTACAATTATAGGATTTGTTATTATACCTTTTATTGTATGCCATGCAGATATATCCGTTTTACCTTTTCCCGTTGCATTTAAAATTATAACTGCAAATATATTATATAAAGGTACTGAACCAAGCATCATAAGCGGTGCTATATTTGCATTACCTATGATATTCTGCAAAAGTGCAATACCAAGTATTGCTGCGCTTCCCCTGTATGAACCCTGTACAAATTCACCTATAAGACTTTTGTCTTTAATATATAAAAATGCCATAAGCCATACTATTAAAATACAAATCATGGTAACTGATGCGCAATATAAAACATATTTTAAATCAAACATTTTTTTAATATCGCAGTCCATCATTTCAATCACGAGCATTGCAGGAAGTGTAACTTTAAAAACAAGCTTATTTGCCGGTTTTAAAAATCCTTCATCTATAAATTTTTTCTGTCTTAAAATATATCCTGCTGCAATTACCAGAAAAATCGGCATTGTAGCATTTAAGCTAAATATAAGATTATCCATTGTAACTACCCATATTATAATATTTTATTTTTAAAAAATTATGCCTGTTCAAACTGTGAATTATATAAAGATGCATAAAATCCATTCTTTTTTATAAGCTCATCATGGCTTCCCATTTCAACAATATTTCCATCTTTCATCGCAAGAATTATATCTGATTCCTTTATTGTTGACAACCTGTGGGCAACAACAAAACTTGTCCTTCCCTCCATAAGCTTTTTAAAATTCTTCTGAATTCTTATCTCCGTCTTAATATCTATTGAAGATGTAGCTTCATCTAAAATAAGCATTGGAGGAATATTAAGCATAATTCTTGTAATACATAAAAGCTGTTTCTGACCGTTTGAAAGTTCTTTACCATCCTCGCTTATATATGTATCATAACCGTTTTTTAATCGCTTTATAAAACCATGCGCATGGGATTTTTTTGCAGCTTCTATCATCTCTTCATCAGATATATCAGAATACAAAAGAAGATTATCTCTTATAGTTCCTTCTTTTAACCAGGTTTCCTGCAGTACCATACCATAATTTTTCCTAAGACTGTTTCTTGTTATAGTTTTTATATTTTTACCATCAACTAAAATTTCTCCCTTATCAACATCATAAAATCTCATTAAAAGATTAATAATAGTTGTTTTTCCACAGCCCGTAGGTCCTACAATCGCAACTCTTTTACCTGAATTTACAGATAAATTAAAGTTTTCAATAAGCTTTTTTTCTTTATCATAGGAAAATGATACATTTTTTATGTCTATATTTCCAGACACACTATCTATTACAATATCACTTTCATTATCAAAATCAATACTTTCTTCATCAATAAATTCAAATACTCTTCCTGCACATGCAATGGCATTTTGAAATTCTGTTACAACTCCTGATATTTCATTAAATGGTTTTGTATATTGGTTTGCGTAACTAAGAAAAGTAACAAGCATACCTACAGAAAAAACACCAGGTTTCTTAATTACCATTATGGCTCCACATATGGCCACAAGTGCATATACAAAGTTATTTACAAATCTTGTAGATGGATTTGTAAGGGATGAATAAAATACCGCTTTCATGGAACAGACACTTAGCTCATCATTTATTTTATCAAATTCTTTTATACAATCCTCTTCTTTTGTAAAGGTTTTTACTATCTTTTCTCCTGAAATAATTTCATCAACAAAACCTGTCTGTTTGCCTTTTATTTCAGACTGTACTTTAAACATATTAAATGTATGCTTTGAAATAAAAGTTGCCACAAAAAGAGAAAGAGGTGTTACAATAACCACAACAAAAGCAATTATTGGACTGATGGAAATCATAAAAAACAACGTTCCAAGAATTGTTATTATTCCTGTAAAAAACTGTGTAAATCCCATAAGCAGACCATCTGTAAATGTATCTACATCATTTATTATACGGCTTATAATATCACCAATCTGGCATCCGTCTATATACCCTACAGATAATTTCCTGATTTTTTCAAAACCGTCTTTTCTTATCTTTCTTGATATTTCATAAGTAACTTTATTATTTATCCTGTTCATTATCCACTGCATAATTGAAGCTGTTACAAATACAATAAAACATATAAACAATATTTTCTTTAAAGATTTAAAATCTACATTATCTTTTGTTATTATAAAATCAATTGATTTTCCCGCAAGTATAGGCACATACAACATAAGCAGGGATGAAATGGCAGCAAATACTATAGATAAAACAACAAGAAAATTATATTTTTCTATATATCCGGTAACTCTTTTTAGAATATCTTTTCTATCCATATTTTTCCTCCCTGCTATTTTAATTACTCTGAGCCTTATAAATTTCCTGGTACTCATTTGATGTCTTTAACAATTCTTCATGTGTTCCAACACCTTCAAGTTTTCCTTCATCTAAAACAAGAATCTTATCCGCATGCTTTATCGAAGAAATGCGTTGTGAAATAATTATTGTTGTTGTCTTTAAATTTTCCTTAATAGCTTTTCTTAATTTTGCTTCTGTGGCAAAATCCAGTGCCGATGCACTATCATCCAATATTAAAATTCTTGGATTATTTATTATGCCTCTTGCAATTGTAAGTCTTTGTCTCTGTCCACCTGAAAAATTCTTTCCACCCTGTTCAGAATAATAATCAAGCATGCCTTCTTTCTTCTCTACAAATTCATAAGCCTGTGATATTTTAAGTGCTTTTATTATCTCTTCATCTGTAGCATTATCTTTACCCCATTTTATGTTATCTCTGATACTTCCTTTAAATAACAACGCCTTTTGAGGTACAACACCTATATTTTTTCTTACTGAATTCAAATTATAATCCTTAATATCCCTGCCATCTAATAAGACTTTCCCCTTGTATGCTTTATAAAAACCAAGAATCATATTTACAATAGTTGTTTTTCCACATCCTGTACCACCAATAATTCCTATAATATCCCCTTCATTTACAGAAAAACTTATATCATTTAAAGCATCATCTGCATTTTCACTGTATTTCATACAGACATTTTCAAATTCTATAATTTTATTTTCCCTTTTATTTTTACCTGCCTTATCAAAACTTATAAGTTCTCTACCTTCTTCATTTCCATATATATCACCTGTTTTAATATCAAATACTGACTGGATTCTTTCCAATCCACTTTTTCCTTTAATAAGCAATATTACTAAATTTGCAAGTTTAATGGCTTCAACAAGGATCTGTGACATATAATTCATAAGTGCAAATACATCACCCTGTGATAAATCTCCTGTATTTACCCTGTATCCGCCTACATATATTACAAGCACTATTCCAATATTTATTATTACGTAAGTTAATGGATTTAATAAAGAATTTACCTTACCAACCTTTATTTGCAAATCAAACATCTCATTATTTTTTTTATTAAAGGAATCCGCTTCTTCTTTCTCAATTCCAAAAGCCCTTATTGTCCTTACGCCAACAAGGTTTTCTCTTATAGATAATAATATACTGTCTGATTTTTTCTGAACTTCTTTAAATAAAGGTGTTGTATAATTTAAGATATAAAAAATCACGAAAAGTAAAACAGGAATAATAATAACAAAAACAATTGCTCCCTTGATATCAACCGTAAACGCCATTATCATTGCACCAAATACAACAAATGGAGATCTGAGAACAAGTCTTAGAACCATATTTACTGTATTTTGTGCAAGATTAACATCATTTGTCATCCTGTTTATTAATGTAGAATTTCCTACTTCATCAAGATCGTTAAATGAAAGCTTTTGAATTTTTAAAAACAATTCATGTCTTAAATCTTTTGCAAAAAGAGTTGCTGCCTTAGCAGCAAAAAACTGGGCTGTAATGGAAAAGCAAAGTCCGACTATACCCAATAAAACAAGGAGTCCACCCATTTTAAATATATATTCTTTTCCGCCATTTCCATTTATCCCCACATCTATGATAAGCTGTACTACGATTGGAACAAAAAGTTCTATCCCAGCTTCTAAAAATTTAAATAAAGGGCTGAGTATACATTCTTTTTTATACTTAGATAAAAATCTTATATTTCCCATGTTAAATTGTCTCCGGATGCATTTTTACTATCATCTCTTAATTTCAATTCAGGATTAATTGCACTTACTTTAGTATATGGAGGTATCGAAGATGTAATAAATGCATTACCGCCGATAACACTGTTATTTCCAATAACTGTATCTCCTCCAAGTATTGTAGCTCCTGAGTAAATTGTAACATTATCTTCGATTGAAGGATGTCTCTTCACATCACGCAATTGCTGACCTTTTCTTGTAGAAAGGGCACCAAGTGTAACACCCTGATATAACTTAACATTATTTCCAATAATTGTTGTTTCACCAATAACCACACCCGTACCATGGTCAATAAAGAAATATTCACCAATTGTTGCACCGGAATTAATATCTATACCTGTTCTGCTATGAGCATATTCTGTCATTATTCTTGGTATAAATGGCACATTATATTTATATAATTCATGTGCAATTCTATATACATATATTGCAAAAAATCCCGGATAAGAAAAAATTATATCTTCTTTTGACTTTGCAGCCGGATCCCCATTAAAACCTGCCTCAACGTCCTTTAAAAGCATACTTTGAATATCAGGAAGACTTGATATAAAACTCATTGCTACTTCCTTAGCCTTTTTTAACAAAGCATCTTTACATACATTATTTTTAGAGAAGCATTCATTTTCATAATTAAAGGCAAGGTTAATCTGTCTTACCATTTTTTCCTTGATAGAAATAAGTTCTTCGCCTACAAAATAACTTGCAAGATTAAGATTTACATTAAAATCAGCAAAATATCCCGGAAACATTATTTTTCTTAAATCTTTTATTATTTCTATTATTTCTCCCCTGCTTGGAAGATTTGCAGTTTTGCTCAGAGAAAGCTGCTCTGAATTTTTATAATTATCTACTATCTTTGAAACTGTATCTTTTATCATGTTATCCATTAATTTATTATCCATTGCATAAACCTCTTTCTATAATGTATGTTTTTCATATTGCATTTTATTATACACTTAAAACATAAATATGTAAAAAATTTTCTCATATATTAATCAATAATTTAAATAAATATAAAAAACTCCTTGAAAAGTTCATATGTTTTTTTGTATAATAGGTCAGTATTATTAAAAAAGGAAAGGTTGTTATACAAATGATTAAAGTAGTAAAGTTTGGTGGTAGTTCACTTGCAAGTGCAGAACAGTTCAAAAAAGTAAGTGCTATCATTAATGCAGACGAATCAAGAAGATATGTTGTACCTTCAGCTCCTGGTAAAAGATTTTCAGCTGATACAAAAGTAACAGATATGCTCTATGAGTGCTATTCTGTAGCAGCAAAAGGAAAGGATTACAAACCTCTTTTAGATAATATCAAAAAAAGATATTATGATATTATTGAAGAACTTGGACTTGATTTATCACTTGAAAAAGAATTTGATACTATTGAAACAAGTTTCGTTGGAAGAGCCGGTAGAGATTATGCTGCTTCAAGAGGAGAATACCTTAACGGTATAGTCCTTGCAAATTATTTAGGATTCACTTTTATCGACGCTGCCGAAGTTATTTTCTTTGATGACAATGGTAACTTTGATATGGAAAAGACAGATCCTGTTCTTAAACAGAGACTTGCAAACATTGATAATGCAGTTATCCCTGGATTCTATGGTTCAATGCCAAATGATACTATTAAAACATTCTCAAGAGGTGGTTCTGATATTACAGGTTCTATCGTTGCAAGAGCAATCGATGCTGACCTTTATGAAAACTGGACAGATGTTTCAGGATTTTTAATTGCAGACCCAAGAATTATTAAAGATTCTAAAGTTATAACAACTATTACATATAAAGAATTAAGAGAGCTTTCTTATATGGGTGCTTCTGTTCTTCATGAAGACGCTATCTTCCCTGTAAGAGCAAAGGGTATTCCAATCAATATTAAGAATACTAATATTCCTGAAGATCCCGGAACTTTAATCGTAGAAAGCACATCCATTAAGCCTGAATTTACTATTACAGGTATTGCAGGAACAAGAGGTTTTGCTGCTGTTACAATTGAAAAAGAAATGATGAACTCAGAACTTGGATTTGGTAGAAAAGTTCTTGAAGAATTTGAAAAATATGGTGTTTCTTTCGAGCATATGCCATCAGGAATTGATACAATGAGCGTTCTTGTTAATCAGGCTGATTTTGCAAAGAAAGAACAGGAAATCCTTGCAGGAATTCATAGAAATGCTCATCCAGATTCAATCGACATTGAAACTGACATCGCACTTATCGCTGTCGTTGGTCGTGGAATGAAGGCTACAAGAGGAACAGCCGGACGAATCTTCTCAGCACTTGCACATGCAAGAGTAAACGTTAAGATGATTGATCAGGGTTCTTCCGAATTAAATGTAATTGTTGGTGTTAACGAAATTGATTTTGAAAAAGCTGTTAAAGCTATCTATGATATCTTCGTAACAACAAAATTATAATTAACCCCGAATAATTTTAATAATAAAACAGGACATATCCTAATGTCCTGTTTTTTTTATACTAAATACTTTTATTCATTACTTTTTTTATTCGCATACCTGCTTATCCGCAACAATTGCAAGCATTATAATAAATAATGGTGTTGTCACAACCTGGTTAATATTTATAAACGTCAAAAGAAGATATAATATCACTGAAGGAAGATAAATATATTTTGTATTTTTATTTTCAAGCCATGCTTTAATACCATTCTTTAAAACAAAAAATACAAGTCCAACATATGATACAAGTCCTAATATACCGGTAGTTATAAGATATTGTAAAAGCTCATTATGTGCATTATCATAATATGTCTTTGTTACCTGCATCATTTCTTCTGCACAATTTTCCATAAGATAAGGATATAATGTATCAGGTCCGATACCAATCAGTTTTCCAATAAAATTAAATGATAAATATTCTTCTATCACTTTCTTCCAGATAAATCCTCTATAACTTCCAAATTCATTATTAAATCTTAAAAATGTACTGAATCCTGATAAATCAACATCTTTAAGTATAAATGTAAATAAAATTAAAAGAATAAAATAAAGACTTAATCCTGATACTAAAAATATGAATGCAGATTTTTTTAATTTATTTACATATATCTTTTTCTTTGAATTTATAAATAATAATATTAAAAATAACACTATAAACACAGGATAAATCTTAAAATATCCATAAGTTATCTTACTTACATTTCTTGTAATATCAGCATTTATATTTGCTTTTGCAAGCATGTATATTGGTAAAACTGAAAGAAAATAAGGCAATAAAAGAATAACTATGCTTTCTTCTTCTTTATTAAAAATCATTACAAGGAACAAACTAAATACAATAATAATATATGCCATATCGCACTGTCCTGCCGTTATGGCAATGATATTTATGGATGCACCTAAAAGATATAATATCTTTTTTCTTATGTCTTTTTCTTTTAGATAATGCATAAGAATAAGTGGTATTGATAATGAAAAATATAATGTATATATATCCATATTTCCAAGAGTAGATAAATATATTATTATCTGTCTTGCATCTAATCCTTTAAAAAAACCTAAAGGATCAATATTCATACCATTTAATATTCCAAGAATTGATATAAGAACTGAACTTATTAAAAATCCATAAAAAGCTATATCACTATCTTTATAAAGCTTTGAAACTATTATAAATATTATAAAATAGCATAAAACACTTTTAAAACCGGCACTTCTTCCTGCTGCACCATCCATTACATAATCTTTATATTCTGAAAGTAACGCAGAGATAAGATTTATGGCAAACCAGCTAAAAACAAAGATATATAATGGAGTTATCCTTATTTTTTCTTTTTTTATTAATTTTTCCTTTGCCATTATCCTGTCCATTAAATATAAGCTGAAGCACAGTGCTTCAATAACGGATATAATAATTATAATAATCTTTAAAAATTCATATTTGCAAGATACTATATCAAAAAACTTATTATGGAAAAAAAGTGGATATATCGTAAACATGATACATACAAAAATCCCTGAAAAAAAGTTTTCTTCAAATATATTGCTTACATTTCCTTTATTTTTCTTATTATTATTCTTAGTACTGTTTTTGCCCTTTAATCTGCTACTCATTTTATTTATACACTTTCTTTAAATTATCTATATTTGAACATGTATTTAACATTACCAAATCAAGAATTGCTAAGGCAGTCATAGCTTCTACAACCACAACAGCCCTTGGAACAATAATAGGATCATGTCTTCCTTTAATATTTATGGAAATATTTTCACCATCCTTATTTACTGTCTTTTGTTCCTTGAATATTGATGGAGTTGGCTTAAAATATGCTTTAAAATAAACTTCATCCCCATCACTGATTCCACCTAAAACGCCTCCGGAATTATTTGTCATCTTTTCAATTCCATTTTCTGTATATATAAAATTATCATTATTTTCAGAACCAAATATTTTAGATGCATTTACTCCATTTCCTATTTCAAAGGCTTTTACGGCACCAATGGACATAATGGCTTTTGCAATATTAGCATCTAATTTATCAAACACAGGCTCACCGATTCCCGGCATTAAGTTTTTAACTTTACATTTAATGACTCCGCCTATACTGTCCCCCTCAGCTTTCTTTTCAATTACAAGATTTCTTATTTTTTCAAGAGCATCTTTATCAGGTATATAAAGTTCATTGTTCATAATAAAATCTTTATCAAATTTTTCTTCATCAATTGTAATTCCACCAATTTCATATGTATATGCAAAGATTTCTATTCCAAGTTCTTTAAGTACTTTTAATGCAACTGCTCCGGCTGCTACCCTTGCAAGAGTTTCTCTTCCTGAAGATCTTCCTCCGCCTCTGTAATCCCTGAATCCATACTTTGCATCAAATGTAAAATCTGCATGCCCCGGTCTGTAATATGAAGCTATTTCAGAATAATCAGCAGACTTCTGGGATGTATTTCTTACCATCATTGCAATAGGTGTTCCTGTTGTCTTTCCTTCAAAAACACCGGATAATATCTCTACTTCATCAGCTTCTTTTCTAGGTGTAGAGACATTTGACTGTCCCGGCTTTCTTCTGTTTAAATATTTTTGTATATCCTCTTCACATAAACTTACTCCCGAAGGACAACCATCAACAATAACACCCAATGCTTTTCCATGGGATTCACCAAATGTAGATACTTTAAACATATTTCCAAAAACCGAACCAGACATTTTTTACCTCTTTCATGTAACTTATTTATTTTATAAAAATTTGCTGTCGTTTATAGTTTTACCTAAAACGACAGCAATCATGGTTATTATCATTTATAGCAATATAATATATTCTATAATTATTCATATAAAGGATATTTATCAGTTAATCCCTTAACAAGGCTCATTGCCTTATCTTTGTTTGCTTCTGCATCATTAACAAGTAAAGAAATTGCTTCAGCAATAACATCCATATCAGCTGCAACCATACCTCTTGATGTAATTGCAGGTGTACCAATTCTGATACCACTTGTTACAAATGGCTTCTCAGGGTCATTAGGAATAGCATTCTTATTACATGTGATATTTGCTGCATCTAAAATCTTTTCGCATGCTTTTCCTGTAATACCCTTGCTTCTTAAATCTACTAACATAAGATGATTATCTGTACCACCTGATATTAAATCAAATCCTCTGCTTGTAAGACCATTTGCAAGAGCCTGTGCATTATCTTTAACATTTCTCATATAAACTTTAAAATCATCATCTAATGCTTCTTTAAAACATACAGCCTTTGCAGCAATAACATGCATTAAAGGACCACCCTGAATACCAGGGAAAATAGCCTTATTGAAATTAAATTTATCAGCAGCTTCCTGATTACAAAGAATCATTCCACCTCTTGGTCCTCTTAATGTCTTATGAGTTGTTGTTGTAACAACATCTGCAAGACCAATTGGACTCATATGAAGTCCTGCTGCAACAAGTCCGGCGATATGTGCCATATCTACCATAAGAACTGCTCCAACTTCATCAGCGATTTCTCTGAATTTCTTAAAATCTATTTCTCTAGGATATGCACTTGCACCAGCAACAATAAGCTTTGGTTTGCACTCTTTTGCAATCTTTAACACTTCATCATAATCGATAAATCCTTCATCATTTGTACCATAAGGAACAATATTGAAATATTTACCTGAAATATTAACAGGACTTCCATGTGTTAAATGTCCGCCATGAGCAAGGCTCATACCCATTACTGTATCTCCAGGCTCTACAATTGCAAAAAATGCTGCAAGATTTGCCTGTGCACCTGAATGTGGCTGAACATTTACATAATCACATCCAAATAATTTTTTTGCTCTTTCTCTGGCAAGTTCTTCTACAACGTCAACATATTCGCAACCGCCATAATATCTTTTACCAGGATATCCTTCAGCATATTTATTTGTTAAATGACTACCCATTGCAGCCATAACAGCCTTACTTACAAGGTTTTCTGAAGCAATAAGTTCAATATGAGTTCTCTGTCTTTCTAACTCTTCTTCCATTGCTTTTGCTACATCAGGATCAAAAGTCTTTACTTCATCAAATGAAAACATAATATTCCTCCACTAATTTTTATTTTTTCTATTTCTATTTTTATGTATTCTTAAACTTAAAAACCAAATATCAATTTTCCTTTAAAAACACACAATTTCAGAAAAAATTATATCACGAAGAAAGCATTATTTCAATTTAAATATTATTTATATCTTACTTTTTTTCGCTGCTAAAACTCCAAAAATCACCATACAAAAAACTCCTGTAAGAATTATTAAACCTGATCCGTCATCTCCTGTCTTCGGATTATTTTTTATTTTATTTTTCCCCGTTGTTTCTGTAGTAATCATTGTAGTTTCATCATTAGTGGTAGTAATGGTTTCATTTGTTGTTCTTTCTTCTTTAACCTCTGTTTCTAATGTAGTCTCCTCAGTGGTTTCTTCTGTTGTTTCAGTTATTTCTTCCTCATATGAAATACTTACGCTCTGATCTGTATCCTCTAAATCTTTATGACTTACAAGTAAAGTTTCCTCTCCATCTTCAGATACATCATACAATTCTTCAAATACAACAAGAGTAGTATTATTTAAATTCATGTTCCAGAAATGATAGGTCATATCTACTTTTCCATTGCTCTCTTCCGGATAAAAATACATTTCAGATTCTACCTTTTCTCCATTTATGTCTGTAATATAATCAGATGTATCTTTATTTACAATATAGCCTTTTATTTTATACTTCCTACCCACTATCAGATTTGAGAAACTAATGGTGTCCGTTAAATTAACCTCACCCTTTGTATCTATACTTTTTTTACCATCTGCATATGCTGTTGTAGAAATCTTAGGCTGCGGATAATTTTTTAAATTCAAATTTTCTTCATCTTCACTGTTTTTTCTTTCAAATACATAAGGCTTTATATTTAAATAATTCATCTCATTATCCTTAGGTGTTTCCAACTCAATAAGCACATATTTACCTTCTTTAAGTCCCTTTATAACAAAAGATTCCATATCGCTTACCCATGTCATGACCTCTTTTCCTGCACTTAAATAATCAAAATCCTTTTTAGAATCATCAACACCTGTTATATCCCTTAACTGAAGCTTTGCACCACTAAGAACATCTCCACTAATACCATCAGTTTTAGTTATTTTCAAAAATCCTTTTAATTCATCTTCAAGGGTTATTTTTACTAACTTATTTTTGTTTTCTTCATTGATTAGAAATTCTTTTCCTTCACAATCTTTATATCCCTTAGGTGCTTTTCTTTCAACAACTCTAAATCTTCCTTTGTTATATTCAGTATAAAAAAGCCGTGTTGGCCTGTAATAGTTAAGTATATTTCCCGTCATATATGCTTCCTTAGACTTTCCCTCCAGTTTACAGACAACTTCTTTTCCATTTGTACCATGATATTCCTGGGTATTTTCATAACTTAAAGAATATACATATTTTTCACCTGTCTTTAAATTACCATTATCATCAAGGTTATATCCCAATATACAAACATCCATCCATAGGTCTTTATCAGAATCGGAAACATTTTCCTGAACAACAAATTCACCTTTTTCTTTAATTATATTTTTTGTATCAAGATCAAGCTTATCAAGTCCAAGGTTTATAAATACATTATCTTCAAATACTTTTCCTGTGCTTTTACCTGCATTCCAATCTTTACTCAAATCAACTGTCTCTATTTTTTCAGAACTGATTGTAAAATCAATATATTCATCATTTAATAAATATCCGGCACATCCGTTTAACAAATCATTATTTTGTGGCGGAGCTACCTCAATAATCCTGAACTTTCCCTGATTATGAGGTGTATAATAAAGTTTTGTATTAACTTCATTATTCTTAAGCTTTTCATCAAAAGATATTCCGGTATCAATACTTACAGTATTTCCACTGCCCTTATACTGGATCTTTTTAACATTAGAATTTAATGAATAAACATTATGATTTGCCCTGTTTTTAGCTGTATCTCCATTATAAAAAATTTCACATGAGTCATGATATTTATTATCGTGAATAGAATATTCCTGTAATTTATATTTCGCTCCACCAGACGTCTCTCCAATTGACCTTTTTGTAAGATTTGAAATCTTTACAAACTTAAGATTTGAATAAACCTGGTTATTTGAAATATTTACTGTCTTATATAACAGAGCGTTAGGATTATTTGCCGTAAAAGTCCATGCATTTTCACTTCCTGTATAGCATCCGTCAGGTGCTTTTGTTTCAATAATTTTATAAGTTTTATTTTGTTCTAACACCTTATCAGATTTATATACCGGCGTGCTGTTTTTGTTTCCCGTGTCTTTTATACTTGTTATAAAATTTCCACTTAAATCATATACATTAAATATAGCATTATGAAACTGCGTTGATGTATCAGATAATTTACCATATTTTTTTATCTCTATTCCAATCTTTGGTAAATCTGTTGTTTTTTCCTTAATCCACCAGGTTACAAGTTCCTGCCTTATATCATTTTTATCCGCCCAGAAATTAATGCCAAAATCAACATTCGAAGGAATGCTTAAATTATTTAATATATTATTTACATAAGTGATTACCCACGCCGGAGGAGTACCTCCATAAGTCCCTTTTAAATAACTAAGTCCCAGAGTTGTGCACATAAAATCTTTTGCAGAATTTGTACCAATTGGATCAGGTCCGCCATAACCATAATAAATTAACTTTTTAATTTTATTTAATGTATCTTCGCTTAATGCCGGATTAATCTTTGTTAATGTATTTCCGGATAACTGGGTAGAACTTAAATGATCAGAACATATCGCAATAGTTCCATCTGACAGAATATGATTTCTTAAACTGATTCCATTATATGTGACAAGATCATTTTTTATAACTTTTACAGAATTTGTATCAGGATTAACACTAGACTGATATGGTATATTTGCAAACCCATCTTCCTTATTATCCTTACATTTCCTTACTTCATAACTATCTTTACCATGCTTAATAACCTCATCACCATATATATCCCTTAACATAATATCAGGCGAGTCAAAAACATAATATGGATAATTATTAATTCCATGCATCCCCCAGTTCTCATATGCTTTTGCAATATATTCCCAGTCTCTGCCATCAAGCATTAAATTGCATGCATATACTAAAACATCTTCACTTACATATCCTTTAAATTGATTTTTTTTAGAATCCAGAACCCACTTAAAATCCTCAGAATCTGTTTTGCTATTAACTTCACCACTACTGGAAACATCAGCTGTTACACTTTTATTATCCGCAATAAAACTAACCAGCATAGCAACAAGTAAAACCACTGCTAAAATATTTTTTTTATTAAATTTTTTATTCCCCAATTAGAACCTCCTGATTAAAATACTCCACAAAAACGTTTTTGTAACAAAGATATTACATCACTTTTCAAAAAGAGTCAACTATTTTTTAATTTATTTCAAAATATTTTTTCCAATCTAATACATTGTTATTTCCAAAAAACAACATATTCTAACAACATAAATAATACAGCTCTAAAAGAAACATATATCAATTATATCTATCTGTTTAGAATTACTTACGAATAAACTTTCCGATTCCTTAAAACTATTCGTAAGT
>FOFK01000002.1:280502-397520 GCA_900110975.1 Lachnospiraceae bacterium RM5
TATTCGTAAGTCCATGAGCTTCTCTACGAATAATCTTTCCAATTTCTTGATTTTATTCGTAATATTTATAATACTATGACTTTCCCCTACCACAAAATATTCTAGGAATTTTTATCTTGCTAATCCATCATATTTTTCTTATAATTGCTAAAGTAACCTGTGAATAAAGATAATTCTTTCATTGGTGATGCACAGGCACGTCACCGATGTGCACTATGCCTGCTAGAAAAAAATGAAAATTAATATAATTTGTGTTGGAAAAATAAAAGAAAAATTTTATGCTGATGCTATAAAAGAATATTCAAAAAGATTATCAAAATATTCTACTTTAAATATCATCGAAGTAGACGATGAAAAAACAAAAGAAAACCCTTCAGATAAAGAGTTAAATATGATTAAAGATAAAGAAGGTTCGCGAATCATTTCAAAAATCCCAAAAGATACATACATAATTACACTTGAAATAAATGGCAATGCCTTATCTTCAACAGATCTTGCCAAAAAAATAAATACTCTTTCCATAACAGGAAAGAGTAATATTACTTTTATTATTGGCGGGTCACTTGGACTCTCTGATGAAGTATTAAAACTATCAGACTATCCTTTAAGTTTTTCAAAAATGACATTTCCTCATCAGTTGATGAGATGCATTTTACTAGAACAAATATACAGATCATTTAGAATTATAAACAACGAACCATATCATAAATAATTGCCACATGTTAATAAAATTCTATCTTTTAACAAAGCACTACCTATTATAAATCACTACCTGTTATAAATCACTACCTGTTACAAATCACCACCTATCACAAATCACTACCTGTTCACAACATTTACAGGATTTCCCTCTAAAAAGGCTTTTAGATTGTCTGCAACTATATCTACAAGTCTTTTTCTTGTTTCAATAGGTGCCCATGCAACATGTGGTGTTATTGTAATATTTTTTGCATTACAAAGAATACAGTCCTTAAGCATTGGCTCTGTATCTATTACATCCAATGCTGCACCTTTTATAATCCCTTCATTTAGAGCAAAATACAAATCATTTTCATTTACAAGACCGCCTCTTGCTGTATTTACAATAAAAGGTTTCTTTTTACATGAGGATAAAAATTCTTTATTTATCATTTTTTCTGAATCTTCATTTAAAGGACAATGAAAAGTAATAATATCAGCTTCTTTTTTTATCTCATCTAAAGATGCATAACTTATATTTTCATAATAACCAAAATATTTTTCTATATTTTTTTCAACATTTTCTTTATTTCTTGAATATACCAAAATGTTCATATCAAAGGATGCACTTATTTTTGCAACTTTTCTTCCAATACTTCCAAATCCTACAATACCGATAGTTTTTCCATCAAGCTCATACATTGGATAATCAAAATTTGTAAATGTTAAAGATTCTTTCCATTTACCCATTTTAACAAAATTATCGTAGGCATTTATTTTATTGTAAAAATTCAAAATAAGTCCAAATGTGTGTGCAGCAACAGAATTTGTTGAATATCCTGCAGCATTTGAAACAACAATATTTTTTTTATTTATATAGTCAAGATCAACATTATTGTATCCTGTAGAAAAAAGGCCGATATATTTGAGGTTATCGGCCTTTTTTAAAGTTTCTTCATTCAATAATGTTTTATTGCACAGAATAATATCTGCGCATTCAAGTCTGTCTTCTAACTCATGGACCTTTGACATAGGATAGGATATTACATTTCCAAATTTTTCAAAAACTGAAATATCTATATCTCCATTGGTAACATTAGATACATCCGGTAAAACAATATTAAATTTCATCTTATTCTCTTTTTCTTTTATAAATTTTATAATTATTTTCCCATTAAAGCTTCATGAATTCCTTTAGCAGCAGCTTTTCCGGCACCCATGGCAAGAATAACTGTTGCAGCACCTGTAACTGCATCACCACCGGCATAAACATAGGCTTTTGTTGTTTTTCCATTTTCATCGGCAACAATACATTTTCTCTTATTAACTTCAAGTCCTTTTGTTGTTGAAGAAATAAGTGGATTTGGTGATGTTCCAAGTGACATGATAACTGTATCAGCATCAATTTCAAATTCTGAACCGGCAACTTCTACAGGAGATCTTCTTCCTGATTCATCAGGCTCTCCAAGTTCCATTCTGATACATTTAACAGATTTAACCCATCCCTTTTCATCTTCAAGAATCTCAACAGGGTTGCAAAGTAAATCAAAGATAATTCCTTCTTCTTTTGCATGATGTACTTCTTCTTTTCTTGCTGGGAGTTCTGCTTCACTTCTTCTGTATACTACATGAACTTCTGCTCCAAGTCTTAAAGCTGTTCTGGCAGCATCCATAGCAACGTTTCCACCACCAACTACAACAACCTTTTTACCTCTTGTAATAGGTGTATCATAATCATCCCTGAATGCTTTCATAAGATTATTTCTTGTTAAAAATTCATTTGCTGAAAATACACCAAGTGCACTTTCACCAGGAATATTCATAAATCTTGGAAGACCAGCTCCTGAACCTACAAATACGGCATCAAAGTTTTCTTCTTCCATAAGTTCATCTATTGTTGTTGATTTACCAATAACAACGTTTGTTTCAATCTTAACTCCAAGTTTTTTAACATTTTCAACTTCATGTTTAACAACAGTATCTTTAGGTAAACGGAACTCCGGAATACCATAAGCTAAAACTCCACCTGGTTCATGAAGAGCTTCAAAAATTGTTACATCATAACCAAGTTTTGCAAGGTCACCTGCACATGTGAGTCCTGAAGGACCTGAACCTATAACAGCTACCTTTTTACCATTCATTTCTTTTGCTTTCTCAGGCTCGATATTATTTTCTCTTGCCCAGTCAGCAACGAATCTTTCAAGCTTTCCAATAGAAACAGCTTCGCCCTTAATTCCTCTTATACAAACGCCTTCACACTGGCTTTCCTGTGGACATACACGACCACAAACTGCCGGAAGTGCAGATGATTTTGAAATAACTTTATATGCTTCTTCAATATTTCCATCTTTTACCTGTTCAATAAATGCTGGAATATTAATAGAAACAGGACATCCTTCCACACATCTTGGATTCTTACAATTAAGGCATCTCTGTGCCTCTTCCATAGCTTCTTCTTTATTATATCCAAGGCATACTTCATCAAAATTTGTTGCTCTTACTTTTGGATCCTGTTCTCTTACAGGTACTTTTTTCATCATATCCATTATTTGTCACCTCCACAGTTTCCACATCCACCATGATGTGTATCGCCTTCCTGTAATTTAAGAAGTGCTCTTCCTTCTTCTGACTTATAAAGCTGCATTCTCTTCATAGCCTGATCAAAATCGACTTTATGTCCGTCAAATTCAGGTCCGTCAACACATGCAAATTTAACTTCACCATCAACTATTAAACGGCATGCTCCACACATTCCTGTTCCATCAACCATAATAGGATTCATAGAAACAACTGTTTTAATTCCTAACTCTTTTGTAAGTAAGCATACGAATTTCATCATAATCATTGGTCCGATTGTAACGCAGATATCATATTCTTTACCCTGGTTCTTAACAAGATCTTCAATACATCCTGTTACCATACCTTTAAATCCGTATGAACCGTCATCAGTAGCAACATATAAATTAGATGCTGCAGACATTTCTTCCTCTAAAATAAGAATGTCTTTAGTCTTAGCACCGATAACAACATCAGGAGTGATACCATTATCATGTAACCATTTAACCTGACAATATACAGGTGCAGTTCCAAGACCACCACCAACAAATAATATTTTTTTGTTTTTCAATTCAGAAAGATCTTCTTTTACAAATTCAGAAGGCTCACCTAAAGGACCTGTGAAATCTCTAAAATAATCTCCTTCTTTTAATTTTCCCATTTTTTCTGTTCCGGCACCAATCTTTTGAACAACAATTGTGATTGTTCCATTTTCTCTGTCATAATCGCAAATTGTTAAAGGAATTCTTTCACTTTTTTCATCAACCTTAGCAATTATAAACTGTCCCGGCATACATGACTTTGCAATTCTTGGCGCATGTACTTCCATTAAAAAGATATTACTTGCCAAATCTTTTGCTTTAAGAATCTTATACATTGTTCTTTCGCTCCTATCTTAGGCTCTATTCGCCTTTTATTTTATATTGATCTGTTGTTAACGGGTCTAATTCTAAAATTTTTAAATCTCCAGTAACAGTGTTCACACCATAAAGGACGTAATCTGAAAGCTGTTCTGTTGCATCCTTTTCAAGTCCTGCTATTACATAATATTCATTTTCTTCTATTGTTGCAATAGAATCATATGATAAATAAATCATATTTCCATTATCTTTAACATATGAATCCTCAGAAACATAAGCTGCGATTCCATTTTCAGTAATATAATTGCCAATAAGAACAAGTGCATCACTATATTCAATCTGGGCTTCAATGTTTAATTTATATATAACCTGTGTCGGCTCGCTTTCCTTTCCTTCTGCATTTACTAAAATAGCAGAGAAAATATTTTTGCCTCTGAGCATTTTTACAGGTCCATCATAAGCAGTATCAGCAGTTGTTGGCTCACTTCCTTCTGCACTATAAGTGTAGTAACACTTCATTCCTTCAGGTACTTCAACAGTTATCTCTGTGTCAGCATCATATTCGCCTCCTGCCGGAGATACTACAGGTGATACTACATATGAAAACTTAATTTCATAGGTAACTTCTGCCACCTTACTTGCAATTCCTTTTTCATTATATGATATTGCTTTTATAGTTGTTTTACCTTCTGTATTTATAACAATTTCAGAAGTGTATTTTGTACTTGTCTTAGATGGTGTAGAGCCATCTAAAGTATAATAAAGCTCATCATAAGCACTGATTATCTTAATAGAAAGATTATGATCATATGTGCCTTCCTGCTCAGAAAACTTTGGAACAGTTGTAATGTATTCTGTTAAATTCGCTTTAATTGTATCATCCGTGATTCCATCAATCAAAGAAGTTATTTCTTCAATCATGCCCAGATTATCATATATTGATACAAGCTGTTCGTAATAATCATATTCCTTAGGTAATAAAGTTATTAAATCTTTTAATATCTCTATTTTGAGATTTTCTGTATCAGTCTGATTCTGATAAACTGCTAGAATTGCTTTATCAACTTTAATTTTATCAGTATCTGTTTTTGCAATACTTTTAGCATCCAGATAATAATTTAATGCTTCATCATAATTCTTTGCTGTATATGCATCTGAACCTTTGCCATATATCTTATCAAATTCGCTGACAGAATTACTTTTACCAAATTTAATAAAACAGAAAATCAATACACCAACAATTAATACTGCGATGATTCCAAGAAAAACAGCTTTTTTCTTAAATGCCATTTCTTCGATGATTTCATCCTCGTCAAAATCATCATCCAAATCATCATAGTCATCAAATTCTTCATCCGGTACTTTAATTTCATCAATATTATTAATGTCAGTTCCATCAATCTGATAAATATCTTCATGAAAATCAACATTTAAATTTTTTGTTTTATTAAAGTCTTTTATCTCATCAACAGATAACTCTGCCTCAACTTCACGTTCAGGCATAACTTCTTCAAATCCAAAATCGGTTATAAAGTCGTCATCATCATCTGGTGAATTCATAATTCTACCCACGTTGCTTGCCAGTTCCTCTTCCATCCGATCAAAATTAGCCATTGACTGAATCGGATTACCGCATTTCAAACAAAATGTCTGGGTTTCCTTACATTCTTCACCACATCTGCTACATTTCATATTGTTCCTCCGTTGTCTATATTTGTTCTACTGCCACTTTATCTTTACAGGTAGATAAAACTATATAGCTAACAAAAATTATTAATTGTGCAGCCATAAGTGCAATAAATCCAATTTCAAGATTAGATGAAATATTTATTTCTGATATTACATTTTTACCAGAAACCATGTCGATAATATTTTTATACATTTCTTTAAGTCCATCGCTTAACATTACTTCAAAGAAATATATCATCGTTCCAGTCATAAAAACTCTCAAAATACTGAAAAGACACATTATAACATATTGCCATCTTTTTCTTCCAACAAGAACAACAATTATATCAAGAACCGCAAATACTATAACAACAAGGAATAATAAAATCATACCAAGCTTAAAATATCTGAATAATGTATCTGCTTTTTTAGTATCGATATCATCTTCATCAACATCACCAAAAATTTCTTTATCAACTTTTATATTATCATCAAGAACGATATCTTTTCCTTTTTGTTCATATCTTTCTTCATATTTTCTTGTTCTCTTTTCATACTTTGCAGTGTAATCAATAGAAACATATTTGTACATAAGTGTTGCTATGGATACAAGTGTTGCAATAAGTACTATAAAACCAAAGAAAAATCTTTTAAAAGAAAACTTTCTCTTATATTCATATTTAACCTGCTTATTCTGAATATTATCCTGAACGTTTTCCTGAATATTTTCCTTGATTTCTTCTTTATTTCCTTCAGTAACACTTTCCATAATATCTTCTTTTTTCTCTTCGTTTTCCATTTTTACCTCCGTCAGATATCAGGTCAAATTTTATTCTTCATCCTCATCTTCTACTTCCCAGTTGTGATATACAGCCTGTACATCATCATCTTCATCAAGAAGATCAAGAATTTTATTCATCTTCTTAATATCTTCCTCATCTGTTAATTTAACATAATTCTGAGGTATCATTGTAACTTCTGCTGAAGCCATAGGAATCTTTTCATCCTCTAAAACAGTAACAACAGCGCTAAAATCAGCAGGTGCTGTAATAATTTCAAAAGAGTCATCCTCTTCTATAAAATCTTCTGCTCCACCGTCTAAAACAAGCATCATAAGATCATCTGCTTCAAGTGAACATTCTTCTTTATCTATAATAATCTGACCTTTTTCATCAAACATAAACGAAACACAACCCTGTGCTCCTACATTTCCACTACCCTTTGTAAAAGCATTTCTTACATTGGCAGCAGTTCTGTTTTTGTTATCAGTTAAAGCATTTACAATAATTGCTGTTCCATTTGGTCCATATCCTTCATATGTAGCAGGAACATAGTTTACACTGTTTGCATCTCCTGCAGCTTTTTTAATACCTCTGTCAATAGTATCATTAGGCATATTATTAGCCTTAGCTTTTGCAATAACATCTCTAAGTTTTGAGTTATTGTTAGGATCTGCTCCACCTTCTTTAACTGCAACTGCTATTTCTCTTCCAATAATTGTAAAAATTTTTCCTTTTGCCGCATCATTTTTTTCTTTCTTATGTTTGATATTGGCAAATTTTGAATGTCCTGACATTGTCATCCTCCTTTTTTTTCGAGAAACGTTATAAGCACATGAGAAATCATTCTGTTTCTCACACCTAATATTTTATATTTTATATTATTAATAACTATCTCAGGTCTTTCACCTCTGCTTAAAACTCTTTCGAATTTCATTGTTAGATAGCCACTAATTGTCTCACAATCTTCATCAAATACAATTCCGAGTTTTTCTGTAATATCTTCAAGTGAAGTATTTCCCTTAACAACATAAGAGCCATCTTCCCTTTTGATAATATCCTCATCCTCATCATCATATTCATCAAAAATATTACCTACTATTTCTTCCAAAATATCTTCCATGGCAATAATTCCTGCCGTCTGACCATATTCATCAACAACAATTGCAAGATGATTTTTTTCAGACTGCATTATTCTGAAAAGCAGGTTTATTTTCTTTGTTTCCGGAGTAAAAATAGGTTTTCTCAGTAACTCCTTAAGTTCATATAATTTCTTATCATGTGATTCTTTTTTGTTATACATCACCATGACATCCCTGAAATTAACGATTCCAATAATGTTATCAAACTCATCCTTATACACAGGATACCTGGTTTTATTCATTGTAAGCATTTCTTTAGCAGCCTCACTAAGTGTCATTTCACCATCAAGTGCTACTATTTCTCTTCTGTGTGTCATGATATCTTTTGCTTCTTTATCATCAAATTCAAAGATATTATTTATCATCTCTGCTTCTGATTTATGAAGAACACCCTGTTCATGACCTTCATTAATAACAGATAATATGTCTTCTTCAGTAACATTATCCTTAAGCTCTTTATCTTTTATTCCAAAGATAAATAAAATAAATTTAACCACACATTCTATAATAAATGTTACAGGAATGAGTAATATCATTAATACATAACATAAATCCGTAAGATATTCTGTAAACTTTTTTGCACCCACCTGTCCTATTTTTTTAGGAAGCAGTATACCAAATATCATAAATATAACTATCCATGCACAGGCAAAAATAATACCCGTCTTCATATCCTGAAGACCTGCATATATTCCAAAAAGCAAAGAAGCTACAATAGATACAAGCTGTACGGTATCAATAAATCTATACGGTGAATTTATAAGTTTTATGATTCTGTAATATAACTTTTCATTCTTTTCTTTTATTTCAAGAAGACTTGCATCCGATAAATTCTGGACAGCCTGGCTGTATATATATACAACAATTGATATTATAAAAAATATTGCCGTAATACCAGAAATTATACTGGGATAGGTACCATCCATATTTTTTCTCCAAATTTAAAACATTATCTTTAAAACTATACCATCATATTAATAATTCGTCAATTTTATTTAAATATCAGATTAAAAGGATATATCCATGATATCAGAGAAATAATCTTTTGTTCCTACAATCCTTCCATTTCTATAGTATACTCTTGGAATTCTCTTTCCAAGGTCGCAGATTATTTCATAATTAAAAGTATCTTTTGCAATTTCTGCCATTTCTTCAACAGAAATATTTTCATCTTTATCTTTTCCAATAAGTGTTACTTTATCCCCAATCTTTACGCCTTCAATATCAGATACATCAACCATAAACTGATCCATACATACTCTTCCAAGTATATGAGCTTTCTTACCATTTATAAGCACATATCCTTTATTTGAAAGACTTCTTCTGTATCCGTCACCATATCCTACAGGAACTGTAGCAACTCTCATTTTCTTTTCTGCCACAAAAGTTCCACCATAGCTTATAGGTGTACCTTCATCTATATCTTTTACAAATGTCACATGACTTACTAAAGAAAGTGCAGGTCTTAACTTTACACTGTTTTTATCAACTTCATCTGAAGGATAAAGTCCATACATGGCTATTCCTGCTCTCACATTATCCATATTTGCATCTTTAATTTCCATCATTGCTGCTGAATTTGAACAATGCTTAATCTCTATCTTTATTCCTTCATTTTCAAGTTTTGCTATAAAGTTTTTAAATCTTTCCATCTGCTTATAAGTTTTATCTTTATCCTTCTCATCAGCAGTTGCAAAATGTGTAAATATGCCTTCAATAACAACATTAGGAAGTTTGCTTATTTTCTTAATAACTTCTACACTTTCATCATTATCTTTAAATCCAATTCTTCCCATTCCTGTATCAACTTTTAAATGTATCTTTATATCTTTTTTAAGACTTACTGCCGCATCTGAAGCAGCTTTTGCCATTTCATAAGTATAGATTGCAGGTCTGATTTCAAATTCACATGCTCTCTTCATCTGCGAATCATGTGTATATCCTAAGATGTATATAGGCTTATCTATTTTATTATTTCTAAGTTCAACGCCTTCATCAATTGTTGCAACTGCAAAAGAATCAACAATATCATCCACTGTTCTTGCAACACAGACAGCTCCATGTCCATATCCGTCTGATTTTACAACGGCACTGACCTTGGTACCTTCTTTTAAATTCTTTTTAAGATTTACGATGTTATCATATATTGCATCCAAATCAATTACTGCACATACTCTGAAATATTTTTCTTCAACATTTGTATTCATTTTTACACCTTCTACTTTTTTATTTTAAATACATCTGATAATCCATATATTATATCAGATGCCATAAGACTTTCTTTTGATAATTCCATAGCTTTTAAATCACCTGCAAGTCCGTGAATAAATGCAGATAAAACAGCCGCATTCTTAACATCTAAAGTTTGTATAAGCATTGCACCTAAAATTCCTGCAAGCACATCTCCTGAACCTGCCGAAGCCATTCCTGAATTCCCACTCAGATTAATATAGGTACTGTCTCTGTCTGATATTACAGTTGTGGAATCTTTAAGCACCACCACACAATTATACTCTTTTGCAAACTCTATGGCTACCTTTAAAATATTTTCTCTTATATATTCCACATTTTTTTCATTTTTATTCCCACTATTTTTAAGTCTTTCCATTTCTTTTATATGCGGAGTGATAACTGTTTTTTCATGTAATTTCTTTTGCAGATTATATTTAGCTATAATATTAATTCCGTCTGCATCAATAACTGCAAAACATTTTTTATCAAGAACTTTTTCTACAAGCTCCTTAGATTTTTCATTTACGGAAAGTCCCGGTCCTATTAAGACTACATCACTTTCATTTATTTCAAATTCATTTTCATAATCATCTATAATACCTTCAGGAATAAGTGTTTTTAAAATACTTAAATTATTTTTATGTGTATAAACATAGGCCATACCTATTCCTGATTTCATAGCTGCAAATGA
The DNA here is from genome assembly GCA_900110975.1 of Lachnospiraceae bacterium RM5. Taxonomy (GTDB): domain Bacteria; phylum Bacillota; class Clostridia; order Lachnospirales; family Lachnospiraceae; genus Bovifimicola. The sequence continues at coordinate 291,109 of FOFK01000002.1, forward strand.
AGAAAGGTAAGCTGCTCCACTCATTTTTTCTGAGCCGGCAATTATTTTTAATTTTCCATAACTACCTTTATTCCCTGTTTCTAATCTTTTTGGAAGCTTATTTTTTAAATCATCTTTTGTAATACCCATATATACTGTATTTTCAGTCAAAATCAGATTATCTAAAGCCTTTTTATCAAAACCAATATCTGTTTTTATTATTTTTCCCGAATAATCTTTCCCCTTACATAATATAAGCCCACTCTTAATATATCCAAAAGTAAATGTTATATCTGCCTTAACACTTTCCCCGCAAACACTTCCTGAGGTTGCATTTAATCCACTTGGAACATCAAGTGCTATAACATATTTTTTACTTTCATTTATTTTTTCAATAACTTTTTTATATAATCCTTTAACTTCCCTGTTTAAACTGATACCAAATATCCCATCAACTATAACATTTCCAAATTTTATATCTGTTACTTTTTCTTCAGTATCAATATTTTCTATCTTCACACCAATATTTTCTAATATTTCTGCCTGTAATTTATTATCGGTGCTTAATTTATTCATATCCCCTGCAATATAAACATTCACATTAAATTTTTTCTGAAACATTATTCTTGCAAGACATAATGCATCTCCACCATTATTTCCAACACCTGCAATAAAAGTAAATGAAGCATTTTTAAAATTATCTGCACCCATACATTCTTTTACAAATAATTTTTCATATACTGAATAAGCTGCTCTTTCCATTAATACAGCGGAAGGAATTTTTAAATTTTCAATACAATAACTATCTATTTTTTTACTGCCATCTGCTGTTAAAATATATTCCATATAAGACTCCTTAATTTAATCTTCATTTTCTTTAAGACTTGAAAGATTATACGAAAGTTTCATTAAACTTTCTGACAAATGTACATTTTCAACTACTATATCCTTTGGAAGATTTAAATCTGTATGTGCAAAATTCCATATTCCTCTTATTCCATAATCATAAAGTTTTTTTGCAATAATTACAGCCTCAGTTTTTGGTATTGTAAGTACTGCAATTTCTATATCATTTTCTTTTATAAATTCTTTTAAATTATCCATAGGCTGAATAACAAGACCTTTTACATCTTTCCCTATTAATTCAGGATTCTTATCGAATAAACCTTTTACTACAAATCCTCTTTTTTGGAAATTCGAATAATTTGCAAGGGCTCTTCCTAAATTTCCTGAACCAATTATTAACATATTATGTTCCTTATCAACACCAAGGATTACACCTATTTCAGCATATAATCTTTTTACATTATATCCATATCCGGTCTGTCCAAATCCACCAAAATTATTAAGATCCTGCCTGATTTGTGATGCTGTAATATTCATTTTCTCACTTAACTCTTTTGATGATATTCTCTCAGTTTCAGCTTCAATAAGTTCACCTAAATATCTGTAATATCTTGGAAGCCTTGAAATAACTGCCTTTGAAATATTTTTATTATTAGTCTTAGAATCACTCATTAAATAATTCCCTTTCTATCTATCATCTCATCAATTCTGTCTATATAAACATCAACATTTTTTACATTTTCAATTCTTTTAATCTGCGTTTCCATCCCATCATCAGTATATTTAACAAGCTTCGTTGAAGCACCTGCTCCACATGCTATAATATCATGTTTTTCCTCCATGATAAGCATATTATATATCCCTTCCATTCCATCCTTTGCAAAGCCTGTATTCTCAAGATTCCCCTTCATATTCTTCTGTCTGTACAGATAATATGGATAAAGGCCCATTTTTCCAGCATATTCATGTGTTATATCCATTATCTCATCAGAATTATCAAAAGATAAATGAGCATAATCACCCTTAAACATATTAAGTCTTGCTGCTCTTTTTAAAGCAAGTGAATGAATGGTAAGACTTTCAGGCTTAAGCTCTAATAACTTTTCCATATTATTTCTTACATCTTCACTGTTTTCATTTGGTAGTCCAAGAATAAAATCCGTATTTATATTATTAAAACCTGCTTTCCTTGCCATTTCAAAAGCATTATAAAAATCTTCCACAGTATGTCTTCTTCCTATAATTTTTAAAGTTTCATCTTTTAAAGTCTGTGGATTTATTGATATTCTGCTGACTCCATGATTTTTCATAACTATTAATTTTTCCATTGTAATGCTGTCAGGTCTTCCTGATTCAACACAAAACTCTTTTACATTACTTAAATCAAATAATTCTTCAATGTTTGTAAGTAAGAAATCAAGCTGTTTATCTGTAATACTTGTGGGAGTTCCACCTCCTATATAAACAGAACTTAATTTTTTTCCTTTTCTTTTTTCTGCTACTGCTTTAAGTTCCAAAACAAGTGCATTTAAATAATCATCAACCTTATCTTTAAATGCAGTTATGGAATAAGATGTAAATGAGCAATAAAGGCAGGTACTTGGACAAAAAGGAATTCCAATATAAAGACTATATTCATTCTTATAATCAAAACTGTTAAATATTTTTATTTCCCTTTTTGAAATTTCTGTTGCAATCTTTGCCTTCTTTTCAGAAATATAATAATTTTTCTTAACATAGTCTATAACTTCTTCTTCGCTCAAATTATTTTCCAAAAGATTTGTGGTAATCTTTGTAGGTCTTATTCCTGATAAAGTTCCCCAAAGCAAAGTCTTATTTGTATATTTTGAAAGAATATCATAAAGATCCCTCTTCAAAATATTTTTAGTTTCTTTCCTGTCATATTCACCATTACCATCATATGCGCAGGAAGATTTTTTTTCATCAATCACATTTCCATTTTCTTTTAAAACCATATGTAAATTTTCATAATTAAAGCCACACTCTAAAATAAGTCTGGCTTCGTTTTCCAATTTATTTGTAACAGTTTCTTCTTCAGGAAAAAAACTCCTTATCAGTCCCTGAATATCATATTCAAAATCATTATTAAGAACATATTTAATTAAAATCATAATATATCCTCTCATCTTTTATTGTAGTAGATGATTCATGTCCGGGATATACTTTTGTTTCACCATCCAGAACAAGAAGTTTATTTTTTATTGAATCCATAAGGGCATTTAAATTACCTGTTGGAAAATCATATCTTCCATAAGATCCATTAAACATTGTATCCCCACTAAATAAAATTTTTTCATCTTCAAGATAAAAACATATACCACCTTTTGTATGTCCAGGCGTATGAATAACCTTAAATTTTAGTCCGATAAGTTCAAATGTACTTCCATCATTTAAAGGCACATCAACATCTACAACTGTATAATCACCAAACATTGTAGATAAATTTTTTCTATCATCTTTAAGCACATCTTCTTCATCTTTACCCGCGTAAATGTCAATATGATATCTGGCTTTTAAATAATTAGCTCCTCCCATATGATCATAATGACCATGTGTTAAGAAAATCCCCTTTGGAGTAAGATTCATATCATCTATAGTTTTTTCAATAATTTTTTCATCTCCTCCGGGATCTATAATAACCGCTTCTTTTAATTCATTATTTATAACAATATAGCAGTTTGTTCCTATAGGTGCCACATTTAATTTTTTTATACTTAAATCCATAATAAAACCTGTAATTATCTTTAATTTCTCTTAATATCAACAACACTTTCAATATTTCTCATTTTATCTATAAGTTTATTAAGCTCTTCCGTAGAACCTATTTCAAAACTCATGGAAATAGTTGCAAGTCCCTGTTTATTGATACGAACGTTCATACTTGTAACATCAAGTTCTTTTTCTGTTGTAATCTTGGCAATATCAGCAAGAATTCCCATTCTGTTATTTGCATAAATATTAATTCTTGCCATATATTTATCTTTACTTTTAACTTCGCCTTTCTCCCAGTCAGCTTCAATAATTCTCGCCCTGTCCATTTCAGGAAGTCCAAGAATATTTATACAGTCGGATCTGTGAATTGATATTCCTCTTCCTCTTGTAATAAATCCGACTATTTCATCTCCCGGTACAGGATTACAGCATTTTGAAAATCTTACTGAAAGATCATGAACACCTTTAACACTGATTCCACCTTTTGATTTTGAAATCGTAGGTTTTTCTTTACTCTTAACATCTTCTAAGATTTCTTCATCAGTGATTTCTCTTGCATGTTTCTTCTCATATTCTTCAATAAGCTTATTAACTACCTGACCTTCTTTTAAACCACCATGTCCAATAGATGCAAGAACAGAATTCCAATCCTTGAATCCATATTTTTTCATAACATTATCAGTAAATTCAGTTTTAATAAGGTCTGATAAAACAATGGACTTAGACTTACAATATTTTTCAAGCATATCCTTGCCCTTCATAATATTGTCTTCTTTAAGTTCTGATCTGAACCACTGATTAATCTTATTTTTTGCCTGTGTACTTTTAACAAGGCCTAACCAGTCCCTGCTTGGTCCTTTAGAATTCTGGGATGTAACAATCTCAATTCTGTCACCATTTTGAATTGTATAATCTATCGGTACCATCTTACCATTAGCTCTTGCGCCAATCATTTTATTTCCAACAGCACTATGGATGGAATAAGCAAAATCAATTGGAGTAGAGCCTTTTGGAAGATTCTTTACATCACCTTGTGGTGTAAAACAAAATACATTTTCAGAAAAAAGATTAAGATCTGATTTTAATAATGACATAAATTCTTTATTATCTGACATATCTTTCTGCCATTCAAGAATCTGTCTTAACCAGCTCATCTTCTCTTCTTCATTTCTTGATGTATTATTTCCATCAATATCTTCTTTATATTTCCAATGGGCAGCGATACCGTATTCAGCTATTCTATGCATTTCATAGGTTCTTATCTGGATTTCAAAAGGAATACCTGATGGTCCGATAAGTGTTGTATGAAGGGACTGATACATATTTGGCTTTGGCATGGCAATATAATCCTTAACACGTCCCGGTATTGGCTTATACATTTCATGTATGATACCAAGTGCCGAATAACACTCTATAAGGTTTGAAGTGATAATTCTTACTGCAAAGATATCATATATCTGGTCAAACTCTTTATTTTTATTGACCATCTTTTTATAAATACTGAATAAGTGCTTTACTCTTCCGTCAACTTCACATTCAATGCCGGCCTTATCCATTCTTTCTTTTACTTCTTCAATAATGTTTTCTATGAATTTTTCTCTATGGGATTTTTTTTCATCAATTTTTGCTTTTAAATCATAATAAACTTCCGGTTTAAGATATTTTAAAGCTAAATCATCTAATTCAATCTTAATTTTGGAAATACCTAACCTTTGGGCAATAGGTGCATATATTTCCATTGTCTCTCTTGATTTTTCTATCTGCTTTGTAGGCGACTGATACTGCATGGTTCTCATGTTATGCAGTCTGTCGGCAAGTTTAATAAGAATTACTCTGATATCCTTTGCCATTGCAAGAAACATTTTTCTTAAATTTTCTGCCTGTAATTCAACTTTATCATGTTCGTAGGATATCTGGGTAAGTTTTGTAACACCATCTACAAGTAAAGAAACTTCTTCGCCAAACTCTCTTGCAACATCTTCATTTGTCATAATTGTATCTTCTACAACATCATGTAAAAGACCTGCAACAATTGTTTCTTTATCAAGTTCTAATTCTGCAAGAATAATTGCAACAGAAACAGGATGTATAATATATGGCTCACCTGATTTTCTCTTCTGGTTCTCATGTGCTTTATATGCACATCTATAAGCCTTCTGAATCATTGTAGTATCAGTTGAAGGATGATACTTATGAATAGACGTAATAAGCTGTGAAAAAAGCTTATCAGGATCATCAAAATCCTTCTCTTCCTTCACTTCATGCTCTTCTTCCATATGCTTTGGTATAGCAATCTTTGCATCAGACACATTATCCAATTTTTCATTTTCATCCAAAGTATTTTCTAATAAGTCTTTATTTACTATATCACTCATATTATCACCCATTCCTAGTACAAATTTTTACAGATAATTTAAATTTTATTATATCGTTAAATGCCTTAATATTCAACAATCAAAACAATAAACATTACTACATATGTGTCTTTTTAATAAATCTTTTTGTTTTTTCTTTTGTTTTTGTATTAATCAGATTTTTATAATAATCTTTAAAATAATCCTGAGCTGATAATATTTCTCTTCCCCTTTTATCAACTTTTGAATATGTATCATTATCTAAAACATATGCTTTTTTAGTGTCTTTTAAATAAATATCAAGTATTTCCTTTACTTCATTTTTTAACTTTTCATCTTCCACAGGAAATAAAATTTCTACTCTTTTATCTAAATTTCTTGGCATCCAGTCTGCACTTGCAAGGTATACTTCTTCACTTCCTCCATTTGCAAAATAAAATATTCTGCTATGCTCAAGAAATGTTCCGACTATTGAGTAAACTTCAATATTTTCAGAAACTGATTCTATATTTGTTTTTAAACAACAAATACCTCTTACTATTAGTTTTATTTTTACACCTGCATTAGAAGCATCATAAAGCAAAGATATTATTTCTTTATCACAAAGAGAATTCATCTTTGCAATAATCAATGCATCCTTTCCTTCTTTCGCATTTTTTATTTCACGATTAATAAGATAAACAAATTTTTTTCTAAGCCAGAAAGGTGCAAGTGTTAATTTATTCCATTTCTTTGGTTCCGAATAACCAGAAATCATATTAAATGCCGCAGTTGCATCTTCACCAACCGACTCTTTACAGGTTAAAAGTCCCATATCAGTATATAATTTTGCGGTGGCATCATTATAATTTCCTGTTCCTAAATGAACATATCTGACAATGCCTTCCTCTTCCCTTCTGACAACCATCGTAATCTTACTGTGTGTTTTTAATCCCACAAGACCATATATTACATGACATCCGTATTTTTCAAGCATTTTTGCCCATTGAATATTATGTTCTTCATCAAATCTTGCCTTCAATTCAACAAGAACAGTAACCTGTTTTCCATTTTCTGCTGCCTTTGCAAGTGATGCAATAATAGGTGAATTGCCACTTACTCTGTACAATGTCTGCTTTATAGCAAGAACATCCGGGTCTTTTGCCGCTTCATCAATAAATCTGACAACAGGTTCAAAAGACTCATATGGATGATGAAGTAATATATCACCCATTTTTATTCTGTCAAAAATATTTTCATCATCTTTTATCATATGCGGTCTTACAGGTATATACTTCTTTTCTTTTAAGCCATCATTATCACATATATCATAAAATTTCATTAAAAATGTAAGGTCTATAGGCCCTTTTATATTATATACAGCCTTTTGCTCTACATTTAATTCTTTCTTTAAAAACTTAAGAATTTTTACATCTGCCTTATCTTCAATTTCAAGTCTGATAACAGCTCCCCACTGTCTCTTTTTTATCTGCTTTTCAATTTCAGTAAGCAGGTCAGAAGCTTCATCTTCATCTATACTTAAGTCTGCATTTCTTGTAATTCTGTATGGATACGCCCCAACAATCTCATAATTGCTAAATAATTTTTTTATATTTCTTTCAATAATCTGATCGGTTAAAATGTATTTCTTTACATCATCATTTGCCACCAGTTCAAATATTCTTGGCACTACCTGTGGCACTGAAACAGTTGCAAATTCATTTTTCTTATCTTTTCCTTTCAAAAGGACACAAATATTTAAAGACTTATTTCTGATAAGTGGAAATGGTCTTGACTTATCAACCGCCATAGGTGTAAGGATTGGAAATAATATTTCATCAAAATATTCATCTGCAATCTTACATTCTTTCTCACTCATTTCTTCATGATGCGAATAAATAACAATCCCATTTTCTTTTAATTTAGGAAGAAGTGTCCTGTTTAAAATACTATATTGTTTCACTGCAAATTCATGAGTTTTTTCATATAAGCTGTCTAACTGCATTTTAGGAGTCATTCCTGATAAATCTTTTTTGTTATACTTTACATCCACCATATCCTTTAAAGATGCGACCCTGACCATAAAAAACTCATCTAAATTTGATGCTGTAATACTTAAAAACTTAATTTTTTCTAAAAGCTTATTATCCTTTTCCTTTGTCTCAAGTAAAATTCTTTCATTAAATTTTAACCATGATAATTCTCTGTTTATAAAACAATTTTCCGGATATATCATATTCTCACCCCGCATTTATATCATTATTTCTTTTGTCTAAGCACCGGTTTAATACCATATACGTCTTCAAAAAATTTTGCTTTTGCATTAAAAAGACCTTTTTCAAGTGTAATATCTGTTGAATTATATGAAGTAATATATAATTTATTTTCCTTTAAATTTACCTTAAAATCCCTGAATTTCTGCTTATGACTTCTATCCATTGCATTGGCAACCTTTAGAATGGCAACCATTTTAACAACAAGCATAAAGTCATTTATTCTACCTTTATAAGCATCCATTTCTTCAAAAATATCCATTGTATTATATTTTACAACATTTGCAACTATTTCCCTTTCTCTATGGGAAAGCCCGATTATTTCCGTTGCCATGATTATATTATATGAGCTTTCTCCAGCTGAATTAATACTAATATATTTTCCACAATCATGAAGTATCGCAGCAATCTGTAGCAGTTTTCTTTCATTTTTTCCAAGTCCGTGATACTTTTTCATTACATCAAAAATCTTAACAACATTTTTCTCAAGAATTGCAATATGTTCCTGGTTGCCCTTATATCTTTTTGCTATTAATCTTGAGTGATTTAAAATATCCTCATCAAAATCATGGAGTAGTTTAATTTTCTTATTCTTTATCGCATAATCAAAAGCTATACCATCGCATAAATCAACCATTGGAAACCATATTTTTTCAGCTTTTGTTTCTTCTAAGAATCTGTTATATACTTCCATTGCAGGAATAAATCTTAAAGCCTGTTCTAAAGATATATCAAAAGATTTAGATAATTCTTCCGGTGACTTTTTCATCAGCTTCTTATAGCGTGAAAAAAATTCATCCTTTCCTATAATCCTTTCCCCATTCATTTCATCCTTTACAAAATATTCTCCATAATCACCAATAGCTATAATATTTTTTATCTTTTTATCTTTTATAAACATCTTCTTAAATGTATATAAATCATTATTTATAAGTTCTTCTATCAGACTGTTAAAATGTTCTTTATCTGTGCTAAGTCCATAAATAAGTTCCCTTATGCGCAAAGAACCAAGTTTTATATTCTGCGTAGTTGAAAGAAATCCATTTTCATACAACGAAACCTGTATACTTCCTGCACCAACATCAATTATCAAAGTACCTTCTTCTATAAATGAAAAAAAATCAGGCTTAAATGACATGGCCTTATAACTCAGAAATCTTTGTTCTGAGTTACTAAGCACACATACATTTAAACCTGTTTTTACTCTTATCCTGTCAAGGATTATATGTCTGTTTTTTGCTTCCCTTATTGAACTTGTTGTATAAGCTACATAATCATTTACATTATATTCCTTCATAATTTTCGTAAAATCAAGAAGCACATTTTCTAGTTCATCCATATGAGATAAATTAACACTGCCGGTGACATAGGTATCCTTACCTAATTCCATAGTATGTCTTATATCATCAATAATCCTGATTCCTTTATCTTTTGATATCTCATATATTTTCATTTCAAGTTCATCCGAGCCCACATCAATGGCACTAAACAACCTGTATACCATATAATCACCCCACAAACATATATTATTTCTAACCTTTGCTGTCTTTATTTATTTTCTACACCTATAAGATAATCAATAAACTGTCTTGCTGTTCTTCCCGTAAGACCACCATGTCTCATTTCCCACTTCATAGCTTCATTATAAAGCTTTTCTTTTTCTATATCCAAATTATATTTTTTTGCAAGCTCATCCACAACATGCTTATATTCTTTAGCTTCCAATGATGGATAATAAATTGTAATTCCAAACCTTGCAACAAGCGATAACTTCTCCTGAATAGTATCATTATGATGAAGATCTCCATCTGCACCATTGTTATCACTATTCATTTCTTTAACTAAATGTCTTCTGTTTGAAGAAGCATATATTAAAACATTATCCGGTTTCTTACCAAGCCCTCCTTCAATAATAGCTTTCAAATACTTATATTCTATTTCAAAACTTTCAAAAGAAAGGTCGTCCATATATATTATAAATTTATAATTTCTATCTTTTATTGTTTCAATAATTTCAGATAAAGCCTCAAACTGATACTTATATACTTCTATAACCCTGAGTCCGTCAGTAAAAAATTCATTTAATATAGCTTTTACACTTGATGATTTTCCTGTTCCGCTGTCACCAAATAATAATACATTATTAGCTTTTTTTCCTTCAATAAAAGCCTTTGTATTCTCAATAAGTTTTTTCTTCTGGAGCTCGTAACCAATAAGATCATTAAGATAAATATGCTCTATACTTGTAATTGGAATAATACTATATGATGAATCCTTATTCTCTTTTATTCTAAACGCTTTATTTAAGCCAAATTTACCAACACCATATTCTCTGTAAAACAAAGTTACACTTTTATAAAAACTTGCTATATCCTCTGCTTCTTCAAGATTCTTTGTAAGCTCCAAAATTCTGTCTCTTATTCTTTTATTGAAAACTTTTCCGGTATCACTATAAGCCTTATAATCGCATATAATAGCAGAAATATCACTTCCCAGTGCCTTATCAATTCTGTCAAAATCAAATTCAAAAAGCTTTTTAAAAATCAGAAAATCATGAATGGCGACCTGGTTAATACTGCCATCTTTTTTATCATTCATTTCACATGCCATTGAAAATGCATTCTCATTACTTGCAAGAATAAACCCTAAAAATGCATGATACAGATTTCCTTCAAATCCGTAATGTTCAGAAAATTCAATAAGCTCATTTCCACATTTGTATGCAAGATTCAAAAGATGATTTTCATTATTATCCTCATCAATTACTGAATTGATAAGATCTGCAATATCATAAAACAAATCATTATATGCAGACATATTTTTATAAATAATCAAAGTATTTACATCAACATTTCCTTTACCTGTCATATCCACCAATCCTTCTTTTCTATCTGATTTATATACAAATAATATTTTAATAATTTCCAAGAATACGTATAAAGCTTGCCTCTTCTCTGATTCCTCTTATTGCATTTAATGTTCCTGAATCATTAAAATCGCCTTCAAATTCAACAAAGAATCTATATTCCCAGCTCTTATCCTTTATAGGTCTGGATTCAATCTTTGTCATGTTAAGACCATTATAAATAAAGTGGGAAAGAATATTATATAAAGTACCGCTCTTATGTGGTATTTCAAAGTAAAGGCTTACTTTCTTTGCAGTCTTTGTATATATTTTATTTTTACTTACAATAATAAATCTTGTTGTATTATTATCATTTTTATTTATATTCTCTTCAAGAATCTTTAAATCATATATTTTTGCTGCAAGTGTGCTTGCTATTGCAGCCTGATTTTTTTTATTTTCATCTTTTACTTTTTTTGCTGAAAGAGCTGTATTAGCCTGTGCAATTTTTTGCCACGTTGGATAATTATCAAGATATTCCCTGCATTGCATAATTCCCTGCGGATGAGAATATACTCTGTCAATATCTTCTATTGTTGAATCCTTTGTACCAAGCAAAGCATGTCTTACAATTACATCAGTTTCATCAACAATACAATTATCATATTCAACCAGCAAATCGTAAACATCATTAACTATGCCGGCCGTTGTATTTTCTATAGGTAAAACAGCATAATCTGCATTACCATCTTTAACCTCTTTCATGGTCTCATTAAAAGTCGAAACATTATACATATCAGCATCTTCGCCGAAATAATTAATTGTAGCCTGATAACTGTAAGCTCCTTCAACTCCCTGATATACGACCTTTACATCTTTTTTATTTATTTTTTCAATCTCTGTAAATCCTGTATTAAAATCTATTCCATTTTCCGTTAAAAGTCTGTATTGAAGTTTTCTGCTGATAGCCATAATCTGTGTAAACAATTCTTCAGTACCATTTTTATTAAATTCATTTTTTGCAAATGACTTTACTTTTTCAATTTTTTCTTCTTCACGCTTTCTGTCTAATACGTCTTTACCCACACTAATTTTATAATTAGCAACATCTTCGCAAAGTTTCATTCTCTTTTCAAAGAGACTTACTATCTCTTTATCAATAACATCAATATCTTCACGTATTAAATTCAAATCAAGTTCCATAATTATTTCCTTTGTCCTTTTAATAAATTTTCTTTTATCTTTCCAATGTAAGATAATGAACCATATACAAATATGACTCCCTCATCTCCCGCAAAATTCTTAGCACTATCAAGTGCTTTTATTATATCATCTTCAAACAAAACATTTTTATTATATTTTTTTGCAGTATTTTTAAGTATTTCTCCATCTAAGGCCCTGTTATTATCAGGAGGAGTAATTGTAATAATCTCATCAGCAAACTCTGCTGTTTTTTCAAGAATTTTTTCAAAATCTTTATCCTTTAATACTCCTATTATATAAACTATCTTTTTCTTTGTAAAATAAATTTTTATTGATTCTCTCACATATTTTATGGCTTCAGGATTGTGACCTCCATCAATATAAACAAGTGGTTTGGTACTTATTTTTTCAAATCTTCCATGCCATCTTGAATTTTTTATACCTTCATAAACCACTTCATCTTCCATTAACTTTTCATATCCAAGCTTTGAAAGTGCTCTTACAGATTCGATTGCAGTAGCCACATTTTCCTTTTGAAATGTACCGATATTATAAGTACATATATCCTTAAATTCCTTACCATCACTACATTTATAATCAATAATTGTTTTATCTTTTTTGTATTTCGCATTTGCTCCATTTGTCAAAATAACTTTGGCACCTGATTTTTTTCCTTCTTCTTCAAAAACTTTCCTGACATTATTTTTTTCACAAACCGTATTTCCAAGCACAACTATGGAATTTTCTTTGATAATTCCAGCTTTTTGATATGCAATTTTTTCAAGTGTATCTCCAAGAAAATCTTTATGATCAAAGTCTATTGATGTAATCACAGACATAATATTTGAAGATAAGGCATTTGTAGCATCTTCTCTTCCACCCATTCCCGCTTCCATTAATGCAAAATCCACTTCATTCTGTGAAAAATAAAGATATGCAAGAGCGGTTTCTATCTCAAATGCAGTAGGAAGATGATTTTCATCCCCATCTTCTTTCATCTTATCTATAACATCTTTTATTTTTATAATAATACTTACATAATCATCTTCTGAAATATTTTTGTTATTTATAGTAAACATCTCTTCATATTCAAAGACATATGGTGAATTATATCTTCCCACCTTATACCCTGCTGCAATCATCATTTCAGAAATGTATGAAGAAACAGAACCTTTTCCATTTGTTCCGGCAATCTGTATAACTTTTACTTTTTCCTGAGGATTCCCAAGAAGGTTTAATAGTTTCCTCATTGTATCAAGTCCGTACACACTGCCTCTTTTTCTTTCATTTTCAACAAATTCCCTGGCCTGTGTAAAATTCTGTATATTATTCATTGTGTCCTCTTTTAAATACTTTATATAATCTATATTTTATCTTAATTTAACCTATTACTAGTATATCACAAATATAACAACTAACCCATCATTTATTTTTATACAATTCGGCCACGGCCATATAATTGTGAAAATTACAATTATATAAAAAGAGCCCTTTGCTCACCCTTAAGATATAATTATAATACCCAAAATTCTAATGAAGCTTTTAAAACTCTTTTCCAAAAATGTATCAATAGTGTTCTTAAAACTGAGTCTTCAGAACAATTAAAGGCTCAACCCTATGAACGATCAGAAGAAAGAACTGACAGTCGCAATGATTCGAGTGAAAGAACTCTGAATACTCGTATTGGTTATATTATTCTTTCGGTTCCTAGACATCGTAATCAGCCATTTAGAACCATGATTTTGAAAACTATTCACGCAGTGAAGCTGCTCTTGTTTCCACTATGACTAAAATAGTTGTCAATGGTGTATCCACACGAAAAGTATCCAAAGTTGCAGAAACTTTATGTGGAACTTCTTTCTCAAAATCAACTGTTTCTGAACTATGTAAGGATTTAGATGTTGAAATGAATAAATTTAGGAAACGTCCGTTATTCTATCATCCGACGCTTAGAGAAATGGAGTCGAATCATGAAGAAATGGCCAAAATTGCACAAGAGCAACAGCTAGCATTAATTGCATAATAACAATTAAATTTATAGCTTAAGGGAATTTACACACAAATTTGGAATTGACTCTTTTAGAAGTGCAAAACAGACGGATTTAGCAAGAACAGGCTATAAAAAAAGAGATGCAGTAAAATTTATAGCTTTTAGAAGCGCAAAACAGGCGGTTTTGACAAAAATAGGCTATAAAAAAATGAGAAGTAGAAAAATTTATAGCTTTTAAAGGCGCAAAACGGGCGGTTTTGACAAAAATAGGCTATAAAAAAATGAGAAGTAGAAAAATTTATAGCTTTTAAAAGTGCAAAACGGACAAATTGGGTAAAAATTGACTATAAAAAAAGCAAAACTAGAAAAATTTATAGCTCAAGGAAATTTACACACAAATTTGTACTTAACTTTTATTTTTATACAAATCTTTATTTATACATTTATTTTTTAAATAAATTAATTATAGCCTAATTTTTTCTACACCATAATCCAACTATATGTTATTATTTTTATATGATTATAATATTACATTTTAGGAGGAGGCTTATGAAAAACCTTATTTCAAAAAAAACCGGCATTTTTAAGAAAAGTATTCTATTTCTTTTAATAGCTTCAATGATTTTTTCTCTGTCTGCGTGCAGAAAGAAAAATCCTGTTTTTAAAGAAGATGAAGCTGTTACAGGTGAAAGATTACAGGCAGACTGGATAGATAAAGCTATTATCTATGAAGTTAATGTACGTCAATATACAAAAGAAGGTACATTTGATGCTTTTTCCAAACACCTTGAAAGATTAAAAAATATGGGAATTAATACACTTTGGTTTATGCCAATTTATCCAATTTCAGAAGAAAACAGAAAAGGTGAACTTGGTTCATATTATTCTATTTCAGATTATAAAAATATAAATCCTGAATTTGGAAATCTTGATGATTTTAAAAATCTTGTTGATAAAGCTCATGAAATGGGATTCCATGTAATTATTGACTGGGTTGCAAACCATACAGGATGGGATCATGTATGGATTAAAGAACATCCGGATTATTATGTTCATGATGACGAAGGAAATATTATCCATCCATTAAATACAGACTGGTATGATGTTGCACAGCTTGACTATGATAATGAAGATATGCAGACAGCTATGATTGATGCTATGAGTTTCTGGGTTAAAGATATGGATGTTGATGGTTTCAGATGTGATTATGCTCAGGGTGTACCTGTGGCATTCTGGGAAAAAGCAAGGACGGAACTTGATAAAATAAAACCTATATACATGCTTGCTGAAGACGGAACTGAAAGCTCATCACTTCTTTTAAACGCTTTTGATAGCGACTATAATTTTAATTTATATTCATCACTTACCTTTGCATCAAAGATGCCTGGCAGTGCAGATTCTATATTAAAACATTTTACGGAAGATTTACCTTTCGGATCATTTAGAATGAGTTTTCTTGATAATCACGACCAGAATACATATTCCGGTTCACTTAATTTGCGTTATGATCCCGCTTCATTAAATGCATTATATGCAGTGATTTTCACCGGATATGGTGTTCCTCTCATTTATTCAGGAAATGAAGAAGATATAGATATTTCCCTTGAATTCTTTGATAAAGATGATATTGAATTTGGTGATTACAAATACGAAGAAATATTAACTGATCTTGCAAATATAAAAACAAGTTATAAACCTTTGTATAACGGAATATATGGCGGAAAAGTAAGAGAAATCAAAGAAGATAACAAAAGTGTAATTGCTTATGAAAGAGTTAAAGATGGTGAGAAAATTACATTAATTGCAAACATTTCAAATACAAAACAAACAGTAAAATACTCCGGAACTATTTCTTATGGAGATGTCCTTCTTCACGGAAAGGGAGAAGAAATTGTTTCTGATAAAAAAGAAGAACTTAATATTAAAGATTTAAATGAACTTGAACCTTTTGAATTCTATATTATTTATTCTCAGTCCGGAAAATAAAAAAAGGACCTGCTAATGCAGGTCCTTAATTATTTACAAATTTATAAACCAAGTGTTATCTTAGAAATAAACTTATCATCATCAATATACATATCTATTGCCCCTTCATTTTTTTTAATAGTATTTACAATATTCAAAACTCCAAAACCATGATTATGTTTATCCTTTTTATCCGTCATAATCTGATTGTTTTTTATAATAATCTCATTGTCTTTTCTTACTGTATTAATGAGTTTTATAAGCAAAAATGAACCATTACTTTTTATTTCAAAAATAATTTTTTTATCATCATCTGTTATTTTATTTATGGCTTCAACCACATTTTTAAGTAAATTTGAAATAATAATACATAATTCCCTTTTCATTATTGTCAAATCTTCCTTTACATATCCCTTTACTACTATATCACATTCATTTTTCAAAGGTATAAAATAATAATTAAGCATTGTATTAATTATTTCATTCCCCACATCATAATCATATCCTCTTATTGATTCTATATCTTTTAGCATATCATTTACAAATAATTCTAATGACTCAAAATCGTTTTTCTTTAAATACTGACGGATCTGCACTAACTGTGCATTTGTATCATGTCTGAAATTTCTTGTAGCCTTTTCCTTTTCTAAAAGAGCACTAAAATATTCTTTCTGCTGTTCATTGTATTTTTCAAGTAATTCATTATCTATCTTATACATCTGTTTTACATTAAAATCATATATAAAATATAATGACATTACAAAAATAATGAGTCCGCCGGTCATAACAAGGAATATGCCAATACTGCCTTTTGAATTATCAACATATTCTGTAATAACATAAGTGAAAAATGAAATCATGGCAATCATTACATTTAACACTATAGCCCATATTATATTTAAATGCATAGGCATTATAAATGCATTTTTATCTGTTTTTTTGCCAATAATCAAATAATATATACTCATAATTATAAGAATTACAGATACATAAATAATTGAAACCTGAATTTCATTTTTAATTCTACATAAATGTACAATAAATTGTATTAACGATTCTATAATAGAAAGAATCGGCATTGCAAGAATAAACAACCCCAGCTTTTGTTTAAATTCAAAATTCATCAAAGTGTATATGGTTATAAATGAAGCAAACAGCCCCATAATTATAACTAATGAACAATCACTATTATAAACAACTATTCCTGAAAAAAAGTACAATATTATAAGCAATAATACATTTGTCGTATTATATTTTTTTTCAATTTTTCTGCCAAAAACAAATATAAAAAAACATGTGTACTCTGCTATAGTCAAAAAAAACAGTACCAGCTTTAAAATATACTCCATATAAACTCCTTTATTAAATATTCATCTCATAATCAAATATTTTTTGAAGAATCTGCGTTTGATTTCTTACAGACACAAGTGCTCTCATGCCATTATTTAAAATACAACTTTCACCATCTATTTTTTTTATATGAGAAACATTTACCAGATAGCTTCTATGTGTTAAAAAGAACATTCTTGAATCAAGCTCCCTCTCAAAAGATATAAGAGATCTTCTAATTTCGAATGATTTATCTTTGGTATATAAAGTCACATAACTACCACTTGATTCAATCATATATATTTCTTTTTGACCTATTTCATAATTAATATTATTATATACAATATTTATAAGCTTTCCTTTAGAAATCTTATCTATAGTTGAAATTACGGCTTCTAATAATTCTTCTCTCTCAATTGGTTTTGTAACAAATCTTAATGCCCCAATTTTAAATGCTTCTTTAAAACGTTCTCTAATACCTGTAAGCATTATAATATTATTATCATCATTATATTTTATATTTAGTTTTGCAGAAACATCTATCCCATCAAGCCCGGGCATTTCAATATCCATTAGCACAATATCACTTTTAACATCAGATTTAAGAAGGGTATCTCTATCATAATAATGCAAAATCTCTATATCATAATTATTTAATTCTTCTGCATTATTAATTATACTGTCAATTTCTTCATGTACATATTCATCGTCATCACATAACGCAATCAAAAATTTTTCCATTACAATTTACTCTCAATTCTTTTTATTTACGTAAGCAATAATTAGTTGGAAAATAATCAATATTTAAATTATGTTTTTTTGCCAAATCCGCCATTTCTCTTACCTGTTCTAAATAAACATCCTGCATTTCATCATTTAATACAAGATCATAAATAGTAGGCCCATCAATATACTCCTTAATTATTATTTCATTTTCAAAATCAATTTCATACATCTTAGGCATACGAATATTTGTATTAAGAATACGTCCATAGTTATATTTTTCAGCATCCAGCTTATCTCCAAATGTATAATAACTGCAAGGTTCATGATGAATCTTCTTTAAAACCACAAGATTTTCTTCATATTCAGCAAGATAAGAATATCCACTTTTTC
Source organism: Lachnospiraceae bacterium RM5 (assembly GCA_900110975.1). Lineage (GTDB taxonomy): Bacteria > Bacillota > Clostridia > Lachnospirales > Lachnospiraceae > Bovifimicola. The sequence goes on from FOFK01000002.1 coordinate 309,721, forward strand.
CATAACCTAATAATTTTAAAACATGGTATTCCTTGCCATTTACCAAAAAACTTTTTTCCATAAACACTCCGATAAATTACATTACTTTTTCTATTGCTCCAGTATTCGTGATATTCAATAAAATCACGCCGTTTTATTATATCATCAAGATTTTCCTCTATCAAGCTTCCAAAAATATCTGAACAAGACAAGTTTTTATAATTCCTCAATATGTGGACGTTTAACCTTTACTAATTCTTCTACAGTTTTTTCATCTATAAAACCATTAGCCGCCCCATTTGTTTTAATTTTTTCTGACGCAAAAATTTCTGCCTTCACCAATGCTTCAAGAGCATTTTCATCTTTTGCATAAAAATGTAAAAATGAAGAAAACAAAGCATCACCTGCTCCAACAGTATTTACAACATTTTCACAGTATACTGCATCAAACTTATATAATTTATTTTTATTTTTTTCATAAAGCATAGCCCCTTTATCTCCCATTCCTATTACAACAATTTTATTATCGTATTTTGAAGCCACATCTTTAATAAATCTGTCCGGCTCATAAGGCAAAGCTTCATCACTCATAAAGAGAATGTCTGCAGCTTCCATAAAATCTTTATTATATTCATCATCAATATTTCCAAGTACATGGACATCTGTAGCTATTAACTTATTCTTCTCTTTAACAAGCTTTAAAATATTTCTGTTAAAATTAATATTACAAATAATATAAATATCATTTGCACCCATATTATTTACATCATCATCATTAAGACTCTGATCCTGGATATCTTTTAAATCACAATAAATCTGTCTTTTTCCAGTCTCATCATAAAGAATTGCTGATACTGGTGTACTTTTTAATGTCTTTTTAATTCCTTTAACATTTATTTTTTCTTTTTTTAGCTCTTCTATAATCATCTTCCCCTCAAAATCTTCTGAAATAAAAGAACATAAATTAATTTTATCTCCCAATGTCTTTAAAGATTTTGAAATGTTATAAGCTACCCCTGAAACCGAAGAATTTATCCCAAAAAACGGATAATCAATCGGATAATAGTCTATAGGAAATTTCCTTACACTTATTGTTGTTTCAATATTTAATAAACCTGAAATACATATCATATTACTTACCCTTTCTTTAACACCTTAATTACCAAAAACTTTTTTCCATAAGTCATACCATAAAGTTGAAAAATCTTCCATACTTTCACCTCCATTTTCGTTTTAAATATGCAACTTCTAAACAATATCATAAAAAAATTTTTTTCAATAGTAAAAATGACGAACGTCGATTTCTGTCGACGAACGTCGTTTTATCGTAAACCATATTCTATTTTTCCATACCTTTTTTGAATCCCACGTTCTTCCACAATATTACTTAAGTTACACATATATCTTGCTTCCTTCTTCAGATAATATATCTATCTTTATATATCTATCTTTCCTTGAAGACTATTTTCAAATCCAACTTTACCTATGAGTATTTCACTACCTATACATGCTACAATCTCATCATAATCTAAGTCTTTAACTTCTTTAACCGTTTCTTTTAAAATTCGCGCAAGGATATTCAAGCTGGATAATCATAATTACGCGCATACTGTAAATATTAAAGAATATACGCGTAATCTACTATATTATCAATATCTAAACGCTATCAAACTCTATACCTTTTTAATATATTTCACCATCAATAATCTTTTGATATTTTTCACCGCTATATACATCTTCATCCTGCTTAGGTTGAGCAACTTTTTTATATTTTTCATTATCATAGCATTCTCTGCATATGTTAAATATTTCATTAAAACCTTTTGCATCATGTCCATAATATGTTCCATCTACAACCAAAGCCTGATTTACATAATAAAGTTCATGAATCACTTCTTCATTTTCAACAATCCATACTCTTAAAAATATCCCTCCTGAAAGTTCACTATCTACCTTATATTCTAAATCGCCTTTTTCTAACTTATCAAATCCATCAATTATATCAGAAGCCATTTTATCATCTGTTATGCTGCATATATCACCACTTTCGTTATCAAAAATAACTTCTCTTGTTCTATTAGAACTTTCTTTTTTGTCACTGATTTTACTTGTTATATTATCATTTTTCTGCCAGATTACTATAATCACAACCAAAATAATAAGTATGCTTATAGCTGTAATAAATATATTTTTTTTCATCCTTCCTCTTCCTTCTAACTTTTTATTTTGTTACATATATTGCCTTTGCAAGAGTATTAACCCATGTAAATTCTTTATCATTAAAAAAATCATTATTCTATTTTTACATACTTTTTTCTATTATTTTATTTAATTCATCTTCAGAAATTTTTAATAATTCAAGTGCTTTTTCTTTATCAATCACCCCATCTTTATAGAAATCAATAATTTGAAGGCGTCGTCCTTCACCAATGCCCTTTTCTATACCCTTTTCTATGCCCTTTTCCATACCTTTTTGAATTCCACGTTCTTCCACAAGATCACTTAAGTTACACATATATCTTGCCTCCTTCTTCATATTATCATTCATTTCAATTCCGTACTCATTAAATAATATTTTTTCTTTCTTTTCCGGTGATACTTTACCATCTAATAATACTCTTAACATATTTTGCAGTGTATGTTCTTCATTTATTTCTCCTGGAAGACAAACCATAACAACTGTTAATAAATCACTCCTGAAATCCCTTGTCTTTTTTCCATATATCATTTTTTCTTTCAAACTATATGAAAAAATTGCATTCTCAACATCCCTTGGTGTTTTCATGCATATCCATATACTATAAACCTTGCACACATCATCATAATTGTTATTTCTTATTTCTCTTCCAAGCTGTGAAGATATCATTCTTGCGCAATAAAATATTCCTCTCGGAACAAGATCATAACCTGGATTAAACTTTTTCTGTGCTTCAATATTTATTAAAAGTTTTATCCGCTTTTTGTCCTTGTTATGACTTTTTCCCGCTTTCTTTAAATAAAAGTCAAACCTTATATCGTAAGTAATTTTACCTTCATTAATGTAATAATCTTCTTCAGATAATGTATCTATCTTCCCTTGAAGACTATTTTCAACCCCAACCTTACCTATAAGTATCTCACTGCCAATACATGATATAATTTCATCATAATCTAAGTCTTTAACTTCTTCAACCGTTTCTTTTAAAATTCGTGCAAGGATACTTTTTTCGCTTAAAATACGTTTAATGTTACCATCATACATTTCCTTACCTTTTACTAGATCCAAAGAATCTTTTAAATTTGTCATTACAACCTCCTATTAAATTAATTATTTTACTCTTGATACTTATACAGTATATATCATTTTTATTTAAGACACAACTTTTTATTTATATTATCTTAAATTTATTATCATTTATTTTAAAAAAAGACAAATGCCACTTTATAGGCACCTGTCTTTTTAAGATTTTTAACAAACTAATGTAATAATATTTTATATACTAGGATTTCTTAATATATTCCAATAATGATGAATATATTTTTTTAGGCTTAGAATCTCCTGTTGTCATATAAATATTTCCTTTTTCTGATTGCCATATAACAATATCATCTATATTACATTCTTCAATAACATATAAATCTTTTGGAACATTTACATTTGCTTTCTTATTACTCATTGTAACTTCAACTACATCGAGTCTTTTTATCTTACCCAACCCGGTAAACTCATGCCCACTTGCAGACGCAATTCCATACTTTAATAAGTACTCTATATATTCCTTAGAAAAAGATAATTCTAAATTTTTCTCAGCCTCTTTTATTTTCTCATCACTTACACCAACAGTAGTATATAAATCAGCACAGTTATCTAAATATTTTACAAATGTTTTCATAACTTACACCTACCCTAAACTATTTGCCATAGATTTCCAAAATTCTTCTCTTATTTTATTAAAAGCTGTTCTGTCGATTTCTGATGACTTAGACATGTCATGTAGTATACTAGAATATGTTTGATGTTCATCTTGTGTAAGAACAGCTAATGTACCATTGTTTTTTTGTGCTATATGATGTAAATTGTATGGATTTCCTTTAGAATCTAACGGAGCTAAACCTTGTCTCATCCTTTCCAAATTACTTCTTCCCATTTCATCAACATATTTCAAATCAATATCAGTCTTTACCAATGCCGTTTTTCCATCAACAATCATCGGCTTTAAATTCGCATCTTTAAAAACATTGTACTCGTCCATACTTTTAAATTGTTTTATTACATCTACCGGATATTTGCTTTCTTTTTGTATTATAGCTGCCTCGTCCATTGTAAGTCCATTAGCAGTCATTCCCTTTAAGAGAAAAGCTTCACTTGTGCCTCCAACAACAGCTCCACTAATCGCTCCCCATTTAAAACTTTCACTACCTGCTGCAATGGCAGCTTTTTTAGCTTCTTCAAAATCACCGGTTTGCACTCCAGTTATTATACCTGCTGATACTCCTCCTATTGTTCCTCCACTTAAAGCCATTATTGCACCTGTTTTAGCAGATGCAGCAAAAATCATACTAACAGCTGGTGCTCCTGCACCTGCAGTAACTGCAGATACAGTTACACAAACTAATATAACCCCTGTACCAATCGCAATATTTTTTAATGCTTTTTCATATGTATCATCATATTCCTCTACTTCTTTTACAGTTGTCTTACCATCATCACCTAATGTAAATACATATTTTGTTCCATTAAAAACTTCATTTAATTCAGAAAGAGTATATCCAAAAAAAATATTTGATTGTGAATTATATTCCAATTCTTCAATATATTCTTTAGAAATATATACTGCGCTAACATTTTCAACCAAATACTCATCAGAATTTAATTCAGATACAACCTCATTATAAACCGTATCTTCTAGATAGGTTATTAATTTTTCATCGTCTAAATTTTTAAAATCAGTATCAGTTTCTAGATTAGTAAACTCAATTGATGTTTCTGTACTTTCATTTTCACCTTTATTATTTATTTTTTTATTATCATTTGAACACCCAGTAATAACAAATAATGTCATTGATAGAATTACTGCCATCACTCTCTTTAAACCCTTCAAAAAAAACACCTCCCTATTTAATTTCTTTTTTCTTTTTTATAAATATAAAACATCCTGCTCCTAAAAATATTATTACCAATAAAATAAATATAACTATTATTACTCCAGAACCTTTTGAATCTTCCTCACTTTTTTTAGAAGAAGTACTAATATTTTTTATTTTAGTATTTAAGGCTTTACTTTCTACATTCTCGTCAAATGTTACATTTCCCTGCTCATCAATAACCGCACCTTCATTTATTTTTTCTTTAATTTCACTTATTGACAATCCAGTTGTTGCATATGCCTTTAAAACATCATCTGTTCCAACATATATCATTTTCTCTGTTTCTTGATCAGTTTCATCATTTTTAACCTTAATAATATATATACCCTCTTCGGTATACTCATCGCCATCTTTTGCAGGTTTATTAAACCTCACATCCTCAACAAGCTCATCTCCTGCTTCATTTAAAACTCTTCTTTCAACATTAATATTTAAATATCTTGATTTTGCAAGGTCTAAATAAAATCCATTTTCAGTAACCGCACAATTTGATAACTCCTGCTTTGTAGCAACATCAAATGGAAAAACCATACAATTTCCATTTCTTATTTTAAATTTAAAAAATATTCTATAATTATAATAATCATTATCAAATGTCGCATATTTTCCAAGTAACTTATGATCCTCATGTGTTATCTGGTAATCTAAAGCAACTTCATAATCTCCTTCTTCAAAAATATCTACTTCTGTTTCTGCACCCTTTTTTATACCTTTTAAATAATCAGTATAAACAACCGGTTCTTCCTCTTCATTTTGATAATTTATCTTTTTTATAATAAGCGCCCCATGATGGAACTTTTGTTTTTTCAATCCAAAATATTCATCAATTCCATCACCATCATCTGAAATATGTTTTCTTGAACTTCCATTAAGTTTATTTATATCCTGTTCCAAATCAAAATATAATTTCACATCATCACCTACAGTTTTTAAAAAAACAGGGCAGTCTTTATCAGAGCTATCAACTGCTGTATATCCTTTTATATAAAAATTTCCTAAATCCCATCCATAATGAACATCAGATGAATCAATTTTTTTTGAATTTTTATAATTACTGTCTGTTTTTTTCACTGTTCCTAAACGATACTTTTGTTCATTTACATTGTTTTCAACTCCAGTATTTTCCTTTTCATTTTCTTCTGCTTTAACATTGATATTAAAACAAGAAACCATAATACATAATAGTGTTATTATTGTAATTATTTTTCTCTTCATAAGCATATAATCCCTTTCAAATATATTTCTTAACTATAATTCTAACCCCCCCCCGAAATTTTTTTCAATCTATATTTTTATGAATAATACAGCATTTTTTATAAAAAAACGACGAACGTCGATTTCTATCGACGTTCGTCGTTTTATTATATCCCAATTTCTAAAAAACACACTATAGCAACAACATAGATAATCAGGCTCAGCGGCACAAGAATAATAAACTTCATCTTTTTTGTTTTATGATGCCAAATTTTCATTCCAAAGAGTGCACCTATGCTGCCTCCAAAAAAAGCAAAGCTAATCAGAACTTTTTCAGGTATTCTCCATAACTCTTTTTTTGCTTTATATTTATCAATCCCATATATAAAGAATGTTATTAAATTTATTATTATAAAATATATAACTAAAATACTATTATCAAACATATTTTTAAATTTCCAAAAAATTTATTTAAAATCCTCCAAATCATCCGGTATAATTTCTGATAACATTTTTTCATCTGCATCTTTATTATCCGCAACTCTCATTGCATGATTTGAAATAGCTCTTTCCATAAAGTTTCTGATGTCTCTTGCATTTGCAAAATTATCAGGTTTATTATCAACTCTTTTTCTTATTAATTCTTTTGCCTTTTTGCTTGCTTCATCATTTAAGTAATACTGACCTTTTTTAAGCATACTTTCAAGAATCATAAATAACTCTTCTTCATTATAATCTTCGAAGAAAATATAATTTGAAAATCTTGATTTCAAGCCAGGGTTGGAAGATAAAAATTCATCCATCAAATCTGTATATCCGGCAACTATTACAATAAGCTCATCTCTTAAATCTTCCATTGCTTTAAGAACGGTATCAACGGCTTCCTGGCCAAAATCTCCCTCACCTTTATTTACAGTAAGTGTATATGCTTCATCAATAAAAAGTATTCCACCTCTTGCTTCTTCAATAACTTCCGAGGTTCTTGTGGCTGTTTGTCCAATATAACCTCTTACAAGTCCTGAACGATCAACTTCAACGAGCTGGCCTTTTTTTAATATACCCATATATTTGAAAATTTCTGCAAGCTTTCTTGCCACAGTCGTTTTTCCTGTTCCCGGATTTCCTGCAAATACCATGTGTTTTGATATATCAGAACACTGCATGTTCTTTTCTTTACGCATCTTCTGGACTTTCATAAGATTTAATAATCTTTTAACCTGTTCTTTAACTTCTGAAAGTCCTGTAAGAGAATATAAATCATCAAGCAATTCTTCTAATTTATCAGCTCTTTCATCATCAGATACATCACTTAAAGAAGAATTTAAAACCATGGTAAAATTCTTCTGGCTTCCTGCGTACCAGACTCCGTATTCCTTGATAAATTTTTCCATTCTTGTGATATATTCATCAAAAACCTTTATTTTATCAGCATTTACATCATTTTCATGAAGTGCCATAATACTTTGTCCAAAAAGATTATATGTATCATAAAGAATCATAGACTTCTGATTCTTAAACGGATCATTATCAATCTTTTTTGAAGCATCAGCAAGCACAAGATATTTTAATGTTGCAGGGATATTAGATAAATATTTTTCACCATCTAATTTTATCTGCAAAACATCCATATCAGTAATCATCATACCAAGATTATCACTGATAAAATCTGTTTCATTTTTATTCACACCACCACCATCAAGATTAGCTATATATACAGAAAACATCATTAATTCCCTGTTAAGCATTTCTCTTAATGTAATCTTATTATCCTGTACATTTCCAATATTATTTTTCTGCACTAAATCACATATTTCCCTTGATTTAGCTATATATTCCTTTAAAGTTAACTGTTCCATAAACCTCTCCCAAATAAATTTATGATAATCTGACCTTTGTACCCTTTCCGTCTCTCTTAACAGTTTTTAATTTTCTAAGTTCAACATCCTTGCCATGTACATCAATTATTTTATTTTCTCCTGCATCAAGTACATATGCATAGGCTACTTTATCATCTTTATTAAGCTTAATACCTCTTACACCCAAAGCTGTCTTCTTTTTCATTGGAACTTCATTCAGACCAAATCTGATAAATACAGAATTTTCTGTCTGAAGAATAACTACCATTCCATTATCATTAGTTTCTATTATCTCATCGTCACCACCAGGTAAAAAGCTCATCTGCTCATCACCTGCAATATTTATACTGTCCATATCTATAAGAATTGAAGAATCCATTTCATCTTCCAACAAATTATCAAGTGCATAATCGCCTTCTTCATTAGACGCTACACCGTCAAGTAAAATTACGCTTACTACTTCATCATCATCTGCAAGTTTCGAAGCCATAACCGTCTTTTTAATTACATCAAACTCATTTGCATCAACTATCTTTATCATACCATTTTTTGTAACAAATAAAAGTCTTCTGTCTTTCATCTCATCAGAAGTTGTAACAAAAATGACATTTTCATCTTTACTGTCATAATTTCCAAGGTTATCAATAGGTGTACCTTTGTCCCTGAATCTTACAAATGGAACATCTGCAAGTTTTATCTGATGAAGTGTTCCCTTATCAGTAAAGATTGCAAGCTTATCTGTATTCATTGTCTTAAATACATATTTATTTTCATTATCTGCCGCCTCTTTATTTCTTTCATAAAGGGATGGATCTATTGTTTTAGCATAACCAAATCTGTCCATAAGAAGCACAACTTCCTGCTCAACAAATTTAATTTCTTCAACAACCGCTTCTTTTCCGTCTTCAATAACAGTTCTTCTCTCAACACCATACTCTTTCTTGATGGCTGTTAATTCTTTTTTGATAAGGCGGATCATTGATTTTCTATTTTCAAGTAAATCCTCATAATCAGCTATTCTTGCATTTATATCATCATATTCTTTTCTAAGTGCAAGAATTTCAAGACCGATTAATTTTGAAAGTCTTAAATCAAGAATTGCCTGGGCCTGTTTTTCAGTAAAATTAAGGTTTGTAGCATAAAGTTCAGATTCAGGATTCTTAAAAGTAATTCCTGTAATATCACCTGTCATAAGACATCTTTTAGCATCCTTAACAGTTTTAGAACCTCTTAATATATCAATAATAATATCAATAATATCACAGGCTCTTATTAAACCTTCTTTTATTTCCTTTTGTTCTCTTTCTTTTTCAAGAAGAGTATTATATTTTCTTGTCTGAATATCATACTGAAAATCAATACTATGAGCAATAATATCCTTAAGTCCAAGTATTTCAGGCTTACCATTTGCTATGGCAAGCATATTTACGCCAAATGTATCTTCAAGTCTTGTCTTCTTATAAAGAATATTAGATATCTTTTCAATATCAGCACCCTTTTTAAGTTCAAGAACAATTCTTATACCCTCTTTACTTGTTGCGTTAGAAATATCCACAACATCAGTAAGCACTTTCTTTTCAACAAGAGATACAATATCTGCCATAAATTTAGCAATATTGGCACCTATCATGGTATAAGGAATTTCTGTAATTACCAGTCTGTCTCTTTCTCTTATTTTTCCCTTCTCAAATTCAAGTTTACCTCTTACCTTTATTTTACCCTGACCTGTTTTATATATATCCAAAAGTTCACTTTTATTAATAACTATACCACCTGTAGGAAAATCAGGTCCTTTGATATATTTCATAAGTTCTTCTGTAGAAATATCATTATTATCAAGATAAGCTATTTCTGCATCGATAACTTCTGATAAATTATGTGTTGGAATACTTGTAGTCATACCAACAGCGATACCTTCAGCTCCATTTACAAGAAGGTTTGGAACTCTTACAGGTAATACCTCAGGTTCTTTTTCAGTCTCATCAAAGTTTGGCACAAAATCAACCACATCTTTATTTAAATCTGCAAGATAAACATCCTGTGTGAATTTTTTAAGCTTTGCCTCAGTATAACGCATTGCGGCAGGTGTATCACCTTCTATCGAACCAAAATTACCATGTCCGTCTACAAGTGCCATTCCCTTTTTAAAATCCTGCTCTAACACAACTAAAGCATCATAAATAGAACTGTCACCATGTGGATGATACTTACCCATTGTATCACCTACAATACGGGCAGATTTTCTGTGTGGCTTATCATAATTAAGCCCGAGTTCATTCATTGCATATAAAACTCTTCTTTGTACCGGTTTTAAACCATCCCTTACATCAGGCACAGCTCTCTGGCATATTACACTCATAGAGTAATCTATATAAGATTTTTGCATTACTTCGGAATATTCCGTTGTTAAAATTGTTTCCGCCATTTCTTTTCCTCTTCTAATATTTTATTTACGTTTAATCAAGTATCAATTTCTGCTTCTAACGCATGGTCATGTATAAACTCACGTCTTGGTGCAACATCAGAACCCATAAGCATACTTGTAACTTCTGAAGCCATCATTGCATCTTCAATTTCAACCTGTTTCAAAATTCTTGTTTCAGGATTAAGAGTTGTTTCCCAGAGCTGGTCTGCATCCATTTCTCCTAAACCTTTATATCTTTGTAATGTAAATCCACTATGATTTTTTCTATATTTTTCAAGTGCTTTATCATCATAAAGATACTCGCCTTCGCCCTTTTTAGGAACCACTTTATAAAGTGGTGGCATTGCAATATATACATGTCCGTCATTAATTAAATCCGGCATAAATCTATAGAAAAATGTAAGCAATAATGTATCAATATGTGCACCGTCAACATCGGCATCAGTCATAATAATAATCTTATTGTATTTTAATTTTGAAATATCAAAATCATCACCATAGCCTTCAGAAAAACCGCAGCCAAAGGCATTTATCATTGTTTTAATTTCAGCATTTGCAAGCACCTTATCCATACTTGCTTTTTCAACATTTAATATTTTTCCTCTGATTGGCATAATAGCCTGGGTCTTTCTGTTTCTTGCCATCTTTGCTGAACCACCGGCAGAATCACCTTCCACAATAAACACTTCACATTCTTCAGGTTTTCTGCTTTCACAATTTGCAAGTTTTCCATTTCCATCTATTGAAAATTTAGGTTTAACAAGCATATTTGTTTTTGCTTTTTCTTCAGCTTTTCTGATTTTTGCTGATTTTTCAGCACATTCAATTATCTTTTTAAGTTCATCTAAATTTTTATCAAAATAAAGAACACACTCATCACCGGTTATTTCACCAACAACTTTACCGGCATCAGGATTATCAAGTTTTGTCTTTGTCTGTCCTTCAAATCTTGGCTCCGGATGCTTGATTGCAATAATTGCAGTCATTCCATTTCTAACATCTGAACCTGTGAAATTATTATCCTTTTCTTTTAAAATTCCTATTTCTCTTGCATATTGATTTATAACCTGGGTAAACTTTGTCTTAAAACCTGTAATGTGAGTTCCACCTTCCTGAGTATAAATATTATTACAAAATCCCATAATATTTTCCTCAAACTCATCTACAAACTGGAATGCAACTTCAACTTCAATTCCTTCAATAGATCTCTTAAAATATACAGGTTCATGAATCGCAGCTTTTTGTTTATTTAATTTTTTTACAAATTGTCTTATTCCATCAGGTTCATGATATTCAATTTTTTCTTCTTCAGCAAATCTCTTATTTTCAAAAATAATTTTAAGATTAGGATTAAGATATGCAGTTTCATGAAGTCTTCTTTTTATTGAATCAGCCTTAAAATATGTTTTTTCAAAAATTTCATCATCCGGAAGAAATCTTACAAAAGTACCGGTATCATTTTTTCTGCATGTTCCAATTTCTTTTATAGGATGCATTATTTTGCCCTGCTCATACCTTTGGCCATATACTTTCCCATCACTTTTAACTTCAACTTCAAGCCACTTACTAAGAGCATTTACAACAGAAGCACCAACACCATGAAGACCTCCGGATATTTTATATCCGCCGTCACCAAATTTTCCTCCTGCATGAAGCATTGTAAATACAACCTCAAGTGCTGGTTTACCTGTCTTTTCATTGATACCTACAGGAATACCTCTTCCGTTATCTTTTATTGTGGCAGTACCATCCTTTTCAAGAGTTACTGTTATTTCATTACAAAAACCTGCCAGATGCTCATCTACAGAGTTATCTACAATTTCATATATAAGATGATTTAATCCTTTTGTAGATACACTTCCAATATACATTCCAGGTCTTTTTCTAACCGCTTCAAGCCCTTCTAAAACCGATATACTGTTTGCATCATATGTATTATTTAATGCCATATCTATTTCCTCTTTCTCTATATATCTTCATCCACCCATCTGGCGGCCTTCATATACTCTAATTACTTTAAAACTATTTGCATCATACTCAATATATAACCAAATATTTTCAAAATCTACTTTTCCCTTTTTTATAAAATATCCGGCAACTAAAGTTTTAGCATTACTTTTATTTACATAATTATCAAAATCCTTATCACCATAATCAAAGGATCCATATTTTTCTTTTACTTCTTTAATACTATGCTTTTTAATCCACCAATTATTATATTTATAACTAATACTATGTGATTCATAAAAAAGCACACCACATAGTAGTAAAATTATTATAAATAAAACAAATAATACTTTTTTATTTTTCATTTATTTTCACCCCAACAACACTTACTTAATATACCTTATCATTCCCGGTCCAAGTTTTTCTGTTGGTCTTGCTATAAAATCAAATTTTTTATAAAATTCTTCTCTTCCCTTTGCACACATAAGACATAACATAATCTCTGTATCTTCAAGTTTTGTTGTCATTACATAATCTATCAGTTTTTCAATTATTTTTCTTCCAATTCCACGTCCCTGCATACCGGGAATCACAATTAAATCCTGAATATAATCTATGACCACTCCATCACCAACTATTCGTCCCATTCCTACTAATTTATCATCTTCATATGCACTTACAATATAAAGAGAATTTTTCAAGGCAGTTTCAGCCTGTTCATTTGAAAGATCTTTAAACTTAACTTTCTCTCTTAATTTCAAATAATCTTTCACACACAAGTCATTTTCTTTTAATATGATCATAAATCCTCCAAAACTTAAGCAGCCATTGCCTATTATTTATTATCCTGTTTTAATAATAAATATTAAACAATGGCTCATTTAGTCTATTATCTTGTCCTTACAGTTGCTATATCAACTAATTGCAACTTATCGCCTACATTACTCTCTAAGCTTGTAAGTAATGCATTTACAGTGTCTATTGATGTAAAGCAGTTTACACCTGTTTCTATTGATATACGTCTTATCAAAAATCCGTCTCTTGATTTATCTCTTCCCTGTGTTGGTGTATCAACAACGATATCTATCTTATGTTCTAAAAGAAGATCAATAACAGTTGGTGATTCCTGTGATAATTTATTTACCTTTATTGCATCTACACCATTCTGCTGCAATACCTTTGCAGTTGAACGTGTGGCATATACTTCATAACCAAGTTTTTCAAATCTCTGTCCAATAGAAATTGCGTCATGCTTATCCGCATCATTAACAGTAATAATTACCTTCTTATGCTTTGGAAGTACAACTCCCGCACCTAAGAATGCTTTGTATAAAGCTTCATCAAATGTCTTAGCAATACCAAGACACTCACCCGTTGATTTCATTTCAGGTCCAAGGCTTATTTCAGCACCCCTGATTTTTTCAAATGAGAATACAGGCATTTTAATCGCCACATAATCTGCATTTTTCTGAAGTCCCGGTGTATATCCCTGTTCCACAATACTCTTTCCGATAATACATTTTGTAGCAAGTTTAACAATTGGAATTCCTGTAACCTTGCTGATATATGGAACTGTTCTACTTGATCTTGGATTAACCTCTATAACATAAACCTGATTCTTATATACAATAAACTGAATATTTATCATACCATGTACATGAAGAGCCATGGCAAGTCTCTTTGTATATTCTTCAATTGTATCAATAATTTCCTGCGATAAATCAAGTGCAGGATATACAGAAATACTGTCACCTGAATGAATTCCGGCTCTTTCAATATGTTCCATAATTCCAGGAATTAAAATATTTTCACCATCACATACAGCATCAACTTCGATTTCCTTACCCTGAAGATATTTATCTACAAGGATTGGATGATCCTGAGCTATTCTGTTGATAATCTCCATAAATTCTTCAATTTCCTGATCATTTGTTGCAATCTGCATTCCCTGACCACCAAGAACGTATGAAGGTCTTACAAGCACCGGATATTCAAGCTCATTTGCTACCTTCTTAGCTTCTTCTGCTGTAAATACAGTAGCACCCTTAGCTCTTAAAATACCACATTTTTCAAGTATCTCATCAAATAATTCTCTATCTTCAGCAGCATCAACATCTTCAGCCTTAGTACCAAGAATAGGAACTCCCATCTTCATAAGACTTTCTGTAAGTTTAATTGCTGTCTGTCCACCGAACTGAACAACTGCTCCATCTGGTTTTTCAATATCTACAATGCTCTTAACATCTTCCGGTGTTAAAGGTTCAAAGTATAATTTATCAGCTATATCAAAGTCAGTACTTACTGTTTCTGGGTTATTATTAATAATAATTGTTTCATATCCCTCTTCTTTAAATGCCCACGTAGAATGTACTGAACAGAAATCAAATTCAATACCCTGTCCGATACGTATAGGTCCGGAACCAAGTACTAAAATCTTCTTATCAGGATTTGTTTCTATAGCTTCATTTTCAGCACCATAGCATGAATAATAATATGGTGTTGTTGCCTCAAATTCTGCTGCACATGTATCAACCATCTTAAATGCAGCTTTTATACCATAAGACATTCTAAGATTATATACTTCTTCTTCTGTCTTACAAGAAAGTCTTGCAATAAGCTTATCAGGAAATTCCATTTTCTTTGCTTCTAACATAATTTCATATGGAAGATCACCGATTCTTAAAATCTGTTCCATTTCAACAATTCTTGCAAGTTTATCAATAAACCAGAGGTCTATTTTTGTAATATTATGGATAAGTGAATAATCAAATTTTCTTCTTAATGCTTCTGCAATTACCCAGATTCTTCTATCATCAACAACTTCTAACTGATCTACAAGTTCATCATCAGATAAGTTTGTAAAATCATAATCAAGAAGGCTTTCAACATGCTGCTCTAAAGATCTGATAGCTTTCATAAGAGCACCTTCAAAGCTTGTACAGATACTCATAACTTCTCCGGTAGCCTTCATCTGTGTTGTTAAAGTTCTCTTTGCAGTAATAAATTTATCAAATGGAAGTCTTGGAATCTTTACTACACAATAATCGAGTGCAGGTTCAAAACTTGCATATGTTTTTCCTGTAATTGCATTTTTAATTTCATCCAATGTATAACCAAGGGCAATCTTTGCTGCAACCTTTGCAATTGGATAACCTGTTGCTTTTGAAGCAAGAGCAGAAGATCTACTAACTCTTGGGTTAACCTCAATAACACAATATTCAAATGTATCAGGATGAAGAGCATACTGAACATTACATCCACCTGTGATACCAAGTTCAGTAATAATGTTTAATGCACTGCTTCTTAACATCTGATATTCTTTATCGCCTAATGTCTGGGATGGTGCAACTACGATACTATCACCTGTATGAACACCTACAGGATCAATATTTTCCATGTTACATACAGTAATGCAGTTTCCATTTCCATCTCTCATTACTTCGTATTCGATTTCTTTCCATCCTGCTATGCAGCGTTCAACAAGTACCTGTCCAACACGGCTAAGTCTTAATCCGTTTGAAAGAATATCAACAAGTTCATTATAATTATGTGCGATTCCACCACCTGATCCACCAAGTGTATAGGCTGGTCTGAGCACTACAGGATAACCTATTTTTTGAGCAAATTCAGCACCGTCTTCTACTGATTCAACAACTAAAGATGCAGCAATAGGCTCACCTATTTTTTCCATTGTATTTTTAAATTCTAATCTGTCTTCTGCTTTTTTAATTGTAAGTGGTGTTGTACCAATAAGCTTACAATTATGTTCCTCTAAAAATCCTGTCTCAGCAATTTCCATAGCAAGATTAAGTCCTGCCTGTCCGCCAAGAGTAGGAAGAATACTATCAGGTTTTTCTTTTTCAATAATTTTTTCTAATACTTTTATTGTTAATGGCTCAATATATACTTCATCAGCAATATCTTTATCAGTCATAATTGTTGCAGGATTTGAGTTTAAAAGTACAACCTCAATTCCTTCTTCTTTAAGTGAACGACAAGCCTGAGTACCGGCATAATCAAATTCTGCTGCCTGACCAATTACTATGGGACCTGAACCAATTACCAATACCTTTTTTATATCATTATTCTTAGGCATTCTTCTTACCTCCCATCATTTCAATAAATTTATCAAACAACAAACTTGAATCCTGAGGTCCAGGACATGCTTCCGGATGGAACTGAACCGTAAAGATATTCTTATTTTTATATCTGAGTCCTTCAACTGTTTTATCGTTTACATTAATAAAACCAATCGTTGCTATATTTTCATCAATAGTAGAATCATCAACAACATAACCGTGATTCTGTGATGAAATATAAACTCTTCCGGTCTCTAAATCTTTAACCGGATGATTTGCACCTCTGTGACCATATTTCATCTTTTTAGTATCAGCGCCTGTTGCAAGTGCCATAAGCTGATGTCCTAAACAAATAGCAAATATTGGTATTTCTGTTTCATATAATTTCTTTATTTCTTCAATGATTGTTACACATTCTTTTGGATCGCCCGGACCATTTGAAAGCATAATTCCGTCCGGATTAGATTTAATAATTTCTTCAGCTTTTGTAAATGCAGGGAATATAGTTACTTCGCAACCTCTTTCATTAAGAGATTTTGCAATATTCTTTTTTGCACCAAAGTCTAATAAGGCTACTTTGTAACCATTGCCCTCAAGCTTAGACTTTTCGTTACATGTAACTTTTTCAACAACCTTCTTTGGTGAATATTCTTTTAATTTAGGAATAATTTCATCAAGATTATAATTCTCATTTGTTGTAATCATTCCATTCATTGTACCTTTTTCCCTAAGAATCTTAGTAAGGGCTCTTGTATCAATACCTGCAATACCAGGTATATCCTGCTCTGTAAGGAATGTTTCCAAATCTCCTTCAGATCTAAAATTGCTTGGCATTCTGGATATTTCCCGCACAATATAACCATCAGGCCACGCTTTCAATGACTCCATATCTTCATAACATATTCCATAATTACCAATTAAAGGATATGTCATACACACTGCCTGTCCTGCATATGAAGGATCAGTCAGTACTTCTAAATATCCTGTCATAGATGTATTGAATACTATTTCACTTATAATTTCCCTCTTTGCACCTATCGATGTACCTTCAAATACCGTTTTATCTTCCAGTATCAAAAAAGCCTTCATTGTTCAACCATCCTTTCAGAATAACAATCAAATTACTACATTACATATGGGCGAAAAAATCGCCCATAAGATTTTACAATAATATTATTATATTTTCAATTGTTTTTTATTCATATATTTTAATATATGGAATAAAATACATGATCACCTATAATATCACCGGGATGCCCATTTATTGTTCTAAAATATATCCAGTTTCCAACTATGTGACCATCTATCAGAACTTCCCTTGCAGCCCTGTAACACTCTTCATTTGCACCTCTGGCAAGAACTATTTCAAAACGTCCGCTAAGAACCGGTGTAAACTGATATGGCTGGTAAACAACCTGTGTTAGTGTATTTCCAAATTTAGGACTTGCAATTCTGTTAACAACAACTGCTCCAACAGCAAGCTTACCAAGATATGGCTGATTTGCAGCCTCACATTCAATAAGCGCCGCAAGTTTATCTACATCAGATGTTGAAGCTTTGTAATCCGTAGTATAAGTTTCTGTTTCAACATAGGTGCCATCCGCTTTAGCTTTTTCAATACTTTCACTCTCAGCCTGCATTGCCGCTCTTATGCTTTCTTCTTCCATTCTTCTGTACTCTTCATAAATAGCAGCATTTTGCTCTTCTATTTTTTTCTCATACTCTAAAGCTTTAGCCTCTGCATCCTGAACATTTTGTGCATATTCCTTTATCTGTGCATTTGTATCTTCAATCTTCTTTTCCATTTCATCACTTTTGGCCTGTTTATCAGCCTGCAGTGATTCTAATTCTGCTTTTTGGGATTCTAAAAGTTCTTTATCATCCTCTATCTTTTCTTTTATCTGCTTATATTCATCAACTTTTTTTCTATCATATGTCACAACATTATCAACATATTCCATTTTATTTAATGAATCTGCAAGGGATTCTCCAGAAAAGAAAATATCAAAAATATTTGTCTGCTTCATTTCATACATAAACTGAATCCTGAGCTTCATATCTTCATATTGCTCCTCTTCCTCAGCTTCGGCAGATTCAAGCTCAACTTCTGTCACATCTATTTCACTGCTTTTTTCATCTACTTTTGTATTAAGATCATTCAACTCAGTATTTATAGATTCAAGTTCTGCATTAAACTGTGAAACCAAAGTTTCTAACGAAGCCTGACTTTCAGCCATATCAGAAGCCTGTTCAGATAGTGAAGACTGATTCTCCTGATTTTCTTTTCTTTCACTTTGAAGCTCACTGATTTTTTGATTATCAGCTTTACTTTCACCTGCACAAAGTATTGAAAATCCAATAACAAACAAAGAAAATAAAATTATGCTTATGTAATTTTTTAAATTATTTACGTTATTCAGACTCTTTTCTTCTTTCATCTAATCAGCTCTCTTTTGCATATGTTCTATGATAATATTCCACGTCAAAATATGTATATTCATCTGATTCATCAATCATCTTCCAATCACTTTTTTCTTCAAGGTTTGGAAAGAATGCATCTGATTCATAACTATAATCAATATAAGTGATATATGCCGTATCACAATAATCAATCATCTGATTATAAATACTCTCTCCACCTATAATATAAATATCATCGCTATTATATTCCTTTAATTTTTCAAGCAACTCTTCAATACTATTTACAACAACAGCTCCATCACATTTATAATTTTCATCTCTTGTAAGAATAATATTAACCCTGTCATTTAAAGGCTTTTTACCAGGAAATGTATCAATAGTCTTTCTTCCAACAACCACTACATTACCTACTGTTTTACTCTTAAAAAATCTCATATCTTCAGGAATTCTCACAAGCAACGAACCTTTATTGCCAATTCCCCAGTTTTTATCAACTGCAGCTATAAGTTTCATATTATCCTCCTTATATTGTCGTTTCTGCATATTATAGTTTCTGCATATTATAATTTCTGCATATTGCAATTTCTGCATATTATTATATCTGCATATTGTAACATAACCATATCATTATAACTTATTTTAAAAGAAATATCATTAGACTAATTAATTTATTTATCAATTCTAATAGTTAAATTTAAATTAAGTAGATTACGCGTATTTTGTCAGATATTTATGATATGCGCGTAAGTTGAAACTTACTTTAAAATTTAATTACGCGCATTTTGTATTATCTTCTAAATATACGCGTAGGAATACTTAATCTATATAGCTTTAATTACGCGCATTTTGCTTTATCTTCCGGATATACGCGTAGGATTTAAGGTATAATACAAGAAATTTATATCGAAGACTACGCGTATTTTACTAAAAATTTATCATATACGCGTAATTTGAAACCTACTTTTGCAATTTGACTACGCGCATTTTACATCACCTTCTAAATATACGCGTAAATGACAATATTCTTAATATCTATCTTTCTTAATATCTATCTGTTTTTATTCTAAATTTTAACCTTATATAATTCATCATCCAGTCTGATAGAAAAATTATATAAGCCCTCTATCTCTTTATTATCTTCATTAACCCAATAAATTAATAATACTATTTGATTTTTATTATCATTTACCCCATTAAAATTTTTTATTTCCATGACTGAATAATCATATACTATTTTCCCATCAGAAACCACTGTTTCACTCGAACTATCCATATCTATCTCATATGTATCGATTTTAAAATCAACTTTTTCTATTACATCCATAATATTCCATTCAAGCTCAGTATTTTTTTTATTTTCCTCACAATATAATTCTGCTATCCCATGTGCATCCTGATTATTTATACATTCTACAATCTTTTCAGCTATTTCTCTACCTTCTTTCTGTTTTCTTTTTTCTAGTTTTGTAGCTTCATATACTTTTTTATTATAAATACATGATGTTGATAAAATCATCACAATTATCAGTAATATACTAATTATTTTTTTCATACTTTTTTCCATTATTCATTTTAAATTACACTTTACATTCATATTTTATTACGATATACTACTTCATCATTTACAACTAATGTCATTTGAATAGTACCCCTGCACTAAATATAAAAAATTATCGCTTTATTTTTATCTCTTATGCCTATACCCGTTACACCTTCCATATCCTCATCATCTTTATCCACCCAAGTAATATCAATAGATAAACTATATTTTTTATTACCCAATGTAACATTTTTTACATAAGTTGAATCATAATCCAAAACAATTTTCCCATCAGATACTACAGTTTCACTTGTTCCATATGTCCCGTCATCTTCATAAGATACTATTTCTTCATCAAAATAATCAAATAGCTCATATATATCTTCTTCCAACTTTTCATCTTCCTGATATTTTTTACAAAACATATTTTTTAAGTTTTCACAATCCTTATTATTGATACATTCAATTACATTTTTTGTAATTTTATCTCTTTCTCTTTTTTTTCTTTTATCTAATTTAATCGATTCTGAAATATTACATGACGTTAATAAAATCATCACAATTATCAGTAATATACTAATTATTTTTTTCATACTTTTTTCCATATTCCCTAAGTTATCTGTTCTATCGGTATTAACTACATAAAACTTATCAGTTATAGTTTCATCATCTGCTATACTTGTTTTATTAATAGTCTATATCCCTATATCAAATTTAAGCTGTGGGTTTTTCTTCTTAATCTCTTCTCTTGGATATCCTTTGATTTTTATATCATCCACGGTAAAACTATAAAAATCTGTTTTTTCAGGATTAATTTCTATATATGGATTACAATCAATACTTTCTCTTTCAAGCATTTCTTTTATCTTATCAATATGTCTGTCGTATATCTGGATATTTGCAACAAACCATGTAAATTTTCCAGGCTTAAATCCGGTATGTCTTGCAACAAGCATCTGGAAAATAACGTACTGAAGCTGATTTATTATTCCTGCAGTTGCATAATCACTTGATCTTTGAAAAAGACACATATCCAGATAGTCTATATTATCCTTGCCATGACGTACGTTAAATACCGTCTGGTATGCACATGGCTTAAGTCCGTGTTTATCCTTAAAATCCTCTTCCTGCCACATATTAATGATATGTCTTCTTCCATCCGGATTTTCTTTTATATCATTAAGCAGATTTCTCATAAGGTCATGTCTTCTTACTGTTTCACCATAACATGCACCTATTGTTCTGTCTCCAATATCCCATTCATCCCACCATGTTATGCCATATTTATCCTTTAATAAATCAAGATTGTTCGAAGCATCCTGATATATCCATAAAAGCTCACCTATAGAACTTTTTACGGCTATCGGTCTTAATGTAATGAGCGGAATTTCTCCCTTTGATAAATCATAACTTTGCATAACGTGATTTATAGAAAGAGTATGTGCCTTTGTTCCATCCTCATAATGAGGTCTTGGATCAACATCCATACATCCTTCTTCTAATATTCTTTTAGATAATTCTTTAAACATCAAATCTGCTTTTAACATAATTCTTATCCTTTCAGGGCATATTCCTATTCATTCTAACATATTTAACATTTTATTTCATTAATAAACCTTGATACTTTGGTATTCTTATTATATCTCTTCTCAGGATAAAGTATTTTCAAAACATACTTTGCCCTTGTCATTGCAACATAAAAAAGTCTTCTTTCTTCTTCTATGTCTTCTGGTATGCTTGCTTTTGAATAAGGAGTTATACCTTCTATGGCATCTATTATAAAAACCTTATCAAACTCAAGACCTTTAGCACTGTGCATCGTTCCGAGAACAACATAATCATCCATTAATTCATTTCTTTTTATCTTTTTCAATTCCTCAGAATAATTATCTATATGTTCAAACCATTCATCATAATTTTTAAAATTCTTACTTTCTTCTTCTATTTCCTCTATGACACTAATAAGTTCCTCTTTATTTATATTCTTTTCAATGGCATATGTTTCTATAAATTCATCATAACCAATAACTTTCCTGATATAACTTATTCCTTCCTTAGGACTTAAATTTTTTAATATAGATAAGTTATATTTTAACTTATCTATATTTTTTACAAACCACGATTTATTTATATTATCCTGCTTTAATTTAAAAAGACTTATCTCCTCACTATTAATTATTTTCCTTGAAATATAGCGGTTTGGTTTATTCATTATTCTAAGAAAATTTTCTCTTTTTGTTTCACCAAGAGAAAATTTTATATAGCTTATAATATCCTTCGCTATAAAATGCTCATAAATATTAGGAAGTTTGTCTTTCATCATAAATGAAATATTATTTTCCATAAGCTTACTTATTAAGAGCCTTGGTTCTAAATTTGTTCTATAAAGAATGGCAAGACTTTTTAATTCTATGCCATCATTTTTCATTTTCTTAATATAATCAGTTATATAATTACACTCATCGTTCACATCTTTAAAAGACATAATTGATAAAAATGATTTTTCTTTATTTACTCCCTCTATTTCTTTTGGAAATCTTTTTTTATTTTTACTGATAAGCTTTGATGATGCATCAATAATTTTTTCACTGCATCTGAAATTCTCTTTCAGCCTGATCATTTTTGCATCCTTATAATCTTCCTTGAAATTCAGCATAATTGAAGGTCTTGCACCACGAAATGAATAAATAGCCTGATCATCATCGCCTACCACAAAAAGATTATTTAGCGGAGCTGCCAGTAACTTAATAATTTCATATTGAATCTTATTTATATCCTGAAATTCATCCACAAGTATATACTTAAAAATCCGTCTCCACATATTAAGAATATCTTCTCTCTTAGTTAAAAGCTCATAGCAAAGCATCATCATATCATCAAAATCAATTAGATTATTATTACATAAATAATCATTATATCTGTTATAAATCTTTATAAATACATCTCTGCCACATGTAGATGAATAATAATTATTTATATTTATCATATCACTTACAACAATTCCAAATTCATTTATAATGGATGAAACAAATTCATTCATATCCTCTGTTTCCACATTCTCTTCCATTACATATTCTTTTATTTTATTAAATTTTTCTTCTTCTGAAATAATATTAGACGCGTTAAAACCATATGCTTTTTTTAATATATAAAAAAAGATTCCATGAAATGTTCCAAATCTGACCCCGTTATAATTTATATTATTTTTGCTTTTATTTATACTATTTTTAAACCTGGCTTCCATTTCAACAGCAGCCGCCTTATTAAAGGTTACTGTTAAAATTTCACCAGGCTTAACATTCATTTTTTCTATTAAATATTTTATTCTGCTTGTAATTGTATATGTTTTACCTGAACCGGGACCTGCAATTACAACGCAGGGTCCCGCTCCATGACAAACTGCTTCCTCTCTAGAATCAGTTAACTTCATTTTCTAACTTTTCAATTCCCTTCTTAATTCTTTTAACAGACTCTTCTTTTCCAAGAATATCCATTATTTCAAATGCTCCACCCGGTGTCATCTGTTTACCTGATACAGCACATCTTACCGGCCATAATCCCTGGCCATTCTTTATACCCTTTTCCTTAATATAATCCAGTGTAATGTCATGAAGATTATCAAGAGTAAAATCTTCTGTGTTTTCATATATTGGAAGTAATTCCTTTAAAATCTCAAGGGAGTTTTCTGAATTTGTTTTCATCTTTTTATGTGTATACATAGCAATATCGTATTCAGGAAGCTCATTAAAGAAATCAACCATTTCCTCAATATCAGGAAGAACTTCTATTCTTGTCTTTACAAGGTCAAGAATCTTTTTCTTATCAAGATCTTTTGTAATATATTTATCTATATATTCTTTTGCAATCTCATAGAATTTCTCATCATCCATAGCCTTAATATATTCTGAGTTCATCCATTTAAGCTTAACAATATCAAAAACTGCAGGCGATTTATTGATATGATGATAATCAAACTCTTTTATAAGCTGATCTAATGACTTAATTTCCTCATTATCTTCAGGACTCCATCCAAGTAAAGCAATGTAATTTACAACAGCTTCAGGAATAAATCCCTGTTCAATTAAATCTTCAAAAGAAGAATGTCCGCTTCTCTTACTTAATTTCTTATGATTTTCATCTGTAATAAGTGGTAAATGAACATACTTTGGACTTTCCCATCCAAATGCATCATAAAGTCTCTGATACTTTGGAGATGAAGAAATATATTCGTTTCCTCTTACAACATGAGTAATGTTCATAAGATGATCATCAATTACATTTGCAAAATTATATGTTGGATAACCATCTGATTTAATAAGAATCATGTCATCAAGTTCTGAATTTTCTACTGTTACATCACCATAGATTTCATCTACAAATGTAGTTGTTCCTGTAGTAGGATTATTTTGTCTTATAACATATGGCTTTCCTTCACTTAAGTTCTTTTCAACTTCTTCCTCTGATAAAGAAAGACAATGCTTATCATATACAACTATTTCTTTTCCTGAAATAACCTGTTTTAAAGAATTAAGTCTGCATTCATCACAGAAACAATAATATGCTTCTTTCTTCTTTACAAGTTCCTTTGCATACTCTAAATATACACCGGATTTCATTCTTTCACTCTGGACATATGGTCCAAAACCACCGTCTTTATCAGGACCTTCATCATATGTAAGACCTGTCTTTTCAAGTGTTCTATATATAATACCCTCAGCTTCTTCCACAAGTCTTTCCTGATCTGTATCTTCAATTCTAAGGATAAAATCCCCGCCTTCATGTTTAGCTATTAAAAATTCATATAATGCTGTTCTTAAATTACCTACATGCATACGTCCTGTTGGACTTGGTGCAAATCTTGTTCTAACTTTACTCATCTTAAACCTCTCTAATGTTTTTATCTTTTAACCAAACTATTTTATTATATAACTAACCTGAAATAAAATCTAGAAAATTATAACCATTTAAAATATTTAAAAATAAATCTTCTTCTTTTATTCAGATTCTTATATAAATTTTTCCTGATATTATTAATCTCAGTTAAAACATATTCCTTTTCCTCATCAGAAATATTATTATTACTGTATCTGTTTTTCTCAACTATTCTGCAGATATCATAAGATGATTTTTCATCCATAAGCCCTAAATTTACCATTCTGTCAGAAAAATCCCTTATTGCCTCTTCATCTTTTCTTTTTTCACCCATAAAAGACGATAGTTTGCACAGATATTCATATTTCTTATCTATATCCTTTTCATTTTTTCTTTTAACCCTGAATATAAATCCTGTAACAAGATAAATAAATAAAAATATAATTACAAATCTTATAATAACTATGGCAGTATTTTTCATTGTCTTTTTAATATTTTCATAATTAGCTGCTGTAAAAACATTATTATTAATAAAATCTGCCAGTAAACCATCATCTTCTATGTTTCTATCCTCATCATCAGTAGGAGGAGTTGTTTCAACACTTACCCATCCATATCCGTCAACATATTCTTCTACCCATGCATGGGCTGCTGCATCAGTAAGTTCAAAGGTCAATATTTTATCTTTATAACTAAAGTCTTCTATCATATCGTGTTCATCAAAAATATCCATACTTACGCTTTGACCTGATAATTTATCAGACTGCCACAAAACATATCCTGTTGTATATCTTGCAGGTATACCAAGATATCTAAGAATCATAGTTGTTGCACTTGCAAAATAAACACAATATCCTTTCTTCTGCTTAGTTAAAAAGTAATTTATAAAATCTTCATTTGATGGTGTTCTGCCGGGTGCCAGGTTATATTCATAATCATTATAAAAAATCTCAGCTATTCTTTTTTCTATGTCTTTCGTATCTTTTGTAAGATTATATTTTTCACAAAATTCTTTTATAACTTTTTCATTTTCTTTTGGAACTTCCAAATACATATTATAAACATAATCTTTATAACTTTCTTCTTTTTCCTTTAATTCTTCAGGAAGTTTATCATGATTCTCATTTATAATTTTCTTAAATTCAGATAAATCATCCTGATAAAAATTTGGCATTCCATAAGTTGATCTGGTTTGTAAAATAGAATATTTCCTTACATACTCATCATCATTTTTTATTAATTTCTTATAATCATCTATAGTATATTCATGATCTTCTGAAACACCAAGAGCATAATCATCAGGCATAACAAAACCATTTGGAGGCGTATACGTTGTATACATTGAAGTTGCAACCTCATCTACTATATACTTTTTACTTCTTCCAAAAAGAGTGATATCACTTAGCACTTCATTATACGCACTTGCCATTTCATAATTAAGCAAAAATGCATCAGCCTTTGTTAACCCATAATCTTTTAATAACTTATTGCCATGGTTATATTCAGAAATTGTATACCAGTAATTATCATCATAAAAAGTCCCATTAAAATCCTTTAAATATGTGGCTTTTTCATTTTCTTCCAAAACCGTTGTAAGCTTTATATCAAGCTCATCATCCATAGTGGCATATTTAGAACTTCCAAGCTTATCTCTTCCTACACCGGCCGCAATACCACCTTCATTTTGAAACATTCCCCAGAAACCAACCATTACAAACTTTCTTACACTATCCCTTGTTAATGTTTTAGCACTTTCAAATCTTCTGTCCAGACTAAATTTTCTATCAGGCATTACTGCCATAAGAAGAATTGTCATAACACAGACCAGAACAAAAAAATATGCTAAAAAGCTAAGATTATATTTACCATCACTTATATAATCATAGGTTACTTTATCTTCCTTCCATCTTTCCTCATAATCCTTATCTCTCTTGTAAATAAGCCTGCTATGCCCCGAACTTCGCATAAAAAACAAAAGTAATATAGTTATAATATATATTGAAAAATAAACCATATTTACTTTCTCATCGAAATATAAAGGCATCTGCACAATAGGAAATGTAAAAATAAAAATCCATACAAAGCCCTTAGATTCAGAAATAATCATATTAAACATTAACATACATGAAAAAATAATGAATATAAAACTGAATGTAATGGCATAATACTTTTCAAATCCATATGTATCATAGGTTCTTTCCAAAGGAATATTCAACTTACCTTCAAAATATTCCATCAGATCATTGCATACAAAAGAAAAACCGCTTCGTACCAGAAAGCCGTAATTTATAATTCCATAAAAGAAAATAAAAAGCACTGCCAGGTATCCTAAAATCTTTGTCAGTCTGTTGTAATATATAAAAGACATAAATACAGCTATTAAAAACGTAGCTGCAATAACAAGTGGAAAATTAAATTTCACATCAAAACCGGAAACATAAGTTCCAAGCGTTCCAATTACCAGAAAGAAATTTAAAAATACATTACATATAATATCAAAAAGCCTTGTATTATCACTTTTTTTAGGGAGATTAAGAACTTCTATTCCTGTTTTTTCAGTAACAGCGTCTTTCTTTATCTTAAGTTTTCTTTCTCTTCTTTTCTTTAATATAGACATTTAAGCACCACCCTTTCGCTTCCAATATCTATAGTTTCCCCTTCATCATTTTTCACTTTATCATCGCTTACAAAAAGCACAATTTCCCCTTTACCATCCATTTCTTTTGAATATATTTCATAATCGTTTTTAAGAACTTCAGAAGTATTAACATAAAAGAAATCAAGAATTGCTTCCATAAGCTCATCTCTGTTATTTACCTCTTTTTTCTTAAAAACCATTTCCTTATTGTCAAACCATGTAAAATAAAATCTTCTTCCCTGGTCAATCAAATCCAAAGCTATCCCATAAGTCTTTTCTATAACCTCATCAAACACCTTTGGTTCATCTTTATTAACATAAGAATTTATAAGTAAAACTACATCATCAGAATAAGGCATACTATATTCTTTTACCTGTATTTCCTCTTTTTTAGCACTAAGCTTCCAATGAATATTTTGCAATTTATCCCCGGGAATGTAATCTCTTATCTGAGAAATCTGCGAAACGTCATCACCCTTTATGGAACTTAACTCCTCCTCATCACTTCTCCCTGAATCCGATAAAGGAATATTTTCTGTTTTTTTAATAACATACGGACAAACGGCAACATCCTTTATAAGATTAACATTTTTCTCAAATCCAAATAATGAGAA
This sequence comes from Lachnospiraceae bacterium RM5, assembly GCA_900110975.1. Lineage (GTDB taxonomy): Bacteria > Bacillota > Clostridia > Lachnospirales > Lachnospiraceae > Bovifimicola. The sequence continues at coordinate 338,413 of FOFK01000002.1, forward strand.
GATATCATATACCATTACCTTTTTTACGCTTATCTCTACTCTTCCGCAATAAATGCTGTCAAAATTAAATTCTAATTTTTTCTTCTTAAATGGTATTGCTATAAGATTTATCTCATACCCCTGCTTATTTCCATAAAAACAATTTTTTATTTCATAACTTACCCTTATATTTTCAACCGGTACAAAACTTTTATTTTCAACACAAAAAGTCACTTTAACCGGCGTATTTTTGCCTATATTCGACTTATCCAAATCAAGACTTATATTTAATTTATCTATACTTTTCTTAGTTAAAAAATATGATATTACAGGCATCAAAAGAAGAATGCCAAGTAATACATACAATGCATAATCATTATAAAAAATTATTCCGGCAATTACAAAAATTATAAATGATAAATAATTTAGTCTGTAAAAAATCATATTTATGGCACCTTAATAATGTTTTTTAATTCCTCAATAACCATATCACTTGTATATCCGTCAGCCTTAGCCTTGGTATTCATAACAAGTCTGTGATTTGCAACAACGTCCAGAGAATCCAAAATATCTTCAGGAACTACATATGTCCTGTCATGCATAAATGCAAGTGCTTTGGACATTTTAAGAAGGGCAATTCCTCCTCTTGGACTGATTCCAAGAGAAACATATTTATGTTCCCTTGATACTCTTACAATCTTAACAAGATAATCTAAAACATTATCTTTAATCTCAATTTCTTCTACCTGTTTTCTGATTTTTAAAATATCATCTTTTTCAAGCACGGCTTCAACTTTATCCAAAGCTTCATAGCTGTGTCCCTTATAAATATCTATCTCACTTAATTCATCCGGATAACCCATGGAAAGCTTTATCATAAATCTGTCCAGCTGTGACTCCGGAAGTTTCTGGGTACCTACATATCCTACAGGATTTTGTGTTGCTATAACAATAAAAGGATCAGGTAAGAAATGTGCTTCCCCGTCAACTGTTACTTTCTTTTCTTCCATTACCTCTAAAAGAGCTGCCTGTGTCTTAGGAGATGTTCTATTTATCTCATCTGCCAGAAGAATATTACACATGCATGCTCCTTCTTTAAATTCAAACTCATTTATTTTTTTATTAAACATTGAAAAACCAACTACATCCGATGGTAAAACATCAGGCGTAAACTGTATTCTTCTATAATCAAGATATAAAGCTTTTGAAAATGCTACTGCAAGAGTTGTTTTACCAACACCTGGTATATCCTCTAAAAGTACATGTCCTCCTGCAAATATTGCAGCAAGTACCTTTTCAATAATATCATCCTTTCCAACAATAACTTTATTCATTTGTTCTTTTATCTGTTCAATCTTCTTATTTTCCATAGAATCTCCCGGATATTTATTTTTTAAAAAACGAAGTGTATATATAATACACTTCGTTTTATATTTTTATTTTATTTTCTTTTTAATTAAGAATCCACAACACAGTTAGGCATATTCTTCTTGAAATCTTCAATCTGACTTGCTCTGATATCTGTATTCTTTACACAAAGATATGTAAGATTTGAAAGTGAATAAATATCATGTAAATCTGTAATTCTTGTTCCCCATAAATCAAGGTATTTTAAGTTAGTACACTTTGCAAGTGGAGCAAGATCTGATACCAAAGTATTCTTAAGTGCAAGATATTCAAGTTTCTCACAATTAGATAATGGTGAAAGATCATCTACCATGTTATTATTCAAAACTAATTTCTTAAGGTCATAACATCCACTTAATACTGAGATATTTCCAACATCCATATGCTCAACATTAAGATCTGTTACGTTATCTTCAAATCTGACTTTACCAAGCTGTAATTTAACAAGCTTCTTAAATGTTGATTTAAAGAATCCGCCCTTCTTCTCTTTTGTCTGATGAGCTGGTGCAGGTTGAGAAGATGATGACTCAGACTTAGCACTTTCTGCTTCTTTTTCCTTAGCCTCAGCTTCAGCTTTTTCCTGAGCTTTCTGCTCATCTGTCTTGAATTCAAGAATATCTGTTCTTCTATTCTCTAACTTGATTTCAATATTCTTTTCAATTTCTGAAATCTCATCTACTTCTTTTGTTTCTTCAGCTTTTACTTCTGTAGCTTCCTCAACCACAGGTTTAATTGGAGAAGATGATTCTGTAGAACTTGCCTCTGTTGCAACATTTGCATCCGGTGTATCACCTATCTTGACAACAATAGGAGATGCCTCAAATTCATCTGCTACAGGAGTTACAGGAGTAGGTGCTACACTTACATCCTGTGATTCAGAACCAGCATTATCTTTAGTAATAACAAGATGTTTATTTCCATCTGCATCTGTTTCAATAACACTATAATAAATAGCATTTACTAAATCTTCAACAGTCTGGAATCTATCCTGTGCTCTTAAAGATAAACCTTTCATGATGGCAAATTCTGTCTCTGGCCATACATTAGGATCATACTTAGAAATAGGTTCTACGTTATCCTCTATAATTCTTTCAAGTGCCTCCTGAGGAGTAACACCTGTAATCATTCTATACATTGTTGCACAAAGTGCATATACATCTGTCCAAGGACCCTGATTACCTTTAGCCCGATACTGCTCTTCCGGAGCATAACCTCTCTTTAATACAACAGTAATACTCTTGCTGTCTTCTGTATCAAAGACTCTTGCAGCACCGAAATCTGTAAGCTTAATCTGCTTATTCCTGGTAATCATAATGTTATCAGGACTGATATCTCTATGAATAATACCAACCTCATGAATCTTAACCATAGATTCAAGTACAGGTTTCATCATCTTAATAACTTCATTTTGTTTCATCCTACCGCCAACTTTAGTAAGATGCTGTTTTAATGTTATACCATTAATATATTCCATAATGATATAAGCTGTTTCATTTTCATAAAAGAAGTCCTTAACAGTAACAATACCTGGTAAGTCAGAAAACATAGAAAGATTTCTTGCTTCTCTTAAATACTTCTCAAGACCCTCTTTATAAAGACTCTGTGCTTCCCCCGAAAAAATAGTTACTGTATTTCCCTGAGTTGTATCTCTTGTTGCCAACTCTGATGGAAAATATTCCTTAATCGCTACCGGTAAATCTGTCTCCATGTTAAATCCGATATAAGTAATACCAAATCCACCTTCACCAATTACCTTTCCAACCAAGTACTTTCCGTTCAACTTTGTAAATGGTCTTAAACTTCTAGGAGATGGTGCATAAGTATTCTTATCAAAACCACACAGAGGGCATGGTAAATCTGGCTCATCCAAAACAGCCATGCAGCCCGGACACAAATAATCTGGATTAATCTTGCTCATTTTGCGCCTCCCAATTACGTTTTATTCAGTGTAAATCACCCTTTATTTAACCCTTAAATACAGGTAAATATAAAGGTTATCACGTTGATTTAATATATGAAGTATTATAACATTCATTACCTATAATTACAATATTTTAAAACAATATAAAGGTTAAATCATAGCAACTTTAACATTTTGTTAACAAAATAAATCCGCAGCTTTATTTTTACCTATTTCGTAATCCAGATACCAATAGCTGAGTAATTATCCATATTCTTTCCTTCACCGTTTGTAACCACGATTTTCTCCATATTCTGCATCCATTTATGGACATCATCAGCTTTCTTTAAACATTTCACCATATCTTCATCCGTAATAAGTTCCCAAAAGCCATCAGACGCCATTAAAAAAGCCTGTCCCGGCTTAGGTTCAATAGGCTCTGCTATCTCATAACGCGGTCTTTGCCACTCAATACCCATAGCACTAAGCAAATGACTTCTGTCAGGATGATTTCTGATATCTTTATCTTCAATTTCACCAATATTAACAAGAACCTGTGGTACAGAATGATCTAAAGTATGTAAAACAATTTTTTTATTTTCAAAAAGGTATAATCTGGAATCCCCGATATGTCCCCAATTTATATTTTTTTCATTTATACATAATAATACAAGTGTCGTTTTAAAATCATCAGGCATCATATTTTTCTCCTGAAGTTCTAACAGTCTTTCCTGGGCAACTTCAAAAGAATCCCTCATAAGAAATTCATCAAACCCGGTTTTTTTAAACAACTCAACACAAGTGTCAACGGCAGTTTTTGATGCAACTTCCCCTTTTTCATGGCCTCCCAGACCATCAGCGAGAGCAAAGCAATATTCACCATCACGCTGATAACTAGCGACTCTGTCTTCATTATTTCTTCTATTTCCTTTATCCGATAACAAGTGATAAGTAAGCTGCAAAGTCCTGCCTCCAAAATTTAAACATATTATTGTTAAGTTTACCATTTTTTTTGTAAAAATAAAAGATTATTGACATTATTTTTTTATTGATTTAGTATAAAACAAGATAATATTAAAATTACGAGGTGAATTATGGACAAATCAATGAGCAATATAATCACAGGAACAACTTCACTTACAGGCTTACTTGGATCTCCTGTTTCACACAGCATTTCACCACTTATGCATAACGAAAGTTTCAATATACTAAACCTTGATTATGTATATCTTTGTTTTGATGTTGGATGTGATAAATTAGAAACAGCCATAAACGGTTTAAAAGCTATGAATGTTAAAGGTTTTAACCTTACAATGCCAAATAAAAATTTAATGTATGAACTTGCTGATGAATTAAGTCCTGCTGCTAAAATCATTGGCGCAGTAAATACAGTTCTTAATGATAATGGTAAACTTATCGGTTACAATACTGACGGTATGGGATATATGCATGCTGTTAGAGAAGCAGGCTGTGATATCATTGGTAAAAATATGACTTTACTTGGTGCCGGCGGTGCTGCTACTGCAGTCTGTGCCCAGGCTGCACTTGATGGTGTTTCAAGCATCAATGTATTTAGTATAAAAGACCAGTTCTTTGACAGAGCAAGAAATCTTGTGGACAGAATAAATAAAGAAACTGACTGTAAAGCTTCTCTTTATGACCTTAATGATAAAAGTGAATTAAAGAAAAGTATTGCAAACAGCCACATTTTAACAAACGCAACAAGCGTTGGAATGGCACCAAACACAGACAACTGCATAATCGAAGATTCTTCTTATTTCCATGAAGATTTAATTGTTTCTGATGTTATATACAATCCAAGAGAAACAAAACTTCTTAAGATGGCAAAGAAGTCAGGATGCATAACATTCAACGGCTTATATATGCTTTTATTCCAGGGTGCAGAAGCGTTCAAGATATGGACAGGCAAAGAAATGCCTATCGATTTAATAAAGGAAAAATATTTTTCATAAAATTGATTAATTCCACAAAAAACTTTACCATAAATATACAATGCACCACCTTTACAGGTGGTGCATTTATTATCTTTTATTTATTCTTCTCATAACTTCTTAAAACTATTTTTTCTAAATATCTTTTTAAAACAATCTGAATTTCTTCTTTTGGATGAATCGGTTTTACAAGAATTGTATAGATTCCTATCCTCTTTGCTCCATACACATCCGTAAAAATCTGATCTCCGACAAACATAGTATTTTCTATATCTGTATGCATAAGTTCGCAGGCCTTTTTATAGTTTTTAGGAAGTGGTTTTGATGCCTTAAAAATATATTTTGATCCTACAGAATTAGCAAAGGAACTAACTCTTTTTTCTTTATTATTAGAAATAAGACAGGTATCAAATCCTATATTTCTTAATTTCTCAAACAACTCATTTGCCTTTGTTGTCGCAATTGCCCCATGCGGAACAAGTGTGTTATCAATATCAAATATTATTCCCCTGTATCCTTTATCGAAATATTTTTTAAAATCAATTATATATGTACTATCAAGATATTCATCAGGATAAAACTTTTTTAATATACCCATTATTTATTTTCCTCTTTATTCTCATCTTTGTTCTCTTCTTTATTTTCCAATAAGCTTTTTATTTCATCCATAAATGTATTTACATCTTTAAATTCCCTGTAAACTGAAGCAAATCTTACATAAGCTACAGAATCAAAATTCTTAAGTGCATCCATTACAAGATTTCCAATAAGTTCTGCCGGAACTTCTTTTGTATACATATTAAATATTTTATTTTCAATTCCATCAACAAGCTTATCGATTTCCTCTACTGTCGCTGTTCTTTTATGACATGATCTGATGATTGATGATCTTATTTTATTCCTGTCATATGGCTCAATCTTCTTATCTTTCTTAATAACCATCATATCAATGTTTTCTATTCTCTCATAAGTTGTATATCTTTTACCACAGCTTACACATTCCCTTCTTCTTCTGATGGAATTTTCTTCAGCCTGTCTCGAATCGATAACCTTATTCATTTCCTTTCCACAATACGGACACTTCATTTATCCAACCTCCATAAATAAATTCAATGTATTCAATATACTTACATCAACCATCTCTGCCATTATAATAAATCCATCAGCCTGTTATTACCATCCAAGAAATCTTACTTTTCTGATATATTTAAAAGTCTTTTCTTCTCCTTCTTCTGATAACATAACAAGCAGTTTTTCTATCTCTTTTGATGTTTCTTCATGCATAACCCTGCGTCCGTTTCCTCTTCTGAAATATTCCAAAGCAGAAGAATCAGTATATTTTTCACCCTGATAAATCTTAGATGCAGCGACTCTGTCACAAAACATTTCTATAACATATTTTTTTGGCATTTTCACAGGTGACATCTTTCTTGTAACCGGATCATAATCTGTCCAGTATTCAAAATGGTGCTTATTTCTTCCCTTATGATGCATCCATGCTTTTGAATAACCATAATCTTCTCTTTCACCTTCATTAGGGCTCTTATCACCTTTATAATGCAATACTCCTACAAAAAATTCATCAATTGAATATTTTGATAAATCATGTAAAAGTCCCTGAAGAATAATTCCTGACCTAATGCAGTTTTTTAACACCTCATGTCTGTGTCTTGTTATCGTAGAAAAATGTCCTTTAAAATTTTTCTTAAATAAGAAAATATCATCTTTTGTTTTTTTAACTTTATCTATAATGTTCATAAAAATAACCTCTCATAATAACCCTGTTTTGTCAAGATTTTTTACCATAAACATTTTAATATTCTGATGTAGCAGCCGAAAAACAACCGTACTGGTATAAAAAAAGCTGCCACCCTAAGCATTCACTTAAAGCGACAGCCTGAAATCAAATTAATTAGATGAAGCACTTACTGTTGTCTGATTTATTGTATTATTTTCATATAAATAATCTAAACAAACTTCACTTCTCATTGACATAAGGAGTTCTTCTTTAGAAAACTTCTCTAATAATTCATCAGTTGATTTATAATCATATTCATCTACATATGATTTTAATTTTTCATTGTACTGCTCATCTGTAATATCTTTTCCTGCATCTTTAAGAATAGCTTCAACAACAAGTGCCTGTTCTGTTGTGCTTACAGCCTGTTCCTGTAATCCTTCAAGAGAACTTCCTGCCATTTCAAGATATCCCTCAAGATCTGTTCCAAAATAATTTGCATAATTTGAATAAGTCTGTGCAAGAGAATTATAATTTATATTATATAAAAATGCCGGTGCACCCACTACTGTTGAATCTTTTGTTATATCCTGTAAAAGCTGTGCTTTTGTCTGCTGTTTTGCACTTTCTAAATTATCTTCTTCAAGCTGTAATTTTGTTCCTGCTAAATAATTATCAAGACTGTCATATTCTGTATTTTCATTTAAAAATTCAGATGTAACTTCAGGTAATACCTTTTCTTTAATAGATTTAACAGTAATTGTATATGTTGACTTAACTGTAGAAGTACTTCCATCATCAGCTGTAGTAGCTTCATCAACTTCTACTGTAGAAGTTTTATTAAGTTCCATTCCAACAAGTTTTGCTTCGATTTCATTTCCAAGCATTCCTTCGCCTACTGTAACTTCATAATCTGTCTGATTTACATCATCAGCTCCGGCCTGGGATTTTGTATAATCAATAGTAAGTATGTCACCTTCTATAACAGCTCTGTCTGTAATATCGTTATATGTAGCTTTGCTTTCACGAAGCTCATTTAATTCATTCTGAACATCTTCATCAGTTACTTCTGTTACCTGTTCTTCAACTGTTCTTCCTGTATATGCTCCAAGTTCTGTTACATAATCTTTAATATCATAATCAAATACCTTTGTTGCAGAATCTTTATCCTTTTTTCCACATCCGGTAAATGCAGATGCAACAAGTGTTGCTGATACCATGATAACCATTGCTTTTGATATTAAATTTTTCTTCATTGTCTATATTTCCTTTCAATAAAGGTCACGTACACAGTACGCGACCTTATAAATTACAATATTTAGTCACTTTAGATAAGTGTATTATTTATTTTTTCTTAAGAAAAGATGGTACTTCAATTGTCTTTTCTTCTTTGCTTGCTCTGACTGGTTTAACTCTTGTCTGAACAGGCTTAACATTTGGAGTTGAATTTGTCTTAGGAACAAATGATGGTTTTTCTGTTCTTGCAGCACTATTATTAAGTGGTTTTACAGATGGTTTCTGATAGCTGAAAGATGGCTTTGGAGCCGAAGTCTTAAATCCAAATGTGTCTTTTGCATTATTCTTATCTTCAAGTCCTGTTGCAATAACAGTTATTGAACATTCATCAGGATATGTATCATCATATCTTGCACCAAAGATGATTTCTGAATCTTCTCCTGTAAGTTCCTGTACATATGTAGCAGCTTCATTTGCTTCTGCAAGAGAAATATCTCCTGAAATATTAATAATAACATGTGAAGCTCCTGCAATAGTAGTCTCAAGTAATGGAGATGTAACAGCAACCTGAACTGCTTCATTTGCCTTATCATCGCCTTTTCCTGTACCGATACCAATGTGAGCAACACCCTTATCTTTCATAACAGTCTGGATATCAGCAAAATCAAGGTTGATAAGTGAAGGAACATTTATCAAATCTGTGATTCCCTGAACAGCCTGCTGTAATACTTCATCAGCTTTCTTCAAAGCTTCAGGCATAGTTGTTCTTCTGTCAACTATCTCTAATAACTTATCATTTGGAATAACGATTAATGTATCAACATTTTCTTTTAATTTTTCTATACCACCTAAAGCATTGTTCATACGAGCTCTTGCTTCAAATCTAAATGGCTTTGTAACAACACCGACTGTTAAGATACCCTGCTCTTTTGCAACTTTTGCAACGACTGGTGCAGCACCTGTACCGGTTCCACCACCCATACCACAAGTTACAAATACCATATCAGCACCTTTAATAGCCTGTGAAATTTCTTCTATACTTTCTTCTGCGGCTTTTTCCCCAATCTCAGGAACAGCTCCGCACCCAAGACCTTTTGTGAGCTTTTCACCTACCTGCAATGCTGTAGGAGCTTTACAGAACTTAAGAGCCTGCTGATCTGTGTTGATTCCTATAAATTCAACACCACCAATATTTTCATCTATCATTCTATTTACTGCATTATTTCCTGCGCCACCAACGCCTACAACAATAATCTTAGCAGCAGCTTCTGCTTCGCTTGTCTTAATCTCTAACAAGGGTCTTTCCTCCTTTATAAAAAAACATTCATATTAATAATATATTCATTCAGAAAAATAATCAAGAAAAAATTAACCTTTTTTCCTATATTTATCTGTTATTATTCACTTTTTTTAAAAGTATAACCATAATCATCTTCTTTATACTCTGTTATATCAAGAGTTCCCTTCATATCCTTGACGCTGTCATACATATCACTAAGTGCCCTTATCTTTTCATTCATGTCCTTATTTTTACCAAGAAGAACCTCGATATTCCCCATATATACAATAACTTTTTTCTTATCATCAATTTCTATCGAATCAACATTCAACTTATATTTCTGTAAAATCTGGGTTGTATCAAGAATAACATCCAGTACATCCTTATCCTCTATAGGAAGAGTTTCATTTAGTACAATGTTATCAAAATTCAGTCCTTTAACAAGTGGAACATCCTCAATCTTTCTTGTAGAGCTTTCAATAACCGTACCATCTTTATCAAAATACATATTCGAACCCATATACATTACATAACCGATTATCTTTTTCTCATAAACGGTTATTTTTACAGAATTAAAAGATGTAATGCTAACCTTATATTTGTCTACAAATGGAATCTTTTTTTGTTTACCATACTTAGATTTGAAATATAAAACAAAAGGATTTTTATCCCACTTATCTTCAAAAATATAATTTATAACCTGTTCATCATTATATTTAATATTTCCGGTTACTTTTATATTGTCATTTTGTATTTCTCTTGTCAGCAAAAAAAATATTGTAAGACCAATCAACACAATTAAAGACAATATTATAATTCCCTTATTTTTTCTTTTCATAACAATATCTTCTTTTCCAAAAAATTTTCTAAAAATTTATTCTCTGATCGGTATATGTCTTGAAACCGACAGCACAAGCCCTATTTCTATCATAAGAAACATAACCGAGGATCCACCATAACTCATAAAAGGAAGTGGAACACCTGTATTTGGCATGGTGTTAGTAACAACCGCAATATTTATAAGAGTCTGGACTGCAATATGAGCAAAAACTCCGGTACAGATAAGCAAACCAAATCTGTCTCTTGCATTAAGAGCAACCACCGCTATTCTGTATAAAATCAACGAAAACATTATAAGAACAGCTATTCCTCCCACTATTCCAAGCTCTTCACATACTACCGTAAAGATCATATCATTTTGCGATTCAGGAATATTACCTAATTTCTGTACACTGTTTCCTAAACCTTTTCCAAAGAACCCTCCGGAACCAAGAGCATATAATGACTGTAAAACCTGGAATCCACCTTCCTCAGAATATTTTTCAGGATGAAGCCATACTTTTACTCTTTCCATTCTATAGGATGCCAGTAAAATAAACAAACCTCCAAGAAACGCTCCTCCAATCGCAATTGGTACAAAAAAAATCTTTTTAGGGCAAGCCACAAAAAGCATTATAAATCCTATAGCTGCAATAATTACAGCAGAACTAAGGTCAGATGTAATTAAAAGCACTCCAAGTGTTGGAACTCCAATCAGTCCAATTGCCATTATAAAAACATTTCCATCTGCAAGATATTTACCTTTCTTGTTTAAAAAATATGCCATATAAATAATTAAACAAACCTTAACCACTTCACAAACCTGAATGCTAAAGAATGGAATTGCAATCCATCTTTTTGCACCATTTGCTTCATAAGCAAGTGGCGTGAAAATCAAAAGCAACATAAAGATTGCTACTAAAGCCGCTCCACGTGCCATAATTTTCCTTTTAAAAATTCCATAATCGAACTTTATTACAATAAGCATCGGAAGGATACCAACACATGTTGCTAAAAACTGCTTTTTTAAGTAATGTGCCGAATCCCCTTTATACAGCAATGAACACTCATAAGAACTGGCACTATATATCATTATAAGACCAAATCCTATCAGGCATATAACTATTACTAAAAGATTGTAATCAAAGTATTTTTTTTCTTTTTGTTTCATATCTCGCACCAAATCCCGGATTTTTTTATACCACATATAAAAATGCATTATTATTATAATGCATTTACATATTCCTTAAAGAGATCTCCTCTTTCTTCATAACTTTTAAACATATCCCAGCTTGCACATGCAGGCGATAAAAGCACTGCATCCCCTGGTCCGACATTTTCTTTACATTTTTCTACTGCATCTTTTAAATCAGTTGCAAAAATATAATCCCTGTATCCATATTTATTTGCACACTGTGCTATCTTATCCTTTGTATCACCAATTAAAACAAGTTTCTTTATCTTACCATTAAATGCTTTAATCCAGTCATCATACTCAGAACCTTTATCATATCCCCCTGCTATAAGCACTGTAGGTCTTGTCATCGCTTCAATAGCTTTAATAGATGCATCTGTATTTGTTCCTTTAGAATCATTATAATACAACACATCATCCAAATCCCTTACAAATTCAATTCTATGCTCAACAGCCTTAAACTCTCTAATTGTATTTCTGATAGTTTCAATATCAACACCCATTGAAATACTCATACAGATTGCTGCCATAACATTTTCAACATTATGCATACCCACAAGCTTCATTTCACTTACTTTACATACACATTCATCAACATTATGTTCTCTGTAAATAATTCTTTCACCATCTAAAAATACACCTTTATCAAGGTATGATGCAGAACTGAAAAACATTACTTTGGCAGGTAATTTTCCTGCATATTTTCTTAAAATCTCATCTTCATAATTTAAAACACATACTTCTTCTTCAGTCTGGTTTTTTGTAATAGACATCTTTACATCAGCATAATTTTCCATTGTATAATGTCTGTTTAAATGATCAGGAGTAATATTTAAAACCGATGTAAGAACAGGATGAAATTCATCTATGGACTCTAACTGGAAACTGCTTATTTCAGCAACAATTACAGAATCATCCTTTGTTTCATCTACAATATCAGTAAAAGGATATCCAATATTTCCAACTACAAATACTGAATCAAAATAATTCTTCATTATCTCGCCAACTAAAGTTGTGGTTGTTGTTTTTCCATTTGTACCTGTAATTCCAATAATTCTGCCCTTTGCGTATCTGAAGGCCAACTCTATTTCACCCCAGATATGTACTCCTGCTTTTTTTGCATCAATAACAAAATCAGCATCAATAGGAACACCCGGACTGATTACCATTATATCAATATCTTTAAAATCATCATTATCAAGCTTTCCAAGAATGATTTTAACATCATCTTTTCCAAGCTTATTCTTTACTTCATCAACATCAATATTTTCATTGCTATCATAAATAACAACTTCCTCATTATGTCTTAATAATAATTTTGCAGAACCAATTCCGCTTTTTCCCGTTCCAACAACCAAATAACGCATAACTATTCTCCTTTTTGATGTATTTTCTTATTCCCTAATCGCAGGTTCATCATAACTTTCATCATCATCAAACGAGCCATTTACCTGTGTATTTTCTGTCCCAGCACTTTCTGCTGTTTCATTTTCTGTAGCAGCTTCTGTCTCTTCAGTATTATTTTCACCTGCATTTTCAGCATTATTCTGCTCTGCGGCTAATGCTTCTTCCTGTGCCTGCTTATCAGCCTCTTCTTTTTCTGCCTGAGCTTCATCAGATTCAGGGAAAATATTTAAATATGGCAGCGCATTTGTCATAACTGCACTAAATAATCTACATGCATATGAACTGCTACTTGTATCTTCAACATCAGGAGAATCAACAATACAATAACATATTACACTTGGTTCTCCATCGCTTGTTGCAAATCCTAAAAACGATAAAAGATAATTACTGTCATTCTTATCATGGTGCTGGGCTGTTCCTGTCTTTCCACCTACTGTATAACCTGCTACTTTAGCAGTTTTACCGGTACCATTTGTTACTGTTGTTATAAGTGAATTCACAAGGAAATCTGATGTATCTTTTGTAACAGTTTCTCTTATAAGCTCTTTATTATAATTTTCAACAACAGCTCCATTTTCATTTAATATCTGTTTTACAACGTGTGGTTTATAATAATGTCCACCATTTATCAACGAACCAAAACCTGCAACCATCTGCATCATATTTACATTAAAGTTCTGACCAAAAGAGTTAGTAGCAAGGTCAATAGCTGTCATAGTTTCTTTTGTATAAAGAAGTCCTTCACAGCTTGTTTCACCAGGTAAATCAATACAGGACTTCATACCAAAATTCATAATAGACTGATATTCACAAAACGTATCAATTCCTTCAAGTGCTGCAATCTGCATAAGACAGTCATTACACGAATTATTTATGGCACCTTCAACATTTAAAGTACCATGTCCCGCTCTTTTGTGACAACCAATATTTATACCATTTATGGTCTGACTTCCATCACAGACAAAAGTCTGATCTTTTGTAATCTTTCCACTTTCCAAAGCTCCTGCAATGGTAAATGGTTTTATTGTTGAACCAGCTTCGTAAGAATCACTTACACAATAATTTCTCCATATTGCATTTAATTTTTCAAGACTCTCTTCATCAGACATGGCATTAATTTCTTCTTCTGAATAATATCTTGATAAATCTCTTGGATTATTAAGATCATAAATATTCTGGGAACTGCACATAGCAAGAATTTCACCATTGTTCGGGTCCGCCATGACTATTGCAACTTCCTTTGGATGATACTGTTCAACCCAGCTATTCATCTGTTCTTCGCAAATCTTCTGAAGATTTACATCTATTGTGGAAACAATATTATATCCATTAACAGGTTCCTTTACGATAGGATCCATTACATTCTTTTCACTTACATAGCCAAACTTTCTACCGTCAGTACCATTTAAATAACTATTATAAGATTCTTCAATTCCCCAGTTTCCAACATTTCCCGAAACCGTAAATCCAATAGTCGAACATGCAAGTGTACTAAGCGGATACATTCTCTTATATTCTTCCTCAAGAGTAATTCCTTTTACATTAGGATATTTTTCAGTATTACTTAAAATCTTTTTCAAATTTTCAATTTTTTCATAAGGAAATTTTTTATCTTTTACAAAATAACTTTTGTTAGCATTTTCTTTTATAAGATTAATAAGATCCTCTTTATTATATCCAAACTCATCAACAAGAACATTTACTGTTGGATTCAAATAATCTTTACCTTCAGTAAGAATGAGCTTTGGATCCAGAATAAGATTATATACTTTGATACTTGTTGCCATTACATTTCCGTTTCTATCAAGTATATCTCCTCTCTTAAATGGAAGGGTTGTAGATGAATACGTCTGTTGTGAAAGCACCTTTGCAGCGTATTCGTCACCGTTTTCCTTATATATATAAGCAAGCTTGCCCATAAGGAATATCATAAAAACGATAACAGCTATGAGGACAAAAACAAGACTGCTCCTCATAGCTTTAATTCTAATACTCTTATATCTTTTTCTTTTTATTACGTTTCCACTACTTCTTTTACTCATTATATAACTCCAAAGTATACGCTGCTTATTTATCTAGGAAGATCTTTATACTGTTTCATATACTCACTTTCTGTCTTGTCATAAAAAATAATCTGTCCTCTTCCTGCCTGAACCATTCCAAGTTCATTTACTGCTATATTAATAATCTCATTAGTATCAACTACAGCACTGTTTGCATAACTTACTGAATCATTCTGCGCTTTTAAAGACTGTAATTTAATTTCATTTTTTGCAATTGCTTCTTTTTTCGCCTTAACACTTTCATTCATTGAAATAAATACAACCGCTGATAATGTCATAGGAACAATGCAAAGAATAATCAAAAGAACACTTGCAAGTGAAAGTCTTGTTGCTCTTTCTCTGTTATTTAAAACATTTGCTGATGTATTAACTCTTTTATTATCAACATATGTTCTTGTCTTTCTTTCAGGTCTTCTTTCAGGTTTTCTGACTGTATTTCCATCTATATATTCATTATAAACATTTTCATTTAATCTTCTGCTTTTGTAATCATAGCTATACTCTCTCATATTCTACTCCTTAACATGTTTTTCAAATATTCTAAGTTTTGCACTCTTTGATCTTGAATTCTCTTTTAATTCTTCATCAGATGGAAGAATCGGTTTCCTTGTAATAACCTTTCCTTTTGAAACATTTCCACAAACACATACCGGAAAATCAGGTGGACATGTGCATGGATTTTCATTCTTTTTAAATCTGACTTTTACTATTCTGTCCTCTAACGAATGGAAGGTAATAATATTTAATCTTCCTTTATCATTCAACAAATCAATCATTTTATCTATGCTGTTTTCAAGAACATCCAACTCTCTGTTTAACTCTATCCTTATAGCCTGAAATGTTCTTTTTTCAGGATGAGAATCTGTCTTTCTAACCTTTAAAGGAATCGCATGATAAATAATTTCTTTCAATTCAAAGGTTGTTTCAATCTCTTTAATCTTTCTTTCATTTACAATATGTTTTGCAATATTCTTTGCAAATCTGTCTTCACTGTAATCCCTGATCATTCTGAATAATTCCATTTCAGAATATTCATTAACTATGTCTTTTGCTGTCTTTGTTGAGTCTGTATCCATTCTCATATCAAGCTTTGAATCTTCAAGATAACTAAAACCTCTTTCCCTGTTATCAAGCTGATATGATGAAACTCCAAGGTCTAACAATATTCCGTCAACTTTATCTATATCCAAATCTTTAAGTATTTTTTCTATATTTTCATAATTACTTTTAACGATAGTAACTTTATCTATATGATCTTTTAATCTTAAGGTAGCGGCTTCTATTGCCTTTCTGTCCTGGTCAATACCAATCAACCTTCCCTTATCCGATAACCTTTTGCATATCTCTAAGGAATGACCTCCACCACCTAATGTTCCGTCAACATATATTCCGTCAGGTTTTATATCAAGCCCTTCAATTACTTCATCTAATAAAACTGATTTATGTTTAAACTCCATTTTTCATCCTTTATTAAAATACAAATTCTGTTTCTGTTGTTAATGCACCTGTTAATTCATCAAGTTTTTCTGAAGTAATAGCATTAGTTTCGTAGTATACTTCACTACTCCACACTTCAATTCTTTTACTATCACCAATTAAAGTAACTTCTTTATCTATCTTTGCATATTTTCTATGCTTTTCAGGAATCAAAACTCTTCCCTGTTTATCTAATTCAGCATATTCTGCATTAGCTCTGAAAAATCTTACAATCTTTCTTGCTTCAGGCTTGCTCTTAGGTAATGATTCGAGTTTTGCATCAAATTCCATCCAGGCTTCTTCAGGATAAATATATAAACATCCGTCAAAACCGCTTGAAATAATAAATTTCCCGCTTAACTGTTCTCTAAACTTTGCAGGCACAATAAGTCTTCCTTTTGCATCCAAATTATGGTCAGCTTGTCCTATAAACACTTATCGCACCTCCTTTTACACAAATTTTAAACTTTATATCTTAAGCTGGAAAATTTACCACTTTGCTCCATTTCGATACCCTTTTACTCCATTTTCCTCCACCCAATGATAATATTACACCACCATATGATAAATATCAAGTATTTTCAGACAAAATAATAAAAAAAATCATCATGAAAATTTATTCAATTTAACGAATAAATCCATGATGATTTAATATGTTTTTTTATTAAATTTTTTATTTCTTAATTACTGTGCTCTTTGTATTTTTTATACTTTATATATTTCTATGATTCTATACTTTTTTCCATTTCGGTCTCATTAGAATTACCACTGTCTTTTTTTCTCAAAATTATATATAAGATAAAGCCTACAAGTACCAGTATCGCTGAAAATAATCTTGAAACCGGAATCCCTGTTTTAAAAAGATATAACTTATCTGTTCTTAATCCCTCTACAAAAAATCTCAATATTCCATAAAAAATCAAGTAAAGACTTAATATTTCTCCCTTAAAATAAGAAAGTTTTGAAATAGCAAGAATAAGAATTAATATAAAAATTGCACCTGCAGATTCATAAAGAAATGTAGGATGTACCTGAATATATGTATAACCATATTGTACAATCATATTATTTCTTATTGAATCACTGACAACGCCTGTTGCATCATCCAATTTTATCTGCATGGCAAATAAATTATTGGTATATTCTCCAAAAGCCTCTCTATTAAAGAAGTTTCCCCATCTTCCGACTGCCTGTCCAAGCAATATTGCCGGAATCACTGTATCCATTACCTGTAAGAAATCCATTTTTCTGAATTTCATATAGAGAAATCCTACAAATACAGCAAGAATAAGTCCACCAAAAACCGCAAGTCCGCCGGTTCTTAAGTTAAATATCGACATTGGTTTATCTTTAAATGAATCCCAGTCAAAAATAACATAATATATTCTTGCACCAACAATTCCAAATACCATGGCAATAATTCCAAGATCATAATAGTATTCTAAGTTCTGTCCGTCTCTTTTTGCTCTGTAAAAAGCAAACATCATAGCAAGAAACATTGCAAGTGCAATAATCACACCATAATAAGCTATATCAAGACCAAACAACTCAAACTCACTGCCAACATTTTTTAACTTTATTCCCAAATTCACAAAAATAATATCAGGTGCTTTCATAATTCTGTCCTCTGTTTTTAATATTTATACATTAAAGCGGAATAAAATAACATCTCCGTCTTTTACAACATATTCTTTTCCTTCAAGTCTTACAAGACCTTTTTCCTTTGCAGCTGCATGAGAACCACATTCAAGAAGATCCTTATAATTAACAACTTCAGCACAAATGAAACCACGTTCAAAATCTGTATGGATTTTTCCAGCAGCCTGAGGAGCTTTTGTTCCAACCTTAATAGTCCATGCTCTTGTTTCATCTTTTCCAGCTGTAAGATAACTCATAAGTCCAAGAAGTTTGTAACTTGCAGTAATAAGTTTATCAAGACCAGACTGTGTTATTCCAAGGTCATCAAGGAAAAGTTTCTTATCTTCCTCATCAAGCTCAGAAATTTCCATTTCAATTTCAGCCGAAATAACAAATACTTCAAATCCCTCTTTTGCAGCAAATTCTCTTACCTGGTTAACAAAAGGATTATTAGCCGCGTCATCTTTTAAATCTTCCTCCGAAACATTCGCAGCAAAAATAACAGGTTTATTTGTAAGAAGATTATATGAATTCAACCATTCAATCTCCTCTTCATCATCAGTCTTAAAGCTCTTTGCTAAATTCCCTTCATCAAGATGATTTTTAATTCTATTTAAAAGATCAAGTTCTTTAGCTAAAGTCTTATCATTTCTAGCACCCTTTGAAGTCTTTGCAATTCTTCTTTCAAGGATTTCAATATCTGAAAAAATAAGTTCCATATTAATTGTTTCAATATCACGAAGTGGATTTATTTTTCCTTCAACATGAATTACATTATCATTTTCAAAACATCTTACCACATGAATGATAGCATCTACTTCTCTGATGTTTGATAAAAACTGGTTTCCTAAACCTTCACCCTTTGATGCACCTTTCACAAGTCCTGCAATATCAACAAATTCAATAACAGCTGGTGTTATCTTATTTGACTCATATAATTTTCCAAGCATATCAAGTCTTTCATCAGGCACAGGAACTATTCCCACATTCGGATCAATTGTACAGAATGGATAGTTTGCCGATTCAGCCTTTGCATTTGTAAGTGAATTAAAAAGTGTACTTTTTCCTACGTTAGGTAAACCTACGATTCCTAGTTTCATAATTTATATATCTCCTTAAATTTCCTTTATTTTATGGACTTTGTGCGTTTTGCAATTTCTTTTGTCTACTACCGCCAAATTTATCAACGAATCTTGCCTGATACGTTCCATTGGCACGTTGGACAATTCCTTCTCCAAGCTCCTTTACTTTGAGATCTTTTCCCATTTAAGGCTCCTTTCAAAGCTATAAGAGCCCCAAATTAGCAGAATATATTATACACTAATCAGAGCTTCATTGCAACGTTATAAGTCCTTTAAACATCCATACTTTCCGGATTAAGCAGGAAATCAAACTGATCAAATAATCTTTGAACAGATTAAAAATAAGGTATGATTTTCCACATCTTCTCATACCTGCAACAACTTTTATGAGACCATTATGCTTCTTTGATATCAGTTTATTTAAATATATATCTCTTTGGATTTCCATCTGTTCACTCCTCTCTTTATTGAACAAAAATGCAGAATCCGCACTTTTGTCTATTTGAATTTTCGCCAATATCCGTAATTTTTTTCAATATATAAATCGACTTTTTTGCGGATTCCGCATTTTTGACTTTTTATCATTAATATAAATACAGCAACGGATATTTAATCATACGATGCTGTTTTTTCTATCTGATAACCCTGGGTCTCAATATAGCTTGTTACAAATGAAATAATGTTGATATTTCGCATTAAGTTTTATACCACTTGTAAAAAAACTTAAAGATTATGATTTTACATTTCAACCAAGTGTAAATGAACAGGAAATGAGAGAACTTGCGAGTCTTGCTTTATAGACTACTAATTATTGATGAGCTTGAATATCTGCCAATTGACAAAGAAGATTCGAATCTATTCTTTCAACTTACAGATATGCGATACGAAAAGAAAAGTACTATATTAACCACAAATATGAATTTTAATGAGTGGGATGGGATACGGAAGTTCCAATGATGACTCCGGCATCATATCCGTTGCAGTCCTTACATTCTTAACCAGAAAACGATCATCATATATCCCACCAACAATCTTGCCACAATAATAAATGATGTACTCGCCCATCATCGCTCTATATGATATATCTTCCAATGCAGAAAGCTGTTCCAATACAAAATCCAAATATTCCTTGCTTGATGCCATGATAACCACCTCTGCCAATGATTATACAATACTCAGACCCGATAGTCATTGATTTTAAGCCATTTTGCAGACATACACGCAACTACTCTGCGGGCCCGGTCAACCACGTGAGCCACCATGTGTAGCACCTCTTAACAAGCGGTCCGACACCCTGACCACCGGAAGCTCACCACTTCGACCATCAAATGCTACAAGCCGCATAAAATCAACATTTGCAACATGTTAACGACTATTACGGCATATCCGAACCAACCGTTGGTGCAGTCAAATTATGCAACTTCGGATATATCGGAATGATAAACACTTTTGCAACATAGTTTAACTCAGAAACCCTTGTAAATAAAGACCTCTGCATATCCACTGCGTTTTACGACTATTCCGTAACCATAATTACACTCAAAAATAAAAAATATAACAGGATACGCATAAAGTTACACATACTTTATGCCTAGATTTTCGTGCTCCTATGTCGCCCGCTTTAGGCGTATCCTAAAACCTCAAATTCCACTTGTGGTCCAATGGACTACAAGTTCTTCTGAAGAGTAACTTCTGCTCCAGTGGAGCAGAAGTTATAAATAACTCCGGACATAAAAACAACTTCTGATCCAATGGACCAGAAGTTATCTTTAACCGAAAATCTAATTTCCAACAACTTTCACTTTTTCTTGCTTTCAGGCTTTTCTTGTGAAAACGTCATGGTTTTCAACCCTGAATCACTTCTTGTCTCCATTTTAGTTCCATCTCCATTCCCAGACGTAACAATTGGAGGGATTCCCTTTCCAGCTTCAATATCCTTTATTGAACTATCATTTGCCATTTTTTATATTCCTTTCTCTAGTAATAAAGCTACCGCATAAGCCATCAATGAAATAATAACCTTTATCACTGTCTTATCATATTCATCTTGTTTTTCTTTGATTACATTTTGTATCGAAGAAATCGAATCTGTATATTTCTGTATCAACCACAGCGCCGCAGATTCTTCTTGACTCTCATATATTTTTTCGTTTCTAATTGCAATACTGTCAAAAACAACCATCTTTTTCCCTTTTAATAGGTTAAGTAAATGAACAACCGAAGTAAAAATAAACCAGGCTGATATCGTAATTGCCACGCAATATAATAAACTAATTATAAACAAAGCCTTTTCTTCTGTTTGGAACAGCAACATATACCTACTTATATCAACCTTCGACAGAATGACCAACAGTACTACGCCACAAAAAGCAAGCATAATGTTTACTTTTTCATATATCTTATCATAAGTCTCTATCAGTCTTTGATATTCATTATAACAATCCTCTTTCAACATAACTGCAGACGGATATAAAACCTGTTCTTTTTTTATATTCCTTTTCTTCTTTTTAGCCATTGCTTCTATCTTTCTCTCCCTCCTAACGCGATTTTTTATTTTAAAGATTCATAATACTTTTTTATTTTCTGTGCCATCAGCTTCCTTCTAGAATCCAAAAAACGCGGATAATCTTCTATTGTCATATTTTCAAATCCTTCCGGAATACAATTCATTTCAAGATTTTTCTTTAATTCTTCCTTATTTGTGATCCCGCCATAAACGCCATTACCGGTTTCAATTTGATTTATTACCACTGACATGTATTCCTTTGGAGCATCATCACTAATTTTAATATTAATCTCAGTCTGCAAATAAGCATAATTTGCAATCTGATTATACATGCTCTTATTTGACAACCCATTCTTGATCAGGTATTTCTTTGGGAATAAATGATGAATATCTCCGCGTTCCTCAAGCATAGTCTTCACTTCAATTTGTTCAGATAAAAATCCCTTGTCATGCGCATTAACCTGAGCCATAAGAAATACATTATAATACGGACTACTAGCCACCGATGTATTGAGATGATCCACCAAAGCATGATCCCAAAATGCATCAGACAAGGCTCCAGCCTCAAACTGTTCCAAATAATCAAGTGGATTATCATAGGACATAAAACGCTTAATATCATAATCAAATGAAGATTCCGGCGATCCTGAATATCTTCCTGTTAACATCGTTGCAACAATCCATCTACGAACAGTTTTTTCGATGATATTTGAATCGATATCACGGCTTCTCAAACCAATAAACAGTGTATACCCAAAGTTTAAAACGTTTTGTGATCTTACAAGAGATGCCTTTTCAATTCCGATAGATTTAAGAATCATCAAGTAACGCTTAAAGTTTGTCTCATTAACAACCGATAATACGGCATCATGCAAATCCTTAAATGATACTTCTGCAATCTCATCTTTAAATTCACGCGTCTCAAAATCACGTCCTGATAATAAAGCTACCAAGTCAGACAGACGACCTCTTACAAATTTATATGTAAAAGCTACGCGGAGAACATCCGTATAATCCGGCACATAAATGTCCTCGTTTTCCTTTACAACCCATTTTATTTTGTCGAATTCAGATGTTGAAGAGAACTCTGTATCATTGTTTTTTATAAGCTCATAATCCGCCGGAGACTGCATCAAATGGCAAAAATAATCAATAATTTTTCTAGTAACATTACCACCATAAATCTTATTGCTGGAAATCTTACTCATAGCAAAATCAGCCTGAGATAAAACAACACCTTTCGAATTAATACGAATAAATATATCTGTTACCTGTTCTATATCTAGTTCATGCGAAAGATTGATTACACCAAGATTATTATTTTCTATGCTTTTAAGATTTGTTATAATTCGAGAAATCTTTGATTTCTCTTCATTTGATGTAAGGCCATTCTTTTCACAATAATCCATAACAAAGCCAAACACATCAAAGGAAGGATCAAAGATAGTGGCTATATCACTAATATACTTGACATCATTTGATGTTGCTGGAGTCGCAACATCAAATTGCTCTTCAAGCGGATTAAACGCAATCTTAATACGTTTCTTTTTATAATCAGAATCCACTACTTCCTGACCTACTATAGCTGCCGTTAAAGCTGTAATTCTTTGCTGTCCGTCAATAAGAACCTTCTTACCGATAGACATCGTACCATCTTTAAGCTTTACGTCCGGATTCTGCCAAACAATAATATATCCCACCGGATAATTCTGATACAGTGAATCTATAAGATCTCTTACCTTTGTACTATCCCAGACAAATGGTCTTTGAATCTCTGGGATTGCAATCTCTCCATTTTTTATACTGGCAAGTAATGAACTCACCGCAATATTGTTTACGTCGTATTTTGTCATTGTACCTTCCCCTTTATGCCACTTCCTTATATCTCATATAAACATACTCATATATCTTCTGCCTATACTCAGATATTCGTATTTCATCATAACTCTCCGGTAATTCCATCCAAAGAGTATCTCTTATCAGATTATCGATTTCTGCCTTTGTCTCTTGCTTGTCGGTCCAGTGATCAAGCTCAGAAATACGGCTCTTAATCTTATCCAGCAAATCAACCGCAACCTTCTTTATTGCTTTGATGTCTTCTTTTGAAAGATTCTCATTGAATAGCAAATCGTACAACGATAATTCCTCATCACTAGAGAATCCTTCTCTAACATACCGTTGCTCTTCCTCATTCATGGAATTTGCCAAATCCATCAAATCCATAAATGTCTTCTCGATATTTGCTCTGTCCTGCTCCTGATTATACTCTTCAATAATCTTCTGATATCTTTCGTAGTAATCGACTCGCGTTGGATTTTCTTTAAGCATCGCATCTATACGAATTTGGATGAGCTCATCCAAATCCTTCAGTGCAAGATTTTTCTGTTTAACCTTTGCAAACTCTCTACGAAGCAAATCAAAATCAATCTTAGAAATATCAAATCGTTTTGCTTGTTTGTCTTCTGACACCTGTGTTTCGATCTGAATATAATCGCCAAGGATACCATTTATCTGAACCATCAAATCCACAGTATCAACATGCTTTTTCTTTTTCTTCAACTCGTCATAAATAGCAATTATTGCATCCTTACGTTCGCGATCAGCATGTGAAATATCATCTCTATCCAAATACTTCATCATATTCGAAAGCTCAGTTGCATATGTCATCAAACGTTTAGCCGATTCTTTGCTATCTGATACAGCATTTGCTGCTGTTTGTAGCATTCCAAGCTTTGTAAAATCCTTGGCATATATCAAATCATTAAGTTCGAAATCCTTTTCTTCCAAGAATTCTTCTGCGGAAGATATTACTTCTAGTACTCGTGAAATAAGCTCTGCCTTGTCCACGGTTGGATCTGTATTTCTTCCCCCGGTATTAGCAGTATAATCAGCTAAAGCCTTTCGCAATGCTTTAACAATTCCAATATAATCAATAATTAATCCATTACTCTTACCTTCATTGACACGATTGGCACGGGCTATGGTCTGCATTAATGTATGTGCCTTTAACGGTTTATCCAAATACAAACAAGACAAGCACTTAACATCAAATCCTGTAAGCCACATTGCACAAACAAAAACTACACGTAATGGATTATCAGAATCCTTGAATTCCTTATCCAATTCACGCTTTTCCATCTTAGCACGATGAACCTTGATATCTAAATCCCACTTCTTAAACGTCTGAATCTCATTCTGCTCTTGCGATATTACAACAGCCATCTCAGTCTCTTTCATCCATTTGATCTTGCGATCAAGCTCCAATACTTCTTGCTGTGATGCTGTTTTCTTTTCCGTCTCTAATCTTAAGATTTCATCATTCCAGTATTCCTGAACGAAGTTATACATACGTACGCATGTAACTTTATTCAAGCATACAAACATTGCCTTACCACTTGTCCAAAGATCAGAGTAATGCTGAACAAAATCCTTCGCTACAGAACGAAGACGAGGCTCCGCAGTTAACAAATGTATTTCCTTTTCAAACTCATGCTCAAGTTTTTCCTGCTGTTCTTCATCCAAATCAGCAGCTTCAATAGCATCTAATATTTCATCTGTGATTTCCGGATTGTGAATATCAAGTATCTTCTCACCACGATTTTCATAATACAACGGCACGGTTGCCTTATCCTCCACAGCTCGCTTAAAATCGTAGATAGAAATATATCCACCGAAAGTACGCTCTGTAATATTATCGTTTGAGAGCAAAGGTGTTCCTGTAAAACCAATTCTTGAGGCTGTAGGAAGGAGGCCAACCATATTATCTGCAAATATGCCATACTGGCTTCTATGTGCTTCGTCGGACATAATTATAATGTCGTGATCGGGATATATAGGTTGCTCCGTTTTCTTGTTAAACTTCTGAATCAAAGTAAATATAAAACTCGGATTACCTTTCAGTTTCTCTATCAAATCGTCACCGCTGGATGCTGTAAACTGTGAAGCCTTCGTTTTTCCTAAAAGTCCACAATTCTCAAAAGTATCACTAATTTGGGTATTTAATTCCTCTCTATCTGTTAAAACTACAATCGTTGGTGAGCCCGTAAACTTCCTACGTATTTTCTGTGATAAAAACAGCATAGAATAGCTCTTTCCGGAACCTTGTGTATGCCAAAATACACCCAGTTTTCCATCGTTGAGTTTACGTGCTTCATAGGCTTTTACAGCTTCATTAACACCTAAATACTGATGGTTTCTTGCGAGGATTTTGATTGTATTTCCTCCGGAATGATCATATAGAATAAAGTTCTCCAAAAGGTCTAAGAAATTATCCTTCTTGCAAATACCTCTAAGCATGGTTTCAAGAGCCACGTTTCCTTCGTCACTCTCACTTAGTCTTTTCCATTCGTGGAAGAATTCATATTTGCTTCCAAGAGTACCAACTTTTGCTTCTACACCATTCGAAAGCATCAAGAAAGCATTGTAATAAAACAAATGCGGTATCGTATCTAAGTAATCTGTATAATTATCTGTATACGCATTCTGCACGTTCACAGAATTCTTCTTCAACTCAACAAATAATAGAGGTATCCCATTTACAAAACCAACAATATCAATGCGCCTACGATATAAGTCACCATGTATTTTCATTTCCTTTACTGCCAAGAAATGATTTCTCTCCATATCATCAGGATTCTGAAAATCAATGATCATAGCCCTCTTCTCTTCAGTCTGACCATTTTGCTTCTTTTCCGTAACCGGTATTCCATCCCGAATAAGAGAATACTTTTCTTCATTTATCTGCATCAAAGATGCTGTTGAAAGATGTTTTTCAAAAGTATTCTGAGCTTCTATCACCTGTGCATCTGTAATCCACGGATTGAGCGTACGAAGTGCCTTTTGAAAATATCGCACCAAAAGAATATCCTTGTATGAACCTCGTCCAAACGTTCCATTCTCCCCAAGGACTTCCTGATTATATGCAAGTTCCACCTGCCACCCCAACTCTTCTTCAAGCAGATGTCCGGCACTTTCCTGAACTAATATGTTTTCTGAATAATCATAGCTCATAGAAATCCTCCTCTCCATTATTCATCTCATCTCTAATGCAAAACTCATCATTCATCTTAATGATAAGAATAATCATAACCTTCATTAGTATGGCATAATCTTGATGTTGAATTCTTTCATCCGTAGTAATGGAATCATGTATATACTTATTACGCAAATCAAGGCCATTACTAAATTCACGTTTATTCAAAATAAAATCAATATACTGATATTCAGGCAATGATAGTAAACTTGAATCAGTCCTAATATCTCCATTTTGAATCATCATCTTAAGGTAAGAACTACGAAAATGCGGTAAGCAAATAAATCCGCTATCGTAAAACTGTCTTAGGATATATACGCGCGTATTATTCAAAGAAAGTTTATTATTCGAAAGTAATAAACTGCCTTGTTCAATTAGCCAATGAATATCCCTCTTCTGATACTCATAAAAATCTTCTATTGTGCAATCTAAACCATTTATCAAACCAACCAACGAAGAATACTTATTCTTAGCTTTTTCAATGTAAAAAAGATGACTCTGATTAGAAAAAAGCATATTCATCTCTTTAACTAAATTCTGGTTATCAACATATGCATACTTGTTCTTGGAATAACTTGGCAAATCCCTATACGAAACTGGTGTAGAAGACATAACATAAAACCCTCTATCTATTTCATGCTCTTCTACAAACATTTTATATTGCTTGATAACTCCATCCATAGCAGAAGAAATCAATTTGCATTTTTCCCAAATATATGTATTGTTTTTAGGGATGTTACAAATAAAACCCTCCGCTCCAAATTCTTCTTTTAAATACTCTTCAAAAAACCATATACAAATCTCTTCTAAAGACGTCCCCAAATCACTTAGAACTCCCATATAACTATGAATCTGAGCATTTGCAAGCATGTTCATTAGATTAAAAGTTTCACCTTTTCTATACATTCCATTTCCGTTTATAGAAAAAATACTTTCAAATACACCTTTTTCAAAGCATGTGTTCGTTAATTTACATCTCATTTGAGAATCAACATACTCGAACAGATATATAAAATTATTCAATAATGTTGGATAATCCATGTTCTCTTCCACCCAAAGAGAACTGTATTGAGCTTTTATATATCCATTCTTAAACTCACAAGAACAATCCTCACATTCAGTGGTGAATTCTATGTTTACGCCGTAGCCTTGTTTTATTATTACTTGACCACTTTTTTCTATTTCTTCCCAGATTCTTTGATATCGTTGTTGAGCCTTGTATCGTAATTTATCGTCTAAAGAAAACATTTTATTGTTAATTGATTTGCTATTTATAATCAACGCCAAACGATTAGCATTAACAAATTCAACATCAGTTACATACTGCATAACTGTTTTATAAATCATTTCTGGAGACAGCGATTTGGGTAAATAATACTTCTCATTCTCATTTCGTGCAGACAAAAAATAATCGATAAGAAAAGTAGCTCCAAACTCTGGATCGCACATTTTCTCGGTCACTTCACTTTCAAAGAAACGCACGAAATCTTTATGCTCAAGCAATTTATTAGCAGACATTTTCAGTTCATCAATTATTTCATTAAAACGCTCTTTTGAAATTTTTTTATAAACCTCAAACTGATAAAAGAAGCGCCAAAAATCGTCCCAGAAAATTACATCGCATTTATCATATGTCCGCACCAACATATCTTCTGTAAGATTCAAGAAAAAAACTTTAATTTCTTCCCCGATACATTCAGCAATCTTCTTGTTTGAATTATACTTTTCTTCATCCCAACCGACTATATGATCGTATTTTTTAAAGAATAAATTTATGTTGTGTAATTCCAAAACACGATTTACATCATTTAAATCAATTTGCTTATTAACATATAAGTCTAATACAGTAGGAATTTTCTCTTCCTCGCCTGCGAAACAATATCCTATTGAAAAATATTCCCCCAAACCAGTTTTGCTCAACTAACCCACCTCGATTTCTTCATTCATTAACTTAGGCAATAAGCGATCTCGTACTTCCTGTGCCTTTAAAATCATCTGCTGTCTATCATATATCAAATCAAAATATGGACGAACAGTTTTCAAAAAAGCCTTTATAGTTTCATCATCAGGCATGATAAACGTCATACTTTTAATTATTTTTGAATTAACCGCTTTTGATATTGATGAAGTGTTACCAAGGGTATCATACTCAAACATTTTAAGATATAAGTATGTATACTCTCGTAAATAATCATCTTTAATATAAAAATGAGCAATGGCCTCATTTGTGCACATATCTTCTGTTGTAATAGAAACCCTTCCAACAGTAAGTTTAAAACTCACCAATACTGTTCCATTCGGTACGACCTTAACATTATGTTTATCAACTGCTTCTTCTGTAAGGCTTTCATTTGTATTACAAATATAAACGCCTGCCTTTCCCATATCAGAAATTGATATCCATTTTATTCCTTTATTTTCAGATACAAACCATTGTTTTTCTGATCTTGGTGGAGTTTTACCTATAGTAATCTCAAAAAAATCATCCGCACGTTTTTTCTTC
This sequence comes from Lachnospiraceae bacterium RM5, assembly GCA_900110975.1. Classification (GTDB taxonomy): domain Bacteria; phylum Bacillota; class Clostridia; order Lachnospirales; family Lachnospiraceae; genus Bovifimicola. Next base: position 367,625 of record FOFK01000002.1, read on the forward strand.
CATCCTTCCGGTACACCATCAACAACCTTACAATCCTCATATCCCGGAAATTTCAAATCAACAAACCATTCCTTATAAAGACGCTGTGCAGCTTCCTCTAATAATTTGATTTGTTTTTGGTTGTTTTCAATGAGAGCATCATATGCTGATAAAATTCCTGCAACTTTATGCTGGATCTCTATATCTGGAAGAGGTATTTCTATATCTTTAATAATACCAGCATTTAAATTAGGTTGTGCTCCACCATTTTTTAGCGAAACCAACTTTTCATAGAGCATTGAAAGCAAATAATACACATATTCATAATCTGCAATATCTTTATTAATAATCAAATTGCAACACGCTTGATTTGTACAAAGTGGAATTTTATTAATTGCAACTCTACCAGCTGTATCTCCCTGTCCATACATTGCCACAATAACAGAATCCTCCGGTATCATTTTTGCACTTGAACGAGCTAATCCTTCATAGGAGATATATGTTTCTGTATCATATATTCGACAATAATTCACCTCTCCAGTCTTTAACCATGGTACTTCTTTTGGATTATAAAAAGACATATTTGTGGATTTAGGTGTCCCACCCGAAGTTACTTTTTCACAGATATCTTCAATTCGTTTTGTACCCCAGCTCATTCTTCCATCTCCTTCTTCTGGAGATAGAACATCTCCTTCTGCGTTTCAATTTCCGCCTTCAATTCTTCTTCTGACGGTAGATATAACTTATACTTCGATGCAAATAGCTGTTCATTATCATGAAGAACGGAATATCTCGCTATATCTTCATCTGTATCAGCACACAAAACAATACCAAGAGTAGGATTGTCATCTTCGGATTTTTTCATTTCATCATACATACGAATATACATATCCATCTGTCCCACATCCTGATGAGTAATCTTCTTGGTCTTTAAATCAATCAAAACAAAGCATTTCAGGATGTAGTTATAAAACACCAAATCAATATAGTAATCTTCTTTTTCTGTGTGAATATGCTGCTGTCTCGCTACGAAAGCATAACCTTTTCCAAGTTCCATAAGAAATTTTTGAAGATTATCAATGATACACTGTTCCAAATCCGATTCCAAATAAGATGTATCTTCCTGCATACCAAGAAACTCAGCTATCACCGGATTTTTTATAAATTCCAATTTGTTCTGATACTGGCTTGTAAGTGCCTTCATTTCCTGCTCTACGCCATTAGGATCTTGCGTTTTTAGCATTCTGTAATAGTACTGCGAAGAAACATTTCTCTGTAAAGTGCGTACACTCCACACCTGATCAAACGCCTCATTTTCATACCATTTTCTTGCATCATCATCCTCAACTTGCAGTAAAACTCTATAATGCGTCCATGACAACAACTTAGATTGTGGACTCACTGAGTCCACAATCTGCGGATATTTCTGATAAAACTTTGCAAACTTATATAATGAGCTCTTATCAAATCCTTTTCCGTACTCCCTCGTCAATTCATCTGACAAGGATGCAATTATTTCTTTCCCGTATCTGTCTGTACGTTCGCCAATTAGTTCCTCTTCCACAATTCTTTTTCCAAGAAGCCAGTTGCGCATTACCAATACAGCATTAACTGACTGAAAGGCTCTCTTTTGAGCAGATTCAATAATCCCCTTTACATCAGAGACTATGTCAGATGTTTTTTCGTATTTAATTACTTCCAAATCCTTTCTTTCATTCATAGTCCCATCTCCTTCATATTCTTTGAAATGATATCCATCAAATCATTGCTCTCTGTTTGTAGTGAAAGTAGTTCCTGATGAATCTCTGCCATCCTTTCTTCGAAATCCACTCCATCATCTTCTACCGGAGCAACACCTACATATGCCCCTGGGGTTAATGACCAGCCTTTTTCTTCAATGCTGATATCACTTTCATCTGCTTTCTTATCATTCGTTGTATAAGCAATCTTGCACAGTCCCGGAATATCCTGATATTCGCCATCACCAAATTTACTATAAAGCCAATGCGCCTCTTTAACGATTTCAACAATTTCAGTAACTGCCGTTATCTTTTCATCCCATTCTGCTTGAACACGTTTTTTCCCTTTTCTATCAGATGCCTCAATAGCCTCTTTTGCTTTTGACTTAATCTCTTTAAGCTGTTTCTTTACAACCTCAATCCCACCAACAAATACATCATCATTGACGGCATTTAATCCGTCTTCTTCGGTTTCGGAAATCAAAGTCGCAATCGTAGACTTGTATTCTCCCAGCAATTTCTTATACTTATCAACTTCGCCCCTATAAAGCCAGACAATTGCATTCAAGTTTTTAAGCTGCCATTCGCTCCATTCATTTAGTGTGCGATCTACTACTGTATAATAATTTCTGGCATCAATAAACAAGACCTTATCCTTTATAGCATCTGACTTTCCTTTGTCATAAAACCACAAAGAACAAGGCAAACTTTTTGTATAAAAGAAATTGTTTCCAACTGAAATCATGACATCCACATGTCCGGTCTTAACAAGATTTTCTCTAATGTCTTTGTCACTTCCCTGACTATCTGTTGCTGACGAAGCCATAACAAAGCCTGCGCGGCCCGTTTCATTCAAATAAGCGTAGAAATAGGATATCCATAAATAATTTGCATTTCCGATTTCTTTCTTCTTATTCTCCTTCGGAACACCAAATGGTAATCTTCCCGCACTTGCGGCAGACTCAGCCTTAACCTTATCTACATTAAACGGCGGATTTGCCATAACATAGTCACATTCACCTTCAAGACTATGTGCATCCTTATAAAATGTGTTTGCAGCCTCACCGGACTTAATCTTTCCTGTAAGTCCATGTACCGCAATATTCATAAGACAAAGTTTTGCATTATAATCAGCCTTTTCCTGTCCATAGAAAGTCATTTGACCATTTGACTCAAATCCTGCCTGGTTAACAAAATCTCCTGTCTGAATAAACATACCACCCGAACCACATGCCGGATCTAACAATGTTCCCTTTGTAGGTTCAAGAACATTTACAATCATTTTTACCAATGACTTAGGTGTAAAAAACATACCATCATCGGTTGCGACAGCCGGTGCAAATTTACTTAAGAAATATTCATAGATTCTTCCGATAACGTCACCACCCACATCATCCAACGCATTATTATTAAAAATACGCAATAATTCACTAAGCAATGAATCTGAAAAATCCGTGTATGTTTTTGGTAACACGCCAACCAAGACCTTGCTCTGCTGCTCCACCAATTCCATCGCATTATTAACAACTTCACCAAGACTAGCCATTGTTTGACCTGATACACTTACAAGGCCCATTGATGGAATATTCTCCGGCAAATTTACTAAATAACTATATTGTGCTTCTAACGGCAAAAAGAGCGCACTCTTAGCAGCAAAGTCACTTGCCTCAACCGGCATCTGTCTACCATTTCTCACAGGTCTATTCTTCAAGATTTCTGCTTCAACCATCTTGAATCGACTATATGCATATCTCAGGAACAACAATCCCAAAACGGGCATACAATACTCCTGTGATGTCAAATCTGATTCTGCGCGCAAAAGATCTGCTGACTCCCAAAGATCTGCTTCTAATTTTTTAATACTTCTGTTATCCATGTTTTTATCCTATTCTTTATAATTTTGATATTGGCACCTAATTGTACCATCCTACTGTCTATTTTAATCTTTATCTCGTCCCATTTTACGGACTCTTCTCGGATCTTCCGGTTTTTTTGCATCTTTAGGCACAAGCCAAGTATTTGCAGCAAACACAGCTCCTTCAACACGCCCTTCACTGCATAGCGTCGTTACGCGTCTTCGAGAAATGTTCCAGGTTTTTGCGATTTCCGATGTAGATACATACTCCATATCAAATCCTCCATAAAAAGTCGAAAAACTTACTCTTATATTATATTCCCTCCGAGGAATAGTTTCAATGATAAAACCATTGTTTTTAGAAAAATAACAAACCCTCCTCAGGCCTGTCAAAGTACAGCACATTTTCTCTGCTTTTGACATTCCCGGGAGGGTTTGTTTTGTATTGATCAAGCACTTAAGAATAAGTGCGTTTGCACCAAGGCTCAGTTTCGGAAGTTACTATAATAATCACTTTGTAGTCAATTGACTAATCCTACCGAAATTACGCCAGCATTACGCCATTCGTACGCCATTTTTTTAAATTTTATGTGAAAATATGGGAAGTTACGTGAAATTGACAAAAATGAAATTACCCGAAATAGCAACATTTGAAAGACTATAAGAAGATACATGAAATCGGCTCTTTGGCTCGATTCCTAGTTTCATAATTTATATATCTCCTTAAAATTTTATCAGATATTAATATTGTTTTTTTATCAATACATATCATACACCGTTTCTTAAAGACAAAGAAACCCTAAAACAACAGGCTATATTATACACTAACAAGGGATTCTTTGCAATAAAACATATCTTATCTCACTGTTACTTTGCAGAAAGCTTAAGAATACATGATTACCTGGTATTACTCAATAAAAAGATTGGAGAACAGAATATTTTTAAGCAAAAAATAAGGCATACCGGAATCGCATCAAACAGATGCGACCACGATATGCCTTTTACCATTTTCAAATTATAGCCACTCTTTCGCCCAATTATTTAATTCATCAAGCGATACATTACTGCTAAATCTTTTTCCTTGTACTACTTTAGCATCACCTGCTAGCGATTGTAAGATATTAGTACTTTCACCCATACCACTTCCTCCAGAAGTGGCAAATGGTATAATTGTTTTTCCACTAAAATCATAACTTTCCATAAATGTATCAATTATTGATGGTTCTCTATACCACCAGATTGGAAATCCTACAAATACTATTTCATACTGATCCATATCATCTACACTGGTTTTTATAGCAGGTCGAGAATTCTTATCATTCATTTCCACTGAGCTACGACTCATTTTATTCTGCCAATTTAAATCATCATTTGTATATGGTTGTTCAGGTTCAATCTCATATAGTTTTGCACCAATTGTTTCTGCTAATTTACCAGCTACTTTTGCTGTCACACCACTAGCACTAAAATATGCTACCAATACTTTACTCATCTAAAATCCTCCTATTCTTCGCAATCATCCCATCTTAAAACACCAGTTTTAAGTGTTTCTTCATATTTTGAAATCTTATATTCCAAACGTTTCATAGTTGCCTGATACTTATCAAGATTCGCCTGAACTTCCGCCAATCAGTCCTTAATTTCCCAATATCCACTCTTTCTAGATCCCACTCGTTCAATAATTCCCATTGAAACAAGCTTATCTATATGTCTATGAACGGTAGGTACGGATTTTCCAATTATTTCCGCTATTTCAACAATTGTAGAGTACGCATTTTTCTTAAGTGCTTTTATTATTTTATTATCTACATCCGTCAATTTAACTGTATCAGTATAATTTATCTTATCACTTATTTTATCATTTATCTTATCACTATTTGTTCTCTTAAATATAAATGTAAATCCATATTCATCATTCTGATATTCATAATCCACTGATTCTTGAGCACATAGTTTAAAAGCTCTGTCAAATCCAGTACCAAAAGCATCTATCATTCCGTTCTTAAAAAGAACTGTTGCAATAAGTGGATTTCTGATTTTGCTTCCTACTTTTCCAGATGCAAAATCTTTCGGGCTTGTATCATTTAAAATGCCACCTGGATTATATATTCTCACATTTGATTTCGTAATAGAAATCTCGTTATAATCTCCTTTTTGATAATGACAATGTGCAAAAGAATTGATAAGAATTTCTCTTAAAGCCTCTATAGGTATTTCCGGTGTTTCCTTTCTCTTTGTTCCAATAATTTCAGCATGATAATGAATATTATTCTGGATGTACTTTAGTCCTTCACTTATACATTCAAGAATATTTCCCTCAAACTGTTTAAGATCTGTAAACTTTTTTCTTTCATCTGTAGGATACACTACCTCTTTCAGCATTACAGGACCATCGTTTCCAAAAAGGTAGTATCCTGCATTGTTCAGATATCCATCTTCATTAATCAAGTTCAGTTTACTCAATGCTTCTTCAGCATTTCGATAGATATAATTCAATCGGCCTGTTTCATTTGCATCACGAATGAACTGAATCAATAAATCCTCATTTATCTTATCATTTATCTTATCATTTATTTTATCATTTATCTTATCATTTGCATAGAAATAAATGATAAAACAAGGCATACCGAAATCGCATCAAACAGATGCGACCACGATATGCCTTTTACAATTTTCAAATTATAGCCACTCTTTCGCCCAATTATTTAATTCATCAAGCGATACATTACTGCTAAATCTTTTTCCTTGTACTACTTTAGCATCACCTGCTATCGATTGTAAGATATTAGTACTTTCACCCATACCACTTCCTCCAGAAGTAGCAAATGGTATAATTGTTTTTCCACTAAAATCATAACTTTCCATAAACGTATCAATTATTGATGGTTCTCTATACCACCAGATTGGAAATCCTACAAATACGGTTTCATACTGATCCATATCATCTACACTGGTTTTTATAGCAGGGCGAGAATTCTTATCATTCATTTCCACTGAACTACGACTCATTTTATTCTGCCAATTTAAATCATCGTTTGTATATGGTTGTTCAGGTTCAATCTCATATAGTTTTGCATCAATTGTTTCTGCTAATTTACCAGCTACTTTTGCTGTCACACCACTAGCGCTAAAATATGCTACCAATACTTTACTCATCAAAAATCCTCCTATTCTTCGCATTCATCCCACTACTCGATAGCAATGGGTGCCAATTTGATTCAATTGTTATAATAATATCTGAGATTTGAAAACAAACTAATGTTGATATTTTTTATCCAAGCAGTTTTTCTACAGCCTTTCTAACATTATCCATTTCTTCAGTTGGCTCAAATCTCGCAACGACATTACCATCTCTGTCTACAAGAAACTTTGTAAAATTCCATTTAATATATGCTTTCTCTCCAAATTTCTTATTGTTAATAGCAGTAAATTTGTTCATTGCTGCACTTTTAAGCCCCTTACCAAAACCTTCAAATGGCTTTTCTGTAGCAAGAAATATAAACAGAGGATTTGCTTTATCACCATTGACATCTATCTTTGCAAACTGTGGAAATTCCGTACCAAACTTCAAGGTACAAAACTCATGAATTTCATCCTCGCTACCTGGTGCCTGATTTGCAAATTGGTTACATGGAAAATCAAGAATTTCAAATCCTTTATCCTTCAAATCCTTATACATTTCTTCAAGAGGATTATAATGTGGTGTAAAACCACAACCAGTTGCTGTATTAACTATTAAAAGTACCTTTCCCTTATAATCGTTAATACTCACCTCATTACCTTTCCTATCTTTTACATTAAAATCATATATAGTTGCCATAGTATCATCCTCCTTGTATTATCCTTCTATATTTTTAAGTGCAAATTCGCAAATATTCTTTTTCAGAAAATCTATGATATTGTAATCCAAATTCATTCTGCTCAATCAGATAAATGTATTTATCAATCTTCTTATCTTTAAAACTTATAGCCAACATATCCGATTTCAACTCATTAATAATGATATCTTTGGAAAATGAATAAAAAACATCCAGTATCTTATCTATCGTCTGATCAGGTTTTTGTATTTCATTAATAAATGATTCCAAAAAAGACGTTGGTTTATAATTCTTATTAACCCATTCTACCCCTGATACCGGAATTTCAATCTTATATCTACCTTTTTCATAAGATAGTTCCTTTATATTTATATATCCCAAACTATTTACGACCTCATGTCTAAAATCATTAATAGCTTTATCTAAGTTTTCTTTATCACAATTCAATAATATAAGCAGCGAAGAAACAGGATAGTATAAATCAATTGATGTATCAGCATATCCAAGTTTTAAAAAACTTTCCAATATATTATCTATGATATTTTCTTTTAAATCACTCAATTCTCATTTCCACCCTCTCTAATTACTTCATATCCAAGGTCCGTTATAGTTTTTTCAATCATTTTATTGTCTATTTCTTTTCCTAATTTTATAATTGCCACTTCTCTTGATAACTTCACTTTTGCATTGATACCATCAATAGAGTTTAGTGCATTCTGAACTCTTCTTGAACAATTCTTACAATGCATACCTTTTATCCCAATCTTTCTGACTTCTATTATCTTATCAAGCTTCTTCGGCTTGATAAGTATTCCTTTTTTACTACCGCCACCACAACATGCACCTTCACCTTTAAAATGCGATATAGAATTCTTAATTGCAAAAAAAAGTATAATGGCGATAATAACAACTATTAACACATTTGATATTTCAGGACTCATATTACCTCCTATGTCTTACTCATAATATCATTATCCCAACGCTACATCAAGCACCATCATCAATGTAAATCCAACCGCAAACATAACTACCCCCACATTGGAGTGCTCACCGGATGACATCTCCGGAATCAGCTCTTCTACCACAACATACATCATAGCACCTGCTGCAAAACTTAAAAGATAAGGCATTATTGGTATAACCATTCCTGCTGCAAGAATAGTAAGTAATGCCCCAATAGGTTCAACAGCTCCCGACAGAACTCCATCCAAAAAAGCCCTTCCTTTGCTTTTTCCTTCTGCACAAAGAGGCATCGATATAATCGCTCCCTCAGGAAAATTTTGAATTGCTATTCCAAGCGCAAGCGCAAACGCCCCTCCTGCTGTTATGATTGTATCCCCAGATACAAAACCCGCATATACAACACCAACAGCCATACCCTCAGGAATATTATGGAGTGTTACAGCAAGTATCATCATTGTTGTTTTCTTTAATCCCATATTAAATCCTTCTGCCCGTTCAGCTTTCATATGCAAATGTGGAATAACTGAATCAAGAAACAAAAGAAATAATATACCTATCCAAAAGCCCACGCACACAGGAACAAAACTTATTTTTCCAAGTTTCTCCGATTGCTCCATGGCAGGAATAATAAGACTCCAAATCGAAGCTGCCACCATAACACCACTAGCAAACCCAGTAAGTGCTTTCTGTACTTTATCTCCTAATTTTCTCTTTACAAAAAACACACAGGCCGCTCCTAATGTTGTCCCGATAAACGGCACCATTATCTCCACTAAAATACCTGAATTCATAAATTCTCCTTTTACAATTATCTAACTTAGCAGATTATCTTTTATAAATTTTTTTATTCCACTTTTTATTTTTAAAGTATATATAGTTTTAATATAATCCTCAGCCGATCTGTTCATTTAAACAATTCCTTTCGTATTCCACGATAAGTTAGTTAAAACTAACTATTTGTTATAATTAAAGAGACAGAGAACTGTCTCCTTAATTTATGCATTATTATCATTGGCATCCACCACTCTTATGCTTTGTGCAACTGCCTGCCATAGGACAACCAATACATTTTGTACCTTTTTTCTTTTCTTTGTAGATATAACAGATTGCGCCACCGACCAATGCAATAAGGATTATCGAAATAATTATATTTGCCGCAATCACAGTCATTTTTTTTACCTCCTTTGGGCAATCAGTCTAATCCAGCTTATATTCAAGTGCAATTTGTCTTTGATTAGACTTGATAAGATAAGTCACAACAAATGCAAAGAGAATGATGAATACAAGGCCTCCAACAAAGCCAGCGCCAAGTGTACCTGTTGTTATAAGTGTTCCAATCTGATATACAAGGAAGCCAACAGTAAATCCGGTTGAAAGCTGAAGTGCAATTGCTCCCCAAAGCCACTTAGCTGACTTCATCTCTGAGTTCATAGCACCGAGTGCCGCAAAACAAGGCGGTGTATATAAGTTAAACATAAGATATGCAAGTGCTGCAACCTTTGTGATTCCCATAACTGCTGCAACTGCATTACCTTCACCAATAAGTTCAAGTTCATCAGGGTCAACAAGATTAGTTATTGCATATACCGTAGCAATTGTACCCACCACATTCTCTTTTGCTATAAAGCCGGTTATCGCTGCAGCTGCAAGCTGCCAAGCAGCAACACCAACAACAGGAACTAAAATATAAGAGAATGGTCCTGCAACGCTTGCCAGAATCGAGGTATCTTCCATACCTTCCTCAACAACCTTGAATTGCCAGTTAAATGCCTGCATGATCTGAACAACCGTGTTACATACAAGAATTACAGTTCCTGCTTTAATAATATAGGCCTTACCTCTTTCAAGCATAGACTTTATCGCAAAAATAAAACTTGGCACCTTGTATTCAGGAAGTTCGATAATAAAAAATGATTTTCTATATTTCATTCCGGTAATTGCCTTTATAAGTAACGCTCCAAGAAGAACTAAGATAATACCTGTCATATAGCACACAAAGCTTATCCACTTTGACTTAGGGAAAAACGCTCCTGCAAAAAGAGCAATAACAGGAAGTTTTGCACCACAAGGCATAAATGTTGCAAGCATCGCTGTTGAACGTCTTTCTCTCTCATTACGAATTGTACGACATGCCATAATAGCCGGTATTCCACAACCTGTACCGATAATCATCGGAATTACTGATTTACCTGAAAGACCAACTCTTTTAAAAATCGGATCAAGTACAACAGTTGCTCTTGACATGTATCCACAGTCTTCCAAAAGAGCAATAAGAAAATACATTACCATAACAAGCGGAAGGAATCCTACAACAGCACCTACACCACCGATTATACCATCAACCAAAAGAGCATATAACAATGGATTGGCATCTGCCATCTTATTTCCAGCCCATCCCTGGAAGGATTCAATCCATCCTGCAAGAATATCAGCAAGCCATGTTCCAACCGTTGTCTGTGATACGTAGAAAACTACCCACATGATTGCAGCAAAGATTACAAGACCTAATATCGGATGTGTTATTACTTTATCGATTTTATCTCCTATATTCTTATCTTTCGTAAACACTTTACGCTTTTCAACTTCACTTACAATCGACTTTACATATTCAAATCTCTTTCTATCAGCTGCTTCAACTTCTGCCTTATCAGTGAGATTAATATCTCCCTGAACATATGGAGCTTTCTGTCCTACTCCCTCTAACTCTGCAGCGGCTTTTATCACTTCTTTTATACCATTTTCCTGAGTAGATACTGTCTTAATAACGGGACAACCAAGTTTCTCTGAAAGTTTCTTCTCATCAATAGTGTTACCCTTTTTATCATTAATATCACTCTTATTAAGTGCAACTACAACCGGTATTCCAAGCTCAAGTAATTGTGTTGTGAAGAATAAACTTCTGCTTAAGTTAGTAGCATCAACAATATTTATTATTGCATCAGGATGCTCATTCTTAACATATCCGCTTGTAATACTTTCTTCTGATGTAAACGGTGACATCGAATAAGCACCAGGAAGATCAACTGCAATAATTTCTTTGCCTGTACCATTATATTGCTTCTTAATTGAGCTCTCCTTTTTGTCTACGGTAACACCTGCCCAGTTACCTATTTTTTCATTACGTCCTGTTAATGCGTTGTACATAGTAGTCTTACCACTATTAGGATTACCTGTTAACGCAATTCTCATAATGATTCCTCCTCTTTTTTATATGATTAATTACAAACAACCTCGCGTGTTAGCATCCGCTAACATATGTACAAAAAAGATGTTGCCTGAAAATTTATAGCAGACAACTATCTTATAACAAATAATATACTATGGCTATATCTCTATCGATGCCGCAAGTTCAGAATCAATGTTGTATCTTGCATCCTTTATTGATACGACAAGATTTCTTTTCTTATCAACAACAGTTATCGACTCACCACTATAACAACCAAGTGAAAAGAGAAAACTTTCCATCTCTTCATCACCACCGGTTCTGACTGCCTTGATAATATACTCTTTTCCAAGTTCCGCTTCATTAAGTGTCATAACTAACCCTTTCATTTGTATATATTTCACAATTATTGTTTATAATAGTTAGACTTCACTAACCGTCTATAGTATAATTGTATCAATATAAAAAGTCAATAAAATTATTATTTTTATCTTTTTTTCATATATCATTCTCAAATTTAATTAATTATATGTTGAATACGCCTCAATAATGTGTTAAATTATTTTCATATTAAACAATTATAAAGGAGACTATCCCTATGGCTTTACAAGAATCCGGAGAAATGTATATAGAAGCTATATATGTCCTTTCCTTGAAATCAAACGCTGTTCGTGGAATAGATATCGGAAATTACTTAGGATATACAAAACCCTCAGTCAGTCGCGCTTTGGGTTTATTAAAAAACGAAGGGCTTATAAAGAAAGACTCTGAAGGTTATATCAAGCTTACTGAGGCTGGTAACATACTCGCAAAGCGAATATACGAACGACATACAGTTCTTTCTCAAATGTTTATCAAACTCGGAGTAGATGAGAAGACAGCCACCGAAGATGCCTGTCGTGTTGAACACTATATAAGTGATACGACTTTTGAAGCAATTAAAGCTCATATGAAGCAGTACAGTTCTTAAGACTATACTGCTTTTTTTTACTCAACATTTTTTAACGCATCACTCATCGGTATTTTCTTAATTCTTATATAATCAATCACCGATACTATTGCATATCCAACAAGCAGATATATTATAGAAAGCAACATCGACACAGGTTTCATATAGAACTCAAACCATCCATCCATCGACATCATGAAAACTTTAAATATATATATCATTAAAAAGAAACCTACAACAAAGCTTAGTATTGATACCAAAACTACAATAATTGCTGTCGGCACAATATACAACGACGCAATCTCACCATTCTTAAAACCTAATATTTTAACCATCGATATAGCATTCTCATTTTTTTCTATTATAATTTTGGTGAGCAGATAAATAAGCGCCATAGCAAGAACTACAAGAACATATTTGAATATTTCAAACATACTTCCCATTGAATGTTCAAGCTGTCTTGTTACCTTTGTGATATCATCTACCGTGATAACAATCGCTATATATTTTTCATCGATATCATTTATCTCATTTTTAGAGAAATATCCGGAGAAATCACCATCTTTTTTATCAAACACTCTGTTAAATTCATCATTTGGCATAAAAACAGCAACTCCACCATTATAATCAATTACGCCTTTAACCTTAAAATCATATTTTTTATTTTCATACTCCTCATGAAGCGTTATGATGCTTTCTTCTTTTATGTTAAACTTCTTCGCAAAAGCACTTGAAATATATATATCATCTCCGGTAAGTTTGTTCCCTATATCAATATATCTACTATCCGGAATAACTCCATAAACAGTTACAGGCTCATCTCCTCCACTTCCAAAGCCTTCTCTGAAGGTTTTCTCATCATTTTTAGGATACATAAGAGAAGTCGTACTGAATCTTTCAGCACTTTTTTCCGATGTTGTAATCTCTTCTCCATTATCATCCTTGCTTCCCATCAACATATAATGATAATCTGCAAATATCATTGAAGGTGCTTTTTCCCTATAATTAGCAAATGAATCCGGCACTCCAAAGGCAAAACATAACATCAATTCAATAAATATAACTCCAAATACCAACACAAAATAATTTGGTAAATTCTGAAATACGTTTCTTAATCGAAATCTCGCAAGAAATGACCACGATGGTATTCTCCTGGCTTTAGAATTCTTAGTTTTTTTAAGATCTCGTCGTAAAAACTTAAGTGGACTTAACTTTAATTTATTAATTATAACAAACAGATTGATAAAAAACATAAGTATAAGAGGAATAACTGTTGTCTTAACAAGTGCAACCGGACTCCATACTGTCACACACGCAGGCAGACTGTAACTCTCATAATAGAGATTAACAGCCACATCCTCAAAAAGTGTATATCCAAGGATATTACCAAGGACTGCACCTATTAAAGTTATTATGAAAGGCATAGACATATAGTGAAAAACAAGTTCTCCCTTTGTATATCCCGAAGCCCGAAGCGTTCCAATAACCGCCGCTTCTTTCTCAATAGTATTACCGATGGTTATTGCAAAGATAAATGCTATAACAGCAATGAGGATATAGCAGAGAATTCCTGTACCTGTAGTATCTCCTTCAATGTCAGATGGTGCAAAATTAGATGCCTGTCTGATATATTCCGGAAGAAAATCTTCTATCTCGTTATCATTTACCAAAGTCTGTGTCACAATACTCTTAAGCAAAGCTTTGGCATAATCAGCCTCTTTTTCTTTGTCAGCAGGCTTCTCATCATACAGATATGCATAATTGTAATGCACTCTTGAACTAAGAGAATCAAATCCTTCAGGCGTCATCATTGCTACATCAAAACCGAATGCATCAAACATCAGATCTGTATTTGACTCATGTAATGTCAGATAATTAACGTATGAAAGAAGTCCGACTACCTTTAATTTTTTAACTCCAACAGTAATAGTATCTCCTACCTTCACACCTACATTATCAGCATGCATTCTGTCTATGGCAATTTCATCAGCGGCTTTTGGAGCTTTACCTTCTATTATTTCGGCCTTGTCAATCTCAATATCGTCAGAAAATATCCTTACGGTTGCATCAACAGTTCCGTCATTATCATAATCTTCATTTTCATTCCTATAGAAATCATCATAAATCTTAATAGAGACCGGTTCAAAACTTTCATCATTTAATCCGTATTCTTCTGCTATCTCATTCCATTTCTCATCAACCTTTTTCTCTACTTCTTTATGTGCTTCCCCTTTGGCTTCTTCTATAGTCTTCTTATATTCATCCGATTCTTTTGCTTCTTCTAAAGCACTTTCAAGACTTTCTTCCAAAGCTTCCTTTGTCTTAGTCTCAATGATTTGTTCATCAGTTATACCATAACCTTCACACTGTACTCTTACCATCTGCTTAATATTATCTTCAACCTGTATTTGAAGTTCTTCTAGTGCAGCCTTTTCAACCTCTTCGTCAGCCTCTTTCATTCCCTCATCAATATAGTACTGACGAACATCAGCCATTTCACCCGATTCCATTCCTGCAATCAGTCCCTCTGATGCCTTTTTATTAATTTCAAACGAACCATCCTCAAGTTTAAGCTTTTCCTTACCTTCATCTATTGAAGCAAGCATACTATCATGTCCGACATACATTCCGGACACAAGGCCTATCATAAGGATCATAAACAGTATTATAACTATGTATTTATGCCATTCAGATTTAAGTTCTTTTGGAATTCGTTTTATAAGTGGATTTCTCATTTTAAATGCCCCCTTACCAGTCAAGCTCTGAAGCCGGAATCTTCTTATCGTTTATATCATTGTGACGTACCACTCCGTCTCTTAGTTTAATAACATGATCTGCCATATATTTTATAGCCTCATTATGCGTAACCATTATAATCGTGCTATTATATTTTCTGTTACAATTCTCTATAAGCGACAATATCTCCTTAGAAGTCTTATAATCCAACGCACCGGTTGGTTCGTCGCACATTAATATATCCGGATTCTTCACTACCGCTCTTCCAATTGACACTCTCTGTTGCTGTCCTCCTGACAACTGATTAGGATACTTATACTTATGTTCCTGAAGTCCTAAAGTATTTATAACCTCTTCAACATCAAGCGGATTATCCGACAAATATGCTCCAACCTCAATATTCTCTTTCACATTAAGATTTGGAATCAGATTATACATCTGGAATACATAACCCAAATGTTTCCTTCTATACTGCGTCAGCTGCTTTTCACTCATGTCTTCTAACTTATCACCATTTATACTTACATATCCCGAATCAGGTGTATCAATTCCACCTATGATATTAAGAAGAGTAGATTTACCGGAACCCGAAGGACCGAGAAGTACACAAAACTCACCTTTCTTAACAGTAAAATCCATTCCCCTTAATACATCCTGTTTTGCTTCTCCGTTTCCAAAACTTTTCTTTAATTCTTTGATTTCAAGAAAATTTTCCATGATAATCACCTCTTTCTTTAACCTTTAGTTAGTGTACGCTAACTTTGTAACATTATACAATCCGCCCTAATAATTGTCAAGACTTCAAGAATTCACGAAATAATTGGACTCATAATTAAGTGGATTTCTTTTTTTATAATCAAACAGAACATATCTTTTTTCTGTTTTAACGCCACTATCATCTTTAACACAACTACCATCATTAGCTGTTTTTCTTATCTTTTCCATTTCCAGTTCATCCCACACAGGATAAACAAATGCCTCCATATGTGTCATTTTAGCTATCTGCTTCCAGTTGTACTGCTTATATTCCGGCAGATATTTTCTATTTTCTTCTTCAGCCTGATAAAAACCACGGACATACTCTTTATATTCTTTATCTGTTAAGTCAAAACAAAAATCTGGTCTGCTTTTTAAATTTTCCCTCAAATACATATCAAAAGTCAGAAGTTCTTTATAAACCTCTTTATAATTACTATCATAAAGCATTGCAAAGTCAAATAACACATTATATCTGTAGGCCCTTGACGGACTTTGAATAAAATAGCCTTTATCTTCATAAAACTCTGCCATTTTTTCATACATTTCAAAAGGCGACTCAAAAGCTTTCTCCAAAAAAGAAATCACATGTGCAAACTGGTTGCTGTTATAATAAAGTTCAACCATTTCTTCAACACGTTTTAGCTTTGTAATATCTTCAAATGACATCCACTTTGTAAAAAGCACTTCGTAAGGTGGAATCTCCTCATAACATATTCCAAACTCCTTAGCACGCTTTTCCATTTCAGAACCTTTTAAAACTTTTAAAAATCCAAGCTGGAGTTCATCCGGTTTCATCCCATAAACACGGTTAAATGATT
Organism: Lachnospiraceae bacterium RM5; assembly: GCA_900110975.1. Taxonomy (GTDB): domain Bacteria; phylum Bacillota; class Clostridia; order Lachnospirales; family Lachnospiraceae; genus Bovifimicola. The sequence goes on from FOFK01000002.1 coordinate 384,404, forward strand.
TTTTAAAACTCTCATAATCTTCATACGGAAGCCCCGCAATTAAATCCAGATGTTGATGAATATTTTTGCCTTCGCGAACCATCTCAACAATTTTTTCTAATTTTTCAACATTCATAACCCTGTTAATATAGCAAATTGTTTCTTTATTTGTAGACTGTACGCCAATTTCAAGTTGTGCAAGTCCCGGACGAAACTTCTTAAGAAGCGCAATTTCTTCCTCACTTAAAATATCTGCAGATATTTCAAAATGAAAATTTGTAATTCCATTATCATGCTCATAAATATATCTCCAAATTTCCATCGCATGTTTATGATTACAATTAAATGTCCTGTCCACAAATTTAACCTGTTTCACCTTATTATCAAGGAAAAATTGCAACTCTTTCTTAACAACATTTATATTCCTTAAACGAACCTTTTTATCAATTGACGAAAGACAATAACTGCAGCTATAAGGACAACCCCTGCTGCTCTCATAATATATAATTTTATTTTCAAAAAGAGTTAAATCATTATATAAAAACGGTATCTTTGTAAGATCTGTAAGTGCCCTTTCTGATGTATATCCCGACGACAGACAAAGTCCATCGATATTTGAAAATATAGTATTTTTGTCACTACAATCATTATCCGTAAGGCTGGTAACATAACTTTCAAGCAGCTCTTTAAAAGTTTCCTCACCCTCACCTACAATTATTCCTGTAACATTTGTATGTCTTTTCAAAATTTCACAAGCACCATAAGTGACTTCAGGACCACCAAGCCATATATCTGTGTCAGGCAATATTTTTGAAATCTCAGGCAATAACTCCTGTATAATTTTCCAATTCCATATATAGCAGGAAAATCCTATAACATCCGGTTTTTTCTTATAAATATCTGATAATATGTCATAAGTCTGCTGGTTAATTGTATATTCCGCCAACTCCACAAACTCTTCCAATTTCTTTCCTGCATATGCTTTCAAACTATAAATAGCAGGATTTGAATGAATATATTTTGCATTTATTGCTACAAGCAAAAATTTTATTTTTTTCATAAATCGTTACCTATTTTTGACCTTATCTTAACTTTATAATAACATTAACAAATCACTATTATCAAATTAAATTTCTTCCTCATCTTTCTCTTTTTCACTATTAATTTCAGAAGCAACCGATTCTAAAATCATTTCTAAAAATTTTTCAGGTTCACTATAAGTATCTTTTTTTTTCTCAAAATCATTCAACTCTTTTATTAATCTTTTAATTGGCTCATGATACTTAATTATATTTAAGTAAATACCTATTTTTTCACAATCATCATCCTCACAATTTAGCATGTGACTATAAATAGAATTCTCAAATTTTTCATAATATGAAATTACACCTTTTGACCACAACAAATATATAGAATTTACAATTTTTCTTCCATCATCAGATTCTGCCACGATAAATGCATTATTTTCATCGCCATAATACAATCGATCTATAATTACTTTTAAAGCTTTGGCAATTTTAGCTGTCGTAATCAAATTAGGTATCTTTTTCCCATTCTCATACTGACTAAGAATTGTATTTGAAAATCCACATAATTCTGCAAGCCTTTGTTGCGATAATCCTCGAGATATTCTTACACTTTTTATATTCTCTCCAATATGTTCTTCGTAATTCATATAATTAATCCTCCTATATTTACTACTATGCACTTACTAATATAACACACTTTACCTAAGAGTCAATGTGTTTACTATAAGATAAACTTTTTTTAATTTATCGATTAAACAACCTCTCACCTTATTCTTTACACAACCTTTAAACATTAGTTGAAAAAAGAGACATCTTTTTTACATAAAAAAAGTATGCAAAAATATTATTACAAAAACATTTGGGCCCATATGTAAAAAATTCTTAAAAAGGAGCTGGTAAAATGCCAAATAATAATTTTTTACAACCCCATAAAAACTACAAAGATATGTGGAATGCTTTTATGGTAAATAACGCTTCATTCGACGTCGGAAGCGATATGCCAATTTGTATTTCCACAAATATAGTCCCTGAATCATACATAACATATGATGAAGCATTATCAATTTATAAAAAAGAAATGCTAAAAAAGAACTTAAATTTTCATATCAACAGTTTTATTGTCTTTTATATTGATGATCAAAAATTTGATGGAAAACGTACAAGTATCTGGACTTATCCAAATCGCGCATTGAAAGTAATACGCCATTTTGCAGGAATTATTACACCAGATTTTTCAACTTATGCAGATTTTCCTGATGCCATTAAGCGATATAACACTTATCGTATGCGCGCATTTGGCTGTTGGATGAATTCATTAAACATTCCTGTCATAAACAATGTACGTTGGGGGACATACGAAACATGGAGTTATTGTTTTTCAGGAATTCCAAAAGGAAGTACTGTTGCAATAGGTTCTGTTGCCAGCGGTATTAAAAGATTAAATAATAGACCACTTTTTGAAGAAGGTTTTAAGAAAATGATTTTAATCATCAAGCCAAAAAGGATTATAATCTACGGCTCAGCCAATTATCCTTTTATACAGGACTTACGCAAACAAGGTATTGAAATCATTTCTATTCCAAGCAAAACAAATTTAGCATATAGGAGGTGAAGCATGAGTAAACCAAATAGTTTTCTTTTCAACAAAACACTCGGAGCAAAAATATCACAATATACACGAATTTCTGTTTCAATAGACACAAATCCATCTGAAAGTGATATAATAGCTAGTAAAGTTAAAGGATTTGATTTACATGAGCATCCATATAAATACAAACAGCTATCCCGTAAAAAAATGGCAGCTCTGCGTAAAAAGAAAGAAAAGCGCACAATGACAAAAAAAGAATATAAAATCTATAATTCCAATAAACGTCTAGCATCGCGCCGGGATAAAGCTAAAATAGAGTTTTGGCATCAAGAAAAATTACGAATTCAAAACAATATGCCTACCACAAGAAAATGGTCTTCACAACAAATGCATGATATTATACACAACAAAATTCCAAAAAATAATGGTAAAGCCTTTCAAGCTCATCATACTTATAGTGTATCAAAATATCCACACCTAGCTGACAAGGGCGAAGTCATTTTCCCTGCAACTTTTAAAGAACACCTATACGGCTGGCACGGAGGTAATTTTAAAAATTCATTACCAGGTAAACCTATTAATAAAAAAAATATTAAACAATACAAGGAGGCACAATAATGATTAAATTTAACATCAAACGTGATATAGGGATTAAAATTTCACAATACAACTCTCTAGCAAAATGTATTAATATTATCAGAAAATATAGAGAGGCTTCAATAAATGATATTAAATCAGAAATAGAATCCCATGAATTTATTTTTACGTGTGACTTTACAGATACTATAGGTTTAAATAATTTGATAACTTGTTATGATGAACTCAGCAAAGAAGGAGCCATTTTAACAATCCAAGAACAAGATCGTGTTATTACAAGAGATGTTCTTCAAAACCTTTCCCAAATGCATAAAGAACTACATGAAGAAACACTATCAGAGATCGACAATGAAGTCGATGACTAAATCAAAATAAAGCTTTATAAATTACCACTCTTATAACCCTACACCCTGCTTTTTATCTTTAAAATAGCAGGGTGTAAATTGTCCAATTCTTTCCTGCATACGCTTTCAAACTATAAATAGCAGGATTTGAATGAATATATTTATTATCTGTTCCATATCTCATAACCCTGACGCCTTGCAGAATCATAAACAGGCTGCATATTTTTACGAAGAATATTATAAAATTCATTTTTCGAATTCCCCTTACGATATAACTCCTGTCCGGCCCATATTGAATGGAGATTATCCTTATAGCATCCTTCAAAAAGTTTGTAAATCTCTGTTTTTTCATGAATAAATCCATATAACAAATATTGATTTAAAGCAAATTTATAAGCATTATTTTCATAAAAATCCAATGTTGTTTTTTCTATGTTTTTCATTTCAACTCACGCCCCAAAATTTATATGGATTAATAAATATTTATATAGTTTATAACAGTATATCACGAACCAAATTATTCTACAAAAATTATTAATATTTCCCTTCTAAAATGATATAATAAACATATATATTTCGTGATGAAATGAGGGTTTACGAATGAAAAAGAATTATTTTACACTTATAATAGCCGGAGTATTATGCGTCCTTCTCAACCTGATGCTCCATTCATTAACACAATATTTCAATATTCCATTATACCTGGACAATACAGGAACTGTTTTAATTGCTGCACTTAGCGGGTATCTTCCGGGAATTATTATTGCACTTGCAACATGTCTTATAAAAGGTGCAATTTTTGAAAGTACATTAATTTACTTTGGCATCACAGACATAGTTATCGCAGTTTGTGCTGCTCATTATTTTGGAAGGCATAACAAAGACAAAAACAAAACTCTTCGTCTTGCACTTTTATTCCTTACAACTATTGTTGCCGGAATTGTTTTTAATTTATGTTTTATGTATTTCTTCCCGACAGCAAAGAACTGGAATGTTATATATTCGGTTATTGATAAAATTCATGGACAAGTAAATTTAAGTACACGTGTCCTTAAAATCATTTCTATGATGATTATCACAACAATTGATATGTTTATTATTTTACCTTTGTGTTTTTTAATACAAAAAATCCTGCCTCTTAAAATCAAAAATGACCTTGTATTAATCGGCTGGAGGCAGACTCCAATAGACCAGGATGAAACAATCGACTTTGTGGATTGCCGCTCAATGTCACTTAAAACGAGCATTATTATTGCTTTATCATTTGCATGCATTTCCATATCTGTTATTGCTTCCCTTATCAGCCTTGTTCTTTTTAGAAATTATTCTTTAGAAAAGCATAAGCAGATTGCTAAAAGCAGCGCATCCCTTGCAGCTTCATTTATTAACGGAGACAACGTTGAAACATATCTTAAAGAAGGTGAAGTGCTTGACTATGCTAAAACCAAAGAAATGCTTTATGACATCCGTGAATCTTCAACAAATATAGAATATGTATATGTTTACAAAATAGAAGATGACGGTTGCCATGTAATATTCGACCTTGATACTAAAGATTTGGGAGCCGGAAAATTAGGGGATGTTATTCCTTTTGATAAGTCATTTCGTCCATATTTAGACGACCTTAAGGCAGGTAAAGACATTGATGCCATTGTCTCTAATGACACCTATGGATGGTTACTTACGGAGTATGAGCCTGTATATAACTCCAAAGGTGAATGTGTCTGCTATGCTGCAGCTGATATCCAGATGAAAGATCTTCGTGATTATGAACACGAATTTCTTATCAAACTAATTTCTCTTTTCCTTGGATTTTTCATTCTCGTTATGACTGTCGGTATGTGGTTTGCAAGATACAGACTCATTTATCCTGTAAATACAATGGCCGCTTCAGCAAGCGACTTTGCATATAACACCGAAAAAGCCCGTGAAAATAATATTTTACAGATAAAAAATCTTAATATTCATACCGGTGATGAAATTGAAAATTTATACAATGCCATGGTTAAAACAACCCAGGACAGTATGGATTATTTCAGCGCTCTTCAGGCAAAAACCAAAAAGATTTCCGAACTTCAGAGCGGACTTATCATGGTTCTTGCTGATATTGTTGAAAACAGGGATGAGTCAACAGGAAACCATATAAAGAAAACTGCAGCATATGTTAATATAATTTTGAATAAAATGCGCGAAGATGGTAATCACTTAGATATTCTTACAGATGATTATATTTCAGACGTTGTACGCTCAGCACCTCTTCATGATATAGGGAAAATAAAAATTCCTGATGCAATTTTAAATAAACCGGGAAGACTTACTGATGAAGAATTTGAAATAATGAAAACCCATACAACTGCAGGCGAAAAAATCATTGATGAAACAATTGCTACAATGCCTGACGCAGACTATCTTCTACATGCTAAGCAGCTTGCAGGACTCCATCATGAACGTTGGGATGGCAAAGGTTATCCATATGGCCTTAAAGCCGAAGAAATCCCTCTTGAATCCAGAGTAATGGCTGTTGCCGATGTATTTGATGCCCTGGTTTCAAAACGCTGCTACAAGGAACCATTTACATTTGATAAAGCCTTTTCAATAATTGAAGAAGAATCAGGAACACACTTTGATCCATTAGTTGCAAAAGCATTCCTGGATTCAAGAGAAGAAGTTGAAAGAATTGCAATTGAGTTTGAAAATAAATCAAATAATTAAAGAGATGCTCTGAAAATCTCGGCAATATCTTTTTGCAAAAGAGGTGCCCATGCATTTTCAAGCCCTTCATTTTCAGCAACATGACATGCCATCTCATCAATTCTTGATTCATCAATTCCAACATCTTTCAGATGCATAGGAATTCCAATTGATTCAAAGAATTTATAGGTGGCATCAATTGCCTTATTTGCAATCTCAAACTTATCCAGATTAGCATCAATTCCAAAAACATTGATACCATATTTTACAAAACGTGAGACTGTCTTTTCGCTTAAAATATGCTTCATCCATCTTGGTGTAATAATTGCAAGACCTTCACCATGGGTAATATCGTAATACGCTGAAAGTGCATGTTCCATTCCATGACAAGGCCAGCCGGTATAGCTGCTTCCAAGAGAATAAATTCCATTACAGCCATATGTACAGGCAAGCATCATTTCTGCCCTTGCAGTATAATCTTTTGGATTCTCAAGACATTTTTTTGCATTAATCATAAGACTTTTAAGTGCCGCCTCCATAAAGCCATCATTTAAAATTGTTGAATCCTCACAAAAATACTGCTCCATAATATGGTTCATGGCATCTGCACAACCTGCTGCTGTCTGCTTCTTTGACACTGAAAAAGTATATGTAGGATCAAGAAAAGATACCGCCGGAAAAAGATGAGGATCCATATATCCAATCTTATCGTTTGTTTCTGTTCTTGAAATAACTCCACCCATATCATATTCACTTCCGGTTGCCGCAAGAGTGATAATATCTACAATTGGCAGAGCTGATTTTGCCCTGACCTTATAAGTAATTAAATCCCATGGGTCACCCTCATATTTTGCTCCTGCAGCAATTGCCTTTGAACAGTCAAGAACGCTTCCTCCACCTACTGACAAAATCACATCAATATCTTTTTCCTTACAGATTCTCACACCTTCAAGTACACTTGGGTCATACTTGGGATTTGGCTGAATTCCTGGAAGTTCAAAAATCTCAAAGTCCTTTAGAAGATTTTTCACTTCATCGTATAGCCCTATTTTCTTAATACTTCCACCACCATAAGTAAGAAGAATTTTCTTTCCAAATCCATCCATTACTTCAGGAAGTTTCTCAACAACCCCCTTACCAAAAATTAACCTTGTAGGTGTCTGATAATCAAAACCCTGCATAAAATACCTCCTTTACTTTACTTTACTTTACTTTACTTCACTTTACTTTATTTTACTTTACTTGCTTTCCACTACTTTCCTATAAGCATCCATTTCAACATCCCTAAAACAGCACAGATAAACTTCAATCTCTGTATCATTATGTTTATCCAGCCATTTTTCAACTGCCCCATATGAAACTTTTGCGGCTTCATCTATAGGATAGCCATATACTCCGGTTGAAATACCTGGAAATGCAATACTTTTACATCCGTTTTCAAGTGCCAGATCAAGACTTCTTGTATAGCACGATTCAAGAAGCTTTGCATCCTCCTCTTCACCATAATAAACCGGTCCGACTGCATGAATAATATACTTCGCATTTTTTATATTATAAGCCTTAGTAATTTTTGCATCTCCAGTATTACATCCATGAAGTTTCCTGCACTCTTCTAACAATTCAGGTCCTGCAGCACGGTGGATTGCGCCATCTACTCCACCACCGCCGAGCAGGCTATTATTAGCAGCATTGACTATAGCATCAACTTTCATATCAACCACACTTCCCCTTACAATAGAAATCTTTGCATTACCCATAAATATTCACCTCATTTTACATCTATTATAACATACTCTGACTTTGTTCCTGTTTTAAATTTTAATGCCCAGTTAGAAATTCCTGATGTTACAATAAAATCCGTACCATTTCTTTTTTCATGTCCATAATTTCTATCATTAATTTTTAAAATTTTGCCAATAATATCTAAAGAAAAAAATTGCCCACCATGTGTATGTCCTGAAAGAACAAGGTCTGCAGACGTTTCAGCTTCATTAGCATAGTCAACAGGCTCATGATCTATCACAACAATATATTTACTATCATCAACATCTTTAAGCAGATTAGAAATTTCTTTTCTATCACCAAACATTGCATCTCGTCTGCCGACAATACAAAGATCTCCAATATATGAAACCTCATCCTCAAGAATATGTACACCATTTTTTTCCAGTTCATTTTCAAGATCTTTTGCCGAGAAATTTCTGCTGTCATAAAAACCTTCATCATGATTTCCAAAAGAAAGATACACACCTAAAGGAGCATCCATCTTTCCAAGTGCGGCACATCCCCGTATCATATCATCTTTTTTTGACCAATCATCAACAAAATCTCCTGCAATAATCACAATATCAGGCGATTCTTCATTTATCTTTTTCATATACTCTGCAAATTCATCACCATCAAAAGTTGTGCTTAAATGTGAATCTGCAAACATTGCAATCCGCACATTTTCTATTTTTTTATCTGTATGTAAAGTATATTTAGTTTCCCAGACATTATTACAAAGATAATATGCTACCGAAAGATAAACTGCAGTTGTAATGATTGCAAATACAATCTGCAAATAAGGCTTAATTTCTCTTTTTTTCTTAAAAACAAATTTAAAAAGCATACCAAGAATCACTTCATATACAATTAAAAACATTAAAAGAAAAAGAAAAATTATAATTGCATTCATAACCGACATAATCATTGATGTAACAATAAAAAGAATAACTATAATTAAAAATGAAACACTTTTTTTCACTTTCTTTTTTTCTATCCTGTTTAGAGGGGAAATTTTACTAAACACTGAAACCATATATATTACACCAATTGATAACATTGCTAATACAATCAGCAAAAGTATAAGCCAAATCATAATATTCCTCCAATAAAAATTTTGTCCTTATTTATTATATCTATAATTATACTTATTATTATATTTATATTTATAATTATACTTATTCTTACTTCTTATTGTTTATCTGTCCTTTTTATTCACAACCCATATTCCAACAGCCACCAAACATACCGCTATAAAATACTGCCATTTCAATGGTTCATTCAAAATAAGTGCTGAAAAGAATACACCTAAAACAGGTATTAATGCATTATAAATTGCAATTTCACTGATTGGATGAAATGCGAGAAGTTCATTATAAATTGCAAAGCAAACAGCCGATATCATCACAAGTATTCCAAGAACCACTATCCCCTCAAAATTAAAACTAAGGGGATTTTTTATTCCTGCGCACCCGCCAGCAATCATTAACAAAAGACCGCCTATCGTCATGCTGTAACCTGTAGCAAGAGCAATGCTCATTTTTCTTGAAACGATTCTTGTAATGACTCCACCAAAACCTGCACAAACAGCATTAAGCAGAATCATCCCATCGCCCTTAAATGTTATATTATCAAAAATCAACCCATTTGGTTCGATATTAATCAGCACAATTCCTGATATTCCAAGAATACAACCAAGAACCTTTTTTATATTAAATTTATCATCTTCAAAAAAAATCACTGACAAAAATATAAGAAAAAATCCGCCCATGGAATCTAATATCGTTGATCTGCTGCTTAAATTATTACTAAGTCCAATATACGCAAACATATAGTGGAGTGTAGTATTTACAACAGCCAGAAGAACAAGAAAGAAAATATCACTCTTCTTTTTAACATCAAGTTTTTTTCCTCTGACCTTACATATAACTGTCACAAATACTCCTGCAAGAAAAAAACGAATTCCCGCAAATAAAAGCTTTCCACCCAGATCATCAGAAGATATCATAAATAAAGCATATCCTGCCTTTATAAACGGGTATGCCAATGACCATCCCATAGCACAAAAAATTGCCAAAATCACTTTATAACGCTTATTTTGAAATATATTATCCAAGCCTGCTTCTTCCCTTCGTTAAACTGATATATCTGATATATATAACACAACATATATTTATCAAGAAAATTATGTCTGGCACCATCCTAATACTCATCAAGAAAATTGTGTCTGACGCCATCCTAATACTTATCTAGAAAATTGTGTCTGGCACCATCCTAATACTCTTCTAGAAAATTGTGTCTGACACCATCCTAATACTCTTCTAGAAAATTGTGTCTGACACCATCCTTCTTATATTCGATAACTGTGTCAAGATTCACATTTTCAACACTTCTAAAAATATTTGACTCAACGAACGGATTTGTTTTTTTAAGATTTTCAATCAGTTTCTTTGTTTCTAAACGCTTACTTGATGATGTTCCATCATCATTAATAGTTGAGCATGTTTCTGTAAAATGGCATGCACACTGCAAAAAACGAAGTTCATTATAATCTCTCCATGCACAAATATCTTTTTCTCTCACAAGATAAAGTGGTCTGATTAATTCCATTCCTTCAAAATTCGTACTGTGAAGCTTAGGCATCATAGTCTGAATCTGCGCACCATGAAGCATTCCCATTAATATTGTTTCAATCACATCATCATAATGGTGCCCCAAAGCAATCTTATTGCAGCCAAGTTCCTTAGCCTTGCTGTAAAGATATCCCCTTCTCATTCTCGCACAAAGATAGCATGGGCTTTTTGTAATATTATCAACAGTATCAAAAATTGTACTTTCAAACACTGTTATTGGAATTCCAAGTGATGCTGCATTATATTCTATCAATTCCCTGTTTTCTTTATTGTAGCCGGGATCCATAACCAAAAATTTCAGATCAAAATTAACCTGCCTGTGACGTTTAATCTCCTGAAAAAGTTTTGCCATAAGCATCGAATCTTTTCCACCAGAAATGCAGACAGCAATATTATCTCCCTCTTCAATAAGTTTATAAGTCTTGCAAGCCTTTGCAAACGGCGAAAAAATTTGTTTATGAAATTTCTTCTGAATACTTTTTTCAGCTCTATCTATCTTCTCTTCGTTAGTCATATTTTTTTGCATAAATCAATTAGCTCCTTAATTAATAAAAAATTTATTTATCAATATTCTCCATATAACGACACTTGGGAAAAGATGAGCAACCATAAAATTGCTTTCCTACATATGCCCCTTTTGTTGCAGTTCTTATTTTAAGAGGCTTTCCACACTTAGGGCATAACTTTTCTCTACTCTTCTCACTTAATTCTTTTGCACTAAATTCTGTTTTTTTAGTCTCGCTATTTTTCTCCAATTCCACATTTCTAACCATTTCTCTATACTTTTGAACATAATCCGATCTATCAGATATATTTTTCCCCAGAAAATATTTTGCAAAATTCTCCACTTCAGGTAACGTCCAATTAAACAAATCATCTGAAGCATCCATATCTTTAATAAACTGTACAAGTTGATCTGCTCTAATTATTTTATCCCTGATAGCTCTACTTGTATATCTTGCATTAAGAATGGTTTTAGGATTTGCCATAACAACAATAGGAATATATTGTGTATCAAAATTTTTATTTAAGAAAAACTTTCCTAGTATTCCCTTCTCTTTCTCACGTAATTCTTTAATAACCTGTCTATGTCTTTCATTTTGAGTTATAGGCGAATAAATTCCTTCTCTTATCTTTCTTCCATACATTTCAAATTCACGTACAAACGAGCCATCATTATTTACTGTAATATTTCCAATCAAATTCTTACACTCAATAACATACTGACGCTTTTTTTGTAAATATCATAAAATCAATCTGTGCACCTTTTCCATCAACCTCCAAATAAATATCATGAAGTATATACATATCTATCCCTGAATTTTTCAATTCAAAAATAATATTATTTTCTCCCACAAGGCCTGCATTTGCATATTTAATCTGTTTTTCTATTTCATTTTTTAAGTCACCAGAAGCTTTTTTTGAAAGTTCAGTCATATCTTCAATAAATTTTTTTGCATCACTATCTTCCTTCAAAAAAACCGGTCCTATTTTTTTAGTAAATAATCCCATATTCCCTCCATAAAAAAATGCTTTCTGAATCTATCACTTTTCCTCCAGCTCGTATATTTAAATATGAATACTCTTAGCTTCCTGACGAACTTCCACCACCTGATGCATTAGCGCCTGCCGCCTGTCTGTCACGAATCATATGCTGCAATGTTATAAGAATCGCAATTACCTTTTTTTCATGTTCTTTTCTATAAATATCAACACAGTACTTATCATGTAACGACATCATTTTCTGTCCTATTACAGCAATGATATTATCATTTGCATCGTATAACTCAAAATTAAGACCAAGTATATTTCCCCTAAGCTGCCAGCCAAGTCCCTCAATATTTGTTATATCTTTTATAAGATGAAACATCTCATTCGAAAGTTCAAAGGACTCTCCATTGCTCATTGTAATAAAATGACGTTCATGAAACGAAAAAAGCTTTTTTTCTATGCGAGCAACAATCTCACCATGCGAATCAAAAACCTCCGTCTTATCATGCAATGAAATTACTTTTGAACTTGCACGGTAAACAATATTATCATTGTTATCTGTTATGTCAATATTATGATGTAACGATAAAACCTTTGTACTTGTATATAAAGAATATACAGGAACACCAAATCTATCTACATTATTAATATTCGGATTTTCTCCCTTTTCATGAAATCTATGTACTTTTGAAAAAACGCCCATATTTTTCTCCTTTATGCCATTTCCTTTAAAATTCCTTTTAAAACAAATATTTTTACAACATTTCCTAATATAATTTCTTTCTATTATAAATCATTTTTTTCTTTTGTACAAAATCAATCTAATTTCCATTCTAATTTCCATTCTATTTTCCATTCTAATTTCCATTCTATTCAGCTAATTCTTCGAATAAATTTTCCATTTCGTAATTTCTATTCGTACGCTACGATCTTATTCTACGAATACTTTTTCATTTTCCTGATTTCTATTCGCACACAACGATCTTATTCTACGAATACTTT
>FOFK01000002.1:397843-408570 GCA_900110975.1 Lachnospiraceae bacterium RM5
CTTATTCTACGAATACTTTTCCATTTTCCTGATTTCTATTCGCACACTCCAGCTTTATTCTACGAATACTTTCCTATTTTCTTAATTTCTATTCGTACGCATCAACCTTCTCCAGCTTTATTCTACGAATATAATTTCCACTCCATGATTTCTATTCGTACGCATCAACATTCTCCAGCTTTATTCTACGAATACTTTCCTATTTTCTTAATTTCTATTCGTACGCATCCACCTTCTCCAGCTCTATTCTACGAATATAATTTCCACTCCATGATTTCTATTCGTACGCATCAACATTCTCCAGCTTTATTCTACGAATACTTTTCCGTTTTCCTGATTCCTATTCGCACACAACAGCCTCATTCTACGAAACTCTATATTCCCACTATATTCCCACTATATTCCCACTATATTCCCTCTATATTTCCTCTATATTCCCACTACATTTCCTCTACATCCCCACCATATTTCCACCACATATTATAACAAACTTTTCATATATACCATTGCTTTTTCAACTTTTTTTTCATCAAGATTTGAATAGTTGATAATAAAATAATGTTGCTTATCATCTGTTTTTTTCTGATAATAATCAGATACTGCCTGAATCTTTATGCCTTTTTCATCTAATTTTTTCTTTACTTCATCATCAGAAAATTTCGTATCGATTTTTATGATAAAATGAAGGCCTGCATCATTTTCTGCTATTTCGCAGCATCCACTTTTTTTAATAATATCAATTATATTTCTTCTTTTTCTTCTGTAATAAAGGCGCATACGGTTTATATGCTTTTCAAAGTGCCCCTCTGAAATAAATTTTGCAAGGGCATATTGCTCAAAGTTAGATACTGTGCAGGAATACATAGACATTTTCTTATAAAATAAATTTGCAAGATGCATTGGCAAAACCATATAGCTGATACGAATCGTAGGGGTTAATGTTTTTGAAAATGTATTCATGTATATTACTTTTTCGCAGGCATCTATGGAAAACAAGGTTGGTATCGGTTTTCCTGTAGTTCTAAATTCGCTGTCATAATCATCCTCTAATATATATCGCCCTTCTAATTCGTTTGCCCAGCCAAGTATTTCATATCTTCTGCTTGCAGTCATTGTTATTCCCATAGGGTAATGATGATTTGGACAAATATGTGCAACCTCTGCTTTGCATTTTTTTAGTCCTTCTACTGTAACTCCGCCATTATCAATATTTGCAAACTTACATGTAATTCCTCGATTTTTATATATCTTTTCAAGCTTTTTATATCCCGGATTTTCTATTGCATAAATCTTATCATAGCCAATAAGTTCTGTAATAAGACCATACAAATACTCCGTTCCTGCACCAATAACAATCTGGTTAGGATCAACCACCATTCCACGAAATGACTGAAGATGCTTGGCAATAGCTTCACGAAGTTCTCTCACCCCGGAAGTTGTTGATACATTTAAAAGCTCCTCTTTTTCATTTGATATAACTTCCCTGAACATCCTTGCCCATACTGAAAAAGGGAAACGTTCCGAATTAACCTCGTTACTTGAAAAATCACAAATATAATCTTTTTTCTCCGGAATCTGAATATTTAAATCAACATCGTGCTTTACTTTTTTTACGTTCATTCCCTCAATATTAGCGACAAAATAGCCCTTTTTCGGAAGTGTAAATATGTAACCTTCACTTATCAACTGGTCATATGCATTTTGAATCGTAATGGTACTAATTCCATTATTTTCTGCAAATGTTCTCTTTGATGGAAGTTTTTCTTTCGGTTTCAATTTACCCGTTAAAATATCATTTTTTATGCATTTATACAAATATAAATACATTGGCTCATTTATATTTTCCAAGCTATATGTTAACATATCCTGCCTCCTTAAATCTGGCATATAAAATTATATTTTTTTGGTAATTTCCATAATATCAGATTAATTATATACTCTTGATAGTCAAAACACAAGGAGGATATAAAAAAATGAGTAATCAAAATACACAATATGAATTAAACAAAGGATTAGCACAGATGTTAAAAGGTGGCGTCATCATGGATGTTACAACACCTGAGCAGGCAAAGATTGCTGAAGAAGCCGGTGCCTGCGCTGTTATGGCATTAGAAAGAATTCCTGCTGATATCAGAGCTGCAGGTGGTGTTTCAAGAATGAGCGACCCTAAAATGATAAAAGGTATCCAGGAAGCTGTAAGTATCCCTGTTATGGCAAAATGCCGTATCGGACATTTCGTTGAAGCCCAGATTTTACAGGCCATTGAAATCGACTATATAGATGAATCTGAAGTTTTATCTCCAGCAGATGATATTTACCATATAGATAAGACAGAATTTAAAGTACCATTTGTATGCGGTGCAAGAGATTTAGGAGAAGCATTAAGACGTATAAATGAAGGTGCTTCCATGATTAGAACAAAAGGTGAACCAGGAACAGGCGACGTAGTACAAGCCGTTCGTCACATGAGAAAAATGAATTCTGAAATCAGAAAAATAGCTTCTATGTCCAAAGATGAATTATTTGAAGAAGCTAAACAGTTAAGAGTTCCTTATGAATATGTAAAATATGTCCATGATAATTCTAAACTTCCAGTTGTTAACTTTGCTGCCGGTGGTGTTGCTACTCCTGCTGATGCTGCATTAATGATGCAGTTAGGTGCAGAAGGTGTATTTGTCGGCTCAGGAATCTTTAAATCAGGCGATCCAAAGAAACGTGCAGCTGCAATTGTTCAGGCTGTAACAAACTACAAAGACGCAGAATTAATTGCAAAACTTTCTGAAGATTTAGGCGAAGCAATGGTTGGAATCAATCCAAGTGAAATCAAAATCATCATGGAAGAAAGAGGTCAGTAATGAGCATTAATTTACATGATAAAAAAGAAAAACAAGAGTTAAAAATAGGTATACTTGCCGTTCAGGGTGCATTTGTGGAACATAAGAAAGCTATGGAAGACCTTGGTGTATCATGTGTTTTAATCAGAAACAAAAAGGATTTAGATTCCATCGACGGAATCATTCTTCCAGGTGGTGAAAGCACTGTACAGGGAAAACTTATCCGTGCCCTTGATATGTTTTCTACAATACAAAACAAAATAAATGAGGGACTCCCGGTTCTTGGAACATGTGCAGGTCTTATTCTTTTAGCTTCACACCTTGAAACTCTTCCTGTAAGCGTTAAAAGAAATGCTTACGGAAGACAGCTTGGAAGCTTTGTAACCAATGAAAATGTTGGGAATATCAAGGATTATCCAATGGTATTTATCCGTGCACCTTATATTACAGAAACGAAAAATGATGCTGTAGAAATATTATCCATTGTTGATAAAAATATTGTTGGTGTAAAATTTGGTAATCAAATCGGTCTTTCTTTTCATCCTGAAATGACTGATGATTTAAGAATCCATAAAGAATTTTTAAATATTGTAGAGGAATATTCTTCTATAAAACAGGATGCATCTGCTTAAAGATGCATCCTTTCTAATTTACCTGATTTTTTAACTATTTATAATGTTATTTAAACAAGAGCAGCGCCAAGTTCTTTGCACTCTTCTAACGCTTCATCACCAGGTGCATCATTTGCCATAACACTATCTGTAACAAGAATAGCACCTGTCGCACTGCATCTTTCCTCCCAATCTCTCATCCATTGTCCATCCCCCCATCCATAAGAACCAAACAATGCTATTTTTTTACCTGAAAGATTTCCTTCTATGTCAGTGAACATCGGATCAAATTCTGTTTCTTCCAGAACTTCTGCCCCCATTGCCGGACACCCAAAGGCTATACCATCAAATTCAGATACATTTTCCTTTGAAAACTCAGATGCACCAAAAACCGTTACATCCGCACCTCTGTCTTTTGCTCCGGTTACCACTGCATCAGCCATAGCTTGTGTATTACCGGTTCCACTCCAAAATACTACTGCTACTTTACTCATTTTTATCATCCTTTCAAAAATATATTAAATTTATAGCATCACTAAAATCCTTTAAAATCTAAAGGAGGATAACCAAGAAATAATCCTATCTCATGAGGAAATTCCTTATCAATCCTTAAATGTTTTACCAGCTGAGCCAAACAACATTCAGGACTTGTGCACGAATACCCTTTATCGCATAATATTAATTTTGCATCTGGATTTTTAAGATCTTCCTTTAATTTATCTGGTCTGTATAAATACATCATTGTCCTATTATTTTTTTTATCAATAGGTACAAGTCTAAGTCCTCTTTTTGTAAATACTGCATTTAACCTGCGAATTTCTCTATTAATATCAGAATTAATTGTATTTATAGAAAAAATACTACCGGTTTTAATGCCGGCCAGAGTTGGTGCACAATTCTCTACCAAAGATTTTTCAAACATTACTCCTCCTGTTTTTATTCTCACGATATACAAAATATAATTTAAGCAATAATCACAAAGAATATTTTTCTATCATTTTCCTTTTTTATATATAACCACAATATCAAGTTAGCATTTGCTAACCTATGATTTAATAATTATCCCACATTATACTTGTGGGAACATTTTTACGCGCATATTTGAGATAATATCTTATTTAACGCAGCCTGGCTGCTTGTATGACTTCTTATTATTTCAGCATCATTTTTTTCAGCCTCAGCTACAGCACATCTTACCATTTTATGAGAAACTGTATTTGTAAATAAAATTACTGCATCCGGTTTTCCTATCTGATTACAAAAATCAGCTCTCATCTGTGTAAATACTTTAACCTTACATTTATGCTCCTTGCAAATTTTTTTATATTGACTGACCATTCTGTCATGACCACCAACTATAACAACACTCATATCTTCTATCACCTTTCAGTTTATAATCTAAAATTTTCATTTATATTATAGTTAGCAATTGCTAACTTGTCAACCCACATTTTCACATTTTCATATTTTCTCATTTTCATATTATTATAATTATTTTGTTTTTTTTGTTATTTTCTATACCAAATTATTAATTATTCTCCATTACAAATCTACTATCACATCTTCCCCGGAATGCACATATTCAAGATTGTCTCCCATTATATCCTTCATCACCTCATAAGCTGGAACCCCGGTACAATGGCATGTAAAAAACTTTGTCTTATATTTTTTTAACTCTTTTGCAATTGCTTTTATTTCCTGAATCTCACCCTTTTTGTAGTCTGTTTTCTTCATCAAATGAAATCCACTTACCACAACGTCCGGTTCTTTTTTATATCTACTGATGTATTCATCCATTATGCTGAGAATCCCATTATGGGCACAGCCGGACATAAGAATATCTTTACCCTCCTCATGAATTACAAGAAAATGTTCATGTGTAAAATCATCTCTTATAAAATCATTTTCTTCAAATTCGATTTCAACTGGCTTATTTTTTAATTTCCTATTTTCTAAAAATTTTTCCTTCATTACAAGCAATCTTTTATTTGCAAAAGGAAGTTCATGGCTCCTTTTTTGAATCACAAAAAGCTCAAGTTCCTCATCAATTTTTTTATCGCCATTTAAAAATCTTACCTGAGAAAGTTTTTTAATTTCTTTATCAATACCAATATACCTGAATCTTTCAGTTGCATTTTTTCCATCATCTGCATAATAATCTTTGGTTGCAGACTGTTGCATATAAATAAGCGCCTTATCATTAATCTTTATAAATGGCGTAATTCCACCTGAATGATCATAATGTCCATGACTTAAAATAACAATATCAATATCTTTAAGATTAATACCCAGAATTTTTGCATTTTTCAACGTTTCATCTGAAGGACCAAGGTCCAGAAGAATCTTATGTTTTGCAGTTTCAATATAAAACGAAAGGCCATGGGCAGATATAATACCCTCACGGCCTTCTGTATTTTCAATGAGATTAACAATCTTCATAATTACAATTTCCTGTACCTTACTAAAGTAAGCCTTTCATTTACTTTTGTCGGAAAATCAAATCTTTCATATCCCATTTTTTCATATAAATGGCAGTTTCCCTTCTCCTGCAAAATCGTCTCTAATTCCCAATTATTATCACCATGCCTTTTTTCTACTGCCTTTATGGATTCCTGGGCAATCCCCATATTCCTGTATTCAGGCATCACAAAAATCGGAGAGATACGTTTCATCTTATCCTCACCTTTTTTATCAACAACACGGATTGCGCCAACAATATTATCATCCATCATAATAAAATAATAAAATGTATACCATTGTTTCAAACGCATTATTATCTTATCAATTTTTTCTTTTGCAGGACTTGTTTGGGTATCCTGATATTTTTCATACAAATCTTCAAATGCTCTGATTTGCATTCTCCATAATTTTTCTGCTTCATTTAGTTCAATTCTTTTAAGCCAAATTCTCATAATCAACTGCCTTCTAACTTAGATAAATGATTGCTTCATAAGGTCTTAACTTATCTGAAACATTACTATCATCATAATTTGATAATAATATTTTCATTCCTTCAACCTTTTCTTTTAAAGGATTATCTAACACCTTTTCGTGGAAGTTACATATCACTACAATTTTGCCCTCATCTGTTGTTCTCTCATATGCAAATATATCTTCATCATCTTCAAGATACATCTTGAATTTTCCATTTACAAACACATCATGTTCTTTACGAAGTCTGATTAATTTTGCATAATAATTAAAAATAGATTTCTCATCATCCATCTGATTTTTTACATTTATTTCTGTAAAATTAGGATTAACTTTAATCCATGGTTTACCTGTCGTAAATCCTGCATTTTCAGAGTCATCCCACTGCATTGGAGTTCTTGCATTATCCCTGCCTTTTGCATAAATGGAATTCATAATATCTTCTTTAGAATATCCCGCCTCAAGTCTTTCTTTATAAAAATTTTTTATCTCAAGGTCATCATATTCTTCAATATCGTATCTGATATTTGTCATTCCAATTTCTTCACCCTGATAAATGTATGGTGTACCCTGCATTCCATGAAGCATGGTTGCAAGCATTTTAGCAGATTCTACCCTGTACTTGCCATCATTTCCAAAACGCGATACAGCTCTTGGAAGATCGTGGTTATCAAGGAAAAGGCTGTTCCAACCCTTATTATAAAGCTTTGTCTGCCACTTATTCATAACTTCTTTATATTTTACAAATGGAAATGGTGCTAAATCCCATTTATCTTTTCCCTCCTGCTGATCAAGGCACATTTGTTCAAATTGGAATACCATTGAAAATTCGCTTCCATCAGGATTGCTATAAATAGGAGCTCTTTCAATATTCGCACTCCAGGCCTCGCCAACCGTTACAAGGTCGCATTTTCCAAATGTATTTGCATTTAATTCTTTAATATATTTGTGAAGATTAGTACCATTAGCTGTTACCTTTTTATCAGGCTCTTTTGCAATATTATCAATAACATCCAGCCTGAAACCGCCAACACCTTTATCAATCCACCAGTTAATCATATCGTAAAGTTCCTGTCTTACCTTAGGATTATCCCAGTTAAGATCAGGCTGCTTTACAGAAAACTGATGGAAATAGTACTGATTAAGCTCTTCTACCCATTCCCAGGCACTTCCACCAAAAACACTTACCATATCATTTGGTGGTGTATCTTTAGTTCCATCACGCCATACATAATAATCATGATAAGGATTATCCTTACTCTTTTTAGCTTCAATAAACCATCTGTGCTCATCTGATGAATGATTTAAAACAAGATCCATAATTATCTTTATATTTCTTTTCTTAGCTTCATCAATAAGCATAAGCATATCATCCATAGTTCCAAACATTGGATCAATATCCATATAATCAGAGATATCGTATCCATTATCATCCTGTGGAGATTTGCATACCGGCGAAAGCCAGACTGCATCAATTCCAAGCTTCTCCAGATAATCAAGTTTACTTATTATACCCTTAATATCGCCTATTCCATCCCCATTACTATCCTTAAAACTTCTAGGATAAATCTGATAAATTACCGCTTTTTTCCACCATTTTTCACTCATATTTTTTTCCTTCTCCAAATAATTTTTTGTAACTGTTCAGAGTCAAGCAAAATCCAGAAGAAAAGCGTGGATGCTACGCATCCATATGCTTTTCTTTTGGATTTTATTTGGCGGATACGCCACACCGACGAAATGCGAAGCATTTTGGAGGTTGCTCTGAACAGTTATATTTTTTTATTATTAATGCTTCGCTACAATTACCGCTATAATATATGTAATTATGCTGCCACCTTTGATTTTCTATCATCAGATGCATAAATTCCTTTTAAAATAACAGGTGTAAGAATAGAACTTATTATAATCAGAAGAATTACCGAAGTAAAATATTTACTCTCAACTATTCCTGCTTTAAGCCCTCTTTGTGCAACAATAAGTGCCACTTCACCTCTTGTCATCATTCCCACACCAATCTTTAATGAATCAGAAAAATTATATTTTAAAATTCTTGCAAACAGTCCACATCCGATAACTTTTCCAAGAAGACCAACTAATACAAATGCCACCGAAAAAGCAAGAATTGAAATATCAATAGTTCTTAAGTTTGTCTGCAAACCTACGCTTGCAAAAAATATAGGGCCAAATATCATATAAGAACTAATATCCATTTTTCTGTCAATATATTCAGAATCATCAAGTGAACTTAAAATTATTCCCGCAACATACGCACCTGTAATATCAGCAACTCCAAAATATTTTTCAGCAACATAGGCTAAAATAAATGCTAATGCCATTCCCATTATCGGAATTCTTCTTGTATGTGGCCATCTTTTATCAAGAAGCTGCATTACTTTAAAAATCACAATTCCTGCAATTAAGGATAAAACAAAGAATGCTACTGTTTTTAAACAGACCAGTACAAGACTGGTTCCAGGATTTTTAAGACCAATAACTGCAGTAAGAACAACAATTCCTATAACATCATCAATAATTGCCGCACTCATAATTGTGGTTCCAACTTCTGTGCTGATTTTTCCAAGTTCCTTAAGAACCTGTACAGTTATGCTTACTGATGTTGCTGTAAGAATGGTTCCTATAAAAAGAGCCTTAATAAATTTTGTTGTGCCCGGTGCTGAAAATCCATAAAAGCACATATATAATATAGTTCCAAAAACCAAAGGAACCATAACTCCAACTACAGCTAAAACAATTGCTTTTAATCCGGATTTTTTTAATTTATCAATATTAGTTTCAAGTCCTGCACTGAACATAAGTAAAATTACACCTATTTCAGCCATTCCGGACAAAAAATCACTTTCATAAACAAGATTCAAAAGAGATGGACCAATCAAAAGACCTGCTATTATTTCACCCGCAACCTGCGGTGCTTTTAGTTTACGTGCAATAAGTCCAAATGCTTTTGCACTTACTATAATAATTGCAAGATTCTTTAAAATGTCTAACGTATCCATAACATATCCTCTTTTCTTTTTTGATAATCTTAGCTGGTTATCTGCATTGTGCATCTTTGATAATCTTAGCTGGTTATCTGCATTGTGCATCTTTGATAATCTTAGCTGATTATCTACATTGTGCATCGCACTTGATTATATCAGCCGTGACTTTCTTTTGAATTATAGCACATAAAAAAGTAAACTTCCAATTACAATCCCCGATTTTCCACTAAATATGCCTTTTTATATAGACATTTTTTGAATAAATCATTTTATATAGAGAGACATTTTTTGAATAAATCATTTTATATAAAGATATTTTTAAAATATGCCTTTGTTGTCTAACCATTTTACAGACTGCTTTAATGCCTCAATAGTTTTTGTTTCAAGAACACATCTTGCATTTCTTTCTTTTGCAAGCTTCAGTCTTTCCACAATATCAAGCTCTCCATCCCCAAGTGCCAGATGATTTCTTGGTGGCACTTCACTGGCATCATGAATATGAAAATGCGAAAGATATTTCTGATTTTCCTTAATAAACGGAACATCTATTTCATGAATTGCCTTTGAATGTCCCACATCCCAGGTTAATCCAAACTCCTTACTTTCAAGAAGAAACTTAATTGCCTTTTTCTCATAATCCTTGAATCCATCTGTATTCTCAATAACAATTTTTATATCACTATCCCCAATCCACTCTTCACATTTATTGCGAAATTCAGCAAACTTCTTCATATACGTATCAAAATCACGGTCATACATTAAAACTTTTCTATCCGGCAAAGTAATATATATCCCATGGTTCATATGCATATTTAAAGTAAGTGGCTGTGTAGCATCTCCATATTTATCCCGTAAAAACAACAATTTTTTTGCTACCTCAATTGACCTTTGCACTGTTTCTAAATACGCATCTGTCACCAACTTATTAAAATCCGCAATATTCAAATTCTCATCAAGGTGGATCGTATAATAAATGTGCTCTTTATTCGCCACATCTGTCAAATATGTAATATTTTCCAATTTATCCACCTGATACTCAGGAAAATTCATATTAAGTTCAACAAATTTCAATCCAAGGCTGCTACAAAGAGCCGCATTCTCCTCTAAAGTCTTATTTTCAATAAGTGTTGGCATTCCATACTGTATTGTATTGTTTTTTGTATTGTTCGTTATATTATTTATTGTGTTGTTCATTGTTTTGTTCATTGTTTTGTTCATTATATTGTTCGTTGTATTCATCGTTTTATTCATTGTTTTGTTCATTGTCTGTGTCCTTTCAATTTTTCCATCTATTTTGCACCACTACCCCATTTTAGATGGAGCTTCCTTGTTTCTTATTTTTTCGTTTT
>FOFK01000002.1:408889-416863 GCA_900110975.1 Lachnospiraceae bacterium RM5
TTTTAGATGTAGCTTCCTTGTTCAACATATAGTATAAAATAAAATCTTTAACATATAAACTAAAAATATGTTAAACTATAACCAAACTGCAATAGCAGTTAAACCAAATATTTAAAAGCAATCTAAAAGCAATTAAAAAGCAATTTAAAAGCAACTAAAAAACTTTTAAAATCATATAATAATCATATAATACATATAATAAAAATATTTTAAAAAATTTAACAGGAAGGAACAATCAAATATGCAGCAACTTTCATTATTTCCAGAAGAAAATATTGATCCACGCTCACCAATATCAACTAATTGGAATCTGTGGCATGGATGCACAAAAATAAGCGCAGGTTGTCTGCATTGCTATATGTATCGTCGCGATGAATCCATAGGCAAAGATCCTTCCATCCTGCATAAGACCGCCAGCTTTGACCTTCCGGTAAAAAGACTGAAGTCAGGCAAGAACAAAGGAAGATACAAGATTCCATACGGTTCACATATTTACACCTGCTTTTCATCTGATTTTTTTCATCCTGATGCTGATGATTGGAGAAACGAAGCCTGGGCTATGATAAGAGAACGCTCAGACTGTTCATTTTTTATGATTACCAAAAGACCTGAAAGAATCGCAGACCACCTTCCCTCTGATTGGGAAAATGGCTGGAAACACGTTATCATAGCAGTTACCTGCGAAAACCAGGAAATGGTTGACAAACGACTTCCTGTATATCTTAAACTTCCACTCTGCCAACATAGTGTTATGATAGAGCCTATGTTAAGTTTGGTAAATATATTGCCATATATAAAAAATTACAAAGATCAAGATGGTAAACCCATACTTAAACACGTTTCTGTAGGCGGTGAATCCAGTGCAGATGCCAGACCATGCGATTACGCCTGGATAGAAGATATTCACAAACAATGTCTTGACAACGGGCTATCTTTCTACTACCATCAGACCGGTGCAAAGCTTATAAAAAATGGCAAGCTTTTTAATATACCAAGGTCACTCCAGCACTCTCAGGCACATAAGGCCGGCCTTGACATCCCCTAAATCATTTCCATGGTCTGGTCTTATCAATCCATCCGTTACTCTTCCAATACTTGTAATCCGTATATTCCGGATTGTCTTTTCCAAGTCCTTTTTGCATTATCCTTACAGCATAGAATTTTAATTTAGTTCCAATACTTGTTCTGGCAGGATGCGAAAAATCTATACGTTTTATTTTGCCTGCTGTATTAACAAGTTTTGTCGTCATCTTTTTTCTCTTTTTCTCCGGGATTTTTTCCCAATGAATATCACTCATAAGCTTAAAGCTGCATACTCTGATATCACTAATTCCCCACCATGAAAGACTATCTTTGATATCCTTTGCAGCTGATTTTTCACCTGAACCAAGACTCTGGGTAATTATAACAGCACGCTTACCAAACATTTCTTTTGCAGGTCTGTGAGGCATCCAGCGATATCCAAAATGATCTAACATTGACTTCATAGCACCTGTCACATGAGAAACATATACCGGAGATGTAAAAACAAGCAAATCCGCCTCAAATAAAGCCTTTTCAATTTTCTGGACATATTCTGCATCCTTACACTTATGTTCATCTACCAAAAAGCATGTCGTGCATCCTGCGCAAAATTCCGGACAATCCTTAGGCAAATAAAATTCAGTAATTTCAGCATTATCTCTTAATTCATCTAAAAAAATCTCTTTAAGTTTGTATGTGACTCCCTGTTTTTCTGTTCCATTAATAACTGTTATCTTCATCAAAATTTCTCCCAAATATCTATTTTATTTATTTTATCTATTTTATTTATTTTATTAATTTTATTTATTTTATCTATTCATTACTTACTTTTACACACAAATATGAACTTGACTTACGTCGAAATAGAAGAAGCTATAAATATTGTTAAAACAGAAAAATTTATAGCTATTTTGAGAACAAAAAAGGCTTATTTGGTGAGAAAAAGCCATAAATATGTCAAAATCATAAGAATTTATAGCTGATTAAAGACTTATTCAGTGAGAAATGGCTATAAAAATAGTAAAAATGGAATAATTTATAGCTTAAGGGAATTTACACACAAATTTGGACTTGACTTAACTTCTTTTCTATTTGCATTTTTATAGCCATTTCCTGCTAAATAAGCCTATTTTCCTCTCTAATCAGCCATAATTTCTTTTTCTTTTTCAATTTTTATAGCTTCATCTATTCAAACTTGTTTTCTCATTCACAAATCCTATTATCGCAGATGCAGTTTCACTTTGCTGCTCCTCCCTGGATATTGTTGCTTTACCATCGCCTCTTTGCTCGCCATAATTCCCAAAATAAGCATGGTTGCCACCTTTAATGATAACCTCATCAGAAGCTTCATCAAAATCATTAGGCAAGTTTGATTTAGCATTATTATAAGCATCTTTTTGAAGCACCTTATCCTCACTTCCATAAATTGACAACACTGGTACCCTGTCAGGTATCTTCGAATTTGGATAGGCCGCAAGAAGTACAATCCCATCAATTTTATTACCATTTGACGACGCAAATGATGATTCATGGTTTGATTCATAGTTTGATTCATAATTTGATTCAAATTTTGACGCAAACGATGAAGCGACAACGCCTCCCATTGAGTGCCCACCTACAAAAACATTCCTATAATCATAATCATTAATTACTTTTTCTGCTGCATTTATATCAAATATAGCCATACGAAATGGCGGCTTTAAAATAAAGCAGTCAATACCATTTTCGGCGAGTTTTTTCATAAGCGGCAAATAAGCTTCACTATCTACCTTTGCGCCGGGATAAAAGATAAATACCGTATCTTCTCCATCGCCATCAAGAAAAAAAGCATTATCAAGTTCTTGCACCCGCACGCCCACACCACTTATACTTCCACCGCTACTATTGTCACTTATACTTTCACCGCCACTATTGTCACTTATGTCATCCTTGCCACTCTCACTACTCTTGCTATTTAATAGGATTTCCATTGCTTCATTATCCGCAGAATAATGCATATTAAGATAAATTCTCGCGGTAATAAAAATCAGAAAAATCCCGGCAACAATACTCAGGATAATATGAAGTATTATTGGGATTTTTTTCTTCATCTTGCGACGAATAAGTCCGCTTATCACAAAACAGGCTGTAAACACAATCACTAAAGCGATTAAAATCAAAAAAATATATTTCATTTTCTATCCCATCTTTTTATTTCATTCTCTATCCAATCTTTTTAATTATTTGTGTAAATTTCAGTGTGTAAATTTCAGTGTGGTGGTCTGGTTATTTAAAAACACTTTTGTTTTCTTTTTTTCTTGCATTCCTCTACGCTTCCACATCTGTAGCATAGCTCATTATCACAAACACCTTCATTTTCAAAACATGACTTTATATTATTTACTGTTGTTTCAGCAATATTTTCTAAAGCTTCCTCTGTCAAGAAGGCCTGGTGCGAAGTTACAATCACATTTGGCATAGAAATCAACCTTGCCAGAAGCTCATCATTCAGGATATGTCCTGATCTGTCCTCAAAGAAAATATCTGCTTCTTCTTCATAGACATCAAGGCATGCCGCTCCTATTTTCCTTGCCTTTATTCCATCAAGCAAAGCCTCTGCATCTATAAGTGCACCTCTGGATGTATTCAAAATTACAACACCTTTCTTCATTTTCCCTATTGCATCGGCACCTATCATATGTCTGGTTTCATCTGTCAACGGGCAATGAAGTGATATAATATTACTCTTTTCAAACAATTCATCCAATGAAACATACTCTATTTTACTATCCTTTGCCGGGAAAGCATCATAAGCTATTACATTCATTCCGAAACCCATACAAATATCGATAAATATCCTTCCAATTTTTCCGGTTCCAATTACACCAACTGTTTTCCCATGAAGGTC
This sequence comes from Lachnospiraceae bacterium RM5, assembly GCA_900110975.1. Lineage (GTDB taxonomy): Bacteria > Bacillota > Clostridia > Lachnospirales > Lachnospiraceae > Bovifimicola. The sequence goes on from FOFK01000002.1 coordinate 412,800, forward strand.
AAATCCTGTAAGCCCACTTAATGAAAAATTAAAGTCTCTGGTTCTGTTATACGCTTTATGAATTCGACGTACAGATGTAAGAAGAAGCGCTGCCGCATGCTCTGCCACCGCATAAGGTGAATATGCCGGAACATGCACAACGTGAATTTTCCCATATGCCTTTGCAACGTCTACATTGTTATAGCCCGCACAACGAAGTGCAATAAGACGTACACCATACTCATAAAGACTTTCTATCACCTTTTCATTAACCGTATCATTCACGAAAACGCATACAACGTCATACCCTTTTGCAAGTTCCACAGTATCTTCTGTCAATTTTGTTTCTAAAAATTTAAATTCCATATTACTGTCTGAAATTTTATTAAATGAATTTATATCATATTCCTTTGCGTCAAAAAAAGCTACTTTAATCATTTAATACCTCCATTCATTTCATCAATACTTTCAACTGGTTTTATTGTCATTTCAACCCACACCGGCAAAAATCCACTTTTAACTGCATTTCTGACCGATCTTAAATTTGACCATGCAGTACAATAAAACGGAACTTTACCACGTTTCATTATTTCCAAACCTAGCTTTGCAGTCAACGCTGATGCAATTCCTTTTCTTCTGTAATCCTGTAAAACATCAACGCCAATCTGCCACATTTCATCAGCATCTGCAGAACATCCCGCAAGTCCAACTAATTTTTCGCCATCGTATGCTCCAACACCTAAAACATCCCGTTCCTTTCTGTCGCTGCATAAGGCATTTGACCACTGTGGCAAATAAAGATTTTTTAAATCAGCCTGTTCTAGTACACGCATTTCATATTGACATGGCAGTTCTTTAAACAATTTCATATCAGGAAGATAATACTCTGCCATAAAACATACATTCAATCCTAATGGTTCAAGACGTTTATTTAACCAGCGCATATTTGGTGTCTCAAAACAATGATAAAACTCAAATTTATTAACATATTCATTAACTATATCCTGACACTCCTTAGTAGCTACCGCCACCACATTATTTCCATAAGAAATAAAATTACAACCAATAGGTAGCATATAATATTTTTTTGCATTTTCTCCTAATTCAAAGGGAACCACAACATTTTCATCTTTAAAAAAATCTCCAGACTTACATCCTATATCCTCTGCTGACTGCGTTGCCGCAATCCGCATAATTTCTTCGTTAGTCATACTAATATTATTCGTATTATCAGTCATATATTATTCTCCATTTTTTCATTAATCATATTTTATCCTGCACTCCTAAGCTGGATTATTCTGAATTATTATTCCAGTTGCTCACAATCTGTGTTGCAACCTTTTTTTGAAAAGTAACATCATGCTCAACCATAAGCATTGTCGGTTTGTATTTCAAAATAAGTTTTTCAATTTGCATCCTTGAAAATACATCAATGTAATTAAGCGGCTCATCCCAGATATACAAATGTGCCGGTGTTATAAGACTTGCTGCTATGAGAACTTTCTTTTTCTGCCCTTCCGAAAATTCTTCCATATTCTTTCCAAACTGCTCTCTCTCAAAATCAAGTTGTCTAAGTAAAGCAAGAAAAAGACTTTCATTTAAACCTTCTTTCTCACAATACTTACGAAGCGATCCGGTCAAAAATGACGTATCCTGGCTTATATAGGATATTACAAGTCCTGATGCAACATCAAGATTTCCCATGATTTCAAGCTCTTTTTTAGTTCCATCAATCTTTTGAAAAATCGCCTTTAAAATACTTGATTTACCGCATCCATTCTCACCAGAAAGAATTATGCGGTCACCTTTTTTAACCTGAAATCTCATACCGGAAAATAATTCCTTATCGGCTCCGATATATTTCAAAGACAAATCATTTGCATTTATAAGAATATCCTTGTGAAACTCAAGGGGCATAACCTTGATATCCACAACCTTTTCTATATCCTGAAGAAGACCTTCCTTCTCTTCAATCTCCCTGTCAATTCGCATTTCATACGCCTTAACTCTTGACTGCATCTTTTTTGTTTTTGCCCCAATATAAGCTCTTGCGGACATGCTCCTGTCATGCTCTTTTGTAGGATCAAAACCAATCTTTGAATTTTCACTTTTTTGTGCCCAGCGACTGCTTCTGTCCGCAGCAGTTTTAAGTTTGCTAATCTCCTTTAAATGCTTCTCATTTTCTGATTGTTTAAATGAATCCGTTTTTTCTTTATTTTCCCACCAACTTGAAAAATTTCCAGCCTGCACTTCTATCGTAGTGCGGTTAAGTACAAGAACATGATTGCATACTCCATCCAACAAATCTCTATCATGAGAAACCAGAATAAATCCCTTCTTTGAGGCTAAATATTTTTTTACAATATCACGCGCCTCACTATCCAAATGATTTGTAGGTTCATCAATCAAAAGAAACTCATTATTTCCTGCAAAAAGCACCGCTAACATTACTCTTGTACGTTCCCCAAAACTTAAGCTTTTAAAAGGTCTGTACAAACACTCAGCATCCATATTAAGCTCATTCATCTGTATCATAACCTGCCACAACTCAACCTGCGGTTTCCATTTTTCAATGAGATTTATCCCCTCAATCTCCATATCATTCTTCGAAACATGATATGGAAAATAATCAAATTTCGCCACGCTATTAATGCTTCCACTATACTCATATTTCCCCATAAAAAGATTTAAAAGCGTAGTCTTTCCCTTTCCATTTCGGCCAATTAATCCAAGTTTCCAATCCGTATCAATATTAAAACTTACATTATCAAAAATATTATCTGCTCCCCAATCATATGAAAATGTAAGTCCACTTACCTGTATCTGTGCCATGTATTCTGTCACCTCCAGAACAAAAAATCTGCCTCGTATTACCAATGTACAAATTCGCCACCGATAATAATCTTAACATTAGAATCTGATAAAATACCATATATTTCCGGACGACGGTATTTATCACCCATAACCTCATTACTCCTATGTTTTCGTAGTTTATCAAGGTCTAATTCCACAACATAAACTCCGGGATTTCCAGGTGCTTCAAACACGCATGTATCCCTGATACCAGGCTCATCTCTAAGCCATGGTATACCATCAAAAAGTGTTGAATGTCCATTACAATCCGGCTGTCCCTCAGGATAATTGCACGTTGCAATAGCAACCATATTTTCATACGCCCTGTTTCTAAGTGCTGTTAATCTATTGATTTCCATAGGACATGCATTAGGTGCTAAAATAATTTCCGCACCTTTTAACATAAGTATCCTTGCACTTTCAGGAAATTCACGATCAAAACAAATCATAGATCCAATCTTAACCGTACCTCTGCCAAAATCCAAGTCAGCAACATAAAAATCATCTCCGGCAGATAATACTTTTTCCAAGTCAAATGAACAAGTATGTACCTTTGAATAATGCAAAACTTCTTTTCCGGTACGGTCAAAAAAAACAACCGAATTTAATGGCTTAGGATTATGTTTTTCAAGAAATGTAACACCTATCGCCATTTGAAGTTCTTTTGCAAGCTTCCTAAATTCACAAATAAACTCACTATCTTTTTCTATGGCTAAAGATTCAACCTCACCTTCTTTTTGAGGCAGGAGGTATCCATCACTCCACATTTCCGGAAAAATAGCAATATCAGCATTTTTCTCCTTTGCTTCAACACATGCCTTTTTCCCAATAATAAGATTTTCTTCTAAATTCTTTCCAGGTAAAACCTGTAAAAACGCTATGTTAATTTTCATTTTAAAACTCCTTAAACTCCTTATAATATATAGTAAAATAATATATAGTAAAAACCACTTGGAATTGGTAGTAAAAAAAACTTCTCGTAACGTAGATATAAAAATTTAGGCTTTCTACGTTACTCCATTATACAATCGTAGCTTCTTGGAACGAGGCTCTATAACGTAGATAATATTTTTTTTATTTTTACGTTACTCCAGAAATTTCTTGGAGTAGAGTCATGTAACGTAAATAACATCTTTTCTAACTTCTACGTTACTCCGAGAATTTCTTAGAATAGTGTCGAGTAACGTAAATAACAACTTTTCTAGCTTCTACGTTACTCCGAGAATTTCTTG
>FOFK01000002.1:416923-437230 GCA_900110975.1 Lachnospiraceae bacterium RM5
AATAGTGTCGAGTAACGTAAATAACAACTTTTCTAGCTTCTACGTTACTCCGAGAATTTCTTGAAATAGTGTCGAGTAACGTACAAATTAAAACATTCCTATTTTACGTTACTTAATATTATTCACAGTCAATTCACTTATATCCACATATCATTTTCCCAATTCAACAGTATAAATTTTCTCTACAGGAAAAGATATTTTTACCAACCCAATCGCCACAAACTCTCCACTCATTTTTTTATCATAATATAATTCTATAGCATATTGCATACATCCCATCCCTCTTTATATCAAATTTTTTAACCTACCCTATCATATTCAGTTAATTTCAACCTTTTTTCTCATCTCAAGCTACATACTTGTATTTTCTAAAATTCACTTAGCACCATACTTTTTCAAAATACGAAAGATTCTCACTAATAAGCTTTCTCGCACACTCAACTACTTCTTCATAATTATTATCATTATATTCAAACCAATCACCGTTATGCGGCTTAATACGTAGTCTTTCTTTTGTATATCCATAGTTACTTTTTTTTATAAATTCCGGTGTAATTTCATCCCAATAATAAAAGTTTCCTTCTTTGCCCAAATATGGATAAGCCACAGCCATTTCCACAATAAAACTACCGCCCCACTTATTAAACCGGAAAGAAATATAATCAACCCTGTCATCTTCAAACATCATTCTAAAATGAGGAAAACTGCCTTTAAATCCTTCCTTTCGAAGGTCTGGGACAATCGTATTTTTAATCTCACTATTCACTTTATTTCTTAATTCATTATGCATTTCTCCACTCCATATTCCGAAATATTCATGATGTCAAACCTCCTGCTATTTTAAATAAATTTATATGCAACTTATGAACCTATAATTATTTTAACATATCCAACCCATTTACACTACTAACATAAAAATTACTTCTGATCCATTGGACCAGAAGTAATTCTACTCAACTTTCAAACATAAATTATATTATAACTCATTTTCTATTTCTTCAAGAGCCGATATCACAGAACGCACATCCGTAAGTTGAAGCTCTTTTTTATTATCGTAACCATCATCACATGAATGATGATAGTCTACATCAATGCTAAAATCCGAATCATCAATATTAATTTTATACTGAGTCTTTGTTGCTATACTCCATCTTCCATTGTAATCCTTTCCGGAATCCTCTTCAATTTTAATGCTACTTGTAAATCCATTATACTTGCCAGAATTATCAATCACATTACATAAAAGATCCTTCTCACTATTATTTAAATGCACACCTGATGTATCAAAATATTTTTTAATTAAACTAAGTCTATTATCTGACATATTTTATACCTCCATTTTTTACTTAATAATTAACTTTATTTATTGTTCAGTTTTTATATACATCTTATAAACCACCTTATTTACCTCCAAAAATATCCCTTGCAAATTATCATTCCAATTCGTAATCTGATATTGAATCCAGAAACTGCCGTGATACATAATATGGATTATTATCATCCCCTATCTTTTCAATCAATACAACATCACCATCAACCTCTAATACTTTAAAGGTATCACCTTCTTCAAAAAGAAGTCCTTCATTACTTCTACCTTTTTTTTCTACTGTATACATTTTAGACATTTCCTCTGATTGTCTCTTTTTTTCTTTTTCTGATAATGCTTTTTTCTTTTTTATTGCATATTTTCCTTCAGTTACTCCTACTCCAAATAAACCTCCAACTCCAAAAAGAAGCAACTTTAAATTCCTAGGTCCACCAACTTTTTTTGCCACTGTAGTCAATTTTTGATACCCTCCTAAATTACTCATTTTTATCTTTCTCCTTTCCATAATTTTTTATTAATCTTCTTTTCTAAAAAATCTCATTTTATACATCTCTTTTTTCATATTTAATTTGAATACTTCAAACTACTTCCTAAAAAAATTGTTTCTACATCTTTAGATATCTTTCATAATTGACAAGAGCAACATTCAAGACAATAACCTAATTTGTTTTTTCATTTTGCATAGGAATTATCATGTTTGGTAAATTCTCTTCTTTTATAATATCTTTGATAATTTCAAAATATATTTTCTGAAGTTCGTATTCAGAAAGCTTAATTCTATGTTCTCTATTTTGCTCCTCAACGTAATCGTAGCCTTGTGCATCATTTAATACACTAATTGCTTTCAAGAGCTCCTCTGTAGGCTCTATATTATTTTCTTTAAAATCATCAATAACTCCATATTCATCGTCTACTATATGTTGATAATCCATACACTGATAAGCTAGTTTGAGAACATTTTTATTGATTTTTAAATCAGCTTTATCCATATAAGATATCGGATTTTTCTTTCGATAAACATTTTCCGCATACTCTCTAGCTTCTTTAACAAAAACTATAAAACTACTCGATGTTAATATATAGCGAAGCACTGATTTGTATTCATTTGCCATATATTTTCCAAAAGGACGTATGCTCATCCCGGAAGTAATTCCCTTTATTGACTTCACAGCATCTTCCTCTAATCCCAAAAACTCACATACCTTTTCTATTTCAAATGATTCATTATTTGTTTCCCCAGTAAGATACCCCACTGATACACCAAAAAATTCAGCCAAATTTATCATTGTTTCATATGATGGGAAACCTATAGTTTTTCCGTTTTTAATCCTATTTCCCACACGCAACCACCTACTAATATTAGCTTGTGTTCCACCTCCATATTTTTTCCTGTACTCTTTCAAAAAAGTTTTTTGTGTATAATTTCTTTCCTCCATCATTTTTTTCAGTCGACTACACCAACATTTTGCTTTTTCATTTTTTATATCGTTCATGATATATTCTGCACCTCCTATTATTTGTAATTACATCACTTATATATTATATCTAATATTTACATTTATGAGAATATGACTTAAAATAAAATTGTCAATAAAAAAACATATTGGAGGTATCCCATGAACGAAAATTATTTAATTAAAACAAAAAACGAAAAAAACACCTTTCATAATAACGTCATATCCGAAGTTAATCAAAAAATTTCTAATGCTATGACTGATACTGAAAACACATCTAAAGAGAAATATACAGCAAAGCAAGCATTAATTGAGGCAGCTAATGATATGACCACACAAGAAAAAATAGATGCCATGGATGAGAATTTTAACCACAGAAACATAGAACACGTGAAAAGTATACTAATTTTGACTATAAAAAATATTATAACAAACAAAGTGTTTTACTAATAAAAAATATCCTTATTCTTCACATCGCCACATAAAATAAAACACTCAAATATTCCTACGACAAATTTAAACTCTGATATGTACCCTTTTTATTTAACTAAGACGACATCTAAAATTATTTTTTAGATTTGTTTTTTTTGCTTCATTTAAGTTTTTTCATAAAAAAAGAGTACATATCACATTTTATAACGATCCTTTTTACTTTAATGTTGAATTAAACCTTTTATGTCATACCAAATACATTTATATTAAACAAAAACTTTAAAACAACATACTCTATTTTCCGTCAATCATTAAAATAATTCACTAACTACTTTTATTCCATAGTTTTTATTAAATCTAATACCTTTTCATTGCCAACTTTAAAAATATATTCATTATCTAAAGCACTAATAACTTCATATATTTTTCCCATAAGATTTTCACTCGAATCTATGCTATTAAATTTCACTATGCGACCAGGCCTAAGATTACAAACCTGATCTATGTTTTTTTCTTGTTCAACCGATCTATAATCTCCACTTGTTGACATCAATACGGCAGGTATATTTAAATATAACACTTCACTAATTGTATTTCTTCCTGCTCTACATAAAACAGCCTTTGCATACCTATACATATCTTTTGGAGTTGTAAATTCTCCAACAATCAAAACATTATTCAAGGAATTTTTAGAAGATAAATCTTTTGCCAAATACTTATCATTACAGTATATTATAAATTTTTCTTCTGGCATTAGCTTTGCTGTTTCAATTATTTTATTTCCCATTTCTACAGTAGAATTATAAAAGCTAGATGAAGCATTATTACATCCTCCACCAAGAATTGCTACAATACATGACTTTTCAATAATATCAATATCCAATATTTCTTGACGTAATATAGTATTAATTATATGAACGTCACATCCTCTTAGGTTATTTGGAAGCATTATTTCTCCTTGATTCACACCATGAACAATAGCTATTCCCGCTGATAAATAGTGTGTACGAAAAAACTCTGCGGATGACTTTATATTTGATGGATTACATAAATCTGCTGGATTTAACAATGCCATTATCTTTGTTCTAGGATATACGATTGCTAATGTACTTATCAATAATGGTTCTCCATCAATAATTACCAAATCAGGTTTATCATTACAAATTGTCTCAATTAACTTTTCTCCAATCCTCCCAATTGGACTTAATCCTATTGAGGATACATCATACACTTCGGTAACATCATTAATTATTTCTTCAATACCATTTTTTTCTATCGGAGCTATTCCCTGCATATATGAATATGCTTTTACATTATGGCCCTCTTTTTTTAGTAAAGATAATATGCTAATACCAGACATAACTCGACCTAGTCCTGGAAAGCCTCTAAAAATACCATATATTTTCATATTTATAACTCCAATCTATATTTTAATTCTTCAGGTGTTAATCTAATTATCTGATATAAATCAGCTTCAACATTATTACCACCAATTGAAACAGAAAAAGCATTATTGTAGTATTTGCTTACTTTATCCTTAATAAATTCATTAAAAGCTCCATAAGGATAACAAAACGATTCTATAGGTCCATATATTTCCAACATTTTTTTTGACTTAGAAAGATTATTCAAAAGTTCCTGCTCAGATAATCTACGTAAATTAATATGCGAAATACCATGTGATCCTATTTCCCACCCAGCATTTACCAATTCTAAAATCATTTCATGCGTTAAGTGCCACCTATTTATTTCATCTTTATGATTCCAATCATTTTTTTTTCCAATTAAATCAGGGCAAATATAAACAGTTGCCGTAAATCCATATTCCTGTAAAATAGGTAATGCATTCTTATATACATTTTCATATCCATCATCAAATGTACAAACAACTATCTTATCCTTTGAAACCATCTTGAAATAATCTCTCACAGAACACAATCTTATACCTCTGTTAGCTAATTTTTTAATTAATTCCCGAAATCCATCTTTATCATAGTCTATACTTGAATAAGTATTATCTACATCATGAAACATTACCGCATTACATATCCCATTTTTATATTTCATGCACATTTCCATGGTATTGTTTAGTACATCCTTCCATTTTAAAATAACACTCTCTTTTGCAAGTTTATCTTCAAGAATTTCCCTTATTAAAATAGCTTCATTCTTTTTGAACGTTTTTTTTGCATACTCATTTAATATTGTTGCGAGATTTACCGGTTCAAGCGAGCTAATAATATGATTCGGAAATCTCTGTTTTATTTCCTCAGCAATATAACCCGTATCCGAAATAAGAATATCCTTCCCCTCTCCAATAGCCTCAACAACAGAATTTCCAAACCCTTCAAATGGAGATACCTGTAAATAAGTATCTACCTCTACCATCTTCTGATGAAACCTTTCACGTTCAAGATAACCTAAAAGAAACACATTTTTCTCTAGTAAATTATCCTCTATTAACTTTTTATATTTCTCTTCTAAGTCTAGATCTATTTTTCCAAATAAATACAACTTATCATTTCTATTCTTCTCATTAATCAATTTAGCAAACGCTAGTATCAAATTTGCAACTCCCTTCTTCTCTCCAAGAAATGAAGCTCCCATAGCATAAACAATACTTTGCTTATTATCTGATATTTTCTTTTTATTACATTGCTTAAATTCATAAAAATTAGGAATTACGTAATACTCACATTCAGAATTTGTACCAAGCATTTTTGCATTTTCATTCAATTCTCTTGACAAACCAATAACCGCTGATGCATATTTCAATGCTTCTGAATTATAAAAAGCCAAATCTATATTTTCATAAGCTAGATTAATCTCACTTCCACATAAAACGATATTTAATGGAATATTTTTTGTTTTGCAAAAAAGCATTGAATAATATGAAGTTCTTCCTCCTCCACATGAAACACATAAATCGATTTGATTGTATTTTTTTATTATATCCTTAATCATATATGAAGCATGTATTTTTTTAGATAATGTTGAATCATATCCTCCTTCCACAACAAATAATCTTTGTTGATTTAATATAACTTCAACAAACACTTTATGTCCTAATTTTTCAAATATCTCCTTCAATTGTACACAGTGTAAAGCAAGCCCACCTGCTGCTGTTCCTGTTTCAGAAGTGCACAATAATATCTTCATCAAAATACTCCTTTACAAACATTTGTTAAATGACTTCCATAAATCAACTATCATTTCTTTTATTTCATTATCTGTTAATTTTTTTAATGATATTGTCTTTTCAGCAAATATGCATTTCTGTAACGATAAATCTGGCAACAATCTAATTTCTCCATATTCTCTGCATGTATAAATATTATGATTATAACATGGCGATTCTATCAACTTAACCTTTCCTCCTCCATGAAATTTCCAGCTTATAATTCCTGCTTTTTCATCATACTCCTTCATAATCGACATTGTATCCAATTTTTTTGATATTTGTTCTATAATATCTTTTGAATAATTGTTAAATCCTTTCTCTATAAATGGCAAAAGTTTTATCCTCTTTCCAGTATTTATGACATTCTCAATAACATTATATATATTCTCCACAGTCTCTGGATACAATACAAAATTAAACGAATGGTTTATTTCATATTTATCTAGTAATTTAATTGCATTAAGAAATGATGTATTATCTTTTCCAGTTATCCTCTCATACTCACTATTCAATACCGCCGGATAATGAATAGTGAGTAGAACTCTTGTTTTTACCAATCTTCTAGCTATATCATCTGTAATTAGGCTACCATTGGTTGCCAAACCTATTTCATAATTAGAATTATTATTTAACCACTCAATCATTTCTATTGTTCTTGGATTTACTAGTGGTTCTCCTCCAGAAAATCTAATTTCTTGGATTTCCATTTCAGCAATAATATTAATTATTCTTATAAAATCATCATATGTAATATTTTCGATATATTCTTCCTTTTCCTGTCCTTCATTATGACAATATAGACAACGATAATTACATTTATTTGTCGTTAATATCCTTAATATCTTCCACATATCTGCCATTTACGACTACTCCTTATAATTTATTAAATTAATAACTTTATCTATATCAGTTACAACTATATCTGGTTTACATACATAGTCCATAAATAACAATTCATTAATACATAGACAACTCATCGCATTACAACTATTAGCCAGCTTCATTACAGTTTCAGGTACATCACCAATAACCATAGTTGTATATAAACCATCTTCTTTAACATCTGGTTTAATTTTTTCATTATTCCAAATCTTAATCTCGATGTTCTTAAAAGATGCACTTTTACACAAACAATTAAATTTATCTCCAGTATAAGACATAGCCCAAATAATTTTATTTAAATATTTTATATCTTTTCTTATTCTCTGTCTTGGTGGAATAAATACATAATTCTCTAATTCCTTGTTCGTCTTAAATTCAATCGCTCTATAGTTTCTTATTCCATTTGAAAATCCTTTCTTATAATTCTCTTCTCCTCGAAGGAAATCAAATTCCGTAATATCATTATTAAAACAATACTCTATTACATGATTGCAAAGAATTATTCCAACTGAATCATTTTCATATTCCAGATCAAATGCTGTATTCCAATCATAATATACTTTGTTAAACACAAATCCCATCCTATATGAAACAATTTTTTCGTCATCCTTTAAAAGAAATACTCTTAGATAACCATATTTTGCATATGTCTTTAAAATTGAGCAGGTGAAATCAACTCTTTTTTTATCAAAGAAAACCGATAGTTGCATCTCATCAATCCATCTTTTTTTATGGAGTCTTATTATTTCTCTTATAACAGACTCAGAATACAACTTAAGTACTTCAAAACAATATCTTTTTTCTATTTTCTTTAACTGATTAAATTTATGTCTAAAATTTCTACTTTTTTCTTTTATATAGTCCTCATAATTCCCCGTAGAATCAATAAAAAAAATCTTTCCTTGTGTAATTATCTCAACATCGTTATATATTGATATAGCTGACTTAATTAAAAAATCTGTATTAAATTCATCACTCCTAAGATTTGAAATAATAAACCTATCGTAACTTTCATTACCTTTAATATAGCATATTATTTCATCAACAGCTTGACCATTATAAGTGTTTAAAATTATAGAAAAATAATCTGTATTAGGTCCCGCCAACTGAGTTAAATAAGTAATACCGTCCTTTCGATATTTCATCATAGGCAAAATAGCCAAAACCTCATCTACGTCATTTTCCGCAATAAAAATCTTTAATTCTTTATCTTTTCCATAGTAATTCCACCAATTATAATACCAATCATACAAATTAAAAATGGTAGAATATTCAGATACCTGTTTCCAAATATCCCGTCTATTATACATCTCATCTTTAGAAGTAATTGTACTCACTTTCATTTGATTTCTCCTATTATCAAATAATACTACAAAAATATTTCTTGATATGCTTCCTCATATTTCTTATTTGTAAAATAATCTGCGAACTTGTCATTTTCTAAATTCCATGGTTGCTTGTTGTTCCTTTTTATATTTATAATTTCATGATCTTTTATATTTAGAATTTCAAAGTTATTAATTATTGCTATACGTGATTCTTCAGAAAACTTTTCAGAAAAATCTGACATATCCCAATACTTAATATCATATTTTCTTTTTAACGCAGATATAAAAAAATACTGCTCTGCATTATACCTTCTCTTCCAATTTTGACCAATTTCATCATCAGATGAGACAACCATATTATTCTTGAAATTCCATTTTATCATTTGTTCAAGAGGTTCAACATCAGTATACTCAAAATAACTTTTTAAATCCTCTGTAAGTCCAAAGAAAAACCAATCTGATATATGAAATGGAAAATTAATCGTAGACTCTTTAAATTTTAGCCTTGTTATATTACATAACTCACCTATTACTAATTTTTTCTTTGTTATACTAAATTCATCTGTCTTTAATGGATAACGACCATAATTCCTTACTATTCCATCTCCAGCCAAAATACAATCAGATCGAAGTTTTAACACATACTTAGTATTAACTTTTTTTAAACCACCCTTTGTAGAAACTAATAATCTATTTCTATTATCTGCATGCCTTGCACCATTTTTTTTAATAAATTCCGGGGCACCCGGATCTTCATTTATAACCAATTCATCAACACACAACTCTGCTATATTTGCATCCTTCCAAGTCGATAATACTATTTTCGATCCTGGAAGAAATCTTCTAATACTTTCTATAACTAATCTAGTATAAATTTCTTCAACCGGTCCTTGAACAATCACTGTTATTTCATCATAAATAATATTGTTAAATTTTTTTTTCTTTCCTTCATGTTGATAAGGTTCAATTACATCATCTAATTTTACTTTTCCTAAGAGTAAGACGTCATCTTCAATATATTCTCTATATGAGACAACTACAGTTTCTTTCAACGCAAAAAAATTTCTTCTTTCATAGTATTCATATATTAATACTGTTCCTTCTCCATACTCTCTTCCTAAAACATATAACTTTCCTGTTTGTATAACATAAATTTCTCTAGATTTCTTACGATATAAATATAACTCATTAACTTTATTGGGCATAAATATCTTTTTTTCTACAAAAAAATTTGATTCTGATATTATATTTTTAATTTCTTCATCATACTTTTTTATCTTCATACCTTCACCTCTAGAACTGATTTACAGTAAATACAGCGGCACCAGTATCTTTTGCAGCTTCTATTCCAATAGGAGAATCCTCAAAAATAGAGGTATTTTCAGCATTAATGTTAAATCTTTTCATTACATATAAAAAGCCATCTGGATATGGCTTCATATTAATAACATCTTCCGCAGTAACTATCATATCAAAATAAGTCTCATACCCATAATACTCCAAAATATCCATTGTATTTTTTCTTGAGGCCGTTGTTACGATAGCAATATAATAATCTTCTCTTATAGCTTCAATAAAATTAAAAAGATGTATATTCTTCTTAGATTTATCCAACATTTTAGAATATATGTTTTTCTTAACTAAATGTACTTTTTCAATCAACAAGGTATCTTTTACTATTTCAGATAAAAAATCCTTATAATATCGTCCAAAACAATTTGAAAAAAAATATTCTTCTGATAGTTCTATTGAATATCTGCCAAGTGCATCCCTATATGCTTGATAATTTACTTGTTTTGTATCAAACAAAGTACCATCTAAATCAAAAATAGCCAATTTATTTTTCATATATTTTTACCATATTTCTTTAATATTTCATCCAATAACATTAATAGCCTAGCATAAAAAGCTATTACCCTACCCTTATTATTTTTTATTTGACAAGGCATTAATCTAAGCCAATGTATTATTTCATGAAAATAAATACTCTTTATAGATGCTTCATCAAAGTGTTCTTGTAAATATGATTGATACAAGGCATACAACTCCCTGTAAACAATAGACTTTTTGTATGAAAAAGTCACCTTATTCTGATTCACCTTAATATGCTCAACTGACTTAACAAGCTCATACTCTCCATGCAAAGATTGTAATAACTTTGCATAATCCAAATACTTAGAATCATGCAAATTTCCTGTGTTAGGATCAATCAAATAAAAATAATCCTCACCCAAATCATTTCTAGTACATATTATATTTTCAAGAGTTAAATCTCCATGTATAACCGAACATGGATCATCACTAAATATCAACCTAGCATTTAATTCTGATAATAATGGAATATATTCTAATAAATTCTTATATCTCACTCCATTAATATCAATGAATTCGTATTTTTGTAAATCTAATAAATATTCACAATTAAGTATACAATCTATATTTTTTTTAATTTTATTTTGATAATATGCTTTTATATCTTCTTTAGTAGCTGATCTAGTTTCACATAAATATATTGAATTCTCTAATTTTAATAAAACTCTATCCAAAATATCCCATGTCTTATATATCGGCATAGAATGAGCATATTCAAACATCCCCATTTGATAGCCATTATATGCCATATCATAAAAACAAAAACTCTCATTTTTTCCTTTTCGAATAATCTGTGGTAGAGGCAGCAATGTCTCATTTCTTTTAATCCACTCAATCTGTTGAAATAATTTATCACTATCTGGACCATAAGCATATTTTCTATAAAACTTACTTTTTTCATCCATACATAAAATTGTTATTGCATTTGATCCTGCAGAATAATCTCTAATTACAGAAACGTTCTGATTAATATTTAAAATATTCAAAACAAATATCTCCTAATATTATTATAAAAATAACTGTTTTAGTCTCTCATCATACTTAGCCTTATTATATTCTTCTGGCGTCCCATAAGAAATATGCTCATCTAATGTAAAAGTACATAATTTTGCATGTCTTTTAATCATCCCGTCATACACACCACTAATAAAAAACTCATGATATTGACAATTTATCAAATACTTCTTAACCGCTTCCTCAAATATCTTTTTATTTTTAAAATAATAAGTACCACAAATAGCTTCATTGCTCATAACAACTTTTTCAACTGTTGCAATAATATTTCCTTCTTTGTCAAAAACAATATAACTATAATTAGGACAATTTGATTTAAAAGTAAGCATTGCACCATCCAAAGAATCAAATTCTGCTTTTTTTATATATTTATAAAATGATTCTGAAATAAAAGCATGATCACAGTCATTAAAAATAATAGGCGACTCATCTTTTATACCTTTTATTCCTTCACAACATGTTAGTACTGCACCATTTAACACCTTTGGAATAACAATAATAATTGCTTCCGGATAAAACGACTTTATACATTCATCAATTTTATATTTTTTTACATGTTCTTGAAGAACAATAAACGTAGTATCCCTCACGTCAATATATTTATTTAATGATTGTACAGCCCAATAAAAAAATGGTTTCCCCTGCAGTTCTATCATAGGTTTTGGCACGTGTATTCCACCTTTTAAAAACCTCGTCCCTTCGCCCGCCATAGGCATAACTAAATGTATCTGCTTCATTCTTTTTTATCCCACCTTGATAATAATTCACATTCATTTTCTATTACTCTTCTTAATCCTTCTTCCATATTAACTTTAGGTTCCCAACCATATTTCTCTTTTGCATAAGAATTATCACAGAGAGAGTACTTATTTATCTCATGTTTTAAAATCTCATTTTTGATAGGATATGCACCCATATACAATTCTGGATAAGATTCCCAATAATGTATGTCAGTTTCATATTTTGCTTTAATATTCTTATTCATAATCTTAGAAGCAATTGAATACATCTCATTTACAGAATAATTCTTATTTGAAGACACATTTATACATTCAAAACCTTTACCCTCTTGAACTAATAATGCAATTTCTACTAAATCGTCAACGTATATATAATCCCTTCTTTGTTCACCATCGGAATGAAAAATAGGTATTCTGTTGTAATATAATTCTCTAATCATATATGCCACAAAAGGAGGTTGTTTTCTAAGACAGTCAATATGTGGCCCATATACATTAGAAAAACGAAGACATGTAATATTCATCCCATAAGTTTTATGATATGATTCACAAAAACGCTCTGCAACATATTTAGTATTTGGATATATAAGTGTTGGTTCTTTAAAATTATTTTCAACTGTAGGAAACTTTGTTTCATTCTCATATATAGCATTAGTACTTGCTAAAATAAATTTTTTCACACCATTCTTTCTACAATTTTCTAACAAATTGACTGTACCTGTAACATTTACATCTACTGCCTCTTGTGGATTCGACTGACAATCCGGAAGAGGTGCTATACCAGCAATGTTATATACATAATCAATATCTGCATTAGTAAATAAAGAAGAAATACCTTCCCTATCTCTTATATCCATTTTTATAATCTCATTTGTAAAACTATGATTGGGAAACTCCAAATTATCCATCTTTCCATAAGAAAAATTATCAATAAGCACAAGTTTCACCCCCAACTTCCATAATTTATATGCAATTTGAGATCCTATAAATCCAGCTGCACCTGTTATCAATACCTTCATTCTATAATCTCCAATACTTTAATCCTGATTTTTCTAGTTCTTCCAATGAATAAATACCCTTAATATCAAGAAGTATTTTCTCATTATCCTCGCAACAACAATAAAGTTTTTTTAACGAATCTAAACTTATATTCTTAAATACATCATGTGCTACCGCAATAATTATACAATTCATATTTTTCACTTCATTAAGTTTTGTTAATTCTATGCCATATTCTTCTAAAGTTGCTTCAAACTCTGCGTTTGGGTCACAAACCACAGGTTTTATTCCATACCTCTCTAATTTTTTATAAACATCAACAACTTTGCTATTTCTGATATCCGAACAGTTTTCCTTAAAAGTTATACCCAATATAGCAATCTTAATATTAATTAATGTCTTTTCCGCAGCAACTATTTTTCTCACAGCAATGTCAGCCACATAGTCACCCATACAATCATTAATTTTTCTTCCGCTTAAAATCAACTGACTGTGCTCTCCAAGCCGTTCTGCCTCATAAATAAAATAGTATGGATCTACACCAATACAATGTCCACCAACTAATCCAGGTCGAAATCCAAGAGCGTTCCATTTTGTATTCATTCCATCCACTACTTCATTTGTATCAATTCCCATTTTATCAAATACAATCGCTAACTCATTCATAAAAGCAATATTAATATCTCGCTGACTATTTTCAGCAATTTTAATAGCCTCAGCTGTTTTAATATTTGATACTCTATATGTTCCTGCTTCAATCACAAGGCTATATATCTTATCGATTTCATCAAGCGAATCCTTATCCATTCCAGAAACAATTTTTACAATACTTTCCAATGGATGACTTTTATCTCCAGGATTAATTCTTTCAGGAGAATAACCCACCTTAAAATCAATTCCATACTTCAATCCAGATTTAGCCTCTAAAATAGGAATACATTTATCCTCAGTGCATCCTGGATATACTGTAGATTCATATACGATAATAGTTCCAGGTACCATATTTCGAGCTACTATTTCTGACGCGTAAATAACTGAACTCAAATCAGGTATATGATTACAATTTACCGGTGTAGGTACCGCAATTATAATAAATTTTGCTTTTCCTAAATCATTTTCATCTGATGTAAAAACAATATTTGAATTTCTTATAACTTCGTCTCCTAATTCTCTTGTTTGGTCACATCCATTTTGGTATAACCTTATTTTCTCATTATTAATATCAAAGCCAATAACATTTGTCTTCTTTGCAAATGCAATTGCAATCGGAAGGCCAACATATCCCATTCCAACTATAGCAATATATTCCTTTTTTTTGATAATATCAGAATATAATGACATAATAATTATCCTTCCTTTAAACACATCAATCTAAAACTTTTAAATATAAATACATTCAACACCTTCATTTAAAAATAACTTTTCGATATACTGGTTTGCAATACTATTTTCATCCTCTATAAGAAATCTAATATTTATATTTATTCTTTTAAATATAGAAAATAACAAAGCTTTTTCTATAAATAAAAATTTGCTAATATTCTTAGTTCTATATAAATATCTTTTCGAATAATAAAACCTATCCAACAAAAATAATTTAACATCATTATTTTGAAACTCATTATAAAAGTTCTCATAGAACTCTCTACATAAATCTACTTTTGCTAAATTAATATTGAACTTAAATACATATAAAATATCACAATATTTTTTTGCCTCATGCACTATTTTAAAACACTTTTTCGAATCAAACTCGTCTGACAAAATAATTGTCCCTATCTTACGATATGATTCATATGAAAACAATTTTTTTTCATAATTCATAAAAAAATTTATACATGAAGAATGGGTTTCTCTCATATATTTAATCCTATCAAAATCAAATAAACAATATTTTCTTCTCTCTTCATTACACAAATACAGCACATCAATATATTTTTTAATATCCATATAGATATTGTTTGCAAATATAACATTTGCTTTATAGCTACAATGTCCTGGAAAATCAAAAAACATTGTAGTTTTACAATCCTTCTCACGATTAAACCATTCAGCCGTATTTTGGGCATTTGGATATTCTGAAAACTCCATATCATCCAATGCATCAAGAAATATTAATATATCTCCTGCTTTAATCGGAGTATTTAATGCTGTCATAATAGCATTAAGTTCATTATACCCATGAATTCCAGCTCTATTTTCTATGATTATATTTTTTCCCTCCTTGATAGCTTTATTTTCAACCAAAGCGGGGATAGTCAAATTATCTGGCACCAAAAAACCAAAAGTTGTACATGGTCCATAAAAAAATATATGTTGTGTATTTTCATTTTCCAAAACTACATTTCCAGTGCTTCTAATTTTATCTTGTACTTTTATTCCTCTTTCATTACAATCGTCCTGAATAAAACAATAACCATCATCTAAACGAAAGGAAGCATGATACATCCTATTTTGTATAAATTCAATTTCTTTATATGTTGCCTTATATTCAGAAAAATACTTTCCATCTTTTATTAGTTTTCCTGTTTTAACACGATTCAATACATTTTTATTTTCATTCACAGTCATACAAGTCATATCATAATATTTAGGAATTTTATAAAATCTTACTAGAATACCTTTTTCATCACAATATGATTTTAATAGTTGAATTGCAAATCTTAACATGATTTTTGAAAGAGAAATAAGATTTTTGGGATTATAATCTAGAATTTTTCTAATATTATTACAATACTTTAAATCAATGACAACATCATACTTTTCATCCAAATGTTCTTTTTTTACTTTTTCTATGTTTTCCGCTAGATCAAAAGAAACTTCTTGCAACTTTCTTTCTATAAAATCAGCAGTTACTCGATCTGCTATCAATAAAATTTTCTGATATTTTTTAAAGAAATCTTTTAATTTCTCCTTAAATAAATCAATATATCTTAATGACATAAGATTTTTTGCTATACCATTTTGCAAAGGAAGTTCAATCATTGAATCAATTTCACAAATTAATTTTCCATTTTCAACAACTGATACTCTATCAATATCTGGATTATCAATAAAAAAATGTTCTATTTTTTTACCATCAAAAAAATCATCAGATTTTTGAACAAAATCTCGGTTTAATCCCTCAATAATTTCTTTATTCAAATAATCTTCAAAAGTTATAATCGTTTCTATTTTCCCATTATTAGATACATATAAATTCTCATAACCTCGTTTTACAAAATGATCAGAAATAATATATTGATTTATACTAGATTTATCAAGAATATCTAAATCATTTTTATATTTAATTTGATAATTTAAAGAACGGCACTTTTCCAAATCTATTCTATTTCCTCATTTCCTTTGTTAATTAAATAGTGTAATCCTAAATTACGTTATAAAGAACCAATATCTTCTTAATTTTTTTATTTAATATATCAATCTAGATCAAACCTCACTCCTCTTAGAATTCACCGCTTTCAATACATCAAAAAATACTTCCTCATTTTTCAACAAATAATTGTATTGTTTTATTCGTTTAGAAATTTCTCCTAATTCAGTTTCAAGATCCTGTATAAGTTCTCTCTTTTGGTCTGCTTTTTTATTTAATTTCACAATATTCTTCTGCAAAAAAACCTTTAATTCTTCTACACTAATAAGTGTATTACCTTTATTCTTTTCTTCATAATATTCCATAATACCTAATACTATCCCACCAGCCAAAACTCCAATTCCAGTAGTAGAAAATAATGTCGCTATACTAGCACCAACTGATATTTTTGATAAATACTTTGGTGTTGCTTTTATAAAACGTTTCAATTCAGCTTCAGTGACAATATTACCACCTTTTCTTGATAATTGAACAGCTTTTAGCTTTTCATCACGAATCCAACGCCTAACAGTTTCCGGATTAGTATTCAATATTTCAGCTATCTGCTTAACAGTATATGTTTTCATCTACATCTCCTTTCTTAGTAAATTAAGTATATACAAAATGTAGTATTAAGTCAATGTGAAATATAGTATTAAAGTTGTATAAAATTTACTCATCGCATCTTACGCATTCTCCCAAAATCACACAATATTTTTTTCTGATAATCATCAAGGCGATTTTCTATCTCCGTGATAAATTTCTTTGATATGCTATAATATGCCTCAGCCATTGCTGCTGCAATATCAGTAAGGATATCACAGTCACCACCAAGTGACACTGCTGTCCTTACCACATCTGTGTAATTTTCTCCCTCTAAAAATGCAGTAATTGCTTCTGGAACCGTCTCCTGGCAACTCTCCACATGATGATATGTCGGTCTGATATCATCTCAACTCCTAGACAGATCATAATCAAATTCTCTTATTACAAAATCCTTGATGTGATTTTTATCAAATTCATTTCTTGCAAGGAAAATAATAGAAGCTACAGCCTCTGCACCCTTTATTCCTTCCGGATAATTATGAGTTACCTCTGCTGTCCATCTGGCTACTTCTCTTGTCCTATCTATAAAATCATATAGCCAGCCTACAGCAGATACACGCATAGCACATCCATTTCCATAACTTCCATATGGCTTACTTTCTTCTGAAAACAGCCAATTATTAAACCTTACACCATATCCGGCATAAGGATATTTTCTTCCCCAATGCTTCATTGAGCTCACAAGATAGTCCTTTATATTTTTTTCTTCTGCATCCGTCCCTGCAAGAATAAGTGCATTTGCGACAGCCAAACTTATAACCGTATCATCAGTATATACACTTTGTTTCGTGAATAACTCAAAATCTTTAGTTTTATTTCCTCTATCAAATTCAAATCTGCTTCCTACGATATCTCCCATTATTGCTCCATAGACAAAAATCACGCTCCTTATATTTTGTATCCTAGTTACAATTTCACTATAACATAATAAAAAAAGCAATGTAATTCTGTTTTCGCCCTCACTTCTCACTCATAGCACTATCTGCATTAATCATAGCTGCTAATGTTATCTCACCCCAGCTATAGTCCTGCATATATTGTCCACGAAAGACGTCCATATTGTTTTCATCATTTTTAAGATATCGAAAATAATCACAATCCACAATACTCATATTAAGGCTTCGCACACCTCGGTTATTTATTATTATATCACCTATATTATATGATCCAAAGCATTTTGAAGTCGCAAGGCTACCTTACGGTAATTTGACATTGCCTGCTTATCTATTGCACGGTCCTCCCACAGATAACCAATTGCCTGTTCAGCTTTAAGACTTCCACCACGTCTGTCAACAAGTAAAGCTAAAAGTTCTTTAGCTTTGGCACTTGGAAAACGAATTGGAACTCCATCAAGAAATACATCAAAAGTACCAAATGTTCTAATCCAGATTTTGCTTTTATTTCCCGGAAGAAACATATCACTTTCCTTGATGGTTTCACTCATCTGACCATCTGCATCACATAAATTTGAACTAAATTCCACAGGCTCACGATCAAGAAACAACATGGCCGTATATATTTTATTTTCATCCGCAATAAGCCTTGCCGGTACACTTTTCTTAATTCACCATCACCAACACTACCAGCACCATCAACACTGCCAGTACCACCAACACTACCAACACTGCCAGTACCACCTGCACTGCCTACACCATCATCACTATCACTATCAAGACAAGGAACATTGAATTCTACAGTCTCATGATTCAGCATCTTTTCATATATTTCTTCATTGATACCAAGCCAGTCAAAAAAAACATCTTTTTTTATGCCTTGAACCGCAACTCTATAAAAATCAGCTTCTGTTATCGACATATACTTTCCACAACCTCTCCATAAACTCTCCACAAACGCTCCACAAACACTCTATAAACTCTTCACAAACAACTCTATAAACTCTTCACAAAACTCTCCACAAACTCAATCTATAATCTCTAAACTACCCGGTTCTACATGACATTTCAGATACAACACTTCCACACCCGCTGCCCTTGCCTCATCAAGTGCAATTCCAAACTCTGCATGAGTATCAATATTAGGTCTAACCTCTGAAACACCATCCATTTGAATCACAAAAGCTAGCATTGCCTTATATCCTTTGTTTGCAGCCAATGTAAGTTCATGAAGATGCTTTACTCCTCTTGATGTCGGTGCATCAGGAAAATAGCCTATACCATCCACTTCAAGCGTACATCCCTTGACTTCCATCAAATAACGCTCAATACCACGCTCAGCATCATGTACAGCACTATATCCAGCATGATGTTCAGCACTATGTACAGCATTGCGATCATTACCACGCTCCATATAAAAATCTATTCGAGAAGCCCCGTAAGTATACTCAGGTATTACCTTATCGTAATTCTGTCTGTCCAGCCACTCTTTTACAACCTTATTTGGAGCCTGACTGTCAATATTAAATAAAATTCCGTTAGACTTTCTTACCGCAACCAGATCATACTTTGTCTTTCTGCCAGGAGTCCCAGGCGCTGTCAACCACACTTCACATCCAGGTATCAAAAGCTCCTTACATCTTCCTGTATTCTTAACATGAACTATTTCCCTGCGACCATCTATTTCAACCTCAGCAATAAATCTGTTTGGTCGGTTCAGAAAAATCGCTCTCGTAATATTATCATATTTCATATCAATTTCTATTCTTTCTTTTTTCTAATAATTTCTTCTCAGCGACTACTAGAATTTCAGCATTTCTTTCGTCTCGCTAGTAACTTCTTCTCAGCGACTACTAGAATTTCAGCAAACTTTCCATCTCGCTAGTAGTCTCGACTCAGCGACTACTAGAATTTCAGCAAATTTTTCATCTCGCTAGTAATTTCTTCTCGGCAACTACTAGAATCTCAGCAAATTTTCCATCTCGCTAGTAATTTCACTTCGACGACTACTAGAATCTCAGCAAATTTTCTGTCTCGCTAGTAATTTCTTCTCGGCGACTACTAGAATTTCAGCAAATTTTCCATCTCGCTAGTAATTTCTTCTCGGCGACTACTAGAATTTCGACAAATTTTTCATCTCGCTAGTAGTCTCGACTCGGCGACTACTAGAATCTCAGCAAATTTTTCTTCTCGCTAGTAACTACACTCCAGCAACTACTAGAATCTC
>FOFK01000002.1:437255-445972 GCA_900110975.1 Lachnospiraceae bacterium RM5
GCAAATTTTTCTTCTCGCTAGTAACTACACTCCAGCAACTACTAGAATCTCAGCAAATTTTTCATCTCGCTAGTAGTCTCGTCTCAGCGATTACTAGAATCTCAACAAATTTTCTGTCTCGCTAGTAATTTCTTCTCGGCGACTACTAGAATCTTGGCAAATTTTTCATCTCTCTAGTAGTCTTGCCTCAACGACTACTAGAATTTCAGCAAATTTTTCATCTCGCTAGTAATTTCTTCTCGGCGACTACTAGAATTTCGGCAAATTTTTCGTACCGCTAGTAACCACACTCCAGCGACTACTAGAATCTCGGCAAATCTTTCGTCTCGCTAGTAATTCCACTTCCACCTCTATATCTTCGCACCTCTACACCTTCACACAATCTACATCTTCACACAATCTACATCTCCACACAATCTACACCTTCGCACAATCTACACCTTCGCACAATCTACATCTCCACACAATCTACACCTTCACACAATCTACATCTCCACACAATCTACACCTTCATACAAAAAACCAGCACTGCCTGCTGCACTTCCAGCAGATTTTTCTTAAATTCATATCCTACAAAATATTCGCTGTCGATTACATCCGCAGCCACTTCTTCTCCCCTGAAAAACGGAGGACAAGGATTTAAGACAGCTCCTTTGTTTGCCTTATTCATCAACTCCAGACTCACTTGGTAATCTTTAAAATCAGGCAATATAGCAGATGGCAATGAATCTGTGCATATAACATCCTTTCCAATGATTGCAGATTCAATATCATTATTTACATTAACGCCATCCATCTCATATCCCTTTGGACAACACTGTGCAAAATCAAGACCCATAACAAAAGCCACCTCTTTCCACGCAAGACCAATATTGCACTTTCTTCCACAAAAAAGATATTTATCTTCAAGAAAATTGCTCCTTATCTTAGACAATGAATATAAATCGCTCAGCATCTCGCAAGGATGATTAACATCTGTCATTGCATTTATCACCGGCACACTTGAATACTTCGCTATTTTTTCAATCAAACTTATATCGCTATGTCTTACAACAATTGCATCCGCCCAGTTGTTAAGGTAGCCGTAAACGTCTTTAATATCTTCTTTTTTATCTAATGTCTGTGGCGGAAATAAAATAGTCTGCCCGCCAAGCATATGTATCCCCTTCTCAAACGTTACCCTTGTTCTGATACTTGATTCAGGAAAAAACATAACTACAGTCTTTCCCTTAAGAAAATCTTTATATTCTCCCGATTTAAGCGCATCCGCTATTTCAAATATTTCAAATATTTCCTTTTTTTCATAATCTGTTAATCTTATCAAATTTTTCATATTATATGTCTCCTATTTTTCCCGTAATAAAAAAATGGCAAACCTTTAGTCTGCCATTTAAATATATCATAAATATTTATATACGTCTTGTCTTTTTTACCTTTCTTAAAAAAGGGATATTATATTCATCAACAACATGTCTCATAATTAACCTCTAAGGTAAATTCAAAAAGAGATGATAGGTTGTATATCACTTACAAAAATAATAAAATCAAGAAAATTTGTACGGATGCAAAAACTGCCGAGAGAACCTATGGACTGAAAATGGCCGAAAAAATACATCAGCGTATTGACGAAATAACAGCTGCAGATACAATCGAGATGATGATTAAGTTTCATATTGGACGATGTCATCCCCTAACACAGAATAGAAAAGAACAATTAAATGACAGAGGCATGAGTCAGAAGGAGTTTGCAGCCAGGATGGATATGTCAGAAAAGCATATCAGCAAACTCATTAATGGCGATGTGCAGCTTACACCTGAGACCTCGGTCAGATTAGAAATGGTACTTGGTGTTCCTGCTAAGTTCTGGAACAATCTTGAGGCAATTTATCGAGAAAAGATTATTAAGGCAGATGCTGAAAATACCATGGTAGCTGATGAAGAAATAGCCAGACAATTTCCTTATAACGAAATGGCCAGACTCGAATGGGTTCCACAAACCAGAAATACAAAAGAAAGGGTCATTTATCTTAGGAAATATTTTGAAATTGTGCAGCTTTCCCTTCTCGAAAGCGATAAAATTACGAGAATCACCTGCAGAAAACTTACAATTACAGATAAGCGTGATCTCGCACTAATGGCATGGGCACAGGAAGCAAAAATAAAGGCACGTAATATCAAAACCGCTCCTATCAATATCAAAGAACTGATTTCGTCAATACCCAAGATACGCAAAATGACAGTACTTAAGCCAAAAGACTTCTGCCCAAAGATAAAAAAAAGTCTGGCTGATTGTGGCATAGCACTAGTTTTTCTCCCTCATCTGAAAGGCTCCTTCCTTCAAGGTGCATCCTTTATGGATGGAAACAAGATAGTTATAGGACTTACCGCAAGGGCAAATGATGCAGATAAGTTCTGGTTTAGCCTGTTCCATGAATTGGCACATATCGTGCTCGGTCATGTTGGACTGTTAAATGGAACAACTGAAGACGATGAGAAAGCTGCTGATAAATGGTCTGGTAATACACTAATCACCCCTGAGGAGTTTGAAGCTTTCAAAAAGAATAAGAATTATTCAGAAGAAAGTATAATTCAATTTGCAAAAGAACAGGGAATTTCTCCCGGATTGGTAGTCGGAAGAATGCAACTTGAAGGAATAATTAAATACAATATGCTAAATAATTTGAAAGACAAATATGAAATAGCCATATAAACTTCAACGAGCCGGTTATAAATACACATCAAACGCTAAACTTTTTTGTCTGCATTTTGGATGCACTTAAAACCGGCTCGCAAAATTTTCATCTATTTTTTTTCTTTAATTATTCTATTATTTATTTTATGTTATTTATTTCTGTTGTTTATTTTTATTATTTATTTCTGTTATTTATTCTGTCTTTGATTCTTCTTCATTTTCTTTTTCAGGAATATCAATCTTAATGTGAACATCTCTTAATTGTTTTTCTTCTACAGTTGCAGGAGCGTCCATCATTACGTCCTGTGCGTTTTTATTCATTGGGAATGCAATAATTTCTCTGATGCTTTCCTCTCCTGCGATAAGCATTATCATACGGTCAATACCCGGTGCAATTCCTGCATGTGGTGGTGCTCCATAAGTAAATGCATTGTACATAGCAGGGAATTTTGCCTTTACATCATCCTCACCAAGACCTACTATTTCAAACGCCTTAACCATAACTTCAGGCTCATGATTTCTAACAGCTCCTGAAGATAACTCAACACCATTACATACAAGGTCATACTGGTATGCAAGAATATCAAGCGGATTCATTGTCTCAAGTGCTTCTCTTCCACCCTGTGGCATAGAGAATGGGTTATGACAGAATTCGAGTTCTCCTGATTCTTCGCCAATTTCGTACATTGGGAAATCAACAATCCAGCAGAATTCATAACATTCCTTATTCATATATCCTTCGAATGAATTTGCAAGTGTTTTTCTGATAACACCAGCTGTTTTTTGCGCTCTTCTAAGATCACCTGTTGAAAGTGCAACAAAATCACCATTCTTAAGGCCGAGTGCTTCGATTACAGCATCCTTTTTCTCCTGAAGGAACTTAGCGATACCACCTACGATTTCGCCATTCTCATCTAATCTAAACCAGAATGTCTTCTCGCCACTGATAACCTCAACATCTGCACACATCTTATCAATCTGTTTTCTTGTTCCCTTAAAGTCGTTTGCCACAATTGCCTTTACAACATTTCCTTCAAATGGGCCAAATCCACAATCAGCAAGCACGTCTGTTGCGTCCTGAACTAAAAGATTTATTCTAAGGTCAGGCTTATCTGAACCATATTTTTCCATTGCCTCTAAGTAAGGAATTCTCTTGAATGGAGGTTTTGATGCCTCATTATAAATTCCATATTTAGCAAAAATAGGTGGCAACACATCTTCTAATATTTCAAATACGTCATCCTGGCTTGCAAATGCCATTTCCATATCTAACTGATAGAACTCTCCTGGAGAACGGTCAGCTCTTGCATCCTCATCCCTGAAACAAGGTGCAATCTGGAAATAACGATCAAAACCTGATGCCATAAGTAACTGTTTAAACTGCTGTGGTGCCTGAGGTAATGCATAAAATTTACCCGGATGATTTCTTGCTGGTACAAGATAATCTCTGGCTCCCTCTGGAGATGAACATGTAAGAATAGGAGTTGTAATCTCCATAAAATCATGTGCATTCATTGCCGCACGAAGTTCTGCAACAATTTTGCTTCTGAGGACAATCTTATCTTTAACCTCAGGATTTCTAAGGTCAAGGTATCTGTATTTTAATCTTGCATTTTCATCTGCTTCTCTTGAATGGTTGATCTGGAAAGGTAATTCATTATGCTGGCATTTTCCAAGAACTGTTACCTTTGTAGGCACAACCTCTATTTCACCTGTAGCAATCTTATTATTCTTCGAACTACGTTCCCTTACTGTTCCAATTACTTCTATAGTCGATTCATAATTAAGTGCAGATAACTGCTCCATGATTTCTTCTGTCTCAGCAACAATCTGAGTAGTTCCATAAAAATCTCTTAAAATTAAGAATCCTAAATTCTTACTTACTTTACGAAGATTCTCAAACCATCCAACAAGTTTTACTTCTTCGCCGACATTTTCTAATCTTAGCTGGTTACAATTATGTGTACGTCCCTGCATATCCAAATCCTTTCTATCAGGCAAAAGCCTTTCAAAAAATAGTAAATAATAGTAAAAAATATTAAACAGTGTTAATTATATATTAATTTTCAATTTTCTACAAGAAGAATAAATCTTATAAGTCAAAAAAGCATCTACAAAAACATAAGGCAGAACACTACTATTATCAAGTGTTCTGTCCTTTTTAATTTTTTTAATAACCAAGAAACTTTTTAAGTTTATTATCTGAAACAAGATCTTTCTTACCTAACCCAAATGATTCCTGAACGATTTTCAGATATCTGTCCAGAAATTCTTCATATGTTGCAGTCTTAAAACAATCAGGAGAAATAAAAAACTCTCTGTTTCCACCGGTAGTTCTGTTTCCTGCCTGAACATCCACTTTATAATCCCCTGTTTTAAGTTTATAAAATATATAATGTTCCAAATACCAGCCGTTGATTTCTACCCTTCCAATTGGAACCGAATACTGATCAACAACCGGATTTGCTGCAAGCGCAGCCCTTTGATAATCATATTCAACACTTTCTATAAAACGATCTGCAGATGGATAATCAAGCACAATATAACCATCACTGCCAGTAGTAACAAACTCCAAATCACCATCAATTTTTTTGATGTAATATCGACAAGTTTCACTGAGCATTTTCTTAGTAACCCAATGATAATTCTTTTTAACATTAGCATATGCTTTATCTAAATACACTTTAATATCCGTACCATATTTAAACTTCACTTCAGGATTAGAGTTTTCCACATCTTCCCTGACATATTTGCAGAGATAATTAATAAATTTATCCGCAGTAGCGCCATCTTTACTTTTATCTACAGTAGTGTCATCTGTCAATTCATCAGCATTGGTGTCTTCTATCCATTCGTCAACAATAGAATTTCCATCGAAAGACTTATGAACCTGTCCAAAAACATATTTTCCATGACAAGGAACAATATCCCACGTACCCTTCTTTTTCATCTGAGCAAGACTTGCCCACGGATATTTTATACGCAGTTTTTCCAATGCTTTTTCATAATATATATTAATATCCGTCCCATATATAAATAAATTTTCATCCAAAGAAGGATTACGATTAAGTTCTTCCTCTTCTCTTCTTTCTCTCTCTGATTCCTCTTCCATTTCAAAAAAATAATCTGAACTCAAAGGCGTCCATGCCCACACTTTTTCCATACTGTGAGAACCAAGTGCCGGAGCATAAATAAAACACCCATCCTTTTCATCATAAAACTCCCATCTGCCCGCAGCAAGTCCACCATCTTTCATTATAAGAAGGCAGTATTGTTCCTCCTTTGGGAACTCACCTTTATCACAAGATTTAAAGTTTTCAAACACAACACTGCCTTCATTTTTCAAGGCTGCAATATTGATAAAATTTATCTCTTTCTTCTCTAAACATTGTGAAATTTCATCCCTATCCAAAGTATGCCATCTCTTCACTTCTTCGACAAGAACTGAATCTGCCGTTCCCCTAATAAATTCTCCTTTAAGCACTTTTTTATTTTTATAATCTTTAGGATGCCATTCACCCGCAGTATACCTTCCATCCTTTAATTCTAAAAGACAAAACTCACCGTAAGGTGGCATATCCTTAATATCTACATTATGAAAATCATTAAAAGATAACCTTAAAGTTTTATAATCACACTTAAACAAACCATCACCTCCATCTTATTCATTTTCCCTTAAATGTACATTTTAATATTGTTATTTATAATTCTCTAAACAGTTTTACAAAAATCTTTTATTTCCTGCTTTCTTGGTTTCAAATCATTCTTGTACTCAATTGATGTAAGACCTAAGCTACCACAACACTCCACTTCCAAGTGTCCATAGAAATGTTCTATTGTTCCAATAATCCTATTACACTCGGCGATATTAGGGCCGGTGCGAAGTGCTATTGCATATCCTTTTTTCCCTGAAGTAAGTGTCTTATGTGGTTCATGTGTGTTACACCATGGCGTGCACCTGTCAATAAATGCTTTGAACTGCCCCGGAACATCCGCCCAATAAGAAGGTGAAACTGCAATAATTACATCAGCCTCCTCAAATTCATTCATTAAAATATCTACATCATCATGCTGGATGCATTCTGCTGTCGTATGACAGCTTCGACAGCCTTTACAAAATGAAAATTCATAATCATCAATACAAGCTGTTTTTACATTATATTTACCAGATAATTCATCCGAAACAATCTTTACAATTTCAGCAGTAGCACCAGTGCGAACCGGACTGCAATTTATTACCAATACTTTCATATTTCCTCCGATAATTTCACATTAATAAAAAAATATCAAAAAAGGAAGCCACAGAATGACTTCCCCAGTGCTGTTCAAAAACATACACCTATTTTGCAAGCTCAAGCATTTTTGTTAAGGTAGCATTAGCTGCCTTTGCAATTTCTTCCGGCGGAAGAAAAACACTATTTTCGCCTGTTTTAAGTACATTAATAACATGGTCGAGCGTAATCTTATTCATATTGATGCATATTGGCATTGTTGCAGGAAAATAAAATGCCGCATCAGGTCTTTCCTCTTCAAGTTTGTAAATAACTCCGTACACCGTACCTATGATAAATTCCTTATATTCAGGATGCTCTTTTGCGTAATTGATAATTCCACTTGTAGAACCTATGTAATCTGCAATCTTAATAATATCAGGATTACACTCAGGATGAACTAAAATCTTTGCTTCCGGATGTTTTGTTTTCTCATCCAATATCTCCTGTGCTGACATAAATTCATGACGTGGGCAATAGCCTTCGTTATATATGAAATGCTTATCAGGAACCTTTGAAGCTACAAAATGAGCAAGATTTCTATCAGGAATAAAAAGAATATTTTTATTAGGAAGTGCCGCTACAATCTTTGCCGCATTTGCACTTGTTACACACACATCCGACCATGACTTAATCTCAGCTGTAGAGTTAATATAGCATACAACTGCAAGATCATCATATTTAGCTTTTGCATCATCAACAACTTTCTTTGTTACCATATGTGCCATCGGACAGTCTGCCGTTGGTTCAGGCAATAGAACAGTCTTATCAGGGTTAAGAAGCTTGGCACTCTCACCCATAAACTCAACACCACAAAATACAATAACAGGGTTGTCAAGGCTTACAGCCAACTTGCTAAGATAAAAAGAATCGCCAATATAGTCTGCAATCTTTTGAATCTCAGGTGCAACATAATAGTGGGCAAGAATTACCGCATTTTTTTCTTCCTTAAGTTTTCTTATAAGTTCGTATTTTTCTTCCATAAGAATCTCCATTCAAGGTTAGTAATAAATAGGTTGTATTTAACCGTAACATTATTTTTGATTAGAAGTATAACATATTGGTTAACATCAGACAAGACATATATTTAGCTATATATTGCATATTTCATGATTTTTTTAAGAATTTTGCAGAACGCAAAATCATTGATGGACTTCAGAGCATCATAAGCCTTTATATCGCTATAAAGGTCAGCTTTTACTTTTATTTCATAAAACTTATGAATATACCAATAATACAGTACTAATGCTGATTCGCATCCTCCTTCTCCTTCAACATATTCTGCATCTCAACATAATATGCCAACAATCTCAAAACATATGGCGGAGCCGTTCTGTGTCCCAGCTCCCACTCTGTCATAGTTCTGTATGGAATCTCGAATTTTTCACAAAACTCTTTTCGATTCAGCCCCGTAGATTCCCTTAATTCCCTAATACTGTTCTGAAAAGATTTATCACTCATACTAATAACCTCACATTCAAATATTACTCATTGAACAAATTATATCACATTATTTTAATTTACGCAATGAGTATTTTAAAAATTCAATTAATATTTCACACTGATTCCAATCAATATAAAGCATCCACATGATAATTTCTCTTCAGCGATTACTAGAATCTCAGCAAATTTTTCGTACCGCTAGTAATTCCACTCTGGCGACTACTAGAATCTCAGCATTTTTTCCATCTCGCTAGTAATTCCACTTTGGCGACTACTAGAATCTCAGCACTTTTTCCTTCTCGCTAGTAATT
>FOFK01000002.1:446317-674372 GCA_900110975.1 Lachnospiraceae bacterium RM5
GCCGACTACTAGAATTTTAGCATTTTTCCCTTCTCGCTAGTAATTTCGCCTCGGCGATTACTAGAATCTCAGCAAATTTTCCTTCTCGCTAGTAATTCCACTTTGGCGACTACTAGAATCTCAGCAATTTTTCCATCTCGCTAGTAATTCCACTTTGGCAACTACTCCGATTTATTAATATACATCCATCCTTCTAAAAAATTCTTGTCCAATAAAAAATCAAATAAATCTATTATCTCCTGTCTGAATGCCCATAAATCCACGGCATATTCCCAGCTTGGTTCAAGTTCAATACCTTTCGATCTATAAAGTGTACTGCATAAAGTTTCCGTTATGTTGAAAACCGTATGCCGTGTATAGCTTTACTCCCATATCCGAAGCAGTAATCTGAACAGCTCCGCATCCATAGTTTCTCGCCTCCTCAATGACTCTATGGAGAAGTTCTTTTGCAATCCCCATTCTTCTGTAATCAGGATCAGTATACATACTTGAAAGAAGTCCTATTTTGCCCGTCGGGCAACTAAAGTACGGTGGTTTTTCCACAAATGACATTCCACTCGTCCCGATAATCTTATCTCCATCCATAGCAAGCCAGGAAACAAATGTCCCATCAGCCATATGTCTATGATAAAAATCCTTCAATGCTGACTCCATATCAACCCCTTCCGGCACAGTCTTTCCTGAGACCGTATATTCTTCGGTAAGCTGCGAGATTCTCATATTAATAAATTTATCCAATTCAACATCCGAAAGTTTTTTATATACAACCTGCATTTTCATTCTGCTTATACCTCCAACTCCATATTGCATTTAATTCCTCCACTTGCTTCATATAGCTTTCATCATGAATATCACAATCCAAACTATCCGGTTCGTAGAATTTTCCTTTATGGGCGGACAATCCATTTTCCTGAAGTTCATATCCCATAAAAGCATCAAAATTCGAACCATCCGGCATTGTTATTCCATATTGATTGGCAGTCTTAAACCCAAATTTAGGATAATATTCCGGTACATAAGCCGGATCATCCCATATCCTATGAACCAAATAATGCTCATCGCACCCAGGCATATTAAGATTCCAAAATGCCTTTTTCGCTATATACTCAACCAACAACATCTCCTTAGCCAATTATATTCAAAGTTAATTTCTTATAACATACTCAAATATCAAAACTTCGTATCTCCTTGCCAATTCCATCACATATAAACTCCGGCATAGTTAACACCCTTCCATCTTCTTTTCTAATTACAACAGGCGTATGTCCGTACCCACCAACATAGCCTTCATCACCAGAAAACCCAAAAACAAATGCATTTTCATATTCTGTACAATTATCTATTTTCTCTTTTCTTTGTCTCGCAATTTCTAATGCTTCCTCAAATGATATCATTTGATTTCCTCCTTTTTTTGACAACAACAGCATTTACAGTATGTTTATTAATCCCTTTTTCAATTTTATAATACACCCGTACGATTATTTTTTCAAAAAGGATTTTAAAGTTTAGTTAAACGACCGTTAATGTTTCCACTTTTGCATTTTTTTAAACATCGGTAATATAAAAAACTGATTAACGTAAAAATAAAAAAGACAAATAAAAAGCTATCCTGCTTATTGCAGAATAGCCTAAAGTTTCAAATGGCTTATGTATGTAAATCAAACTCTTCCACCTTCACGCCAGCAATGTGCTTTATCAATAATCTCGCCGATCAATTCACTTTTCGATATCGTATAGGTTTCTCTGTCTTCCGGATACTTTTTTGCCAACAGCTCTTTTAGTTTAGAATAAGCCTTAGCATCCTCTATATGACAGTTAAGATAATCTCTCATGTTCACATAGTTGTTCCATTCTTCCGAATCATAAATCACAGCATGAATGTGGTGTGTCCTTATATCGCACTCCCCACAAATGTATAAGTATTGCTGAGGATGATCCTGCCCCCTGAAAATAAAACCATTTTCCTCAAGAATACTATTCTTGGACATAAGTTCATCAAAATCAGATACCCCAACGGCGATATCAATAATAGGTTTTGCACAAATCCCTTTTATAGCCGTACTTCCAATGTGCTGCGCATCGACTAAAACATCTTGGAGAATACTATGCAGCTTTGAAATAGTTTCTGCTGCGTTTACCTCCCACTTGTTGTTATGAGGTTCAACTAACACTGTACCTCGACGTAACCCTAAACTCATAAGTGCCTCCTTTTCTCGACAAATTCCAATTTGTTAATATACATCTACCCTTCTAAAAGACTCTTGTCCAATAAGAAATCGAATAAATCTATTGTCAATATACCTTTGTCATCATACATTGGATTCAAACCCGTTTTAGCAACTACTATTTTCTTGAAAGAATCATCTATATTATTAAGACTTTTTTTCTCCTGTTCTTGCTTTGAGCTTTCATTCATCGATAATGCCGATTGAAGATAAAACTTTTGATTTCCTTTTGTGGCCACAAAATCCACTTCCAATGCCTTCTGTGAGTAGATATGCTTGCCATTGACATCGATTTTTTCTGTTTTTTCACTAATATTGACTTCGCCAATATCAACATTAAATCCTCTATACCTTAGTTCATTATATATAATATTCTCCATAATATGGGTTTCTTCTATTTGCCTAAAGTTTAATCTAGCATTTCTTACTCCAATATCCTCAAAATAAAGTTTAAATGGAGATCCTATATATTTTCTTCTCTTTATATTGTATTTCTTGGCTTTTGAAACCACAAAGGCATCCTGAAAATAGTCTATATAGTCACCTACTGTATCAGCAGTAATGCTTTTATCCAACACGCTTCTAAATGTATTAGTTATCTTTCTTGCGTTTACAGGACTACCTATCATAGACGCTAGAATATCAAATGTATCTGCGAGTTCCACTTTTTTCTTAATCTTGTTATGCGTAATAATATCTTTCAGATAGGTTTCCTTACACAAATTTTCAAGATACGATAATTTTTCTTCCTCACTTCTCATCTGTGCCACAAGAGGGATTCCTCCAGTAACAACATATTCTCTCCATGCTTTTTCCGGTGTAATATCAATTCCCTCCATGTATTCTGAGAAAGCAAGCGGAAGCACATGAATTATCGTACCTCTTCCTTTAAACTCTGTTGCAATGTCTGATGACAAAAATCTAGAATTAGATCCCGTAACATAAATGTCAAAGTTATTGTGTCTTAATAAACCATTAAGTGTCCCTACAAATCCATCCAATAATTGAACCTCGTCAAGTAATAAATAGAATTCATCTTTTTCATTGGTTTTATCCTTTATATATGCCCTAAACTTTTTCGCATTTATATAGAATACATTTGGACTTATTTCAATTCTCGTTGGCTCATCTAAAAAATATGAATCAAGCAAATCTATATTTTCATCAGAGTCAAACGCAAAACGAATTATATTTGTACTTGAAACACCTGTATTCAAAAGATATTTGTAATATAGTTCATTCAATAGATATGACTTTCCAGCTCGTCTGGCGCCTGTTATTACCTTTATTAAGCCATTCTGCTTACGATCAATCAGGCGATTTAAATATACTTCTCTAGAATACTCCATGTTATAATCTCCCTTTTCCAAAGTTCTTTGATTTATATCGATTATATTATACGTGATATTAAAACTTCTTTCAATTCTCTTTCAATTCTTTTCTCATACTTATAAAATGTCAAGACCTAATGTACAAAAAGTACATTCTTATAGTATCATTTACAAAGCGGTAGATGAAATGATGCGTGCCAGGACTCTCTGTGCAAAAGCGAATGCCTGTATGCCGGATGATCCGATATATGTGACTTATCTCGAAGAGCTCTTTGGCAGGAAGCTTGATGATGTTCGCATCCTTACCCCTTTTATCTGTGATTTCGGTAATCGTGTGAAATTCGGGAAGAATGTCTTCATCAACCATTCTGCTATCCTATCCGCATCCGGCGGAATCGAATTTGAAGACGGTGCCATGTCAGCACCGGGGCTCAGGATTGCAACCATCAATCATGACATGAATGAACGCCATACCAAATACACCTATGGGAAAGTACCTGTGAAGAAAAATGCCTGGCTCGGAATGAATGTAACTATCTGTCCCGGCGTCACGATTGGCGAATATGCCGTAGTAGCTGCAGGTGCAGTTGTCACAAAGGATGTTCCGGATCATGCCGTTGTAGGTGGTGTACCGGCAAAAGTCATCAAATACCTTGACCCGTCCGAACAGAAGGAATAGGAGGAAATCGCAATGGAAAACATAACATTAAACAATGGGATCAAATGCCCCGTAGTTGGAATCGGAACCTTATTCACTATCCTGATTTATAGTTATCCAAATAGCCGGTCTAATTCCATAATACCAATCTACATAGTCTGTATTATCTTCTATAGCTCCTGCCTTTGAAACGTAAGGTGCTTTATCCAGAGTCCCGTTTCCACAAACCCAATACCAACACCCCTCTTTATTTTCAAAACCGCTATTCTGAGTATCCCTTGCGGCAAGCTTTGTTATTTCTGTCGGCTCACTAATTCTCTCATCATCTGAATGAAAATATGTCTCCATTTCTGTTTTATTCAGAATAAAGACTAAATCATATGTTTCAATACCGTCTGATGTAATAACCGTATCTACCATTCTATTCATTTCTTCCTGATCAAATGCTTCTCTGTAAAAATCCTTGTTAAGCCAGGTCCTCAGACTGCACGTTGACCAATTCACTTTTTCATCTGTCTCATTATACTTCTGCCAATCCAAAACACATTTACTTATCAAAAGAGCCTTTCCATCTTTCACCACCAAAACTTTCCATTCTATAGGTTCATCACCATTATTATCATCTCCATCTTGCTCATATGTTCCAAACTCTACATACTGACCTACCTGTATTTGTAAATCATTATTATTATTTTCTGTACCAGAATTGCTTTCAACCTTCGATTGTTTAACCTTATCATCTAATACAGTCACTTTATCACCGCATGAAGTCAAAAGTCCGACTGTCAAGATGCAACTTACACCACAAAATATAATTTTTTTTATTTCTCTTTTCATATTTCCATCCTTCCCATACTTATATTCATATAATTTCAATAAAACATCTATTATATATTATAAAAAATCAATTCCGTACGCAATACATTATGCATTGCATATTGTAACATTTACTTAATGTATAATTTGCAATATTATATACATTATGGGAGGTGTTGAATATGTATTTTCAACTTAAAGAAAACAAAAAGAAAACAGAAAACAAGACTATACGTTTTCCTGTTGCTTTAATAGACCAAATATAAGACGTAATCCAAAGCCAAGATATAACTTTCTCAAGCTTTGTTTTGCAAGCCTGTGAATATGCTCTAAACAATATGGAGAATTTAAAAAAAAGACAAGTAAAAAGCTATCCTGCTTATTGCAGAATAGCCTAAAACTTGTTCTTATTTTCAACTGGTTCCCACTTACACCTGACAGGCGAAGTAATATATCCTTCTTTTTTCATCTCCGCAAATACCTTGTCAATAACCTTTCGTTCAAGTCCGGTCAATTCAGCGACTTTGCCGGCGTTTAAAGGTTCACCAGCTTTTCTCATAATCTCTAATATCTGTTCCTTTTCACTCACAACAATCTCTCCTTTTAAATGATTCATAATCCATAGTGTGTTTTATCCTTTCACTTTTTGTGTCGGCTCCGGATCGTCATCCTCGGCCTTGGGGTGATGGCATGAAAAAAGAATACTCAAAACCTACCACTTTCCTACCAAAAACCTACTTTTTTCAAAAAAACACAAAAAATCGGCATCAAATCCATTTCTGAACTCTTTGCCGATTCTCTGCTTTTCCTTCTTTCGATTGTAAGTCTTTCCGCTCGGTACGCTCCTTGTCACGGGATTTAATTCTCCCCAGGTGCGTCTCTTCTTTGCGTGATACTCGCGCTGCGCCTTCTTACTTCGCTTATCCAGCGAAACATACTTGTTCATGGCTGATACCTCCCATATTATATTTGCTTGCCCACCCATTATATCGGATGGGCAGCTGTCTGTCATAATATCTGTATCATTTTCTAACACTTGCTTTAGGCGTGAACGATATGTTCAAAACCATATCCATCCCCTCTGCAAGCCTCTGTAATAGCTTAATGGAAGGATTTCTTGTTCCATTCTCCAACTTGCTGATCTCGGTTTGAGCGATTCCGGTTCTCTCAGCAAGTTCTTTCTGCGTAATATTCTGCGAGATGCGAGCATCGATGATTGCTCGGATTACGTTCATTTCCGGTTGGATCTCCTCATATGCCTTTGCAAATTCAGGATCATTCATCTTTTTTGTTTTATACTCTTTGAGATTCATGTTATCCCTCCTTATGGCGACTTAACCAATCTGCACGCCGTTCTTTTGCCAGCTTAAGTTCTTTAGCCGGTGTCTTCTGCGTTTTCTTAACAAATCCGTTTGTCGCTACAATCTTCTTTCCTACATAAAAGAAATACATCACTCTTGTGATATTACTTCCTTGTTTGCAGCGCAGTTCAAAAATACCATCCTCAAGATGTTCTGAGTAGGGCATACGTAATTCCGTCCCCTTCTCTTCAAGTATTTCCATAAGTCCTACTAACTTTGCAGACATCTTGGGATCCAGAGAATCCAAAAACTCCACTACCGGCTCACTTCCGTCTCCGCTTGAGTAAAATTCTATTTCAAACGCCATAAAGTTTCCTCTTCTGTATTCATTATATGAGATATATCTCAATCTGTCAATACTTCTCTTACATTCCTGCTTACTATTTGACCATTATTATTTGACCTTACTATGGACCCTTACTATTGACGGATCGATACCTCATGCTCTACGACGTCCGTCAAAGGCAGATGCTTGTACAAGGTGTTTTCACTCATCACATCGATCGACGTATGACCACCAGGATAATGATCTATGATTTCTACTGTACCATCATGAATCTCCTCCTGGTCAGAGTCATGATATCTGATCTTAAATTTAACCTGATCACCAACCTTGTAATTTCTGATATCCAGTTTGGAATCCGGAAGTTCCTCCGGATTTCCGTTGCCATCTGCAAATCCCCACTGTTTTGAAACGGTATCAACCCAGACAAAGCGACGATCTCCGATAGGATCTCCATTACGGTATGTTGAAAAATTATCTACCGTATTCAATTCTCCAAAGTAATCTGTTTTTCTAACCGGAGTATGCCCCACCACCTGAAGGTATCTCGCCGGATACATTTCGATTCCGCCATCCATATGATTTATCATCATTCTGCAATCATCATATGTAATACGATACACCGGAGTGCTTCCTTCAGGCTTCTCCAAAGACTGGTGATCATATTGATCCAAAAGCTGAAGTGCCTCTGTATATAGATTAACGGCTTTCAGCACCTCTTCAGACTCAACCTCCATGGTATTTGCCAACATCTTTGTCTGGATCTCTACTGTTTTTTGAAGTGCTAACAGACGTTTTTCGTTGACGGCGTAGCCATTCATAATATATTGTTTTAAAACACCGTTAGCCCATTGCCTGAACTCTACACCGCGTTGAGACTTAACACGATATCCCACAGATATTATTACATCCAAGTTATAATATTGTGGCGGTCTCGATGCTTTATTACTTCTGTCGAAAATTTCGACAGAAGTCTCTTTAGGCAATTCCTTCTCTTTAAAAATATTACCAATGTGATACGCAATTGAGGATCTCGACGTATCAAACAATTCGCTCATTTGATCCTGCGTCAGCCAGACAGTATCGCCCTGAACCGGAACAGACAGTTTCACTTCCTTATCCTTGGTTTCAAAAAGAACTATTTCACTCATCTTTCAAATCCTCCTTCCCCTTCAACATATTCTGCATCTCCACATAATAAGCCAGCAATCTCAAAACATATGGCGGAGCCGTTCTGTGTCCCAGTTTCCACTCCGTCATGGTTCTATAGGAGATCTCAAATTTCTCACAAAACTCTTTCCGATTCAATCCCGTAGATTCTCTTAGTTCCTTCATGCTACTCTGAAATGATTTATCATTCATACTAATAACCTCTCAATTGCATATTACTCACTGAATAAATAATATCATGTTTCAATTATATACACAATGAGTAATTTTATAAATATGCTATATCCATTAAAAGCCCCATGGCGAACCACAGGGCTTAAATCTATCTTATAATAATCTTCCCTTCCAACATACCAGCCAAATGGCAAACAATGATATACTTCGACCAGAAAAAGATATTGGAGCTTCAGGAAGCCAGCTGATTGTTCTTGAGTTCTTCGCCGTCGGTGATTTACCGTCAGCAGTTATTTTTTGTGCTGTCAAGGGTGTCGTCCGGCTACCTCAACCTATATATCTGCAATTTTCAAGGTTCATCTGAGCCTATTTTTTATACCCAGTTTTTTCATGGATCATTTGACACTATCCCAGTCTATCCGCCAAACACCGCCAATCTACTACCTTCAATTGAATATACGGATTTCTGTTCACTTAATGAAACATCATTATTCAAAACCTTTAATGCTTCATTTATCAATATTTTTTTAAGTAATTCTATGATCTCAGGATTATCATAATAATATCTTCCTAAGCAAAACATAAATTAAAAACATGGAATAATCCTGTAAACTTAATATAATTTTCAACATGTTCTCCCGGATATTTTTCGGCAATCATATCAAGAAGTTTTCTTTGCGTAAATCTCACTCTGTATAGATAAAGGACCAGCCTAAGCTGATCCCTCGAAATTCACTTTGTAAATATCAAATGCATATTAGAATGTCTCTCCAAAGAATGCTTATCCTTTTCCATAAATCTCCAAGTCGCTTTATATGTACCAGGAACTGCTATTGTTTCATCAGATATGAAGGAGATGAAATCTTCTACCTTCCCCTCATATCTCTCAGCAAACTCATCTGACATTTCTTCTTTTTCATCATCAGAAAAATCCTTTAACTCGCCATATAATACATGTTCCAAGTTACAGGAATTAAAGTACAAGCGATATCCTATATTATTGTGAACTTTACCTGTTGAGTAAAGTTTAAATAATATTTCTGACTTGTGCTTATTCCTACGTTCTGTCGCTTCAACATTGGCACATTCCATATGGTCTTCATAATATTGAATACCCTCGACATCAGCTTCCATTATACATCCTTTAGTAAATGCACCATCGGTATCGGCAACATGAATCACCTTGATAAAATCCTCCCACCGATATCCGTACTTTGTCTTTATTCCATCTATAATATCATCTATCTTTTTAAGGACATTATCAACCGTAGTAGATTCATTCGATGTAACATCTCCATGAACCACAGCAAACTGCACTTCTTCTGAAGAAAAATACTCCTTTAAAATACCACCAATAGCATTTTCATCACTAGGGCCTTCAACAATTACCGCAATGACTTTCTTCTCACTCATTATGAAGACTCCTTCCTGCTTTACGGAATGCTCGCGCAATCTTTAAGCTATCTGTTTCTTCATAAATTTCCTCATCTTGTCCACCCAAAGTAATACTTCTAATATACATGCTACGAAGATTGTTATTTTCCTTCACGCTCTTCATATGGATATATCGATTCTCCGGATTAACAGTTGAAAACATAATACTACTCTTATCAAGCATCTCTAACGCTCTTAAATTATGAGAAGTGAATATCAATTGACCCTTAGCACTCTTTCCAAAGATATCAAGAAGTTCTCCGAGCATATATTCAAAGATACCTGCATCCAATTCATCGATTACAAGGCAAATGGATGGATTTCCAAAAGCCTGAATAAGTACATTCATGATTGAAATAATCTTAATTATTCCCTCTGACTCCATACGGATAGGAATAGGTTTCTTTCCTTCACGAACAGACATCAATTCAACTTTCCATCCTTCTTCTCCGGAATCTAATGCTTGCCGACCATAATCCTTCACATCAATCATCATTCCTGGAATGATTGTATATAATACCGTATTTATCTGTTTAACAATTGCATACAAAATATCCTTTTTGACTGCATCTAAAACAACAGGTTCGGTCAAAGGAATCGCAAAATCTCCCTTTACACCCATCTTATTAGTCTCTATACGGAAAGCCATTGGTAATAGGAAGTTGGCTGTTATCATTCCTGAATGAGTGTTTCTAATAACAAAAAAATCCTTCAAGGAAAATTCGAATAAAGCTCTGATTACAGTAGAATAATCCTCAAATTGACTCTCAACTTCTTGACAGAAAATTTCTCTACTGCTTTCGCCAAAAATAAAAGAACAATTGCTCTTTTCAGCCATCTTTCTGGCCACAATTAAATCTGTTTTTCTCTCTTTATTCTTACCAATTAACTCATCAAGTCTCTTTTGAGGTTTAAAAATACTCTCTGTATCAGATCGTACATAATCCATGAAAATATTCTTATTAGTTCGCTTTCCATCCCGGTTAATTGCACAATTCAAGAACTCTCTCTCTATTACAACTTCACCCTCAATTTTTCTCAAACTAATATTGTATCCAACCTCATATACCGTTTCATTTCCGAATATCTTAAATTCAGCATTCATATTAGCCGCATCATCGTCCACACCAATATAATCACATATACTCTGATTAATATTCTGACCAATTATTAGCTGCTGAAGAAAATAGAGAGCATCTACAATTGCTGTTTTTCCAGAACCGTTCTGTCCATAAATTCCTAGAATCTCAGCTCCACCAACTCTATGTGATTTTTCATTGGCCATAGGCATAAAAATAGTACCATTCTTAACGTTTTTTATATTTTTTAATGTCAACGAAGACAAACGTACAATATAATCTCCCATTTTTTCACCTCCAAGAATGCGTCTACGCGCAAAACCATAATAACACACGTTCCTATTTTCGTCAATCGAATTCTTATTTTAGAACATTTTGTTCCATTTCCACTTTCTCAAACATATTTTATTCTATGTTTCTTAAAATATATGTGTAGATAACTGTAGCATACGCAACTTGTAATCACGCTTATATTCTCACGTTTGCAATAATCAAGCGTGTTGTGGTCAAGCGTTTTTATAACACCACCACCTAATTATCCCAAACCAAATCTATTTTCAAAAGGAGTTTTGTAATCGTTATAACTATGAGGCCTTATCTGGTTGTACCAGTTATATGCGTATTCCATAACAGCACCGTCCAATTCATTGACAGTTTCATAAGTTAGCAAATACAGTTCCACCTTGTGAATCACCTAACTTATATACTGCTGCCTCTTCTGGTCTCATGTATCTTTTGTTTGCATTTAAGTTGTGAATACAATTCTTAATTGATGATTTCAATTCTTTCGTCAATAAAAAGCACCTCCACATGCTATTGATAATTACTTTTTTACAGTAACGCAAAACAAAAAGGATACCTTCTTGTTTTAGAAAGTATCCTTTAATAGTTTTTGTCGTCATTTTTATTTTATGCTTTATAAAGTCCGCATAAATACTGACTTTTTTAGTTCAAGCTCTTCATTGTCGGGAAGAATAACACATCCCTTATAGCTGCTGAGTCTGTAAGCAACATACAAAGTCTGTCAATTCCATAACCAATTCCACCTGTAGGTGGCATACCGATTTCAAGGGCGTTTAAGAAGTCTTCATCTGTGTGGTTTGCTTCTTCATC
This sequence comes from Lachnospiraceae bacterium RM5, assembly GCA_900110975.1. Lineage (GTDB taxonomy): Bacteria > Bacillota > Clostridia > Lachnospirales > Lachnospiraceae > Bovifimicola. The sequence goes on from FOFK01000002.1 coordinate 457,962, forward strand.
ACCTGCATCTGCAAGGGCATCCTGCTCTTTAAATCTTTCTCTCTGGTCGATTGGGTCATTAAGCTCTGAATAAGCATTGCACATTTCCCAACCATTCATAAACATTTCAAAACGCTCTACATACTCTGGATTATCAGGTTTTCTCTTTGTAAGTGGAGAGATTTCAACCGGATGATCCATTACAAATGTAGGCTGGATAAGATGTTCTTCTACATATGTTTCAAAGAAGAGATTTAATATATCACCCTTCTTATGATGTTCTTCGTATTCTACGTTCTTTTCGTCAGCTAATTTTCTTGCTTCCTCAAGAGTTTTTACTTCGTTCCAGTCAACACCTGCATATTTCTTAACAGCATCAACCATAGTAATTCTTTCAAATGGCTTTCCAAGATCCATTTCAATACCGTTATATGTAATTATTGTTGTTCCAAGAACTTCTTTAGCAACATAACGATACATATTTTCTGTAAGATCCATCATTCCATTATAATCTGTATATGCCTGGTATAATTCCATAAGAGTAAATTCCGGATTGTGTCTTGTATCTAATCCTTCATTTCTAAATACTCTTCCGATTTCATATACTTTTTCAAGACCACCTACAATAAGTCTCTTTAAATAAAGTTCAAGAGATATTCTAAGCTTTAAGTCTTCATCTAAAGCATTAAAATGTGTTTCAAAAGGTCTTGCTGCTGCACCACCTGCATTGCTTACAAGCATAGGTGTTTCAACTTCCATAAATCCTTCTGTATCCAAGTATCTTCTGATTGCAGCAATAATCTTAGATCTCTTGATAAATGTATCCTTAACTTCAGGATTCATAATTAAATCTACGTATCTCTGTCTGTATCTTAAATCTGTATTTGTAAGACCATGGAATTTTTCTGGTAATATCTGCAAACTCTTTGATAATAAAACAACTTTTGTAGCATGGATAGATTTCTCTCCGGTCTTTGTTTCAAACACTTCACCTTCGATACCTAAAATATCACCGATATCGTATTTCTTAAAATCTTTATAAGAATCTTCACCAATATTATCTCTTGCTACATATGACTGGATATTTCCCTGAAGGTCCTGGATATTACAGAAAGATGCTTTACCCATTACTCTCTTCTGCATAAGTCTTCCGGCAACACTTACAGTTTTTCCATTTAAAGATTCAAAGTTATCTTTGATTTCCTGGCTGTGGTGTGTCTGGTTGTACTTTGTTATTTCATAAGGATTCTTTCCATCATTTACAAGATTTTCCAACTTTTCTCTTCTGACTTTTAATAACTGTCCGATATCCTGTACTGCATTATCTTTTCCATTATTCTGTGAATTATTATTATTTTGCTGACTCACTTTTTTCTAACTCCATTCTATTTCATGATTTATAAATATCAATTAGTTCTTTTCATTTCACGATTTATAAACACTAATTAGTTCTTTCTGATTTCAATAACTTTATATTTGCATTCTCCCATTGGAGTTTCAAATTTAATAGTTTTTCCAACTTTGCTTCCAATTAAAGCATGTCCAAGTGGAGATTCGTTAGAAATTTTATTTTCAAGACTGTTAGCTTCTGTAGAACCTACAAGAGAAAATTCAAATTCTTCTTTTGTATCTTTATCCTGGACTTTAACTGTACAACCAACATTGATTGTCTTATAATCCATTTCATCTTCGTCTACAACTTCTGCATTTTTAAGGATTTTTTCAATTTCTTCAATTCTCTTTTCAATATGTCCCTGCTCTTCTTTTGCAGCATCATATTCAGCATTTTCTGATAAGTCACCCTGTTCTCTGGCTTCCTTAATCTTTGCTGCTATTTCTTTTCTTTTAACTACTCTTAAATCTTCAAGTTCTTCCTGTAATTTCTTTAATCCTGAATATGTTAAAATATTCTTCTTTGTGCTATCTGCCATAACAACCTCCACATATATTAAAAATTTTATATTTAATAAATTTCTTCCAATAAAGAAAATACTAACCTTTTAACCTTATCTTGTCAAGTTATGCTTGTAAAAACTGAGTAATTCTTACCAAATCATCATAAGATTCCATTTCATTTACATGCTTTCTTATATTTGAAGCATATCTCATTCCGGATGTATACCAGGCAACATGTTTTCTCATTTCTCTCATTGCTGTATATTCACCTTTAAGCTCTATAAGTTCCAAGCCATGCCTTCTAATCATCTCGCAAATCTCTTCATTATCAGGTTTTTCAATAACTGTACCATCTTTTAAAAAACTTTCCACTTCCCTGAAAATCCATGGATTTCCCTTAGCTGCCCTTCCAATCATAATACCATCGCAACCTGTATAATCAAGCATATGCTTTGCACTTTTTCCATCAACTATGTCACCATTTCCAATAACAGGGATATTAACACTTTCTTTAACAGCCTTGATAATGTCTAAATCAGCTTTTCCGGAGTAATATTCTTCCCTTGTTCTTCCATGCACGCATATAGCTTTTACTCCGCTGTACTGTGCAATCTTTGCAATTTCCACTGCATTTACTTCTGAGTCATTAAAACCTTTTCTTATTTTAACCGTCAAAGGAACATCTATCTTCTCAAGCTTTTTTGACATATTGGTCAGAATTTTTTCCACAAGTTCAGGCTCTCTCATAAGAGCACTTCCCTCATGATTATTAACAACCTTTGGAACGGGACATCCCATATTTACATCAACTATGTCAAAGTTATATTCGCTGCATACCTTAACTGCCATATCTGCCATAATATCAGGGTTCGAGCCAAAAAGCTGCACACTTCTCGGAACATCAATATCATTTGTAGCAAGCAGTTCTTTTGTGTTTTTATTATTATATAATACAGCCTTGGCACTCACCATTTCTGAAACTGTAAGGCCACAGCCCATCTCTTTACAAATACTTCTGTATACTAAGTCTGTAACCCCTGCCATAGGGCCAAGTACAATATTATTTTTTAACTTTATTTTTCCTATATTCATAAAGATACCTGACTTACTTCTTCATTTTCTCTTTATTATAAACAAGTCTGAGTCCCTGAAGGGTTAAGTTCGGATCATAAATATCTATCTTATCTGTTGATTCTGAAATAATTTTTCCAAGACCGCCTGTTGCAACCACTTTCATATTTTCCACGCCGGTTTCTTCTATAATTTTATCAATAATATATTCTGTTTCACCGATATGTCCATATAAAAGACCTGACTGCATACTTGTAATCGTATCTCTTCCAAGTATCTTCTCAGGCTTCTTAATCTCGATTGCCGGAAGTTTTGCCGCATCTTCCCATAATGCCCTTGCACTTATTCTTATACCAGGGGCTGTAACTCCGGATGTAAATTCACCATCTTTTGTAATATAATCATAAGTTGTAGCTGTTCCATAATCTATAACAATAATAGGTCCGCCATAAATGTAATACCCTGCCACAGCATCAACTATTCTGTCTGCACCAACTTCCCTTGGATTTGCAGTTAAAACTTTTATACCTGTTTTAATGCCGGGGCCTACAACTATTGGCTGTTTATGGAGATATTTTATAACACCACTTTGGAATGAATGCATAATATCCGGCACAACCGAAGAAATAATAACATCTTCAATATCTTCAACTTTTATATTTTTGCTTTTTATTAAATCTGTTATCAAAAGACCGAATTCATCTGAAGTTCTTGATATCTTGGTTGTAAGTCTGAATGTAGAAATAAGCTTTTCTTCGTCAAATACACCAAGTGTGATATTTGTATTTCCAACGTCTACTACTAATAACATTACTCTTCCTTAAGGATTACCACTCTGTAAAATAATTCTAATTTTTCAAGCAGTTCCTTCTTTTCCTTTCTAAGTCTTGATATCTTAAGTTCACTTCCTATTTCATCAAAAAAAGGATCATTTTCCACGCTCATTACCTTAAATTCTAAACTACCATCATCTTTATATTCAAGAGTAAGTATGCCGCCTATATCTTCTGTATAAAGCACACACATTATCTTTAATTCATCCTGTATATCCTGTGGTAACATTTCAAACGCCGGATTCAGATAATACTTCTTCTCATACGAATTTGAACCGCATAATACAACATTTTCACTCATAACTAACTCCAATCAAAAATACTTAAAACATGGCTATTATACATATAATTGTAAGCACCAGGAAAAACACTCCTGCTATAAACAGCGGTATAAACTTTACAGGATCTTTCCTGTTATAGTATTTTATTCCCATGCAGAAATTCATAACTGCTGCACATAAAAACACTACAATATATGCCTTCATAAACTTTATTCTGCCAATAAATACAAATATTGATGCAAGAATAATTATTATTCCCATAATAAGATTTATTACATCATAGATTCCTGATGATGTAAGGCTTCTCTTTTTAAATTCTCTTGAAAATTCACTCTTTTTTCTGGCCATCTATTTCTCCTTATTCAGCCGAAGGTGTAAGTGTTGCAGCAATAATAGCTTTTATTGAATGCATTCTGTTTTCTGCTTCTTCAAATACAACAGAACGTTCTGATTCAAATACTTCATCTGTAACTTCCATTTCTGTAAGTCCGAATTTTTCATATATGTCTTTTCCAACTTCTGTCTTTAAATCATGATAAGCAGGGAGACAATGCATAAAGATTGCGTCTTCATGGGCATTTTCAAAACATTTCTCATTTACCTGATATGGTTTTAAATAAGTAATTCTTTCTTTCCATACTTCATCAGGCTCACCCATTGATACCCATACATCTGTATAAATAATATCAGCATCTTTTGTAGCTTCAGCCACATCTTCTGTAAGAAGCACGCTGCCGTTTGATTCTTTACAATATTCCCTGCATTCATTTACAAGTTCTTCATTTGGAAAATAATTTTTATTTGTACATGCAACAAAATCAAGGCCAAGCTTAGAGCATGCAATCATAAGGGAATTTCCCATGTTATATCTTGCATCACCCATATATACAAGTTTAAGTCCTTCTAATTTTCCAAATTTTTCTTTGATTGTAAGCATATCTGCTATCATCTGTGTTGGATGATATTCATTTGTAAGACCATTCCATACAGGTACCTTAGAATACTTTGCAAGTTCTTCTACGATTTCCTGTCCAAATCCTCTATATTCAATTCCTTCAAACATTCCTGCAAGAACTCTCGCTGTATCTGCAATACTTTCTTTCTTACCAATCTGTGAGCTTGATGGTGCAAGATATGTTGTTCCGATTCCAAGGTCATGGGCTGCAACTTCAAAGGAACATCTTGTTCTTGTACTTGTCTTTTCAAAAATAAGAGCAATGTTCTGACCCTTATATTTATCTACCATTACGCCATTTTTCTTTTTTATTTTTAAATCTTTTGCAAGATTAATAAGATATAAAATTTCCTCTTTAGAAAAATCTTTTAAAGTTAAGAAATCTTTTCCTTTTAAATCAACATTTCCCATACAAGTATCTCCTTTTCTGGATATTTATATTATTACTAAATTAATATACTGATATAACCACTTATGAGGCTGCTACATGTAGCAACCTCATAATTTTACATCATATTTAAAGAAATAGCAATTAATTAACCATCTTATTTAACAGTCTCTTTTAATGCTGCAAGTGTTCCTGCAAGCCCCTGTATCTCTGATGGAATAATAATCTTTGTAGCCTGTCCGTTTGCTGCCTTTGTAAATGCTTCAAGGCTCTTAATCTGGATAACCTTATCATCAGCTCCTGCTTCTTTGATAAGCTTGATACCTTCTGCATTAGCATTCTGTACAGCAAGTATAGCCTGTGCCTGACCTTCAGCTTCTCTGATAGTTGCTTCCTTCTTAGCTTCAGCTCTAAGGATAGCAGCTGCCTTCTCAGCTTCAGCTTCTAAGATAGCTTCTGATTTCTTACCTTCAGCTACAAGGATTGTAGACTGTTTCTCACCTTCAGCTTTAAGAATTGCTTCTCTACGTTCTCTTTCAGCCTTCATCTGTTTCTCCATGGCATCCTGAATAGCTGTAGGTGGAATGATATTTTTAATTTCCACTTTCTTAACTTTGATTCCCCATGGGTCAGTAGCTGTATCAAGAATTTCTCTCATCTGTGTATTAATAACATCTCTTGATGTAAGTGTCTGGTCAAGTTCAAGAGAACCGATAACATTTCTAAGTGTTGTAGCTGTTAAGTTTTCAATAGCTGAAATTGGATTCTCAACACCATATGTATATAACTTAGGATCAGTAATCTGGAAAAAGATAATACTGTCAATCTTCATTGTAACATTATCTCTTGTGATAACTGACTGTGGAGCAAAATCAAGTGTCTGCTCTTTAAGTAATACTTTCTTTGAAATTCTATCAAAAATTGGCAGTTTAAAGTGGATACCAACTGTCCATGTACCAACATAAGCACCAAGTCTTTCAATAACATATGCCTGTGACTGTGGCACAATCTTTAAACAACTAGAAATAATAACTAAAACGATAACTATTGGAACAATAACAAATCCCATATTTTTCATCCTCCTTTAAGATAAATCATTATGTATAAGTCTGTCTGCAAATTTTATATTATATTTTCTTTACAATCAGCTTTACACCCTCAATACCAACAACTTCCACATCAGCATCTTCATCAATGGCACTTCCGTCTTCTGACTTTGCCATCCAGGACTCACCATTAATAAAAACTTCGCCGTAGTGATTATTATCAACAATCTGTTTTGTAAGCTTTGTCTTCTGGCCGACTAATACATCAACATTGGTCTTGGTTTTATTTTTGTTTAAATACTTAACCGATATCGGTCTGACAAAAATAAGAACTACTACGGAAACTACAACAAATGCCACTATCTGCCATATTAAATCTCCTCCAAGTAAGGAAATGCACATAGCTACCATGGCTCCTGCTGCAAACCATATAGTTGTAAGACCAAGTGTGATTAGTTCTATTATTAATAAAATAATAAAAAGAACCAGCCAGAAAAATGCTAGTTTATACTGTTCTACTGTCATTTTTCTTCACCACCTTTGTCAGATAAATTCTAACATACAAAGATATAATAATCAATATTAATCAATACATATCAAGATATTGATATATTAATCCATATATCAATATCTAGAGATAATAACGCATATATAAAATTATATAAAAATATGGCCTGTATAAGGACTTTTATACCCTTAAACAGACCATCTTATATTTAATCTTTTAAATTATATTTATTTATATATATATTCTAATAAAATACCTGAGTACCGATTATAGCATAATCAGAACTGCTACAACGTGTACCTGCGTGAAAATTTCTGTAGTTTGGTACATTATTATTTCCTGCTAAAGCTTCATTTGCAGCCTGTACACAGTCACCGTTAGGACCGCTTGCAAGGATTCTATTTAAGCTTCCGTTTGATACAGGTGAGAACTGTCCTCTTGCATAAATAACATCTGAGATACAGCTTCCATATCCTGCATGAACTCTGTTGATAACAACGTTTGCAACTGCAAGTTTTCCTTCATATGGTTCTGAACCAGCTTCTGCCTGAACGAGGCATGCAAGTAAATATACTTCATCAGTATTTGCGCCATATCCTTCACCCTGTACAGTTTCAGGTTCACTTGCCTGAACAGTTGTCTCTTCTACTACTGGTGCAGCTTCTTCAACAACTTCTGCTTCAACTACTGTTTCCTGAGTAGTAACAATACTTTCTTCAGCTTCAGCCTTTGCTTTAGCTTCTTCCTCTTCCTTAGCCTTTTCTTCTGCTGCTATTCTTGCAGCTTCTTCTTCCATAGTAACAGCTTCTTTAATAATTCTTTCAACGCTTACAAATTCACTTGAAACATATCCAGTTACATCTTCACTGTAATTTACGGCTACCCATCCGTTTTCTTCAGAAACAACAGTGAATTTATCATCAGCATCAGCAAGTCCTAATACTTCAGCATTCTCATTTGCTTCTTTTCTTATCTTAACTGTTTCACTAAGTACTGTTGCAACCTTTGGACAAAGGGCATCCACAAGCTCTTCAGCTTTCTTACCTGTTACGATAAATTCTGTTGCTACATATCCTGTAACATCTCCAGATTTAATCTCAGTCCATTCGCTTCCTTCGTTAATAACATCTCCGCCTGAACCAGGATATAACTTTCCGGCTAATTCAGCTTCAGGATCAGCTGCTGTTCTTACATTAACAGCTTCAGATGAATTAAGTAAAAACTTTCCATCGAACTCAGATTTCTCTGCTTTCTTAATTTCTTCCTTAGCTACTAAATCTTCATCAACGATACTGCTCTTTGAAAGATTTAATGCATCTAAAGACATCATAACTGTATCTGTTTCCTTAGGAGCAATATTTGCTACCTTATCTTCTTTAACTTCTGCTTTATTTTGGTTCTTATTAGTTGTAGGGTGGAACTCTGCTACGCCTACAGCTAATGCACCTGCTAAAAGCATTGGTATTGCTGATGTTGCAATTGTTCTTATTCTACTTCTTAACTTCATGAAAACCTCCAATTTTCAACTCTGCCTAAGAATCAAAATCAATTTAAAAACTCAAATTAATTACATATTTTTTAAATTAATTACAAAATTGATTCAAAATTGTTACAAAATTATTACAGCCCGTATAATAACAGACAATAATTTTTTTGTCAACCACTCTGTCACTTTTCAAATTCATTTTCATATCAAATTAAGACGTTTTTTGGCTCTTTTACGCCGTTTTTGTTGTTAAATTGCATATATCAGTCTTTATTTTCATTCTTATTTTTAGTAAATTTTACCAAAGTTGTTTTTATTTTGTTGAAAAAAGGGGAAATCTACAGTAATATTTTCATATAAATACTTATTATAGAAGCATTTTAAAAAGGAGGCAGGCATGGCTACAAATGCTAAGGTGACTACCTTTACAGATGAAGATATTAAAAAGTCCGAAAAAGGAAGCACTCTTAAACCTATAACAGTATCTGTAGCAAAAAAGAAAAAAGCTACAGCCACTGAAGATAGCAACCTAGAAACTACAGATATAAAAATTGAAAAAAAGGAAAAGGAAGAAAAAGAAATGAAAGCAAAAGAAACTAAAGCTACAGAAACAAAGAAAACTACAGCAAAGAAAACTACTACAAAAGCTACAACTAAAGCTGCTAAAGCTACAGAAGTTAAGGAAGAAGTAAAAGCTGAAGTTAAAGAAGAAGTTAAGGCTGAAGTTAAAGAAGAAGCTAAGAAAGCACCAGCTAAGAAAACAGCTGCTAAAAAGACTGCTGCTAAAGAAACTGCTGCTAAAGCTACTAAGACAGCCACAAAGACAACAGCCAAGAAAACTACAGCTACAAAGACTACTACAAAGAAAGCTGCTAAGAATATAGAAGAATCTGTTTATATTCAGTTCTATAATAAAGAAATCGTTACAGCTAACGTTATTGAAAATATCAAAAACGTATATGTAGAAAGATTTAATAAGAAGTTAAGCGATATCAAATCACTTGATGTTTATATTAAACCTGAAGAAAACAAAGCTTACTTCGTAATCAATGGCGAATCCCATCCAGATTATAATATTGAATTATAATATTTAATTTGTTTGATACAACATACAACGCCTTATACAATGATAGCCCTGCGGCTCTGGTTTAATTACCAGGCCTGCAGGGCTATTATGTTTTTTATAATTCTATATAATTTTTCTTCATCTCAACAATTTAATACTTCTGCTATATATTAGTATTTCTCTGTCTTAATATTTCTCTGTCTTAATGCTTCATACATAAGAATTGTTGCCGCATTTGCAGCATTTAAGGACTCTACCTTTCCACACATAGGAATTTTTATATATTTAGAAGCTTCTTTTGCAAGCTCATCCGTTATGCCATTTCCTTCATTTCCTATAATAAAGCCAATATCTTTTGTAAAATCTTCATTATAGTAATAATTTTCTCCTAAAAGGTGGGCAGCATATATACATACCCCCATGTCTTTTACTTTTTTAACCGTATCTATAATATCTTCCACATATACAAAAGGAACTCTGAAAATCGTACCTTTAGTAGACCTTACAACCTTAGGATTATAGATATCTACAGTATCTTTTGACATAATTACGCCACTGACCCCCGCTCCTTCTGCCGTTCTAAGAATTGTTCCAAGGTTTCCGGGATCCTGTAAATTTTCAAGGAATATAAAGTGTTTTCTATTATTAACGCGCTCACTGCTTTTAGCATCATTAATATGCTCACAACTTTTGACATTAATAATATCTTCTAATGTATATTCATTTTTCTTTATAATACCAAGAATTCCCTGTGGTGTTTTTGTCTGTGACATATGAGAAAATACCATATCGCTTACAACTTCATAATTTACCTTATCCAGAATATTTTTTATCTCTAAAAATTTTTTATCGGAAACAAATGTTTTCTCAAATGTTTCCGATATATAAATAATTTCTATTCTGTTTATTGGTGCTTCCTGGCACTCTCTCACACCTTCAATAACAAATGAATCATACTTTTTCCTTGCCTTTGCTTTTGTCTGCAAATCAAGGACTTTCTTAACATTTTTATTTGCTGTGGATGTGATCATTATTTTTATTTTTCCTATATTATATAATTATTCTCAATAGTTATCCTATATTTATAATTATCTTCCTAAATGTTTGCTTACATCATACTGATAATCATCAATATCTTTCTTCATTGCAAGTGCTTCATCGATTTCATAATCAACAAACTCGCCATTAGCATGAGCAACAACTCTGCAGCTCTTTCCTTCACATAATAAATCAACTGCATAAGCACCCATGATTGAAGCATATACTCTGTCTTTACAACTTGGATTTCCACCACGCTGCATATGTCCAAGAATTGTAGCTCTTGTTTCCATGCCAGTTTCTTTCTCGATTCTTTCAGCTAATCTCTGAGACTGACCAATTCCTTCAGCATTGATAACAATGTGATGCTTCTTTCCTTTTGCTTTTGTTTCTTTAATATGTGCGATTAATTTATCTTCATCACCATCATATCTTTCTGGTAATAAAATATCTTCAGCACCATTTGCAATACCGCACCATAATGCAATATATCCTGCTCTACGTCCCATAACCTCAATAACGCTGCATCTTTCATGAGATGTAGATGTATCTCTGATCTTATCAATAGCTTCCATAGCTGTATTTACAGCTGTATCAAAACCTATTGTATAATCTGAACATGCAATATCTAAATCAATTGTTCCAGGAACTCCGATTGTATTGATTCCTAAATGAGCTAACTTCTGAGCTCCCTTAAATGAACCGTCACCACCGATAACAACAAGTCCGTCAATGCCGTGCTTCTTACAAATCTCAGCACCCTTAGCCTGACCTTCAGGTGTAGTAAATTCTTCACATCTTGCTGTTAATAAAACAGTTCCACCTCTCTGGATAATATCAGATACACTCTTTGAATCCATATCTACAATTTCTTCACTAAGTAAACCTGCATAACCTCTCATAATACCTTTAACTTTGATACCTTTTGATATTGCAGTTCTTACAACGGCTCTTATAGCTGCATTCATTCCAGGTGCATCTCCACCACTTGTTAATACACCAATTGTCTTGATCTGATTTTCCATATATAATCCTCCAATCTGTCTCTTATGCAAAAACATACTGAATGTATTTTATAGCATTTTTTATATGTTTTCAATATTTTTTTTAATAACTTTTACATTATCTTTACCAAATAATTCTTCAAGTTTTTCAACCATTTTAACACTAGCCCTGCAACTTAAGTTTCTTGGAAATTCTTTTTTTACTTTTTCTTCTTTACAATAAATAATTATTCTGTCATTTCCATCTTCTTCTTTGATAACTTCAAGAATTTTTTCTTTATTTTCAAGGTATTTATCCTTGTTTTCAAACTGAATCCAGACATTGCTTGGAATATCTTCAAACTTAATAATCTCAGAACTTATAAGCTTTGCAGCAACATCATCAGTTAGATTCACCCTGCCTTTAATAAATACTTTATTGTTATTTCTAAGTATTTCCCTGTATTTAGAGTAAGTCTTTGGAAATACAATAACTTCAATGCTTCCATACATATCAGTAAGGGTGATAAATGCCATGGAATCGCCTCTTTTAGTGTCTTTTACCTTAACATCTTCTATCATTCCACCTACTGTAACGTATTCATTATCAGAAACATTTATCTTTTCCTTTTCATCAAAGATAAAATCTTTTGTATAAATGCTTACATTTTTCTTAAGAAGTTCATCATATTCTTCCAAAGGATGGCCTGAAACAAAGACTCCAAGCACATCTTTTTCCATATATAATCTTTCTTCTTTCTTAAAATCCGGAGTATCAGGAAGTTTTATTTCATACTCTTCTTTTTCTTCATCTGACATCAGATCAAACATGCTGACCTGGCCGGATATTTCATTTTTTTTGCTCTTATTTACAGAATCAATAAGCACTGCATATACTTCCATAAGGGCTCTTCTGTTTGGATGAATACTATCAAAAGCACCTGATTTTATAAGGTTTTCCAACACTCTTTTGTTTGCATCATTCGATGGCATTCTTTCTATAAAATCCCTGATGCTCTTAAATTCACCATTTGCCTTACGCTCTTTTACTATGTTTTCAACAACATTTCTTCCCACACTCTTAATGGCAGTAAGACTGTAAACTACGGCATCGTCTTTTACACTAAACTTACTCTCACCCATATTTATGTCAGGCGGAAGAAGTTTTATTCCCATCTGTCTTGTATCTACTATGTATTCTGACACCTTATCATTGTTTTCCATAACGGATGTCATAAGCGCTGCCATAAATTCTTCCGGGTAGTAGTATTTCAAAAATGCCGTCTGATATGATACAACAGCATAGGCCGCTGCATGGGATTTATTAAATGCATACTTGGCAAAATCCATCATCTCATCAAAGATTTTTGTTGCTATTTCCTCACTTATGCCATTTTTAATACATCCCTTAACATTCTCTTTTTCATTACCATAAATGAAATTTCTTTTTTCTTCTTCCATGACCTTTACTTTTTTCTTAGACATGGCACGTCTTACAAGGTCACTTCTGCCAAGGGTATATCCTGCAAGTTCCCTCACTATCTGCATTACCTGTTCCTGATATACGATACATCCATAAGTAGGCTTTAATATCTTCTCAAGCTGAGGGCAGTCATAAGTTATGGTTTCAGGATTATTTTTCCCTTTTAAATATTTTGGTATAAAGTCCATAGGACCCGGTCTGTAAAGGGAAATTCCGGCAATAACATCTTCTAAGCTTTTTGGCTTTAGTTCGCGCATGAAGCTCTTCATACCTGCACTTTCAAGCTGGAACACACCTTCTGTCTTACCTGTTCCTATATAATCAAGTACATTTTTATCATCATAATCTATGTTTTGTATGTCTATATCAATATTTTTTGTTTTCTTAACTAAGGCTATGGCATCCCTTATAACTGTCAAAGTTCTAAGGCCTAAGAAGTCCATTTTCAAAAGTCCCAGTTCTTCAAGTGTGGTCATAATAAACTGGGTTACCAAAGAACCATCAGATGATCTTGCAAGAGGAACATACGAAACAACAGGATTCCTTGTAATTACAACACCTGCCGCATGCATGGATGTATGTCTTGGCAATCCTTCAAGTCTTCTTGCCTTATCTATAAGATTTCTTGCTTCTTCATCTGAATCATAAAGTTCCCTGAAATCCTTACTGTTTTCAAGCGCCTTATCTATTGTTATTCCAAGGTCTCTTGGCACAAGCTTTGCAATTAAATCTACCTTTGCATAAGGCAGATCAAGAACTCTTCCAACGTCCCTTATAACATTTCTTGCCGCAAGTGTACCAAATGTAACAATCTGTGCAACCTGGTCGCTTCCATATTTTCTTGCAACATAATCAATAACTTCCTGTCTTCTTTCATAACAAAAGTCAACGTCGATATCGGGCATTGATACACGCTCAGGATTTAAGAATCTTTCAAAAAGAAGGTCGTATTTAATCGGGTCAATCTCTGTTATAGAGAGGCAATATGAAACTATACTTCCTGCCGCAGAACCTCTTCCCGGACCTACCATAATCTTATTTTTCTTTGCATAGTTAATAAAATCCCAGACTATAAGGAAATATTCCACATATCCCATATTTTCAATAGTTTCAAGCTCATACTCAAGTCTTTCTCTTAATTCCTGTCTGTCAGGATATTTTTGTTTAACTCCCCCTTCTAAGTCAGGTTTTTCTTTTTTAACTTCCCCTTCTAAGTCAGGTTTTTCTTTTTTAACTTCCTGATTTCTATCAGGATATTTTTTTTCAAATCCTTCTTCACAGAGTTTCCTTAAATATTCCTTTGCAGTTAAACCATCAGGAACATCATATTTAGGAAGCTTTGTAACTCCAAATTCTATGGATACATTACATCTCTCTGCAATTTTTCCTGTATTTTCAATTGCTTCAAGGGCATAAGGAAAAAGCTCCTTCATTTCTTCCTCAGATTTTAAATAAAACTGCCCGCCCTCATATCTCATTCTGTCTTCGTCATCTAATTTTTTTCCGGTCTGGATACATAAAAGAATATCATGTGCCATGGCATCATCTGCATTTATATAATGCACATCATTTGTGGCAACTAAAGGAATATCAAGCTCTTTACTCATCTTCAAGAGCCCCGCATTTACAATCTTTTGCTCTGCAATGCCATGATCCTGAAGTTCTAAAAAGTAATTTCCTTTTCCAAATATATTTTCATAAACTAAAGCTTTTTTCTTAGCTTCATCATACTGCTTTCTTACAAGACATCTTTGCACTTCCCCTGCAAGACATGCAGAAAGCGCAATAATTCCCTCATGATATTTCTCAAGGATTTCATAATCCACCCTTGGTTTATAATAAAATCCATCAATAAAACCGTATGATACAATCTTTACAAGATTTTCATAACCTTTGTTGTTCTCTGCAAGAAGAATAAGATGGTTATATCTGTCTTCGCTTTGTGAGTTTCCTTTTTCAAGTCTTGAATGTGGTGCAACGTACACTTCACATCCAAGAATTGGCTTTATTCCCACAGCTTTTGCAGCCTTATAAAAATCCATCACACCATACATAACGCCATGGTCAGTAATCGCAAGACTATCCATTCCAAGCTCTTTTGCTCTTACAACTAATTCTTTAATTTTACATGAACCATCAAGGAGACTAAACTCCGTATGTAAGTGTAAATGTGTAAAACTCATCTGAAAATCCTTTCGTGTAATTTTGGTTTATATGATTTATGATATTCGTATATTATTGTTATTTATGTGATTTATGCTGGCTTTGTGATATATATGCCGGCTTTGTGATATATGTTCAAATATATTTCTCTTCAATCCAACTAATTTCTAATTATATCACATTAATGTTGAACTTAAAATATGAGTTTTTGATGTACTTGATTGTACTTGACTTTACTTGATTGTACTTGACTAGAGGAAGCTATAAATATAGCTTATTCAGAAAATTTTATAGCTTTTTTGCGAGCAAAAATGGCTTTTTTTGTCAGAATCGGCTATAAATTTTTCATAATCTGGAATTTTTATTGCTTCCTGATGAGCAATAATGGCTTTTTTTGCCAGAATCGGCTATAAATTTTTCATAATCTGGAATTTTTATTGCTTCTTGGTGAGCAATAAAAACTCCTTGTTTTGCATTTTGGGGATTTCAAAATTTTTTCCATCTATTTCGCACCACTACCCTTCTTTAGATGGAGCTTCCTTGTTTTTCCAATTTTTGCTTTCTAATTTTTTCCATCTATTTCGCACCACTACCCTTCTTTAGATGGAGCTTCCTTGTTTTTCCAATTTTTGCTTCTAATTTTTTCCATCTATTTCGTACCACTACCTCGTTTTAGATGGAAAATCAAAAAGCGACCATCAGCTTCCAGCAAAAAATCGCTGAAAACTGGTGGCCACTCACAAATCAATTTACAAATCAACTTACAAATCAATACTCCATATCATTAAATCAATTCATCATATCATTAAATCAATACACTATATCATTGCACTTATTACATCATTCCCATTCCAGGTGCGCCTGCTGGCATTGCTGGAGCTTCTTCTTTGATGTTTGCTACAACTGATTCTGTTGTAAGTAATGTAGAAGCAACGCTTGTTGCGTTCTGTAATGCGCTTCTTGTAACCTTAGCTGGATCAAGGATTCCTGCTTCTACCATGTTTACATATTCGCCTTTTAATGCATCAAATCCCATTCCTACTTCTGATTCTCTTACTTTATTTACGATTACAGAGCCTTCAAGTCCTGCATTCTTAGCAATTGTAAATAATGGAGCTTCAAGTGCTTTAAGAATGATGTTAGCACCTGTTCTTTCATCTCCTTCAAGGTCAGAAACAAGTTTAGCAACTTCTTTTGTAGCATGGATGTATGCTGAACCACCACCTGAGATGATTCCTTCTTCAACTGCTGCTCTTGTAGCATTTAAAGCATCTTCCATACGAAGCTTGCCTTCCTTCATTTCTGTTTCTGTTGCAGCACCAACTCTGATAACTGCTACACCACCTGCAAGTTTAGCAAGTCTTTCCTGTAATTTTTCTTTATCAAAATCAGATGTTGTTTCTTCAATCTGTTTCTTAATCTGAGCAACTCTTGCTTCAATATCATCTTTGTTTCCGCATCCGTCAACGATAACAGTATTTTCTTTCTGAACCTTAACAGATTTAGCTCTACCAAGCTGTTCAAGAGTAACATCTTTAAGCTCAAATCCAAGTTCTTCTGAAATAACCTGTCCGCCTGTAAGAATAGCGATATCTTTAAGCATTTCTTTACGTCTGTCGCCGTATCCTGGAGCCTTAACAGCTACAACGTTAAATGTTCCTCTTAATTTATTTACGATAAGTGTTGTAAGTGCTTCACCTTCAACATCTTCAGCAATAATAAGGAGTTTAGCTCCTGACTGAACAATTTCTTCAAGAATTGGTAAGATTTCCTGAATGTTTGTAATCTTCTTATCTGTGATAAGTACGTATGGATCATCAAGAACAGCTTCCATCTTATCCATATCTGTTGCCATATATGCTGAAATATATCCTCTGTCGAACTGCATACCTTCAACAAGGTCAAGTTCTGTCTGCATTGTCTTTGACTCTTCAATTGTGATAACACCATCGTTAGAAACTTTTTCCATAGCATCTGCTACCATGTTTCCAACTTCTTCATCACCAGCTGAAATTGCAGCAACTTTTGCAATCTGATCTTTTCCGGTTACCTGGCTTGACATCTCACCAATTGCCTTAACTGCCATATCTGTAGCTTTCTTCATACCTTTTCTTAAGATAATAGGATTTGCTCCAGCTGCAAGGTTTTTCATTCCTTCATTAATCATAGCCTGTGCAAGAACTGTAGCTGTTGTTGTTCCATCACCTGCTACATCATTTGTCTTTGTAGCAACTTCTTTAACAAGCTGAGCACCCATGTTTTCAAAAGAATCTTCTAATTCGATTTCTTTTGCAATTGTAACACCATCGTTTGTGATGAGTGGTGCACCATAAGATTTATCTAAAACTACGTTTCTTCCTTTAGGTCCTAATGTTACTTTAACTGTATCTGCTAACTGGTTTACACCATTTTCTAATGCTTTACGAGCATCTACACCATATTTAATCTCTTTTGCCATTTTACATTACCTCCGTATTATTCAACTATTGCAAGGATATCTCCCTGTCTTACAATAATATAATCAACATCTTCAATCTTTACTTCTGTTCCGCTGTATTTAGAGTAAATAACTTTATCTCCAACCTTAACTTCCATCTTAACTTCTTTTCCGTCTACGACTCCGCCTGGTCCAACAGCTACAACTTCAGCCTGCTGTGGCATTTCCTTTGCCTGTCCAGGTAAAACGATTCCTGATTTAGTTGTTTCTTCAGCAACTAACTGTTTTAATACAACTCTGTCGTTTAAAGGTACTAACTTCATTATAATTTTCCTCCATTCATTATATCTTTCTTCTATTTTAGCTATGTTTCAGCTATTTTCCGGTTTATTAGCACTCTTAACTCTTGAGTGCTAATTCACTTTCTCTATCTTAATTCTAAAAGTAATTAATTGCAAGAGTGTTAAACTAGGTAAATCAGTCTTTTTTTTACTTTTTTCTCTTATTTTCTCTTATTTTCTCTTGATTTTTTGTTTTTTCTTATATCTTTACCCTTCTCTCTTATATATAAAAATAGGTACTGCTGCGCAAAGCCTCCATATTCTCCAAACAACTTCCTACCATATTCATATATTTCTTCATTTGAAACTTTTTCATTTCCATCAAAATACATATCTGTCATTATTCTTTTTATCCAGACATCTACAGGAAAAGCATTTGTATATCCTAAAGAAAAAAGAAGCACGCAATTTGCAACTTTATTTCCAACTCCTTTAATTTCCATAAGTTTATTAAGTGCATTTTCATAGCCGGCTTTTTTTAAGGAATCTTCACTTAACTTTTCATCCTTAAGCACTTTTAAAACAGCATCCCTTAAATACTTTGCCCTGAACCCTGTTTTTAATTCCACATACTCCTCTTCCTCTACATCCTTTAATGCATTAACATCAGGATAAGAATAAAAGTCCATTCCTTCTATATTTCCAAGAAATTCTCCATATTGTTTTGAAATATCAAAAACAATTTTTCGAATGTGGGGAATCTGCTTATTCTGCGAAATAATAAAAGACATAAGAGTTTCAAAATAATCACCATCAATGATTCTTATGCCTTTTCCCTTTCTTATTGTATCCTTAAGTCTTATATCAGCCTTAATTATTTTATTTTGTATCAACGAATAATCCCTGTTTAAATCAAAAAATCCGGTCCAGATATTTTTAAATTCATCTTCTGTGGTATCATAAAAAATAATTTTTTCTTTATCTTCTTTTATATGCAAAAGATTTTTCCTATAAACCAGGGCATATTCGCCATCAGAAATTTTTTCATAATGAAAAAACTGTCCGCATTCCACAGTTTGTGCCACATCAAAATCTTTTATTTTTTCAAGAATAAGATTCCTGCCATCATGTATATATTTTAAATTCATATCAGTTCAAATCCTTTTAAGCTCTTATAAATTCCGCCTTTATCAAAATCATCCGTAACATATTTAAAATTACTTTTAAACTCATCTGAGGAATTTCCCATAGCCACGCCATATTTTACATATTTAAGCATTTCAAAATCATTCATTCCATCTCCGAATGCATATGTATTTTTCTTTTCAATCCCTGTGTATTTAAGCACGCTTTCAATTCCTTTTGCTTTGGAATAATCCTTTGGAATCATCTCTATAAAGCCTTTTCCATGAAAGACAACATTAAAATCGTTCTTATATTTCTCCACAAGACTGTCTACGTCCGCACCATAATTTGCAACGCCACTTACCTTGGATGCGATAATTTCCGATAAATCATCAATAACAACAACGTTTCTTCCCACATTTTCCTTGTAAAGCTTATAAATGGAAATATAATCTTCTCTCATAAGATCCTTATCAAAATAAATATTTTTAACACCTTCAGGAATTGCCATGATATTAAATTTTCGCATATCTTCAATAATTTCGCACACCTTATCGTTATCAAGAACTTCCTCATAAAGCTTTTCTTCTCCAACTTTAACATAAGTTCCTGCACCTGCAATTACACCGTCAAATCCAACATCTAAAATTTCAGGAAAAATCATTGATGTTGTTCTTCCGGTGCAAAGCATTGCCATGTGTCCGTTTTCTCTTAAATTTTCAATTGCCTTTCTTGTATCATCAGGAATTCCCCTGCCATAAAGATATATGGTACCGTCTATATCAAAAAAAACTATTTTTTTATTATTTCCATGCATAACCGTAATTTCCTTTTCAAAACATTCTTTTTCATTCTAACACTTTTTTTAACAATTTCCATATTTTTTCCTTCACAAAATATTCATAATTTAAAACTTTATTTTTATACCTCTTCGTATTACAATATTAGTATGATTTACGAGAAAGGAGTTACTATTATGGCAAAAGGTTTTTTTAAGAAATTAGCACTTTTTTCAACTATTGTCGGAGCAGCTGCTGTTGGGGGTATTGCAATCTACAATAAGTACAAAGCATCTACTGAAGATTTCGATGACGATTTCTTAGATTTTGATGATGATGATGATGACGATGATGATTTTACTTCAGCAAATGACTCTTCTGAAGAGGAAGATTCTTCTGTAAAAGTTAATGTTAACATCGATTCAGATAATTTTGTAGATGAAGAAGAAAAAGAAGAAGATGACGACGCCAACGATGACGTTGAAGAAATAAAAGATGAAGATTAATCTTTAACTTTGAATTACTAATTTTTTATCTTAAAAAAATTAAGCTTCCGGTTAATTTAAACCGGAAGCTTTTTCTGTTTATATCTTTTCTGTTCATATATTGCTTTATATATCGCTATATTTTTATTTTATCTTTAAATATATTATCTTTATTTATCCTACTTAGGCAACTTGAATGAACTCTTTAATGATACAATTCTGTTAAATACAAACTTACCATCAGAAAGCTCAGATTCCTTAGGATCAAGGCAGAAATATCCATTTCTTACAAACTGGTATCTGTCTGATAAAGAAGCTGTATTAATAGATTCTTCTATCTTGCAGTTTGGGGTAATCTGAAGGGAATTTGGATTTAAATTCAAAGTTCCGTCTTCATTTAATTTTCCTTTTTCCTCATCAACAATATTCTCATAAAGATTAACTGTTGCATTTACACACTTCTTAGCATTAACCCAGTGGATTGTACCTTTAACTTTTCTTCCTGTAAAACCAGAACCGCTTCTTGTTTCAGGATCGTATGTACAATGAACAACTGTAACATTGCCATTTTCATCCTTTTCAAAACTTTCACACTTAACAAAATAAGCATTCATAAGTCTTACTTCATTTCCAGGGAAAAGTCTGAAATATTTCTTTGGAGGTTCTTCCATGAAATCTTCTCTTTCAATATAAAGCTCTCTTCCAAAGCATACTTTTCTTGTGCCCATCTCTTCATTTTCAGGGTTATTTACAACTTCAAAGTATTCTTCCTTATCTTCAGGATAATTATCAATAATAAGTTTTATAGGATCAAGGACTGCCATAACTCTAGGGCTCTTTCCTTTTAAATCCTCTCTTATACAATATTCAAGCATTGCATAATCAACGGAACTGTTACTCTTTGAAACACCGCAAAGTTCTACAAACATCTTTATAGACTCTGGTGTAAATCCTCTTCTTCTAAGAGCTGCTATGGATACAAGTCTTGGATCATCCCATCCGTCAACAATTTTATTTTCAACAAGCTGTTTAATATATCTCTTTCCTGTTACAACATTTGTAAGATATAATTTTGCAAATTCAATCTGTCTTGGTTTGCTTGCAAATTCTGTATGTTCAACAACCCAGTCATACAATGGTCTGTGGTCCTCAAATTCAAGAGTACAGATAGAATGAGTGATTCCTTCAATTGCATCTTCAATAGGATGAGCAAAATCATACATTGGATAAATACACCATTCATCTTTTGTTCTATGATGAGAAATATGAGCAACCCTGTAAATAATCGGATCTCTCATGTTGATATTAGGAGATGACATATCTATCTTTGCTCTTAATACCTTTTCCCCATCTTTATATTTTCCTTCTTTCATCTCCTGAAAGAGTTTTAAATTTTCTTCAACACTTCTGTCCCTGTATGGACTGTTTTTTCCAGGCTCTGTTAAAGTTCCTCTATATTCCCTGATTTCATCAGCATTTAAATCACATACATATGCAAGACCTTTTTTTATAAGACTTACAGCAGCCTCATACATCTGTGAAAAATAATCAGATGCAAAAAATAATCTATCTTCCCAGTCTGCACCTAACCACTTAATATCCTCAAGAATTGATTCAACAAATTCTTCTTTTTCTTTTGTAGGATTTGTATCATCAAATCTCATATTAAAACTTCCGCCATATTTCTTTGCAAGTCCATAATTTAATAATATAGATTTTGCGTGACCAATGTGAAGATAACCATTTGGTTCAGGTGGAAATCTTGTCTGAACATGATCAAATCTTCCATTCTCAAGATCCTCATCTATAATATTTTCAATAAAGTTTTTTGATTCTGTCAAATTTTCCATCTTTATTTCCTTTCAAAGCCGTAAGTTCTTATTTATTTCTTGCTCTCAAGATCTTCATTCCAGATTAAATAATCTTTCTTTGATTTCTTCTTAACAATATGAAGCGCAAGATCGGCATTTCTAAGTATTATCGATAAATCGTTATATTCTTTTACATTTCCGGAAGCAATACCAATTGAGCATGTAATAGAATTTTCATTTGTAATTTCTAATTTTGAAATATTAGTTGATTGTATTGCTTTTTTAAATCCTCTGGTATAGCTTATGTTTCTAAATATCTTTTTAGCTATCTGCGCACCAAAGTCTTCTTCTCTTCCAGGTAATATAACAATAAATTCGTCGCCACCATATCTTACCACAAAACCTGCATTTTCTACAACAGTATTTAACATATTTGAAAAAGCAACAAGCACAGCGTCTCCCGCATCATGACCAAAATTATCATTACAATATTTGAAATTATCAAGATCCATATAAAGCACGGTATACTTCATACCTGTAATACCACTTTCATGCATCTCTTCAATCTGCTTTAAGATATTACTTATCATACCATGTCTGTTATTTATACCTGTAAGTGCATCAGTAACAGAACTCTGCTCAAGCTGTTTTTTAATGGATTCTTTATTAATCTCCATAATAAGCTCTCTGATAGCAGTTCTTATTATATCAGCATCTTCATCATAAAACATTACTAAATTTTCTGTATAATTAGCCTTTTTTAATCTGAATGCCACAAAAATATCCGTAAGCTCATCTTTATCCATAAAAGGAATGGCAAGCATGGCAGATATATCATTAATATTAAACACGCTTACGAAATCCTCATATATCTTATAACTCTTTTCAAGTCTTGATACAATTATTCTTCTTCTGTTTTTATTGAAATGATCATAAATATATCTTATCTGATAAGACTGTAAATCAATATATGAGTCATTATAAACTACTGCTGGTATATTATTTTCAACGCGGATATGCAGAATCGCATCAATACCAAATGTATTTTTAAGCAACTCCATTGAATTATACATAAGTAAGGTATTATTCTCCCAGCCATTGTTCAGATTATCTACCCACTTTTCAAAGAAGTCGATCATTTTATTTTTCTTTTCAACCTCAGATTTTAAAGCATATCTTCCAATAAGCTCATTTATTTCCATAAACATCTTATCAGTTAAAACAGGTTTATACTCTGTCTCTTCATCTTTATTTTTCTTACCGATAGACTCAATGATTCTTACGTTAAATGCAAGTTTGGAATCTTTACAGAATTTCTTTGCATCTTTTATCAATTTCTTTTTATTTTCCTCTTCCCCAAGTATATCTGCAAGCATTACTTCTTCTTCAATAACTCGGGAATAAATATATAACTGCTTACTGTTTATTTCATTCCAGAGAATATTAGCATTTTCAAAATTTTCTTTAGCTTCTTTGAAATTCTCATCCCTTATATTTAGCATTCCGCTTACAACATAATAAAGATATACATCATCTTCCCACATTGAATAATCAGGATTATCACTGCTTAAAATATGCTGCATAACTGTTTTCATGCTGTCATAATAAAGCTTTGCATTATATATCTGTCCAAGCTTAATGCTGGCAAAAATTCCAAGGCCGTATACTTTGGATTTATTACATACATTTAATCTTGTAAGTCTTGATTCTGACATCATATTAAGTGCAAGCTTTACACACTTTACAGTCTCTTCATAGTTACCAACCATGATGTCAAGAGTTGCAAGGTTATATATACCATCAATAATAGGCTCAGGTTCCCCAAGCTTCATTCCAAGAGTGATTGCCTTTTTATAATATTTAAACGCAAGTAAAATCTTCTCATTTATCATGCAGTTATATCCAAGTCCGTTATAGACCTGGGCTTCACTCTTCTTCATATCATTTCCACGCATGATATCAAAGCATTTATTATAAAAATATAAAATATCCTTAAACTGCGAATGAATGGATGCAAGCACTGCACACCCCTGCCAGCCTCGTAATTGCAACATAACATTATCAAGTTCAATTGCTATTTCAAGACCTTTTTTAAATTCCTCAGTATTAATATTTTCATCAGAAGTTCTATCTTCAGTACTTATAACAGTTTTTTCATCCGTAAAATAAATTGGATCAAAACCAAAAAGATAAATATATGCAAGATGCATCCTCTGTTTGTATTTTATTGCAATCTCAACAACATCTTCCGGAATGTAATTGTTTGTTTTAGAAGAAAGGACATCCGGATTTTTCTCCATATATGCAAGTCCTTCCAACATTTTAAGGCGTACAAATTTATCTTTATGATTCTCTATATCAAAAATATTATATGCCTCTTCTAACTGCATTAAAGACATGTTTGACTGACCTGACTTAATATCCCCAAGAATCCTTGCATAATAATAATCAAATAAAAGATTATTATTCTTCTTAACCATAGGGTAGTTATACATTTTACTGCAATATAAGTATGCTAATTTATCTTTTCCTGTATAAGAATTTATAAGACTTAAAAGATAATATAATCTTATTCTTTCTCTTTCATGTATATTAATATTATTATCTTCAACAAATCCTCTTATAATATTTAAATAATAATCTGCTTCTTCAACAGCTAAAAGATCAATCATATCTGCTATCTTTGGAAGATCTTCTTTTATCTTTTCTTTCTCAATATAGCCGTCATAATCATCACTTTCATCATTTTCATCTGCTTCATCTGCTGATAAATTATCATTCTGAATACCTATTTCATCAAAATCATAGGTGGTATCATATTCTATGGCAACTTCATAAATTCTTATTTCATCTAATAAAGAATCCCATACACTCTTTTTATATTTTGAAATAATATAAGACTCATTATATGAAATAATAAGAGCTATTTTATGTCTGTATTTATTTTCTTTTATAATCTTCTTAACAAGACTGATTGTTGAAAGCTGTGCAGCATTAAAATTATCAAGAACGATTACAATACCATGGTCTCTTGAAATATATTCAAGTATGTTTGCCAAAGACTCAAGAATTCTTTCTTTTTCATAAAACATTTCCTGTATAATAAAGTCTTCATTTCTCTTAATTGTTCCGTTTTTCAAATAGCTTACAAACATTGAAGCTACAACCTTATATACATTTGCTTCGCTTATGAATTTCTGTGGTGTCATGGTATCGCTATAATATTTATTATACAATTCCCTAATAAACTCCAGAAATGGTGAAAAAGCCATATCTATGTTTTTCTTCTGGAATTTCTTATATACCATATCACAATCAAGATTAAGTTTTGAAATAATGCCTATTAAATCATTTTCATTGATTTTTAAGTCATTATAATGTCTGAATACTGTAATTGACTCATTATTACCGCTATCGTCTGACAGCATTGCCCCTGCAATAATATTTTCAATCCTGTTTCTTACTTCATTTTTCATTTCTTATCCTCATACCCACAAAACTAATAGCTTCTTATCTCATCACTACCGTCATCATCTGTCTGTTCAATATTTTTTATAACTGCATTATATCCATATTTATCAGACACTTTGACATAAACCTCATCCCCAACTTTATGTCCTTTTATCGCTTTTCCTAAAGGAGAATCGATACTTATAAGTCCTTTTAATGAATCGCCTCTTATTGATGTAACAAGCTTAATATTCATAGTCTCATCATCATCTTCAATGTATAATTCAACTTTGCTATATAAACCTACTTCATCATCTTTTCTGTCTTCTTCGATGATTTTTGCATTTTTAACAAGTCTTTCTAAATATCTTATTCTGCTTTCATTTTTATTTTTATCTCTTTTAGCAGCATAATATTCAAAGTTTTCACTTAAGTCACCCTGTGCTCTTGCTTCTTTTACCGCCTCTATAGCATTTTTTCTGGTTACAAGTTTTCTATATTCTATCTCTTCATTAATTTTTTCTATATCTTTTTTTGTCATTTCATTTGCCATAAATTTACCTCTTTTTTATGAACAGACTTTTATAAACAGGCTTATCTTATTCTGCCTGTGGTCTGTCATCATCATCAAATGCTCCTTCTTCAACAAGTTCAAGGAATACATTTACAACATCAGGATTTAACTGTGTTCCTGATACTCTCTTCATCTCAGCCACAATATCATCTAACTTCATTTTCTTTCTGTAAGGTCTGTTAGAATACATGGCATCAAAAGTATCAGCAACAGAGATAATCTGTGCAATCATAGGAATTTCATCACCCTTAAGCCCTTTCGGATAACCCTTTCCATCAATTCTTTCATGATGATATCGTGCTCCAAGTGCTATATCAGGAGATGTTCTTATCTCTGATAAAATATCATATCCAACTGAAGGATGTGATTTCATTACTGCATATTCTTCATCTGTAAGTCTTCCCTTTTTATTTAATATTTCATCAGGAATACTTATTTTTCCAATATCATGCAATAGTCCGATATTATTTATCTCTTCTATCTCTTCATCAGAATAACCAAGCTTCTTTGCAAACATACAGGTATATTTTGCTACTCTGAAGGAATGACCTTTTGTATATTTATCTTTTATATCAATACATTTAGCAAATGCGTTTGTTAACTCGTCCATATATTTTTTAATCTGTTTCTGTTTTTCTATAAGTTTTTTTGTCTTTTTATTGATGTAATGTTTTACGTATAATGCAACAACTAAGACTGTTATAAAGAACATAAGAATATAAAAAGTTTTATACTCTGTTATCTTTTTCTTCTTTACAATTTTGATTGTATAATTCTTTAATGTCTTCGAACTAAAGGTATCAATAACAGACATCTTAAATTCATAAGTACCGCCGGATAAGTTTGTATATGTAAGCGGTTCTAAGTCTCTTCTGAATTTCTCTATACTCTTCTCATCAAATCCTTTTAACCTATATGAAATTTTAGGATTATTCATACAATATGTCAATGCATAATTGTATATTACAAGTCTTTTACAATTTGCAGGGACATTAATAACGTTATTTTTATCAGGATAAATTCTCTTTCCATCTGCTTCAACATAAGGAACCGTAAGAACAACCTCTCCTCTGTTATCCATGATTTCGTTTATATTTACGGTAGTTACACCACCTGTTCCTGCAATATATAAAAGTCCGTTATCATCTATATAACTGTATGAATTTGCTACTGCAACTGAAGGAAGACCTGTTGTTGAATCATAAAAAATATAATCTATTTTTTTATTCTTCATAACATTTTTTTCGTTTACAATATAAATTCCATTACTACTAAGAACCCATATATTTCCTGTATTATCAAAGAATATATCAAAGTTATTTGTGTATGGAAATTCTTTTATTGTAGTAATCTTCTCATCTTTCATGTAGGCTATTGAATTACTTGTAATAATCCAATAAACATTTCCATTTTTACTCTTCTTGATTCTTAATATAACTCCGGATTTTAATCCGTCATCCACGGTTAATTCTTTAATATTATCATCTTTATCAAGAACATAAATTCCACCGCCATCACTTCCAAAATAAACTTTTCCATCATCACCTTCGCATATGGTGAGAATTTCAGTATTTTTTATTCCGGATTTGGCATCATAGGCACCTGTTATTTCTCCGTCAACAATCACATTTATTCCATTTTTTGTAGCAACTAAAATTCTTCCGTCTTTTAGCTGCAATGTATTTCTTACTTTGTTTGATAACAGGCCGTCTTCTGTTGTATATACTCTTATGTTTTTGCCATCATATCTTACAAGTCCAAAATCACTATATGTAGATAACCAGATATTATTATCCTTATCCCCATAAATACATCTTATTCTTGCATCTTTAAGTAAATCCGTAAGTTCATTTTCAACCAGTTTATTATCTTTATCAATAATAACAAGTCCGTCATCATTACCCATATATAAGCAGTCATTATAGACATATGTTGTATTAACAACCATGGAATCTTCAAAGTTATGATTATTTGTTATCTCTGAAAAAATACTTGGTACAAGTTTCATAACACCCTGTCTTGAAGATGCAAACCAGATATTTCCTTCATGATCAACAGTCATACTGTCAATTGAATTTTTCATAATAACATTTTCAATTTCATGAAATTCATCCTTTTTATCAATATATCCGATGCCTGCATCTGAACAAATCCAGATTGCATTATAATAATACTTAAGTTCATTTATTGATACTAAAGGGGATGCGTCATATTTTTTTATCACCTCAAGGTTATTATTAAAATTAACTTTATATATGTTACTTCCTTCTGATCCAATATAAATAATATCAGCATCCTCAGGATCTGCCATAATACAGTCTGCTACGTCATCTTTGAAATAACTTGTATCATAATACTTATCAACTTTTTCACCGGATATTGAAAACATTTCTCCATCAAGGGTAACGCCATATATCTTAGAATCAATACCTTTTACAAGTTCAAGAACATATTTATCATTTATTCTCTCATCATCAACAACTTTTATTTCTTTCTCATCATCAATATACCCAACTCCCTGGGTTGTTCCAAAATATATTCTTCCATTGTCACCTTCAATTATTGTTCTTATTGATGCTGATAACTTATCATTTCTCTCAAAAGTTTTTACCTCATCATTATTGTTGTCAATTAAGATGATTCCGCTGTCATTTGTACCAACCCATAACTTATTATTATCATCCGCATAAAGACTTGATACGGCTGAAATATCTGATGATTTTGTATATCTGCTAAAGGTGTTACCATCATATCTTATAAGTCCCGAATATCCTGCTATCCATATAAATCCATCTTTGGTTTCCCTTATCTCATTTGCCTCAGACGTAGGCAGTCCATTATCACTGTCATATAGCACACTGGCATACTTATCCATATTATCAAAAAATTTTTCTTTTTCATCAGCATAAGTTTTGACCGGCATTGTAATTAAAAAACATAGAATTATAATTATAAAAAATAAATCCTTTTTCTTTCCCATAAATATGCCTCCTTGCTACATACCCCAGAATGTATTCCTTAATTAGAATGTATTTAGCCATAATGTATTTATCAGCCATAATATATTTCTTAATCAGAATAAAGCGGTATGAAAAAAATTCATCCGCTTTATTGTTTGCATTATAATATCTCTTTTACTTTATTTAAAGCCGCAGAAATTCCAGCCGGATTCTTTCCACCTGCTTGAGCCATGTTAGGTCTTCCACCGCCACCGCCGCCAACAAGTGGAGCGATTTCTTTTATAACATCTCCTGCCTTAACACCTTTCTTTATGGCACCATCACTTGCCATTGCAATAAGATTTACCTTACCGTCATTAGAAGATGCAAGAACTATTAAATATTCTCCAAGTTTTTCTTTAATACCGTCTGCAAGATTTCTAAGTCCGTTCATATCAACGTTATCAACACTTGCAGCAAGTAATTTATATCCATCTTTTTCAACAACATCATTTAAGATATCATCAAGTGATGAATTTGCAAGTTTAGCTTTTAAGCTTTCATTCTCGCTCTTTATTTCTTTATTTTCAGCAATAAGAGCAGCTATCTTATTATTTAATTCTGCAGGATTTGTCTTTAATTTATTTGAAGCCTCTATAGTCTTTTTCTCAATATCTTTATAATAATCAAGAACTGCTTTTCCTGTTAATGCTTCAATTCTTCTTACTCCTGCAGCAACACCGCTTTCAGAAACAATCTTAAATAGCATGATTGAAGAAGTATTCTTTACATGTGTTCCACCACAGAATTCTTTTGAGAAATCTCCAATGCTTACTACACGTACCTTTTCTCCATATTTCTCACCAAAGAGCGCCATAGCACCTGTTTTTCTTGCTTCATCAATACTCATAACCTTTGTTTCAACTTCAAGGTTATTTATTATTTCATCATTTACGATATTTTCGATTTTTTCCAACTCTTCTTTAGTAACTGCCTGGAAATGAGTAAAGTCAAATCTTAAATGTTTCTCATTTACTAAAGAACCTGCCTGCTCAACATGGTCACCAAGTACCATCTTTAATGCTTTCTGCAATAAGTGTGTTGCACTGTGATTGCCTGCAGTCTTATTTCTCTTATCTGTATCTATTGTTAATTTTACATTGTCAGAAACTTTAAAACTTCCGCTTTCAACTTTTCCAACATGTCCAATTTTTCCACCCTGTAATGAAATAGTATCATATACAACAAATTTTCCATTATCAGAAGTAATAGTTCCTTTATCAGCTTCCTGACCACCCATTGTTGCATAAAAAGGTGTTTCATTTACTATAATTGTTGCATTTGTGCCTTCAGATATTTCTTCAACAACATTTTCTTCATCAGTAAGGGCGATAATAGTTGATGAATATTCTGTATTATCATATCCTACAAAGCTTGATGTAAGAGCAGGATCTAATTTATCATATACAGTTGCATCTGCTCCTGTGTAATCATAATGCTTTCTAGATCCTCTGGCTTTATTTTTCTGCTCTTCCATAGCTTTATTAAAGCCTTCTTCATCAATTCCAATATTTTTTTCTTCAAGGATTTCTTTTGTTAAATCCATTGGGAATCCATATGTATCATATAATTTAAATACATCTTTACCATCAAGAATTTTCTTACCTGCTTTATTTAACTCTTCTTCCATTTCTGCAAGAATGCTAAGTCCCTGATCTATTGTCTTATTGAATTTATTTTCTTCTTCAGTAAGAACTTTAAAAATCATATTTTTCTTTTCATCAAGTTCAGGATATCCGTCCTTAGATCCCTCAATAACTGTATTACTAAGGTCTGCTAAGAATTTTCCTTTAATACCAAGTAATCTTCCATGTCTTGCAGCACGTCTTATAAGTCTTCTAAGAACATATCCTCTGCCTTCATTTGATGGCATAATACCGTCAGAAATCATAAATGTTGCAGAACGTATATGGTCAGTAACAATTCTTATTGAAACATCATTTTTATATTCTACATTATATTCAACACCGGCAAGCGCACATACTTTAGATCTTAAATCAAAAATTGTATCTACATCAAAGATTGAATCAACATCCTGAACAACACTTGCAAGTCTTTCAAGACCCATACCTGTATCAATATTTTTCTGTGCAAGTTCAGAATAATTTCCTTTACCATCATTATCAAACTGGCTGAATACATTATTCCAGATTTCCATGTATCTGTCGCATTCACAGCCTACTGTACAATCAGGCTTTCCGCAACCATACTTTTCTCCTCTGTCATAATATATTTCTGAACAAGGTCCGCAAGGTCCTTCACCATGTTCCCAGAAATTATCTTCTTTTCCAAATTTAAAAATTCTATCTTTATCTATGCCAATTTTTTTATTCCAAATTTCAAAAGCTTCATCATCATCAAGATAAACAGAAGGATATAATCTTTCTTTATCAAGTCCTACAACCTCTGTTAAGAATTCCCATGACCACTCTATAGCTTCTTCTTTGAAATAATCTCCAAATGAAAAATTACCAAGCATTTCAAAAAATGTTCCATGTCTTGCTGTTTTTCCAATATTATCGATATCACCTGTTCTTATACATTTCTGACATGTTGTCACTCTTCTCTTTGGTGGTATCTCTTTTCCTGTAAAATATGGCTTTAATGGCGCCATTCCAGAATTGATTAACAACAAACTTTTATCATTATTTGGAACTAATGAAAAGCTGTTCATTTTTAAATGATCCTTGCTTTCAAAAAACTCCAAAAACATTTTTCTTAACTGATTTACTCCATACTTTTCCATAGGAACCTCCACATAGCAACTTTCTTTTATTTAGTCTTTAAATTTCGTTGTCTTTATTAGTCTCAAGCATTTTTTCATTTTACTTTATTTAGTCTTTAAATTTAGTTGTATTTATTTGTCTCAAGCATTTTTTCGTTTTACTTTATTTAGTCTTTAAATTTAGTTGTATTTATTTGTCTCAAGCATTTTTTCATTTTTTCTTTTTCTTAATCTCGATCCAACAACACATCCAAGAACAATACATGTACCTGTAAGTATAATTGAAATTAAATATTGAATAATAGATTGTAATACAAGCATATGATATGCCTCCTATTTTGAAATAGCTAATGTTAAGTTTCACAATATACCTTTACATAGCTGTTTATATTTTAACATAAATCACGCAATTGGTAAAGAATCGGTGTCTCTTTTCGAGAAAGAATGTTGTGCAAGACGAACAGAATTAGGGAACTTCAAATTCTATTCGTACTACTACTGCTTCTCTTACGAATAGAATAATAGAACTTCAAATTCTATTCGTACTACTTCCACGTCTCCTACGAATAGAGTAATAGAACTTCAATTTCTATTCGTACTACTTCCACGTATCTTACGAATAGAATAATAGAACTTCAATTTCTATTCGTACTTCCTCTGTTCATCTTACGAATATAATAATAGAACTTCAATTTCTATTCGTACTACCTCCACGCATCTTACGAACAGAATAATAGAACTTCAATTTCTATTCGTACTGCCTCTGCTCATCTTACGAATATAATAATAGAACTTCAATTTCTATTCGTACTGCCTCTGCTCATCTTACGAATATAATAATAGAACTTAAATTTCTATTCGTACTGCCTCTGTTCATCTTACGAATAGAATAATAGAACTTCAAAATATATATCTAATTATCTACATCAATCTGATTATGATTTTTCGAAAAGACACAGCCACAATAATTCTGCCTGTATAAATCATATTCTTTGGACAATTCAATTGACCTCTTATAGCCATTCTTCTTTTTAAAATCAGAATAAAGGTACTTAACGCCTGATTCTTCTTCAAGCTTTTTCCCTATATCATTAAGAACCTGAGCATTTTTCAAAGGACTTATGGAAAGTGTTGTTGTAAAATAGTCATATCCACCTTTTTTTGCATATTCCATAGCTTCCCTAAGGCGCATTTCATAACAGATAAAGCATCTTTCTCCACCTTCTTTATCATTTTCATGTCCTTTGACTTTTTCATAAAAATCTTCAGGATTGTATCTTCCTTCAACTACTTCAACCTTGTTTTTAAAATTCATTTCATCTGCAAGTCTTTTTAATTCTGCTGCTCTGAAATCATGTTCTTCTTTTGGGGAAATGTTGGGATTATAATACAAATCTGTAATTTCAAAATACTCCGAAAGATATTCTAATACATAGCTGCTGCAAGGTGCACAACAGCTGTGAAGTAAAAGTCTTGGCACCTTTCCCTCATTTTTAATTTTTTCAATTTCTTTATCAAGTATCCTTTGATAATTTATATTATTTGAGTTTGACATTTTATTAAACATATATTTTTCCTTTTTTCAGAAAATTAATATTCCCACTAATGTGGCATATTATGATTTTCTAAAACAACATATTCTCTTACACAAAATATAAAGCGATGTATGATTCATCATGCATCGCCATATATCTCTTAAAAATATTTTTTGGTTCCCCAAAGATTTTCTTTCTTCAGGTACAAATAGTCATTATATGCTTTTTCTAAAATCTGTTTCTCATTTGGAAACTTAAGTAAATGATATGCTTCATGACTTTTGTAATAACCTGAATCAAAAAAGAATTCCTCGCGCTGTGGTCTGCTATAATAGCTGTCAGCCATCATAAGATACCAATGCACATTTTTCTTAACCACATCCTGTGGTGTTGTAAATGTATATTGACTTTTACCTATGTACTTTACAATGGCTGCGTTTACTCCAGTCTCTTCTTTTACTTCTCTAAGAGCTGTTTCATTAAATTCTTCGCCATCCTCCACAGTTCCCTTAGGCAAGACCCATCCTTCATATCTATTCCGGTAGTTCTTATACAGTAATAAAATCTTACCACGAAAAATCACCACACCGCCACAGCTTGTTGCTTCTATCATGATATTTCCTCCTGATAAATGGGGTGTAAATAAACTACCTAACAGTATAACTCATTTACATATCTTTTACAATTAAAAATTTTTATATCCGTCCTAATTTACAACATATGCGTTTTTTCCAGGTTTTAATTTTGCCTCAAATATGTTCTTATCAGCTTTCTCATATATATCTTCAAAAGTCTTTGTGGTCTCATCAGAAACTGCAATTCCAACTGAACATTTAATTTCCTGGGAAGTATTTTCATCCTTATATTCAAATCTTGTTTCTGAAATCATCTTTTCTGCCAGTTCTTTCATTTTCGCTTTATCATTTTCAAATTTAATAAGAACAGCAAATTCATCTCCACCAATTCTTCCAATGATATCATGACTTGGTGTATTCTTTTCAACAATCTTTGCAATCTTTACAAGAATCTCATCACTTGAAATTCTTCCAAACTTATCATTAATCGCTCTATAGCCATCAATATCGATAATCGCAAGAGCGTATTTGTCCTCAACTGCTATATAATCCGATACAACTCTTTCAAAATAGTCCTTTGTATAGAGTCCTGTAAGTCTGTCTATCTTTGATTTTTCTATAAAACTTAATTCTTTTTTCTTTTTATCATCAACGTTTTTAAATAATACAAAAACTTTTGCAATATTATTTCTTGCTTCATTTGGAATAAATACAACAACCATATTTACCCATATAAAGCCTTTTTCTTTATTTCTGATACGGATATCATTTGATACAACAAAGTTTTCATTTCTGACTCTCTTTGAAATATCACTATTTCTAAAAATATCAAGAAGATCCACGTCATCTGCGTGAAGACAGTCAGTACACATAGACCAGAACCATTGATCCA
The DNA here is from genome assembly GCA_900110975.1 of Lachnospiraceae bacterium RM5. Lineage (GTDB taxonomy): Bacteria > Bacillota > Clostridia > Lachnospirales > Lachnospiraceae > Bovifimicola. Next base: position 492,806 of record FOFK01000002.1, read on the forward strand.
TGCTCACAAAATGTGTATCAACCTGGAACATTTCCCTGTATTTCAAAGGATCGTAAGAAAAATTATTGTTAAGGGCGTCATATTCAAGAACAACGTCATAAATATGTTTTAATGCCTTATTATATATCGTGTCATTAAAACCATTCATAACCCTGTTAAAGGTTCTTCCATTCATCTGTGAGAGATGAATACTTGTAAATGCAATTTTCCCAGAAATATCCTTACATAAAAAGGTTCCATTTACAACTGTCTCTTCATTTATCTGTGGTCTTGTTATATCTTTAAGACTGACTCTGGCAGATACCATACATACTGAATCTGATACATTATGCACACGCTCGTATTCACTGATGATTGCATATTCACATTCCCAATCAGGTTTAACAACACCAAACAATGGAATGTCATCATTGCTTGATGCATGATCTAATATAAAATCAACATCTTTCTCGATAAAATACTTTTTGAAAGCTTCTTTTACCAAAAGCACCGCATTATCTTCAAACTTTATCATATCTGCCCTCCTCACCCATATATTTAAAATATATGTTCACAGTCAGATATTATTAAATCATAGGCTCAGTAAACTTAGCATTATATCCCCTGTCAATCAATGATTTAATAATCTGATTTTTATGATCTGTTCCAAATGCTTCAATTGTAATCTTAAGTTCAACTGCAGCATTTCTATTTATACTTACAAACTGGTTATGCTCTAATTTTACCACATTTCCCTGCTCTGCCGCTATAATATTTGCAACTTTTACTAATTCTCCCGGCTTATCCGGTAAAAGAATTGAAACCGTAAAAATTCTGTCTCTAGCAATAAGTCCATGTTGGAGCATAGATGACATTGTAATAATATCCATATTTCCACCACTAAGGATAGAAACAACTTTTTTATCCCTGAATCCTAAATGATTTAATGCTGCAATAGTAAGAAGTCCTGAATTTTCAACAACCATCTTATGATTCTCAACCATATCAAGGAATGCAACAATAAGTTCTTCATCCTCGATTGAAATAATCTCATCGATATTTTTCTGGATATATGGGAAAATCTTCTCGCCAGGTCTCTTAACTGCTGTACCATCAGCGATAGTATTTGCACTATCTAATGTTACAACTTCACCTGCTTCTAAAGAAGCTTTCATACAGCTTGCAGGTGCAGGTTCCACACCGATTACTTTAATACTTGGATTTAAAAGTTTTGCAAGAGTGCTGACACCTGATGCAAGTCCGCCTCCACCGATTGGAACTAAAATATAATCTACTGTTGGAAGTTCTTTAAAGATTTCCATTGCAATGGTTCCCTGTCCTGTGGCTACTCCCAAATCATCGAACGGATGAATAAAAGTATATCCTTTTTCTTCAGCTAATTCTAAAGCTTTTGCACATGCTTCATCATAAACATTTCCATGAAGAACAACCTTTGCACCATAACCTTTAGTTCTATTAACTTTCATAAGTGGTGTAGTTGTCGGCATAACAATTGTAGCAGGTACGCCATAAAGTTTTGCTGCATAAGCAACACCCTGTGCGTGGTTTCCTGCCGAAGCAGTAATAAGTCCTTTTTTTCTTTCTTCCGGAGTAAGTGTGCTTATTTTATAATATGCACCTCTGATTTTATATGCACCTGTAAACTGCATATTTTCAGGTTTTAAATAAACTTTATTTCCTGTCTGTGCACTAAAATAATCACTATAAATTAAGTTTGTTTTTAAAATAACTTTCTTTACAACTTCACTTGCTTCTTCAAATTTTTCCAATGTCATCATTTTTAAACTATCTTCTTTCTTTTTTATTTTAAATATTATTTTAAATAAAATTTTTAAAATCTATTGTAGCGTTCTGGTTATTTAAGAACCTCAACACTAGGATTCATCTGATTGCTCGAAAAGTGCATCTACAAAAGAGTTTGCATCAAACTTCTGTAAATCTTCAATCTTTTCCCCTACACCAATGTATTTTACAGGAATGCCAAGTTCTGACTGGATAGCAACGGCAATTCCGCCCTTTGCACTTCCGTCCATCTTAGTAAGAACAACACCTGTAATATTTGTACATTCCATAAATGTTCTTGCCTGAGAAAGAGCATTCTGGCCTGTGGTAGCATCAAGAACAATTAAATTTTCTCTATATACTCCACTATATTCCTTTTCAATAATGGTGTCAATTTTTTTAAGTTCATCCATAAGATTTTTTTTGTTATGAAGTCTTCCGGCAGTATCACAGATAAGCACATCTGCTTTTCTTGCCTTTGAAGCCTGGATTGCATCAAATATAACCGCTCCGGGATCTGAACCTTCCTGTCCTGCGATAATATCGACACCTGCTCTTTTTGACCATTCCTGAAGCTGCTCTATAGCTGCTGCCCTGAATGTATCAGCTGCCGCCATAATGACTTTTTTATTTTTTCCCTTTAAAATAGCAGAAAGCTTACCAACAGATGTTGTCTTACCAACACCATTTACACCAATAACTAAAAGTATAGATTTTTGATTTTCAAATTCATAAGCATTTTCACCAATATCCATAACTTCTTTTATCGAATTTATAAGTAATTCCTTGCATTCATCAGGTTTTTTAATTTTATTTTCTTTAACTTTTTCTTTTAAGTCATCGATAATTTTTTCTGTAGTATGAACTCCGATATCACCCATGATAAGTATTTCTTCAATCTCTTCATAAAACTCATCATCAATCGAAGAAAAACCACTAAATACAGAATCAATATTAGAAATAAAATTCTGTCTTGTCTTTGTAAGACCGGATACTAATCTTTTAAAGAAGCCCTGCTTTTTCTCGCTATTTTCTTCTCCTGATTCTGACGCATCATCTGATTTCGCTTCATCATCTGAGTCTACTGTCTCTTCTGATTCTGTTACATCATCTGATTCTGCTGTATCGTCTGATTCTACTATATCATCTGATTCTTCTGATACTGCATTCTCTTCTGATCCTGCTTCTGATTTCACTTCATATTCTGCTTCTGATCCTGCTTCTGATTCTGCCGTACCCTCTGCCTCATCAGTTTTTGCCTCTTTTTCAGGTTCCTCTGATTCTGCATTCTCTACAACTTCCACAGTTTCTTCCACAGTTTCTTCCGCAGTTTCTTCTAAATTTTCTTCCGAAGCTTCAACAACCTCATTCATTTCATCTAAAACATCTTCTTCATTTTTCTTTTTTTTCTTTTTCCAGAATACCATGTATGCCTCCATTCCTTTTATCACAGATTAAATTATAAATTCCATTTTCCTGATAATCTAATCATTTTTTTAATCTTCAAGCTGTGCATCTAACAAATCAACAGATACCAATGTAGAGATACCTTTTTCCTGCATTGTAATACCATATAATCTGTCAGTAGCTTCCATTGTACCCTTTCTATGGGTGATAACAATAAACTGTGTGTTTTTTGTAAGCTTATGAAGATAATTTGCATATCTGTAAACGTTTGAATCATCAAGGGCAGCTTCAATTTCGTCAAGAAGACAGAATGGTGAAGGCTTAAGGTTCTGTATTGCAAATAAGAGTGCAATGGCAGTTAACGCCTTTTCTCCACCGGATAACTGCATCATATTCTGAAGCTTCTTTCCAGGCGGCTGTGAGATAATTGAAATATTTGCATCCAAGATATCATCTTCTTCACTTAATTCAATACTTCCTTTACCACCACCAAATAATTCCTTAAACACCTTATCAAACTCAGTTTTTATTTCTTCAAATTTTTCACTGAACTGCTCACGCATTCCTCTGTCTAATTCTAAAATAATCTCTTTCAAAGATTTTTCAGCTTTAACAAGATCATCATGCTGGGTCTTTAAGAATGTATATCTTTCAAATATTTCCTTGTATTCATCAATAGAATTTACATTAACATCTCCAAGTTTTTTAATCTTGGATTTTAATTCAGCAATGTTTTTCTTAAGCTCTGAAAGACTTAAATCACTCTCCGTCTTCAATTCAAGAGCCATGTTATATGTGAGTTCATATTCATTCCACATATAATTAATAAGTTCATCCTGCTTCTCTTCATATTTTTCAATGGCAGAATTAATTCTGAAAAGTTCTTTATCAAGTTCTGACTGTCTGTCAGTAAGTTCTTCTCTCTTCTTAACAAAATCCTTATGTTCTGTACTTTGTTTTTCTTTTTCTTCATAGAAACTTTTAATTGATTCTTCAGAATTTTCAAGAGCTTCTTTTGCTTTATCAATCGCTTCTTTCAAGCTCTCTATTTCTTTTAATTTATCCTCTACATCTTCTTTTGAAGATTTTGAATTATTAAGAATCTCTGCAAGTTCATTATTGTTTACTTCTATTTCTTCTTTGATTCTTGAAATATTTTCTTCAATAAATTTCTTTCTCTGGTTAAACTGGTTAAGATTTAAAGTAATTTCATTAACTTCATTTTGCGCGAGGGTTTCAGCTTCTTTTTTCTCTTCAATCTTAGTAGATAATTCTTCTATCTTTTCTTCAAGGGCAGTATTTAAATCTTCATATGTTTCAAGTTCTGATTTAAGTTCATTATTATTGTCCTTAATATCAGTAATCTGGTTACTGATTTCAGAATTTTCTTTCTTGAAATCTTCATAAGAAGTATGTAATTCTTTTAACTTGCTTTCAGCCTGATTAAGATTTAACTTAATTGTATTTTGCAAAATAAACTGTTCCTGAAGAACTTTATTAATTCTGTCAAGTTCGTCAGATTTATCTAAAATCTCTTTTCTTATTTCCTTGATTTCTTTTTCATACTTCTCGTTATCTTCTTTGTTTTTCTCTATAAGATTGTTTAAATCTTCAATTTCTCTTCTACGTCCAAGCAAATTAGAATTATTTTTATATGCACCACCGGATAAAGAACCACCAACATTTAAAAGTTCTCCTTCAAGTGTAACAATTCTTATTGTATATCTGTATTTTCTTGCAATTAAAAGAGCATTTTCTATGGTATCCACAACAACAATTCTACCGAGAAGATATTTGGCAACTTGCTCATATTCTGCGTTAATTTTCACAAGATCACAGGCAAGTCCTAAAACTCCCTTTTCATCAAAGACAGTTTCATTTTTAAATCCTGTTCTGTTTGCAATACTGCTAAGTGGTAAAAATGTTGCTCTACCAAATTTATTTTTCTTCAAATATTCAATTGCCTGTTTTGCAGTACTTTCACTATCTGTAACGATATTCTGAATCGCACCTCCAAGTGCAGTTTCTATAGCAACTTCATATTTCTTTTCAACTTTGATAATATCAGCAACAACACCGATAATACCTTTTTCTCTGTCTTTAAGTTCCATTACTTTCTTGATACTGTTTCCATAACCTTCGTATCTTTCAGTAATATTTTTTAAAGATTCAAGTCTTGTTTTGTTTTTTTGCAATTCAAGAACTACCTGTCTTACAAGCTTTTCTTTATTATTTAAATTTTCTTTTTCGCTGTTTATATCTTTAGCAAATCCATCTTTCTTTAATGACAATTCAGAAATCTCATCATTAACTTTTTTTAAATTATCCTCAAGTTCTTTTATTGCATTATCCTGAACTTCCTTATCACTTGAGAATTTTATGAGTTTCTGATTTAACTCAGATTTTCTTATGGAAATCTGTTCTAACATAGTATCATATCTTTGAATCTTTGATTTTACTGAAGATTTCTGATTCAAAAGTTCTATGATTTCTGTCTTTGCATCTTCTAATTCTTTATTATAATCTTCAATTTCTTTTTTTAATGAGTCAAGCTCTTCATTCTTTTTATCAAGCAAATCAAGAATCTCTTTTGCTTCTTCTTCTATCTTTGCTTTATTCTCATTATTTTCTTCAATATCTTTTTCAAGGCCTTTGTTCTTTTCATTTATACCATCAGCCTGTTTCCTAATTAATTCTTCATTTGATTTTGAAGAATTAATCTGCTCGTTTAAAAGTCTGATTTCACCTTCAGATTTCTCAATGAAAAGTTTTGTTTTACTTATTTCATTTTTACTCTCTTCGATTTTTAATGAAATAGCTTCTATCTCTTTTTCAATATCCTCGTATTCTTTCTTTGTCTTTTCAAGTTCTGTCTTGGTATTTTCGTAGTCACCTTCAACAATACCCTTTTTTTCTTCTGTTTCTTTTATCTTACCTTTAATGTCTTCTTCATTTAAAAGAAACATATTTATATCATTAACTTTTAATTCTTCTTTGTATTTTAAGTATTCTTTTGCTTTATTTGACTGTCTCTCTAATGGAGCAACTCTTGTTTCAAGCTCTGATAAAATATCATTTACTCTGGTAAGATTTCCCTGTTCTTCAACAAGTTTCTTCTGAGTCTGTGCCTTTCTTCTTTTGAATTTAACAATACCTGCTGCCTCGTCAAATAATTCTCTTCTTTCCTCAGCTTTTCCTGATAAGATTTTATCTATCTGACCCTGTCCGATAATAGAATATCCTTCCTGTCCGATACCTGTATCATAGAATAATTCATTGATATCCTTAAGTCGTGATATATTACCATTTATCATGTATTCACTTTCACCGGATCTGAATAATCTTCTTGATACAGTAACCTCATCATAATCTATTGCAAGGGAATGGTCCGAATTATCAAGTGTTATTGCCACATACGCAAAACCAAGCGCTTTTCTGTTTTCTGTTCCCGCAAAAATAACATCTTCCATTTTAGAACCACGAAGACTTTTTACGCTCTGTTCTCCAAGCACCCATCTTACAGCATCTGCAACATTACTCTTTCCACTTCCATTTGGTCCTACAATACCTGTAATACCATTATGAAATTCAAATACAATTTTATTTGCAAATGATTTAAATCCCTGGACCTCAATACTTTTTAAATACATTTTATTAACCTGCCTATTTTTGTTTTTTCTTTAAAGAAATAATCGCATTATATGCTGCTTCCTGCTCAGCGCCTTTTTTGGTATTTCCTTTTCCTCTGCCTATTTCCTTATCACCAATACAACATGAATAAACATATTCCTTATTATGATCAGGACCACTCTCTCTTATCATCTTATAATTCAGTTCGCCAAGCTTATATTTCTGAATCAGTTCCTGCAAATTAGTTTTAGAATCAACAAAAAGCTCTTTATTCTCTATATCATTAACTATATATTTATATACAAATTTTCTTGCATTATCTATTCCACCATCCAGATAAATTGCGCCAAGTAAAGCCTCAACAGCATCTGAAGTAATTGATGGTCTCATTCTTCCACCATTTAAATCTTCACCTTTGCTAAGGAAAATATAATCCCCAAGACCAATTTGTTTTGCAACAATAGATAAAGGTTTTTCGCTGACAAGTGCAGCTCTTAACTTTGTAAGATATCCTTCATCCATATCCGGATAATTATCAAATAAATACTCACTGGAAATAAGCTCTAATATAGCATCTCCCAAAAACTCGAGTCTTTCATTACTGTCATTTTTTTTCATCTTATTTTCATTTGTATATGAAGTGTGGGTAAGTGCTTTATATAAAAGAGCCGTATCATTAAATTTATAACCTATTTTATTTTGTAAATCTGCAACGTTTGTTTCCATCATTCACCTATCATAAAATAAACACCCCCGGCAATTACCTGAGGTGTTTTATTATCTAATCAATTAAAACCAATTACCGTTATAACTAGTTATTTACAACTGCCTTAATCTGCTCTACTGCATCTCCAACACTCTTAATAGATTCTGCAGCATTGTCAGGTATTTCAATATCAAATTCTTCTTCAATTCCCATAATAATCTGGAAAATATCTAAAGAGTCTGCACCAAGATCATCAATAAATGTAGTTTCCTCTGTTATAGCGTCCTTATCTACTCCTAATACTTCACTTATAATATCTTTTAATTTTTCTAATTCCATAACCTTGTCCTTTCTTTTTCATAAAAAATTTTTTTCTTATTTGAAAATTTATTTTTTAAAAATTTATTTTAATCTTCTTTAAAAAGATGTTCTTTTATCTTTTCATTAATATTTTCTTCTTTAAAACTTACACACTGCAATATTGAAGTACATACTTCTTTTGCCTTAGCATTTCCATGTGTCTTAACAACAAGACCATTAAGTCCTAAAAGTGGTGCTCCACCATACTCATCTGTCTTAAATGATTTAAGTGTTGTCTTTAAAGACTTCTTGATAAGAAGCGCACCCATCTTTGTTTTAAATGAAGCCATAAGAGCGCTTTTAATTTTTGAAAGCAGTACATTTCCAACGCCTTCATAAAATTTCAAAATGCAATTTCCAACAAAAGCTTCGCAAACAATAACATCTGCTGCACCTTCAGGAATTTCTCTTGCCTCAACACTTCCGATAAAATTAATATCGTCGCATTCTTTCAAAAGAGGATATGTTTCTTTTACAAGGGCATTTCCCTTTTCCTCTTCCACACCAATATTTAAAAGTCCGACTCTTGGATTTTTAATTCCAACAACATTTTCCATATAGATAGAACCCATCTTTGCAAACTGCACAAGGTGAGATGCTCTTGCATCTACATTTGCTCCACAGTCTATAAGAAGAGCAACTCCATCTTTTGTAGGAATAAGTGGTGCCAAAGGAGGTCTTTCAATTCCTCTTATTCTTCCAACAATTGTCTGTCCTCCAACAAGGATTGCACCGGAACTTCCAGCTGAAACAAAAGCATCAGCTTCTTTATTTTTCACAAGATTCATAGCTACAACGATTGAAGAATCCTTCTTGCGTCTTATCGCATTAACAGGATGCTCATTTGTATCTATGACCTCAGTGGCATTAATAACTTTAATTCTTTCTTCATCATAAGAAAATTCTTTAAGTTCTTTATTAATCTCATCTTCTTTTCCAACGAGGAGAACTTTAATATTTTCTTTCTTTTGTGTTGCTTTTATCACACCTTTGATGATCTCTTTAGGTGCATTATCTCCACCCATCGCATCAACAGCAACAACAGTACTAATGTCTGCCATATTATCCTCCAAATTTATCTTGGTATTATCAATTAAATACTATACTAAAGGTATATTTAAAAATCAATATTTTTATAGTAAAAAAAATGAGTGAAGCATTTATAGGCTTCACTCATCTTCATCTTTTAATTAATCAACAGCTATAATTTCTTTTTTATTGTATAAACCACAGCTTTTACATACTCTGTGAGGCATCATTAATGCTCCACAGTTTGAGCATTTAACTAAGTTTGTAGCACTCATTTTCCAGTTTGCTCTACGCTTATCTCTTCTGGCTTTTGAGCTCTTATTCTTTGGACAAATAGACATGGTTACTTACACCTCCTTCAATTTGTTAAGAATGTCACCTAACGTGGACATCTGTTGGACTGTTTCTGTATCTTTACAATCACATGACTGTAAATTAAGATTCGTCCCACATCTATTACAAATTCCCTTACAATCTTCCTTGCAAAGAATCTTCGTAGGCATGTTTATCAAAATCTCGTTATGAACGAGCTTTTCAACATCTAACTTACCGTCATCATCAATATAACAAAACTCATCTTTATCCTCTGGTTCTACGGATAAATCCAAGTTTCTATTAACTTTTATATGCATATCAATAGAGACGTCACTAAGACACCTGTCACATGGTAATATCAAACCAAAAGAAGTCTCAAGTTTTAACTTAAATTTCTTCTTTCCTGTATTCTTTAATTCAATGATAACATCACTCTTGTCCGTTATCTTTGCATCATATACAGAAGTAACAAACCGCTCCATATCAAGAGGGCATTTAAGTGTTTTCTCTTTATCTTTTACAGATAATATCTCTGATAAATCTATCTTCATAGTTTACCTCATCTCTCGTCACACATACCTAAACATTATAACCATATCCAATTTCTTTGTCAATAAAAATTTAAGATAGTTTATTTTTCTTTTATTTACTAACAAGTTCCTTTGTTTCAAGGGCAATTTTAAGTTCTTCATTTGTTGGTATAACTAAAACTTTAACTTTGGATGCATCAGTTGAAATAACCATTTCTTCACCGCGCATACCATTCTTTTCATCATCAATTTCAATTCCCATATATCCTAAATATGAGCAGACAATTTTTCTGATATCAGGATTATTTTCGCCAACACCTGCTGTAAATACAATAGCATCAACACCATTCATTGCAGCAATATACGCACCAACATATCTTACAACATTATAGCAATATGCTTCTAATGTATCAGCTGCCTGCTTATTTCCTTCTTCTACAGCTTTTAAAATATCCCTGAAGTCGCTGCTTCCGATTCCTGCAAGGCCATATACACCTGATTTTTTATTAAGCACATTCATTGCTTCATCTATTGTTAAGTTTTCTTTTTTCATGATAAATTCAATAATTGCAGGATCAATACTTCCTGAACGTGTTCCCATAATAAGACCTTCAAGTGGTGTAAGACCCATTGATGTATCCACAGATTCACCATTCTTTACAGCACAAATACTGGCACCGTTTCCAATATGGCAGACAATTATTTTAGAATTATCATAAGGAATGTTTAAAAGATCTGCACATCTCTTTGATACATAGCTATGACTTGTTCCATGGAAACCATATCTTCTTACTTTATATTTTTCATAATATTCAAATGGAAGTCCATAAAGATAACTCTTCTTAGGCATTGTCTGATGGAATGCTGTATCAAACACACCACACTGTGGAGTATCAGGCATTACTTCTTTACATGCTTTTATTCCAATGATATTTGCAGGATTGTGAAGTGGTGCAAGGTCATTACATTCTTCAATCACCTTAATTACTTCATCATCAATAACAACTGATGAGTTGAATTTTTCTCCTCCATGGACGATTCTGTGTCCTACAGCATCTATTTCATCTAATGATTTTACAACACCCATATTTTCATCTGTAAGGAAATTAATAACTGTTTCCACAGCCTTACTATGATCTGGCATATATATGTCAAAACTCTTCTTTTCACTTCCCATAGGTGTGTAATTAATCACACTTTCTTTTGTTCCAATTCTCTCACATAAACCTTTCGCTAGGACATCTTCATTTTCTGAATTAATTAACTGAAATTTCAAAGATGAGCTACCACAATTAATAACTAAAATTTTCATATTTGCTTTCTCCGTCCTGAATTATTTCTGATTTATGACTCAGATATGTAAATTATACATCAATTTTTTTATGTTCTCAACACCCTTATTTGTTGATATTTTAGACTCTAAATGCTATCATATTTATTGGATAATCAATTTATGATTTTTTGGAGGTTATGGTGAAAACAATAGGTATTGTAGCAGAATTTAATCCATTTCATAATGGACATTCTTATCTTATAGAAAAAGCAAAAGAAATAACTAAAGCTGATAACGTTGTAGTTGTTATGAGTGGTAACTACGTACAGCGCGGAGAACCGGCATTTATGGATAAATTTTCAAGAACAATCACAGCTCTTGAAAACGGCGTTGACCTTGTAATAGAGCTTCCTTTCTGTTATGCTTCTTCTTCTGCAAATTACTTTGCAACAGGAGCAATTTCCCTTTTAAACAGTTTAGGAATTGTATCAAATCTCTGTTTTGGATGCGAATATGATAATCTTGATTTATTAAATTCCATCGCAGATGTTATCGTTGACGAGGATACAGTATATAGCGATGCTTTACAGTCATACTTAAAAACAGGTATGTCATTTGCTAAAAGCAGGGAAAATGCCATCATAAAATCTCTTGCACTTCGTGGCGTTATGATGGAATCAACATCCCTTTCAAATATTTTATCAAAACCAAATACTATTCTTGCAATAGAATATTTGATTGCACTTAAAAACACAGATTCTCTTATGGTTCCGGTTGCCATCAAAAGAGAAAATAATAATACATCTCAGGATATGATTCACTCTTCTCTTACATCGGCTCATTCCATAAGACAGCTTTTTTATGGAAAATCAGTTTATAATTTTAATAACATTAAAACTTCCTTACTTTCAAGTGTACCGGAAAATTCCATTGAAATGCTTGAAAGCGAATATAAGAAAACCTACCCTGTTGATATAAATGATTACTCAGCAATTATCGGAAATTCACTTATCAAAGCAAAGTATGATTCTGATAATATTGATGATCTTTTTGACAGCACCATTGATATTTCAAACAGACTTTTAAATAACTTAGATCATTTCATTGATGCTAAAGCCTTTATTAACAAGGTAAATTCACCAACTTATACTTCCTCACGTATACAAAGAATTCTTTTATATAATTTATTTAATTACAAAAAAGAAGACTTCTTTAATTTCAAAGAAAACGGTTATGTATTCTATATAAGAGTCCTCGGCTTTAACAAAGAAAAAGAGAGACTTCTTACAGAAATAAATGATAATTCCGACCTTCCTATTATCACAAAGATTTCTACCTCTCTTTCATCCCTTAATCCTTATGGAAAGAAGATGTTAGAACTTAATATGTTTGCCGATGAAGTCTATAGAATGATTACAATGAACAAATACAATATCAATATCCCTAATGAACATAAACAGGGTGTTATTGTCGCAAGCGAATTTGATATAAAACCAGATACAGATTTGGTGTAGAAATTAAATTAATTTGAATGTTTATGATTATATAAGACATGGTATAAGCCGCTCATAGGAGCGGCTTTTGTAATTGAGTTTTATAAGCGTTGGCTTCATATACGCATATATTAGTGCAATTTTCAAATATATAACGTATATATTCGATTTTTTTCTTTTACGTTACATAGGCCTCTTCCGTGAATCCCTTCATGTAACGTATTTTTTCTTTTTCTCTCTCCTTACGTTACATGGGTCTCTTCCGTGAATCCCTTCATGTAACGTATTTTTTCTTTTTTTCTCTCCTTACGTTACACGAACTTATTCCAGAAACTTTTCTTTATAACGTACGTTTCCATTTTTTTATTTACTACATTACATGATCCCTTTCCACGATTTTTTCCACATAACGTAAACTTCCATTTTTTCTCTTTTACGTTACATAGCTCCTATCCACAATTTTCTTCACATAACGTAGATCTTCCATCTTCCTTTTTTTACATTACACCTTCATTACATCTTCATCTACACCTACACTACATCTGCATTACACGATGCACTTCCATAATTATATTGGTTATATTCTTAATAAACTTCTTTTAAAAATCAAAATCCCCACGAAAGACAATAACAAAATAGCCCCCAAAAATGAAAAGTACCCTTTTTACTGGGTGGTCCAGTAAAAAGGGTACTTTTCATTTTATAATATCTGTAATTTTTTATAACACATCTAGTTCTTAAAGCTGTGGATTGGAGCTGGAATTCTTCCACCTCTGTTTATAAAGTCATCACATGAGAATCCGTTTACCGGCATAACTGGTGCATATCCAAGTAATCCACCAAATTCTACCTGTTCTCCAACGCCTTTACCAATAACCGGAATAACTCTTACTGCTGTTGTTTTTTGATTTATCATTCCGATTGCCGCTTCATCAGCAATTATTCCACTAATTGTCGTTGCTTTTGTATCTCCAGGTATTGCTATCATATCAAGACCTACAGAACATACACAAGTCATTGCTTCTAATTTTTCAAGTGTAAGAGCACCATTTTCAACTGCATCTATCATACCCTGATCTTCACTTACAGGAATAAATGCTCCACTAAGTCCACCTACATATGATGATGCCATTACACCACCTTTTTTAACCTGGTCATTTAAAAGTGCAAGTGCTGCTGTTGTTCCCGGAGCACCAACTCTTTCAAGTCCGATTTCCTGAAGAATATCAGCTACACTATCACCTATTGCAGGTGTTGGTGCAAGTGATAAATCTATGATTCCAAAAGGAATATTAAGTCTCTTAGATGCTTCTTTTGCAACTAACTGTCCAACTCGCGTTACCTTAAATGCTGTCTTTTTAATAGTTTCACAAAGAACTTCAAAATTTTCTCCTCTTACTTTCGAAAGAGCAGTTCTGACAACACCAGGACCACTTACACCTACGTTAATAATTGCATCAGCTTCTGTAACTCCATGGAAAGCTCCTGCCATAAAAGGATTGTCATCAGGTGCATTACAAAATACTACAAGTTTGGCACATCCAATCGAATCTTCATCCTTTGTCATTTCTGCTGTTTTTACAACAATTTCACCCATAAGTTTTACAGCATCCATGTTAAGACCTGTCTTTGTAGAACCTACGTTTACAGATGAGCAAACTCTTGATGTAGAAGCAAGTGCCATAGGAATCGACTCAATTAAAAGTCTTTCTGCACTTGTCATTCCCTTTGAAACAAGCGCTGAATATCCACCAATAAAATTAACTCCTACTTCGTCTGCAATCTTATCAAGATTCTTTGCTATTTCAACAAAATCTTCAGGTTTCTTACATGCAGCAGAACCAACAAGGGCAATAGGTGTAACAGAAATTCTTTTATTTACAATAGGAATTCCATACTCTCTGCTTATCTCTTCTCCGACTTCCACAAGATTTCCTGCAAGCTTTGTTATCTTCTCATAAATGTTTTTATTTAAAACATCAAGATCTGAATCTATGCAGTCTAAAAGGCTTATACCAAGTGTAATTGTTCTTACATCAAGGTTTTCCTGTTCTATCATTTTATTTGTTTCATTTACTTCAAATATATTTATCATCTATTATCTAACAACAAATATGTTGTTTTCCTCCTTAAACTCTGTGCATTGAATCCAAAAGTTATATTCCACTAAATTCTGTGCATTGAATTAAAAATATCTTCCTGCTGTATCTTAATCTGAACTCCGATTTCTTTGCCTAAAGCATCAAGTTCATCAGCCACATTACTGATGTTCTTATTTGCATTGTTTGCATCAACAATCATCATCATATTAAAATAATCCTCAACAATTGTCTGGGATATATCTAATATATTAATATTACTTTCTGCAAGATATGTACATACCTTTGCAATTATTCCTACGCTATCTTTTCCTACTACTGTAATGATTGATTTTTTCATCTTTACCTCCATGCACTCACATTTTATATATAATAAATTTCAGAAGCAATATCTCTTTTTGCAACTAAAATATTAAAATCATCAGCTTTATATTTATTGTCCGAAAGCTCTATTTCACTTTTGACAGTCTGAAAAGCAAGTTCTTCATAATTATTTTCCTTGCTCAGATGCGCAAGAATAATATGTTTTATATTATCATGCAGAATTTCATTTATCAACTTTCCGGAATTTTCATTTGATAAATGGCCATCATCTCCTAATATTCTCTGTTTAAGATAATATGGATAAATTCCTGCAAGAACCATTCTTACATCATGATTTGCTTCCACAACGATTCCATCAAGATTCTTAAGATGACTGATTATATAATCATCAAATTTCCCCATATCTGTAGCAACAGCAACTGATTTATTATCTGATGTTAATCTGTATCCTACAGGCCAGGCAGCATCATGGGAAATATCAAATGCACATATATCAATATCTCCAATCGCAAATTCATCATCAGGATAAATATTATTAAATAAATCTTTATCAATTTCTCCAAGCTTTTTTGTACTTAAGATGGCATCTTTAGTTTTAGGCGTACAATATATTGGTATATTATATTTTCTCGAAATAACACCAAGACCGTTTATATGATCTATGTGTTCATGAGTAATAAGTATACCATTAATATCTTTCATATCAATATCATTTTTGAAAAGACCTTCTTCTGTTCTTTTCTTACTTACACCGGTATCAACCAAAAGATGAGTATTATCTGTTCCAACATAAATACAATTACCGCTGCTTCCGCTTGCGATAGTAGATATCCTCATAAATTTTCCTCACATATTAAATATAAAAATAAATTATAACAATAAATATTTATAATTATAATTCATAAATTACAACTATAAATAATTATAATTATGCCACGTTAAAATGTTTCTGATACCATAAAAGAAAGGCATATACTGTCCAAATCTTTCTCGAGTTATCACCTTTATTATTATAATGGTCATTGAGAAGTTTAACAAGATAATCTGTGTCAAAAAATTCTTTTGCTTCATCAGATACAAGTGCAGACTTCACAAGTTCATAATATTTATCTTCTCTTAACCAGTTTCTTACAGGTATTGGGAAACCAAGTTTCTTTCTGATAGCAGTAACATCAGGCATAAATTCATTTGCTGCTTTTCTAAAATATCTCTTAGTTTCATTTTCATCAACCCTGTGTTTTGCAGGAATCGAAAAAGCAACTTTTGCAACTTCTTTGTCAAGGAAAGGAACCCTTACCTCCAAAGAATGTGCCATACTCATGGTGTCTGCTTTATTTAAGATATCTCCCCATAACCATGTATTGATATCTATATACTGCATCTTTGTAACATCATCTTTATCTTTCACTTTATCATAAAGTGGTTTTGTGATAGACATTGGAGTGTTTTTCTTAACCGGATTTTTAAGCATCTTATATACTTCATCAAGATTAAATATATAAGCATTTCCAATATATCTTTCCTCTAAATCTTTTCCTGCTCTTATCATATAATTCTTCCCCTTAAATTTAAGAGGAATCTTTGTCATAACTCCTGCGATACCTCTTCTTACAGGTCTTGGAACAATCTTTACAGGTTTAAGAGCAAATGGTGATTTATAAATATTGTATCCACCAAAAAGTTCATCAGAACCTTCTCCTGATAATACAACTTTTACCTGCTCACTTGCAAGTTTACAAAGGAAATATAAAGCTATACATGACGGATCTGATAAAGGCTCATCCACATGGTTCATAATCTTTGGAAACTCTTCAAAATATTCCTCTGTTGTAATAAGTCTGCTCTTATTTTTTACACCAACATAATCAGATAATGTCTTTGCAAGAGGAATCTCATTACATCCTTTATAATCAAATCCTACACTGAATGTCTTATCAAGATCAGATCTTGCAACAATATAACTTGAATCTACGCCACCTGATAAAAATCCTCCAACCTCAGTATCACTGATTTTATGAGCTTTTATAGAATCAGCCATAACCTCATTTACTTTTTCTACAGCTTCATCAAAAGTAATATTTTCATCCTCATTAAATTCTGGAGAATAGTATCTTTTTATATCTATTTTGCCATCTTCAAGCACAAGATAATGTGCTGGCATAAGTCTGTAAATTCCTTTATAAAATGTCTCTTTTAAAACTGAATACTGGAATGATAAATAACTTTCAAGAGCTTCAGGATTAAATTCTTTTTTAACTTTTTTATATTTAAGTAAAGACTTTATTTCTGAACCAAAAACAAAATCTCCATCTTCAGTTGTTGTATAATAAAGTGGTTTAATTCCAAAAATATCCCTTCCGATAAACACCTTATTTTTCTTGATATCTCTTATTGCAAAAGCATACATTCCTCTTAATTTATTAATGATATCATATCCATACTCTTCATAACCATGTACAAGTACTTCTGTATCAGCTTCTGTCTTAAATGTATGTCCAAGCTTAATAAGTTCTTCCTTAATCTCTTTATAATTATAGATTTCTCCATTAAATACAACGACGATACTTTCATCCTCGTTATACATCGGCTGTTTACCATTTTCAATTCCGATGATACTAAGTCTTCTAAATCCAAATCCTGCATGTTCATCAAAATGTGTTCCGGAATCATCCGGACCTCTGTGAATAATAGCATTCATCATTTCTAATAATTCATCTTTGTGACTTAAAGCATCATTAAATTTTGTTACATATCCTGCGAATCCACACATATTACACCATTCCTTTACAAACATAAAGGTTTCGCAAATATAATTTTACGAAACCTCATTGTTTACACATATAATTTTTTTATTTATTTTTCATTTAAAAAATCTGTATTAACTGTATAATCTTCAATATCCCCACCGATATCAAAATCATCTGTATTATCATTTAAGTCCAAATCATCTAAGCTGTCCTTCTCTGAAACCACATCCTGCTTAGGTGCTAATTCTTTTCTATTTGCGATAACAACTTCAAGACTTGTATTTAATGCTTTCATAAATGCATCATACTTAGCTGTTACATTCTCTATAGTATTCTCAATGATATTCTGAAGATCTAAAAGTGTATCATCTGTATATTGCATAACACCTTCTCTGATATCATTTGCATCAGATACAGCATTATCAAGAATCTGCTGAGCCTGAGCTGAAGCATCATCAACTAATGCCTGTCCCTCTTCCTGTGCTCTCTGCATAATCTCATGTTCTGAAACAAGAACCTGTATATCCTGCTTAGCCTGCTCAACCATAGCATTTGCTTTATTGTGAGCGTTATCTAAAATTTCATCTCTATTATTAATAATCTTACGATATTTCTTAATCTCTTCCGGAGTATTAGTATTAAGTTCACTAATATATTCTTTTAATTCATCTCTGTCTACAATAATATTTGTATCAGAAAATTTCTGTTTCTTACAACTATCAACATATTCTTCCATTTCAAGTAAAGTCTGTTCGTATCTATTCATTACGGGCCTCCATTTTCTCTTTTAATTTAGAATCAATACACCTTGCAACACTTTCAGGAACAAACTGTCTGAAATCGCCGCCGTACATTGCTACCTCTCTCACTGTGCTGGAACTTAAATATGCATATTCAGGGCTTGTCGTAAGAAAAACTGTATCAATTTTTCCATTTAAG
The DNA here is from genome assembly GCA_900110975.1 of Lachnospiraceae bacterium RM5. Classification (GTDB taxonomy): domain Bacteria; phylum Bacillota; class Clostridia; order Lachnospirales; family Lachnospiraceae; genus Bovifimicola. Next base: position 511,440 of record FOFK01000002.1, read on the forward strand.
GTTCTGTTTGTCTGAGCCATGGAAATCTCATATTCAAAATCCGTAACCGCTCTTAAACCTCTTACAATTGTACAAGCACCAACCTTATCTGCATAATCTACTAATAAGCCTTCAAAGGAATCAACTTTAACATTTGGTATATCTCTAGTTATTTCCTCTAACATTTTAACACGTTCATTAAAAGAAAACAATGGACTTTTTGAATTATTATTCAAAACAGCAACATAAAGCACATCAAATAATTTTGCAGCTCTTTCTATCATGTCAATATGTCCTTTTGTTACCGGGTCAAAACTTCCCGGGTAAATCCCTATTTTTTTCATTGTTTTTTTCCTCGTATAATTCACATTAAATCACTTAAATTACTTAAATTACTTTTTTCTTGCAAAAATATGTTTATTTGTCTTATATACTTTTTCTTTTACAATTTCATATCCTAATTCGTCAAGATAATCAAAATCCGTTCTCTTATCTGCTTCTATAATAATAAGTGTGTTATTATCAGCAACATTAGAAGCCTTAAGTCTTATTAAGACTTTTTTTTCAAATTCCTTTTCATATGGGGGATCCATAAATATTATATCAAAAGTAATATTTTCTGCTTCCAATCTGTCAATTGCCATTAACACATCATAACCCAAAACAGTGGCATTATCCTTAAGCTTTGTATGAGTAAGATTTTCATCTATACATTTTAAAGCTTCTTTATTATTCTCAACAAAATATGCTGATTTTGCACCTCTGCTTAACGCCTCTATACCTATTGCTCCACTTCCTGAAAACAAATCCAGAAAAACACATCTTTCAATATCATTTTGCAGAATATTAAAAAGAGTTTCTTTTATTCTGTCAGTGGTCGGTCTTGTTCCAAGACTTTTTACTGTTTTTAAATTAAGGCTTCTTGCACTTCCTGCTATTACTCTCATATATTATCCCTTTTTATAAAAGAATGAATCTAATTTTTCAAATCCAATCTCTTTATAATTAAATATCTGTTCCGTATTTCCTAAAAATAATACGCCACCATTTTTTAATGATGAATATAATCTTTTATATACCTCTTCTACAACTTCTTCATTAAAATATATAACAACATTCCTGCAGACAATTAAATTACATCCCGGAATATTTATACCATGAACCATGTCATGCCTTCTGAATTCAACCATACTTTTAATGCTTTCTTTAACTTCAAAAGTATCATCATACAACTGTCTAAAATAAAGATTTCTATATATTTCCGGAACATTTTCAATACTTTTCTTTGAATATATTCCTTCTTTTGCCTTGGATAAAATATTATAATCTATATCCGTTGCAATAATCTTTATTCTGTCTTTGCATGGGAATTTTGCAAGTATCATTGCAAGACCATATGGCTCTTCCCCTGATGAACAGCCTGCACACCAGATTTTTATCTCATCTGCAAAAGTATCCTGAAGATATGGTATAACACTTTTTTCAAGTATCTCCCATTGTTCAGGATTACGATAAAATTCAGATATATTTATTGTTATATAATTTTTCAATTCTTCTAATGCGTCACGATTATTCTCTAAATAAAACAAATATTCCTCATATGAGGAATATTTGTTTCTTGAAATCAAAGCGTCAATACGCCCTTTTATTTGTCTTTCTTTATATATGTTTAAATCAATACCGCATAATTTGAATATTTCTTCTTTAAAAAGCTTATAATCAGGCATTATACCTCTTCTTTAACCTCTTCTTCATCTGCTTTTACTTCTGCATCATCATTTGCAAGTAAAGCTTTAATGCTTAAGCTGATTTTTTTATTTTCAGGTTTGAAATCTACAACCTTAGCTTCAATTTCCTGACCAATCTTTAATACATCTTCAGGTTTTTCAACTCTTTCCTTAGAAATCTGAGAAACATGTAATAAAGCATCAATACCTGGTTCAAGTTCAACGAATGCACCAAAGTCTGTCATTCTTGCAACTTTTCCTGTAACGATAGCTCCTACACCATATTTATCAGCTGCGTTTAACCAAGGATTAGAATTCTCGAATTTTAAGCTTAATGCAATCTTCTTACCATTGATTTCTTTAACAAGGCAATCGATTTCATCATCAACGTTAAATAATTTTGCAGGATTATCAACTCTTCCCCATGACATTTCTGAAATGTGTAAAAGTCCGTCAATTCCGCCTAAGTCAATGAATGCACCAAAGCTTGTGATATTCTTAACTTTACCCTTAACAACATCGCCAACTTTGATATTATCAAGAACTTCCTTCTGTTTTGCTTCTTTTTCAGCAACAACAAGCTGTTTTCTATTACCAATAATACGTCTCTTTCTAGGATTCTGATTTGGAACGTATTCTGTTATAACAAATTCAATTTCCTGTCCATTGTATTTAGATAAATCTTTTTCATACATATCTGAAACAAGGCTTGCAGGAATAAATACTTCTGTTTCTTCAACAACAACTGTAAGTCCACCTTCTCTGACCTGAGAAACTACAGCTTTTAATACTTCTTTGTTGTTATATGCTTCTTCAATTCTCTTAGAGCTTTCTCTTGCTGCAAGACGTTTAACTGAAAGAACTACCTGTCCTTCACCGTCATTCTTCTTAACTACGATTGCTTTGATCTTGTCATCTAATTTAACTTCTTTAGTAAGGTCAACATTTGGTCTGCTTGTAAATTCGCCAATTGTAATAATACCTTCAGATTTACATTTAATATCCAAGACTATCTCGTCTTCTTTTACACTGATTACAGTACCTTCGACAATATCTCCTACGTTAATATCTTTCATTTCTTCTGCGTCTAATAACTGTTCAAAACTTTCTGACATTAGTTTGAACCTCCTCAATAATTTTTTTAGGGGTTGAAGCCCCTGCAGTAATACCAATATATTCAAACTGTCCAAGTTTTGCTCTATCCAAATCCTTAACTGTCTGTATATAATATGTATTATTACATTCGCTTTTACTTATCTCATACAACTTCTGTGTATTCGAACTGTTTTTTCCACCAATCACAATCATCGCATCGACTTCTCTTGCAATCTTTCTCGCTTCAGTCTGTCTCATATGCGTTGCATTACAAATAGTGTCTAAAACATTTATATAATAACCCTTTTTACAAATAATTTCAACTAAATATTTAAATTTATTAGAATTAAAAGTCGTTTGTGAGACGATACAAATATGTTTATTTTTCTTCTCAACGTCAAGAACAAAATTTTCTGCCTGCTCTTCACTTTCAATAACCACAGTATTTTCCTTATCCGACCATCCCTTAATTCCCTCTACTTCAGGGTGTTTGTCACTACCAATAATTATGACAAAATTACCTTTATCACTTTCTTCCCTGACGATGTTATGAATCTTTTTTACAAAGGGACAGGTTGCATCCACAAGCTCTAATCCATTATTTTCTATAATATCATAAATCTCTTTTGTGGCTCCATGGGATCTTATAACAACAACACCTTCTTTAACTGCCTTTAATTCCTCTAAGGAATTTATTACAAGAACCCCCTTTTCTTCTAAGTCTTTTACAACCTCTTCGTTATGAATGATGGGCCCATAAGTGTATATCCTGCCCTTCTTTTTTTCTATCTGTTCATATACAGTATCAACCGCCTTCTGGACTCCAAAACAAAATCCGGCACTTTTTGCAAGAACAACTTCCATAAATATACCTCGTATAATTAAATGTATTTAACTATTTTTTTATTTTTTAATATTATCAATTAAGCCAGAAATTTCTGCGACAACCTCATCTATGCTCATATCAGAAGAATCAACAGTTACTGCATCATCAGCAACTTTAAGAGCACCAACTTCTTTATGCATATCCCTGTAATCCCTGTCTTCTATATCTTTTTTAATTTCTTCCAAATCCACATCATACCCTTTTTCACACTGCTCTTTATATCTTCTGTTAGCACGTGCTGATACTGATGCTGTAAGATATATCTTTAAATCTGCATCAGGTAATATATTTGTTCCAATATCTCTTCCATCCATAATTACATTATTTTCTTTTGCAAGATTTCTTTGTAAATCAAGAAGAATTTCTCTTACCTTTGGATAAGCTGAAATCATTGAAGTAAATCTGCTGATTTCTTCAGTTCTGATAAAATCATTTACGTTTTCGCCATTCAAAATAACATACTGTACGCCGTCTTTGTACTCAATTTTAATATCGCATTTTCCACAATTTTCTATAACTTTTTCTTCATCTTCAGGCGCAATACCATTTCTACTGCAAAAAAGAGCTAAAGCTCTATACATTGCTCCGGTATCCACGTAAATAAAATTTTTCTTTTTTGCAACTAACTTTGCAATTGTACTTTTTCCTGCACCGGCAGGACCATCGATAGCAATATTTATTATATCAGACATCATAATCTCCTTTAAATTTGGTTTTTATTTTGTGCTATAAAGATACTATATAAACTGATGTGCGACAAAGCCGCATAAACACCTTTTTGTAAGGTCATCCTGCAAGTTAACTTGCAGAGTGACCTTGCAAAAAGTGTTATGCCACATCCGTGGCATAGCATCGGTTTATATAATATTATTTTCAATACTCATTAACATCGCCTGCACAAAGTCCGGCCAGCCAGCCTGTTGACCAGGCTATTTGTAAATTATAACCACCGGTAAGTGCATCAACATCTATCATTTCACCTGCAAGATAAAGGTTCTTTATAATTTTCGACTCCAATGTTGCAGGATTAATTTCTTTTACATTTATTCCACCCTGGGTAATAATAGCCTCATTATAACCTCTTAATGCTTTTAATGTAAACTTAAAGTTTTTAAGTCCGTTAACTATCTTTTTTCTCTCCTCTTTAGAGATTTCATTTACTTTTTTATAACTGTCTATCCCTACATAATCAACAAAAACAGGAATCATTTTTTTTGGAAGAATCCCATTTATTGCATTAATAAAATTTTTATTTTTATTTTCTTCAAACTCACGAAGTATTCTCTTATCAAGTTTATCTTCATCAAGTGCCGGTTTTAAATCAATAACAAGGCTAAGTTCTTCGCTATTAAGATGCTTTCCAACAACTGATGAAGCACTCAAAATAACAGGGCCGCTGACACCAAAATGAGTAAATAACATTTCTCCAAACTCAGAATATAAAAGCTTATTGTTTTTATTATAAATACTTATATTTATATTTCTAAGGGACAATCCCTGCAAATCTTTTATATATTCTTCTCCAACGTTTATTGGCACAAGCCCCGGTCTTAATTTTGCTATACTATGACCATGTTTTTTTAAAATATTTAGACCCTCTCCGTCAGAACCTGTTACAGGATATGAAACTCCGCCTGTTGCAATAATTACGGCATCTGCTTTTATCTTACCTTTATTTGTCACAATTCCTTTTATAGAACCATTTTCAAGAATCAAATCCTTTAATACAGTTTTAAAATGGATTTTTACATTTTTATCTTCCAGGGCATTCTTAAGTGTCTTTATCACATCACTTGAATGATCAGAATCAGGAAAAACCCTGTTACCTCTTTCAACTTTAAGTTTAAGGCCGTTTTGTTCAAAAAAATCCATAACCATATTATTATCAAATGAATAAATGGCACTATATAAAAATTTAGGGTTTGAAATAATATTATTAAAAATAACATCTATATCAGATGCATTAGTAACATTACATCTTCCCTTACCTGTAATAAAAAGCTTTCTTCCAAGAGATTCATTTTTTTCAATTAATTCAACATTAGTATTTTCATTTGATGCGGCAATCGCAGCCATCATTCCTGCTGCACCACCACCTATTACTACTATATTTTTTTTCATGGTATTTTCCATTCTATTAAAAATTGTCACCGATGTAAAATCGGTGACATACCTTTAAGGATACTCCATCCTTCGGATGGAGCCACGTCACCGATATAAAATCGGTGACATTAAACAGGATAAGTGTTATCTTCAGTGTTTGCTACTGTTTCGTCCATTTTTGTCTGCTGAGCTTCTCTATATTTAAAGAACTCTGTTGCAACCTGTGGGAACAATGCATAACTAAGAACATCTTCTTCCTGCTGTATATATCTTTCTGCTTCTTTTTCGAATCCCTTTAACTGTGGTTTAATTAAATCTGCAGGTCTGCATGTAATTGGTTTTTCTTTTCCAATACACTTCTTCTGAACATCTTTATTAAATGGTTTTACTGTCTTACCAAATTCTCCTTTGAGAACTTTCTTAGACTCTTTTGTAACCATTTTATATCTTTCACCCTGTAATACATTTAACACTGACTGTGTACCAACAATCTGTGATGAAGGTGTAACAAGTGGTGGTTCACCAAAGTCTTTACGTACTCTAGGAATTTCCTCAAGAACATCATAATATTTATCTTCTGCCCCTGCTTCTTTAAGCTGCGAAACAAGGTTTGATAACATTCCACCAGGTACCTGATATAAAAGTGTCTTTATATTTACTCCAAGTACCTTTGGATTTAAAAGACCACTTTCTAATGCTTCTTCTCTCATTGGTCTGAAATAATCAGCTATTTCAGCAAGAAGTTTCTGATCTAATCCTGTATCATACTCAGTTCCTTTAAATGTTTCTACCATAACTTCTGTAGCAGGCTGGCTTGTTCCCATTGAGAATGGTGACATAGCTGTATCTATAACATCTGCTCCTGCTTCAACTGCCTTTAAGTATGTCATTGAAGCAACACCTGATGTATAGTGAGTATGTATCTGAATTGGAAGTGAAGTTCCTTCTTTAAGTGCAGATACAAGCTCTGTAGCCTTATATGGTAATAAAAGACCTGCCATATCTTTAATACATAAAGAATCAGCTCCCATATCTTCGATTCTCTTTGCTGTATCCTTCCAATAATCAAGTGTATATGCATCACCAAGTGTGTATGATAATGCAATCTGTGCATGGCCTTTTTCTTTCTTAGCTGCATTTACAGCAGTTTTAAGGTTATCAAGGTCATTAAAGCAATCAAAAATTCTGATTATATCAATACCGTTTGCAATAGATTTCTGAACAAAATATTCAACAACATCATCTGCATAATGATTGTATCCTAAAATATTCTGTCCTCTAAATAACATCTGTAATTTTGTATTTTTAAACCCATCTCTTAATTTTCTAAGTCTTTCCCATGGATCTTCTTTTAAAAATCTTAAAGAAGCATCAAATGTAGCTCCACCCCAACATTCTACTGAGTGGTAACCTACCTTGTCCATTTTATCTATAATTGGCAACATCTGCTCTGTTGTCATTCTTGTTGCTATAAGCGATTGATGAGCATCTCTAAGGACTGTTTCTGTTATTCCAATTTTCTTTGCCATAACTTTTTTTCCTTTCAATTTTTTTATAAATATTTAGTTAAAAGAATTAAATTCCTATTCCAAATATAGCCATAAATGTACCTGCCGCAACAGCTGTACCGATAACACCCGCTACATTAGGTCCCATTGCATGCATAAGAAGGAAATTTGTAGGATCTTCTTCTGCACCAACTTTCTGCGAAACTCTCGCAGCCATTGGAACTGCAGAAACTCCCGCAGAACCAATTAAAGGATTAATCTTTCCTTTTGTAAGCTTACACATTACTTTTCCAAGTAAAACTCCACCTGCTGTACCAAAAGCAAATGCTGCTAAACCGAGAACAACGATTTTGATTGTATCAAGATTTAAAAATGCTTCTGCTGAAGTAGTAGCACCGACACTAGTACCAAGAAGAATTACTACAATATACATTAATGCATTTGAGGCTGTTTCTGTTAACTGCTTAACAACTCCACATTCTCTAAATAAATTTCCAAGCATAAGCATACCTACAAGTGGTGCTGTTGTTGGAAGAATAAGAACTACAACAATTGTAATTACTATTGGGAATAAGATTCTTTCAAGCTTTGAAACATTTCTAAGCTGCTGCATCTTAATCTGTCTTTCTTTTTTAGTTGTAAATAATTTCATAATTGGTGGCTGGATAATAGGAACCAGTGACATATATGAATATGCCGCAACCGCAATAGGTCCCATAAGGGATGTCTGTCCAAGTTTTCCAGCAAGGAAAATAGATGTAGGACCATCAGCTCCACCAATAATAGAAATAGCTGCTGCTGCCTTATCATTAAATCCTAATAAAATAGCTAAGAAATAAGCTACATAAATACCAAACTGTGCTGCAGCTCCAAGTAAGAAACTTATTGGATTTGCAATTAATGGAGCAAAATCAGTCATCGCGCCAACTCCAAGAAAGATTAAAGATGGTAAAATGCTCCAGCTGTCTAATAAATAAAAATAATGTAATAAACCGCCGACTCCGCTTTCAGACTCTTCTATTGTAAGCATGATATCAGGATACATATTTACGAGCAACATTCCAAATGCGATAGGCACTAAAAGAAGTGGCTCATATTCTTTTGCAATTGCAAGATATAAAAATACAAGTGCAACAATAATCATGATATAGTTTCCAACAGTCAGATTAAAAAATGCAGTCTGGTGTATTAAATTATCTAATGTATCAACTACATAATTCATTTTTTAACCTCCATTTAGTTCATTGTAATAAGAACGTTTCCTGCTTCAACACTTGCACCTTCTGAAACTTCGATGCTTGCAATAACTCCATCGTTTGGAGCAACGATATCATTTTCCATTTTCATTGCTTCAAGAACAAGTAATGTGTCTCCCTGTTTTACACTGTCTCCAACTTTTGTTTTAACTGATAAAATCTTACCAGGCATTGGAGCCTGAACTTTTACGCTTCCTGCAGAACCTGAAGAAGCTTTTGCTTTAGAAGCTTTCTTTGTAGCCTTTTTAGCAGGAGCAGCTGCCTTTTTCTCTGTAACTTCTCCTGATGTAATTTCTTCAACCTCTACATCATATTCTGTTCCGTTTACTGTTATTCTATAATTTTTCATAACTAAAATTCCTTTCTTACTTTCTATTTTCTATTTCCATCCGCTTGTTTTTTGAACTCTTCTAATATTTCTTACATAAAAACCATCCTGAGGTTTTCCTGTGTAAGCTGAAATAGCTGCTGCAATAACTGCAACTAATTCTCCCTCATCTTCTTCATCTGATTCTTCATAATCCATATCTTCATCAGAATCTGAACCACTTTGTTTTTCTGACTTATCTTTTACTTCAATATTTTTTTCTTTTTTCTTGAAAATATTTTTAATATTTCCAAGTCCTCTTGCAATCGAGTCAACATATTTAAACAATGAAATAATAAATGAAAGTAAAATAAGTATTACAAATACCGTTCCAATACCAAGAAGTGTATTAAGTCCGGCTTTTTTCATTTTTTCAACAAAACTATATTGTACATCGTATCTGATATTTGTTACTCTGAAGGATCCGTACGCTTCATAATTTGAAATCCCTGAATCACCTATTGTCTCGTCAGGTTCAAATGTAAGTACAATATTTACGTCTCTTTTCTTAAACTGTGCATAAACAGTAAGTAAAACTTCCTTATCATCAGCTTCTATCTTTGAAAGAGGAGTATCATCTTTATCAGCATAGAAACCTACATAAGCACCATTTTCTTTTCTTGTATCTACAAAGCCGTTTACGGCATTTATATATATATCTTTATCTGCTCCTGTATAATTATCAACCTGTTCTAACAAATCCTTATTTGTCACTGAAGCACTGCTTTCAACAAAGTTTCTTGCAACTTCTACAAGACTTGCCTTATCATACTTAAGCTTTAATTCATTTTTCTTTGAAGCTCCACATGAACACAATAAAAACATACAAGACATGATGCATATAAGAATCGATATTTTTTTAATATTCTTCATGTTCATCACCTCAATTAAACTGTACCATGTTTTTTATCGTATATAAAATCTCTTTTAGTATAGAGCATTTCTAATGTTCCAATAAGATATTTTCTTGTATCTTCAGGAGAAATAATGCTGTCAACATATCCACGTTTAGCAGCCTGATTTGCTGATGATTCTAATTCTCTGTATTCTTTTGTCTTTTCAGCAATAAATACATTTGCATCAGTAGCTTTATCAATATCTTTTGAATAAATAATCTTTACTGCTGCTTCACTATCCATCATACCGATAGTTGTATTTTCCCAGGCAAATACCATATCTGCGCCTAATCCTTTAGAATTCATAACCATATATGGTGTTCCAAATGCATTATTTAAAATAACACTAATCTTAGGAATAGTTGCTATTGAAAGAGCATATGCAAGTTTTGCAAGGTTCTTTGATAAAGCCATCTCTTCTTCAATAGTTGTTTCAAATCCTGTAGCATTTACAAGTGTAACAACAGGTATTGAGAATGCATCTAAAAATCTTACAAACTCTTCCATCTTCTGCACACCTTCATTTGATAATAAATCAGAATTATTTGCAATAACACCAACTGTATGTCCATTTAATCTGATAAATCCTGTTACGGCAGAAAGTGCATATTCTTTCTTAGTTTCAACAAAAACATTATCATCTGATAATTCTTTTATTAATTCCTGAATATCATCGATATTTCCATCAATTCCTTCACAAACTCTGTTTGGATCATCATTTGTCTCTTCATAAGAAAGATCATCCTCATTATTTGCAGGAATGATATCTACAAGTTCTCTGATATTCTGTAAAACTTCTTCTTCAGTTCCTTCAAAATCAACATTCATTGTTTTGCTCTTCTGGAATTCCAAAGAAGATGTATCATTCTTTGAAATATTATTTCCATCAAGTACATTTGGTGAATTTACAAATAAATGAGCATCATTTGTCATATATGTAAAGTCACAAAGACTTGTCATTACTGATGCTCCTCCACCACAATTACCAAAAACAGCACAAATCTGTGGAATAACTCCAGAAGCAAGTGCCTGTCTTCTATATATTTTTGCAAATGCATTTAATGCATCTGTTGCTTCTTCTAATCTAAGTCCTGCACAATCAATAAGACCTATAACAGGTGCTCCCATTTTAAGTGCCATATCATAAATTCTTACGATTTTCTTAGCATGCATTTCACCAATTGCACCGCCTAAAACCGAAACATTCTGACTGTAGACATATACAAGCTTATCATTTATTAAACCATATCCTGTAACAACTCCGTCTGCAGGGGTTTCTTTTTTTGATAAATTGAAATCAGTATTTCTTGCTTCTACAAGACCACCAATTTCAACGAAACTATTATCATCAAGTAAGTCCATAATTCTTTCACTTGCTGATAAAGATGATGTTGTACTCATAAACAAACCTCCATATATTTTTCTTATAGAATCAAAATTTGTGCCAATATAAATTCTATTACTAATGTAAAGAAAAAGCAAGAACAATGTTAAAAAATGCACAGTGCTTTTACGTGCGACTGTGCATTTTATTTAATACATATTTTATAGCTCTAATTTTAGATTCTATATTATTAAAATTCTATATCTTAAGAATTAATCTTAAGATTCTACACTGTAGTTAGGTGCTTCTTTTGTAATATGAATATCATGTGGATGAGATTCTCTTAAAGCTGCAGATGTAATCTTAACAAATTTACCTGTATTCTTTAATGTCTCAATATCTTTAGCTCCACAATAACCCATTCCGGAACGGATACCACCAACAAGCTGGAATACAGTATCTTCAACAGTTCCTTTATAAGCAACTCTTCCTTCAACACCTTCTGGAACAAGCTTTCTTGCACCTTCCTGGAAGTATCTGTCTTTACTTCCATTTTCCATAGCTGCAATAGAACCCATACCTCTGTATACTTTATATTTTCTTCCCTGATAAAGTTCAAATGTACCAGGAGCTTCATCACATCCTGCAAACATGCTTCCCATCATACATACATTTGCTCCGGCTGCGATAGCCTTTGTCATATCTCCTGAGAATTTGATTCCACCATCAGCAATAATTGGAATACCTGATTCCTTAGCAGCCTCATAACAATCCATAATAGCTGTAATCTGTGGAACACCAATACCTGCAACGATTCTTGTTGTACAGATAGATCCAGGACCAATACCTACTTTAACTGCATCAACACCTGCTTTAATAAGGTCTTTTGTTGCATCATATGTAGCTACATTTCCTGCAATAATCTGTAATTCAGGGAATGCTTCCTTAATCTTTGAAGCTGTAGTAATAATATTCTTTGAATGACCATGAGCAGAATCAATAACAATAGCATCAACCTTAGCATCTACTAATGCTTTTACTCTGTCCATAACATTTGCTGTAATACCTACAGCCGCACCACAAAGTAATCTTCCATGTGAATCCTTTGCAGAAAGTGGATATTTAATCTGCTTTTCAATATCCTTAATTGTGATAAGTCCTTTTAATGTATAATCATCATCAACGATTGGTAATTTTTCTTTTCTTGCTGCAGCTAAAATCTTCTTAGCTTCTTCTAATGTGATACCTTCTTTAGCTGTTACAAGATTCTCATTTGTCATACTTTCTTTAATCTTCTTAGAAAAGTCTGTTTCAAATTTTAAATCTCTGTTTGTGATAATACCAACTAATTTCTTTTTATCATCAACGATTGGAACGCCTGATATTCTGAATTTAGCCATAACATTATCAGCATCCTGTAATGTATTGTCAGGGGATAAATAAAATGGATCTGTAATAACACCATTTTCTGATCTCTTAACCTTGTCAACTTCGTCTGCCTGTGCTTCAATAGACATATTCTTATGAATAATTCCTATTCCACCCTGTCTTGCCATTGCAATTGCCATTCTGTACTCGGTTACGGTGTCCATACCTGCACTCATCATTGGTATGTTAAGTTTAATTTTTTTTGTGAGATTAGTGGATAAGTCAATCATATTAGGTGTAACCTCTGAATACTGAGGTACTAATAACACGTCATCAAATGTAATGCCTTCACCAACAATTTGTCCCATTTTAAATTATCCTCGCTTTCTTTACTATTCTTTTTTTTATATATAAAATTTAAAAATTTAAACAATTCTATCAAATTTATACTACTCTGTCAAATAGATAATCCGGCTGTTTTTTTACCTTTTTTTGTACACTTTTTCATAAAATATTTTTCTGCAGTTTTTTTGATTGCATTTCTTTGTTCTTATTAGGGATTACTTTTATGAATCTTATTTTTTGATCACTTTTCTTGGTGCTAATTTTATAATCTGATCAAGAATTGCTTCATTTGGCTCAAAAATAATCTTTGTAAGTCCATTATCATCCCTGTAATACATATAGTATTTATTTTCACTTTCTAACCCTGACGAATAATCATCGTACTCATAATCTTTATTTTCATACTCATTATAAGCATCTGTTCCTTCATAAGTAACAAGCTCAACCTTGCTTATCTCAATATTTTCAAGGTTCTTTCTTGATGTCATATTCATTATCTTATCAATTCTTAACTCATCCTGTGCAAATATATATTCAAATTCAATATTTGTTCTTCTAAATACAATAACTGTCACATAAATCAAAGCTGCTAAAATTATAACAGGTATAATAAAAAGCTTTGGATTAAATTTAAAAGCCATTAAAATATAAAAAGGAATAGCTATCGTAATAATAATAGCTACTATTCTTTTAATTAAATCCGGAAATGTCAACTTTCTTTTTACAAGCCATTCGTAATGCATAATAAATCTCACTTTCTTTTTTATCTTAATAATTAATAACAATATAAATATATTAGAGTAATAATATATTGTAGCAACAATTTCTTAATAATATATTGTACCAACAAATTTGTCATTTGGCTATTTTAAAATTTATAAATTGTTTTTTTATATTTTATAAAAACTATAAAGTCGTGTCTAATTATTACTGATAAATCAGATGAATTACGCGCATATTGTATTATATTATGAATATACGCGTAAACGGTAGCATTATCGTTCTCTACATAAACTCTATAAACCTTATTACATACAGGACACTTGATTGCACTGTACACTATAATGCCATAACAGCAATATTTCCCATTTATATAAATTATAATATAATTGCAGTTAATAGAATTATCAATATCTATCTGTTTTTATTCTAAATTTTAACCTTATATAATTCGTCATCCAGTCTGATAGAAAAATTATACAACCCCTCTATATCTTTATTATCTTCATTAATCCAATAAATTAATAATGTTATTTGATTTTTATTATCCTTCGATCCATTAAAATTTTTTATTTCCATAACTGAATAATCATATACTATTTTTCCATCAGAAACCACTGTTTCACTCGAACTATTAATATCAATTTCATATGTATCAATTTTAAAATCAACCTTTTCTATCACGTCCATAATATTCCATTCAAGCTCAGTATTTTTTTTATTTTCCTCACAATATAATTCTGCTATCCCATGTGCATCCTGATTATTTATACATTCCACAATCTTTTCAGCTATTTCTCTACCTTCTTTCTGCTTTCTTTTTTCTAGTTTTGTAGCTTCATATACTTTTTTATTATAAATACATGATGTTGATAAAATCATTACAATTATCAGTAATATACTAATTATTTTTTTCATACTTTTTACCCATTTATTACTTTTTAAGTTATGCTTCATGTTCATACGCAATACAATATAATTTTTCATCTCCATAGTATAATGATATTTGTGTAATTCCTTCTACCTCTTCATGTTCCTTATCAATCCAATACATAGCAACATAAATATCATATTTTTGTTTTTTATTGGTCATTATTTTTTCTATCGAAATTGATTCGTAATCAAAAACTATTTCCCCATCTTCTACTAATGTTTTCTCCATTTCTTCTGAGTCATTTAATTCATATGAAACTATATTACCATCAATACAATCAAAAAAGTCATTTATATCCCATTCTAATTCAGTATTATCCTGATATAAATCGCAAAACAATTTTTTCATTTGATCTGTATCTTTGTTGTTTATACTTTCTATTATTGTTTCTGCTATTTCTTTTCTTTCTTTTTTCTTTCTTTGTTCTAGCTTTCTCGACTCTGACATCCTACAAGATGTCAAAAAAATCATTAAAATTATAAGCAATAGACTAATTGTTTTTTTCATAACATTCCCATTTGTATAAATTATTATATAATTACATTTAATAGAATTATCAATATCTATCTGTTTTTATTCTATACCTTTCATCATTTAATCTAACTGTAATATGATTCAACCCCTCTCTATTTTTATTTTCATCATCCACCCAGACGACTCCAATTGTTATTATATTTTTATCATTATCTTTATTACCATTAATATTTTTTATATAAATACATGAATAATCATATACTATTTTTCCATCAGAAATAGAAGTTTCACCTGAACCATCTGTATCAACTTCATAGGAATCTATTTTAACATCAATTTTTTCTAATACATCCATAACATTCCATTCAAGTTCAGTATTCTTTTTATATTTTTCACAATATAATTCTGCTATTCCGTGTGCATCTTGATTATTTATGCATTCCACGATTTTTTCTGCTATTTCTTTACCTTCTTTTTTCTTTCTTTTTTCTAGTTTTGTAGCTTCATATACTTTTTTATTATAAATACATGATGTTGATAAAATCATTACAATTATCAGTAATATACTAATTATTTTTTTCATACTATTTTCCATTATTCATTTTAAAATTATATTTATATTAATACTAATCAATTTTAACGCCATAACATTCACCATCAAACACAATAGAAAGACCATTAACACCTTCTAACTCTTTATTTTCGTCATTTACCCAAGTAACTCCTATCAATATTTGATTTTCATCAGTTTTCCTGCCGTTTATTTTTTCTATGTAGATATATGAAAAATCATAAACAATTTCTCCATCAGAAATAGAAGTTTTACCCGAGCCATCCGTATCTATCTCATATGTATCTATTTTAAAATCAACTTTTTCTATCACATCCATTATATTCCATTCAAGTTCAGTATTCTTTTTAAATTCTTCACAAAACAATTCTTCTATTCCATGTGCATCTTTATTATTTATGCATTCCACGATTTTTTCTGCTATTTCTTTACCTTCTTTCTTCTTACGGTTACTCAATTTTACTGACTCTGACATATGACATGATGTCAATAAAACCATTGATATTATCATTAATATACTAATTATTTTCTTCATACTATTTTCCCATCCATATTAACCATATTTTATTATATTCATCCTCAAAAAATATTATGTTCTCTTTTTTATAGTAAATGTTGTTTTTCTTCTCGTATTCATATTTTTCCTTTATTGCCTCATAAACATCTTCTTTATCATCTTTTAAATCTATAACCCCAACCATCATCATATCATTTACATCCGGATTGTAAAAATTGGGATTAAATCCTGTTAATTCCTTTATTAATGCTTTTTTATCTGAAAACTTTATTGCTTTAGTAATATTTTCATATGAATTTATATTCATATTTTTGTATATTCCTGCCATGTATTAAATTTTGCATGTAAAGCTATATGCTTATCATCCAAAGACATATTAGTACCTAAAGAACCCAGATACGCTAATGCATTCAGAATATTTTTTTCATATGTGTATTCACTACTTAAATCCAAGCTATATTTATCATCACTTTCCCAACCTCTATATAAACTCTATCAAAATCGAATTACATATATCAAATCCCTTATCTGTAAAGGATAATCTGTCCTCAAAACATTTCATGAACCCTTTATCAATGTAATCTTTTACTTTATCTCCATATATGTCAAAAATATCTTTTCCAAATCTGGCTTTCATTACATTTAAATCTATGCCTTTTTCTTTTCTTAGACCAACCATTATATACTCTGATACTTTTGTTTCTTCATCTAATTCTTCTTCTATATTTCTGATTTTAGCAGGATCTTTAGAATTATTTATATAATAATCCAGGTCTGATGTATTTTTGTATCGTTGATCATTATTCATAGATGCTGCATTTAAGCCAAATCCATAATATTCATCAAAATCCCAGTATTTTAAATTATGTCTGCATTCGTATCCTTTTTTTGAAAAGTTTGATATTTCGTATCTTTCATATCCATTTTTTAAAAGAGCCTCTTTTGTATATGAATACATCTTTCTATCTTCTTCATCTGAAATTAGTTCTTTTTCAAATTCCTTATCAGGTCCATATTTTTCATAAAAAGGAGTATTTTCTTCTACAATAAGACTATATGCTGATATGTGCTCCGGCTCAAGTTTTGTCACCTCATCCAAGGTATGTTTATATTTTTTAAACTCCTGCCCCGGAAGTCCAAAGATTAGATCAATGTTTATATTTTCAAAACCGGCATTTCTTGCATCATTATATGTTTTTAAAAAATCTTTATAATCATGGATTCTGCCAAGAAGTTTTAATTCATCATCATTTACGGACTGCAACCCTATACTTAATCTATTTATACCAAGTTCCCTATATGCTTTAAGATTATTGTAATCTGTTGTTTTTGGATTAATCTCCATGGTAATCTCAATGTCTTTATTAAATCCCATTTTTAATGGTTCTAAAATTCTTTTTATGTCAGGAGGACTTATAAGCGAAGGTGTCCCTCCGCCTATAAATACCGTGTCTATATTTTCCGATAAACAAACATTTTTTATATTGCAATCCTTTATATCACCATAACTTATGTCCGTATTTTTTATTTCTTCAATCAAAGCATTTACATACTTTTCTTTAATATCATCATCTTTAACAAATGATACAAAATCACAATAAAGACATTTCCTTTTACAGAAAGGAATATGGATATATATACCTGTCCCCATACTACTCCTCATCAAGCTTTAATACACTCATAAATGCCTGCTGTGGTATAACAACGTTACCAACCTGTCTCATTCTCTTCTTTCCTTCTTTTTGTTTTTCAAGAAGTTTCTTCTTTCTGCTGATGTCACCACCATAACATTTTGCAAGCACGTCTTTTCTCATGGCTTTAACAGTTTCTCTTGCTATTACTTTGCTCCCAATTGCAGCCTGGATAGGTATTTCAAAGAGCTGTCTTGGAATTTCTTTCTTTAATTTTTCACACATTTTTCTGCCTCTTTCATAGGCTGTATCTGCATGAACGATAAATGATAAAGCATCCACTTCTTCTTTGTTTATAAGAATATCAAGTTTTACAAGATTTGATTTTTCATAATCCTTCATCTCATAATCAAAGGACGCATATCCTCTGGATCTTGATTTTAAAGCATCAAAGAAATCATATATTATTTCATTTAATGGAAGTTCATATTTTAAGAGTGCTCTTGTACCCTCAATATAATCCATACTAATATATGTTCCACGTCTTTCCTGGCAAAGCTCCATAATAGGCCCGATAAATTCTGTTGTTACCATTATTTCAGCTTTTACAATAGGCTCTTCCATATATTCTATTAAAGATGGATCCGGAAGATTTGACGGATTGGTAAGCTCAATCATCTCACCATCTGTTTTATATACTTTATATATAACACCGGGAGCTGTTGTTATTAAGTCTAAATTATATTCTCTTTCAAGTCTTTCCTGAATTATTTCAAGATGAAGCAAACCTAAAAATCCACATCTGAATCCAAAACCTAAAGCAATTGATGTTTCAGGTTCGTAATTAAGGGATGCATCATTTAATTGTAATTTTTCAAGTGCATCACGTAAATCAGGATATTTTGCACCATCTGTAGGATAAAGTCCGCAATATACCATGGACTGGACTTTCTTATATCCAGGAAGTGCTTTATCACAAGGTCTGTCAGCATCTGTTATTGTATCACCTACTGTTGTTTCAGTAACATTCTTTATGCTGGCTGTTAAATAACCAACCATACCTGCAGAAAGTTCATCACATGGAATAAACTGGCCTGCTCCGAAATATCCTACTTCCACTACAGTTTCAACAGCATCTGTTGCTATCATTTTTATTCTTGTTCCAGGTTTTACCTTACCATCTACTACCCTGAAAAATACAATAACACCCTTGTAAGGATCATATATGCTGTCAAAAATAAGCGCTTTAAATGGAGCATTAGAATCTCCTGTTGGTGCAGGAACCTTTGATACAATCTGTTCTAATACATCATCTATATTTATTCCGTTTTTTGCAGAAATTAAAGGTGCATCCTGAGCTTCAATTCCAATTACATCTTCTATCTCATCAATAACACGTTTTGGATCTGCACTTGGTAAATCAATTTTGTTAATTACCGGCACAACATCTAAGTCATGATCTAATGCCATATATACATTTGCAAGTGTCTGTGCTTCAACACCCTGCGCTGCATCTACAACTAAAATTGCACCATCACATGCAGCCAAACTTCTTGATACTTCATAATTAAAATCCACATGTCCCGGTGTATCTATGAGATTAAAAATATATTCTTCTCCATCTTTTGCCTTATAAACAGTTCTTACAGCCTGACTTTTTATGGTTATTCCTCTTTCTCTTTCAAGGTCCATATTATCAAGAACCTGAGCCTGCATTTCTCTATCTGTAAGAAGACCTGTCTTTTCAATAATTCTATCGGCAAGTGTAGATTTACCATGATCTATATGGGCAATAATACAAAAATTTCTTATCTTGTCCTGATTAAGCATATAATTCTCCTATGTGTTTTTTGGTATATGATTTGTGTGTATGTATATGTTGTATGTATATGTATGAAACACTTATGCCACGTACGTGGCATATGCACATGGTGTTAAGTCATTTTTACAAGCTAGCTTGTAAAAAATGACTTCATACCATGTGTTTATGCGGCTTATGCCGCATAAATGTTTCATACCATCCCATACCATCCCACACAATTATATTTGTTTTCACATTTTTGTTTTTATTCAGAAATAAAAGCAGTATATCCTTTCATTGCTTCGTAAACATCTGCTTTACTTACAGCTTCGTGTGGTGCATGCATATTTAAAACAGCTACGCCACTGTCCACAACATCCATGCCATACAATGCCATAATATATGCAATTGTTCCTCCGCCACCCTGGTCAACTTTTCCAAGTTCAGCAGTCTGGAATGCTACATTTCCTTTTTCAAAAACATTTCTTAAATATCCAAGGTATTCTGCGTTTGCATCATTTGAACCGGATTTTCCTCTGCTTCCTGTAAATTTATTTATTACAAGACCTTTTCCAAAGAATGATGCATTTTTCTTTTCAAATGCATCTGCATATAAAGGATCATATGCAGCATTTACATCAGATGAAAGCATCTTTGAATTTGCAAGAACTCTTCTAAGTGTAAGTTCTGAATAAACACCCATTCTGTCAAGAAGTTCTGCAAGGGCATTTTCAAAGAATTTCGATTTCATTCCTGTAGCTCCAACACTACCTATTTCCTCTTTATCTACAAGAAGAAGGCATGATGTCTTTTCTACCTTTTCTTTATTAAGCATTGCTACAAGTGAAGTATATGCACAAACCCTGTCATCATGTCCATAAGAAAGTACCATACTTCCATCTAATCCGGCACTTCTTGCTCTTCCTGCAGGAACAATTTCAAGTTCTGCAGAGATAAAGTCTTTTTCTTCTATGTCATATTTTTCTTTAAGCAATTTTAAAATATTTTTCTTAACGCCCTCTTTTTTCTCTCCCTTTAAAGGCATGTTGCCGATAAGAATATCTAATGCTTCGCCTTCAACAACCTTATTTCCCTTTTTCTCCATCTGGTTCTGAGCAAGATGAATTAATATATCAGAAATAAATAATACATTATCATCCTTATCTTCACCAATTACTATATCTATTTTCTTTCCGTCAGGTTTAACTACAACACCATGAATTGCAAGAGGTATTGTAACCCACTGATATTTCTTTATTCCACCATAATAATGTGTATCAAGATAACATAATCCTGAATCTTCATACATTGGATTCTGCTTAACATCAAGTCTTGGAGAATCAATATGTGCTCCTAATATATTAAGTCCTTCCTCAAGAGGTTTATCCCCGATATTAAACATAACAATGGATTTATCCATATATGTATAATAAACTTTATCGCCAATATTTATGCTTTCTTTATTTTTTATAATTTCATTTAAATCTTTATATCCTTTTTCTTTTGCCATCTGTACGGCTCTTTTTACACATTCTCTTTCTGTCTTACAGTCAGATAAAAAATCGATATAATCATTATTTAAACTATTTAATTTTTCAAATTCTTTCTCATCATAATCTTCCCAGGCTACTTTGTTTATCATAAAATCATCCCTTCTTTTTTATTATATTAGGCTGCCGCAGGTTTGCGACAGCCTTTATAAATTAGTTTTTATTATTCTGTATTTTTTGACTTTGCAGTATTTTTTATGGTTGTGGTTGAGGTTGTGGCTCCGGCTCTGTCTGTGAAGATGTTTCTTCCTGTGATGAAGTTTCTTCCTGTGATGAAGATTCCTCCTGTGATGTAGTTTCTTCCTGTGATGTAGTTTCTTCTACAGTTGTTGTCTCTTCTACAGTTGTTGTTTCTTCAATAGTTGTAACCTCTTCAGTTGTATATTCCTCTGTAGTTGTTTCATAAACAGTTGTTGTCTCTGGTTCAAAATAATAATCATCGCCGGCAACATCTGCTATAAACTTAACTGTACATGTTCTTCCATTTTCATCTGTTACAATAAATCTGATTACAATAAATCCACCTCTTGATGGGGCATATGTTATCTCATCAGTTCTATTGCTGTGTGTCTCATTATAAAGTGTTGCTTCAGTTACATAATTCCAATTATGATCATAAACATCTGCTATAAGTTTCCATGTATTTGTTTCTGAACCTGAAACAGTTCCCTTAAAGTAAATTGTTTCACCCTGGTCAATTCCAATTGTATCAGCTTCAATTAAGTTCTCGCCTGAACTGTTATAAGAAACAGCTCCTGATGAGTATTCACCACTCTTAGTTGTTGCAACAACTGAAATTCCAAATTCACCAAGTGTTCCGAAGTTTCCAAATGCTTCAATAGAAGCTTCAGCATCTTCTAATGTATACTGTTCAGGAAGATCTAAGAAATCTTTTCCAAAGAATGAATATACAACTCCTGCTTCAGAATCTGTTGATTCTATATCTTCAGCATTCACATCGAATACATACTTCTCATCATCTATTACTACAACTGTGTATCCCTTTATAGTATCTAAACCTGCAAGGTAATTTGTATCCGAAGAAGTTGCTACATAGTAAGCATCAAGTCCAAGTGCTCTGAGTGCGATTGCAAAAGTTGATCCATAATCCCTTGAATCACCTGCTTTGCTTGCCATAAGTTTATCTGCTCTATATAACATTTCCATATCAAAATAATTTGTATATGAATATTTATTACAGAAATCATAAACACTGTCTTCATCAACGAATGAAGCATCAGCATTCTCATATGTAAACATCATATAATCATAAATATTTCTAACTTTATCATATGTAGTCATATCATCCTTACATGTCACTTTAAGCATATTTGCAACTGAATTATCAATCGCCTCATAGCCTGTTGTAAGTGGCTCTAATGTAGCAGAATTTAATGTATCCTTGATTTCCTGTGAAATAGTTGCATCACTATTCTGGCTTACAAAAAATCCTTCTTCTGCTTCAGTCTGGTTATCAGCCGGTGCCTCCTGAGCAGCCTTTGTTTTTCCTGCAAATGAAGAAATAGCTATAGCACCATAAAATGCTGTAAAGCAAAAGATAACTCCACTAAGAATTGCGATTGCTCTGTTAACTTTCTGATTTGATGTTAATTTCTTTTTAACCTTTGTATTTTTCTCTACATAAGGCTCATCATCATAATCGTCATAGTCATCATCGTAATCTTCATCGTCTAACTCATCATACTCTTCGTATTCTTCATCGCCTTCGTATTCTTCATATTCTTCATCATCTTCATATTCTTCATAATCATCATATTCATCAAATTCTTCATCAGAATTTTTTTCATCTATATCATCATAATCATTGTCGTAGAATTCAATAAAAAAATCATCTTTTTCTGTTTCTTTATTTCTTCTATCATCTCTATAGCTCATATATTCCTCCAAATCCCAAACATAATCCAACAAACATTTTATTATAAAATGCCTTTATATTCAAGATTTTTTCTATATTTTCTATCCCGAATTTAAATCTTATGTATAAAAAGACCACTTCTTAATTTAGGTTCAAACCATGTTGATTTTGGTGGCATAAGTTTTTTTGCATCTGCCACATTAAAAAGTTCCTCTATAGATGTTGGATACATAGCAAATGCAACTTCCATATCTTCATTACATCTTTTTACAAGTTCCTTCAATCCCCTGATTCCACCTATAAAATCAATTCTGTCATCTGTTCTTGGATCTTTAATTCCAAGTACAGAATCAAGTAAATTATCCTGTAATATTGATACATCAAGACCTTTAACTTCATCATCAGATATAATTTCTTTTTTAGCTTTTAATAAATACCATGTACCATCAAGATACATTGTAAATTCTGTTTTATTTTCAGGTTCTTTTTCACCCTCTAAAACTGTTATATCAAAACATTCTTTAATTTTATCTAAAAATTCTTCTTTTGATAATCCGTTTAAATCACGAACAACCCTGTTATATGGAAGAATTTTTAATTCCTGTTCCTGGAATAATACTGAAAGAAAATAATTAAATTCTTCACTTCCATCATATCCCTTATTTTCTTCTCTTCTCTTAAGTCCAACCTTTACGGCTGATGCAGCTCTGTGATGTCCGTCTGCAATATAAATATCATTTATACCCTTAAATTCATTTTCAATTTTTTCTATGTCATCTTTATCATTTATAACATAGCCTACATGCTTTATTCCATCATCTGCTATAAATGAAAAAATAGGCTCATTCTTTTTATTTTTATCAATAATATTTTTTATAACATCATTTTCTCTATAAGCAAGAAAAATAGGACCGGTCTGTGCGCTGCATGTATCCACATGTCTTATACGGTCAACTTCTTTTTCAGCTCTTGTATTTTCATGTTTCTTAATAACATTATTAAGATAATCATCAATGGATGCACAGGCAACTATACCTGTCTGAACCCTGTTATCCATTGTAAGTTCATAGATATAATAGCATTCTTCATCTGAATTTACATAGACGCCGTCTTTTTCCATCTTATCCAAAAGCTCTTTTGCCTTTGCATATACCCTGTCATCATATGTATCAACATCATCACCAAATGAAGTTTCTGCCCTGTCAATTCTTAAAAAAGAATACTCATTTCCCTTCACAGCTTCAAGGGCTTCTTTTCTGTTATAAACATCATAAGGAAGTGCCGCAACCTTATCAGCTAATTCTTTTGTTGGTTTCATGCATTTAAATGCTTTAATATCTGCCATTATATCCCTCCATTTCCTAATGTGCCAGTTGCAAAATAACCGGACTAACTTTTAAATAAGGCAGCAAAATCTATTTTATAAATTCTGCTGCCTTTTTATTTTTATTTACAATTATAAAAGTTCTTTAATTATTTGATAACTCTGACCTTTATAACACCTTCAAGTTTTTCAAGATTTTCGATACATGATGCAGATGCTGGTGTATCAAGATCAAGAATCATATATGCGAATTCGCCTTTAGACTTATCTGTCATTTCAGAAATATTGATATTTTCTGATGCAAATACTGCAGTAAACTGACTAACCATGTTTGGAATATTCTTATGCATGATTGTTACTCTTCCTGCTTTTGAAGGAATTCCCATATCAACATTTGGATAGTTTACAGAATTCTTTACATTACCATTCTCAATGAAATCCATAACTTCATTTACAGCCATAACAGCACAGTTATCTTCAGATTCCTCTGTAGAAGCACCGATATGTGTAGTAACGATAGCACCTTCCATATCAGCAACTGTTGGATTAGCAAAATCTGTCATGTAATGTTTAATCTTACCAGCCTTTAAAGCTTTTCCCATAGCTTCTTCATCAACAAGGATATCTCTTGCATAGTTTAATACAACAGCGCCATCTTTCATCATTGAGATAGCTTCTTCATTAATCATTCCCTTTGTTGAATCAAGAAGTGGAACGTGAATTGTGATAAAATCACATTCTTTATAAATATCTTCAACGTTTGAGATATGTTTTACGTTTCTAGATAAGTTCCATGCTCCTGCAATAGAAATATATGGATCATATCCAAGTACTTCCATTCCTAAATGTGTAGCCGCATTTGCAACCTTAACACCGATTGCTCCAAGTCCGATTACACCTAATTTCTTTCCTGCAAGTTCTGTACCTGCAAAATTCTTTTTAGCTTTTTCAGCTGTCTTTGCAATATTTTCATCATCTTTATTATCAGCAACCCATTTGTTACTTCCGATAATATCTCTTGATGCTAAAAACATACCTGCAAGAACTAATTCTTTAACACCATTAGCGTTTGCTCCAGGTGTGTTAAATACAACGATACCTTTCTTTGCACAATCTTCTAATGGAATGTTGTTTACTCCGGCACCAGCTCTTGCGATAGCTTTTAATGATGCAGGCATTTCCATATCATGCATAACTGCACTTCTTACGAGTACTGCATCAGCTTCATCAAAGTTATCTGTCATTTCATAATTATCTGTAAATAAATCCAATCCAATATTTGCGATAGGATTTAAGCATTTAATCTTTGTCATCTTTTATTCCTTTCACATCATCAAAATATCTTATAAATTAAGCGTTCTTAGCTTCGAAATCTTTCATAAATTCAACTAAAGCCTTAACACCTTCAGTTGGCATAGCATTGTAGATACTTGCTCTCATACCACCAACAGTTCTGTGTCCTTTAAGATTTTCAAGTCCTGCTTTCTTTGCTTCTGCAACAAATTTAGCATCTAAGTCTTTATCACCTGTGATAAATGGAACGTTCATAAGAGATCTGTCTTCTTTAACAACTGTTCCCTTGAATAAATTGCTTTCGTCAAGGAAGTTATAAAGGATAGCAGCTTTTTCTTCATTATGTTTCTTCATAGCTTCAAGACCACCCATGTTCTTGATCCATTTAAATACTTTACCACAGATATAGATACCATATGCAGGTGGTGTATTATAAAGTGAATTTGCATCAGCATGTGTCTTAAACTGAAGCATTGTTGGAACGTCTTTAAGTTCTTCTGTAGGTATAAGATCTTCTCTGATAATAGAAATAACTACACCTGCAGGTCCGATATTTTTCTGAACTCCACCATAGATGATTCCATATTTAGAAACATCTACAGGCTCTGATAAGAAGCAAGAGGAAACATCTGAAACTAATGTTTTTCCTTTTGTATTTGGTAATGTTTTATATTTTGTACCATAAATTGTATTATTTTCACAAATATAAACATAATCTGCATTGTCAGAAATCTCTAAATCAGAACAATCTGGAATATAAGAGAATGTCTTATCTTCTGATGATGCAATCTTGTTAGCTGTTAAATATTTTGAAGCTTCCTGATAAGCTTTCTTTGCCCACTGACCTGTAACGATATAGTCAGCAACACCATTTTTCTTTAAATTCATAGGAATCATAGCAAACTGCTGTGAAGCTCCACCCTGTAAGAATAATACCTTATAGTTTGATGGAATATTCATTAATTCCCTTAAATCTTTTTCTGCTGTATCAATAATATCCTGGAATGCAGCCGAACGGTGGCTCATCTCCATTACAGACATGCCTGTTCCATTGTAATCAAGCATTTCTGCTGCAGCTTCTTTTAATACTTCTTCCGGTAATACTGCCGGACCAGCTGAAAAGTTATAAACTCTACTCATGATACTTCCTCTTTCTATATTTAAATTTATATTTAACAAAAATGTCCTTAACGATTTTACAACTATGACGTTTAACAGTCAAGTCCCTTAGCTTTTAAATCCTCTGCAGAAAATGCTTCTGAAATTGGTTTTCCAGGTGCAACCATTGGGAATACCTTATCATCTTCACCAATTAAGCAATCTACAACTACAGGACCATCGCATGAAAGTGCTTCTTTTAATACATCTTCTACTTCTTCAAATTTTGTAATTCTTAAAGCTTTAACACCAAGACCTTCTGCAACTTTTACATAATCAACTTTATCCTGTAATGTTGTATTTGAATATCTCTTATCATAGAACAATGTCTGCCACTGTCTAACCATTCCTAAAACATGGTTATTTATAATAATCTCAACAATTGGAATATTATATCTTGAAGCTGTTGCAAGTTCATTCATATTCATTCTAAAGCAGCCATCACCTGCGATATTGATAACCTTCTTATCAGGGTTAGCAACCTTAGAACCGATACATGCACCAAGTCCATAACCCATTGTTCCTGCTCCACCTGATGTAATAAGAGTTCTTGGCTTAGAATATTTATAGAACTGTGCAGCCCACATCTGATGCTGTCCAACTTCTGTTGTAATGATTGCATCGCCTTTTGTTAATTCATATAATTTTTCAATAATATATGGTCCGTTAAGTTCTTTAGCAGGATATGTAAGAGGGTATTTTTCTTTCATCTCTTCAATGTGGTTAATCCAGTCTTCTCTTTCAACTCTTGAAATTTTTGAATTAAGTAATTTTAATACCTCTTTTACATCTCCAATAATACTTTCTGTTGTTGGAATATTTTTATTTACTTCTGCAGGATCTACATCAATCTGTAATACCTTTGCATTCTTAGCAAATTTCTTTGCATTACCAATAACTCTATCACTGAATCTTGTTCCAACTGCGATTAAAAGATCACATTCTGAAATACCAAAGTTGGATGTTTTTGTTCCATGCATTCCAAGCATTCCTGTATATAAAGGATCTGTTCCATTAAATGCACCTTTACCCATAAGTGAATCACATACAGGCGCATTAACCTTTGAAACAAATTCTTTTAATTCTTCTGAAGCTTCAGAAAGAATAGCTCCACCACCAACAAAGATAAATGGTTTCTTAGCTTTTGAAATAAGCTTAACAGCATTTTCAATACTTTCAGTTTCTATGTTTTCTGTACTTCTTGTAATCTTCTTTGGTACTGTATAAACATATTCTGTCTTATTTGCTGTAGCATCTTTTGTAATATCAACAAGAACAGGGCCTGGTCTTCCTGATTTTGCTACATAAAAAGCTTCTCTGATAGTATCAGCAAGAGATTCAACTTCTCTTACCATATAGTTGTGCTTTGTTATTGGCATTGTTACACCAACAATATCAACTTCCTGGAAAGAATCTTTTCCAAGAGATGTTTTTGGAACGTTTGCAGTAATGATAACCATTGGTACTGAATCCATATGAGCTGTTGCGATTCCTGTAACAAGGTTTGTAGCACCAGGACCTGATGTAGCCATACAGACACCAACTTTTCCCGTGCTTCTTGCATATCCGTCTGCAGCATGTGCTGCTCCCTGTTCATGACTTGTAAGAATATGGTTTATTTCATCAGAATGCTTATATAATTCATCATAAACATTTAAAATAGTTCCTCCGGGATATCCAAAAACTGTATTTACTCCCTGCTCTTTTAAACATTCAATTATTATTTGTGAACCTGTTAATAACATTTTACTTATCCTCTTTCCTGAAAATATTAATCTTTTTTAAGAATAGCTCCTGTATTAGCTGATGTCACCATGGATGCATATCTTGCAAGGTATCCGCTAACATTTGATTCCTTTGGAACCCACATTTTTCTTCTTTCTTCCATTTCTTCATCAGATATTCTTACATTAATTGTATTTGCATTAATGTCGATATCAATGATATCTCCTTCTTTTACAAGTGCAATAGGGCCGCCTACTGCAGCTTCAGGTGAAACATGTCCAATAGAAGCACCTCTTGAAGCACCGGAAAATCTTCCGTCTGTAATAAGTGCAACACTTGAACCAAGTCCCATACCTGCAATTGCTGATGTAGGATTAAGCATTTCTCTCATACCAGGGCCGCCTTTTGGTCCTTCGTATCTGATAACAACTACATCACCTTCATTTATCTTTCCGCCTCTGATAGCAGTAATCGCATCTTCTTCACAATCAAATACTCTTGCAGGTCCTGAATGTTTAAGCATCTCAGGTACAACAGCAGAACGTTTAACAACACAGCTGTCTGGTGCAAGATTTCCTCTTAATACAGCAATTCCACCTACTTTTGAGAATGGATTATCTACAGTTCTGATAATCTCTGTATTTTTATTTACTGCATCCTTAATATTTTCACCAACAGTCTTTCCTGTTGCTGTAATTAAGTCTGTATGTAAAAGATTTAATTTATCAAGTTCTTTCATAACGGCATAAATACCGCCGGCTTCATTTAATTCCTCAATATATGCATGTCCTGCCGGTGCAAGATGGCAAAGGTTTGGTGTCTTTGCACTGATTTCATTTGCAATATCAAGATTAATTTCAACTCCTGCTTCATGAGCAATAGCTGGGATATGAAGCATTGTATTTGTTGAACATCCAAGTGCCATATCTACTGTTAAAGCATTTTCAAATGCTTCTTTTGTAAGAATATCTCTTGGTTTAATATCTTTTTCAAGCAATTCCATAACCTTCATTCCGGCATGTTTTGCAAGTTTAATTCTATCTGAATATACAGCAGGTATAGTACCATTTCCTGAAAGTGCCATACCGATTGCTTCTGTTAAGCAGTTCATTGAGTTTGCAGTATACATTCCTGAACATGAACCACATGTTGGACATGCATGTGCAACATAATCTTCAACATCATCCATAGACATTTTTCCTGCAGAATAAGAACCTACAGCTTCAAACATACTTGATAAAGATGTTTTAGAACCTTTAACATGACCTGCAAGCATTGGTCCACCACTGACAAAAACAGTAGGTACATTTACTCTTGCTGCTGCCATTAAAAGCCCTGGTACATTTTTATCACAGTTTGGAATCATAACCAACGCATCAAACTGATGAGCAAGAGCCATACATTCTGTTGAATCAGCAATTAAATCTCTTGTAACCAAAGAGTATTTCATACCTGTATGTCCCATGGCAATACCATCACATACAGCAATAGCAGGGAACATAATTGGTGTACCACCTGCCATGGCAACACCAAGTTTAACAGCTTCTGCGATTTTATCTAAATTCATATGTCCTGGTACAATTTCATTATAAGAACATACGATACCAACTAATGGCTTATCTAATTCTTCTTTTGTAAGACCTAATGCATTAAACAATGATCTCTGTGGTGCTGTAGCAACACCTTTTTTTACACAATCACTTTTCATCTTTTCTTCCTCCGATCAAATTCCGGTTCTTTATATTCTATCACTGACAGCATCACCCATAGCCTTACATCCGACCTGTGTCATGCCCTCTGACATAATATCTACTGTTCTTATTCCATCTTCTAATACTTTCTTAACAGCCTTTTCAATAGCATCAGCTTCTTCATCCAGATCAAATGAATATCTGAGCATCATTGCAGCTGATAAAATAGTAGCAAGTGGATTTGCTATATCTTTTCCTGCTATATCAGGAGCAGCTCCATGGCTTGGTTCATATAATCCCATCTTGTTATAACCAAGAGATGCTGAAGGAAGCATTCCAATTGAACCTGTTACCATACTTGCTTCATCTGATAATATATCACCAAATGTATTTTCAGTTAAAATAACATCAAACTGGGCAGGGTCTTTTACAAGCTGCATTGCGCAGTTATCAACAAGCATGTTTTCAACTTCTACTTCAGGATAATCATTCTTTACTTCAGCAACAATTTTCTGCCATAATCTTGAAGAATCAAGAACATTTGCTTTATCAACGCTTGTAAGTTTTTTATTTCTCTTCATAGCTGTTTCAAATCCTGTTATAGCTATACGTCTGATTTCTTCTTCATTGTATACAAGTGTATCTGTTGCTGTTACAAGACCATCTATTTCTTTTGTTTCTTTCTTTCCAAAATAAAGACCACCGGTTAATTCCCTTACAATAATCATGTCAAATCCGGCTTTTGCAATCTCTTCTTTTAAAGGACAAGCCTTATATAACTCTTCATAAAGATATGCAGGTCTTAAGTTTGCATATAATCCAAGAGATTTTCTAATTTTTAACAAACCAGCTTCCGGTCTTAAAGAAGGTTCTAACTCATACCATCTGTCTTTTCCCACAATACCTCCGACGGCTCCAAGTAATACCGCGTCAGAGTTTTTACAAACTTCAATAGCCTCATCAGTAAGTGGCACACCATGTGTATCAATAGAAATACCACCTATGAGCACATCGTTAAAATTAAAATTGTGTCCGTATTTTTCTCCTACCTTTTCAAGAACTTTCTTTGCCTCATTTACTATCTCCGGTCCAATACCGTCACCGGACATAACTGCAATGTTAAAATCCATTTTATCCCTCTTTTCAGTTTTGTTTTTATGATAATAAAAACTATTTTATATTAAATTAGTACATTTGTAAATTTTATTATAAATTTTTTTCTAAATTTACCATTTCAATTGCTGCCATTGCAACATCATAACCTTTATTTCCTGCCTTTGTTCCTGCTCTTTCAATAGCCTGTTCAATATTATCTGTTGTAACTACGCCAAATAATACAGGCATGTTCATTTCAAGAGAAACACTTGCAATACCTTTACTTACTTCATTACATACTAAATCATAATGACTTGTTGAACCTTTAATAACAGCTCCGAGACAAACGATTGCATCATAATTTTTTGTCATTGCCATTTTCTTTGCAATTAAAGGAATTTCAAAAGCTCCAGGAACTTTTGCTATTGTTATATCATTTTCATCAACTTCATGTCTTACAAGTGCATCAACTGCTCCTGCTACAAGCTTTTCAACTATAAAATCATTAAATCTTGATGCAACAATTCCTATTTTTAAACCTTTTCCTGTTAAATTTCCTTCTAATACTTTCATATTTACCTCTTTTCTTATTCTATATTAATAATCTGTCATATGTTCCATTTTTTCCTGTTTTGTTTTTAAATAAAACAAATCAAATTTTCCTGCCGGAATCTGGATTGGAACTCTTTCTTCTATTGTTATTCCATAACCTGAAAGACCTGATATCTTCTTTGGATTATTTGTAAGAAGTCTTAACTTCTTTGCTCCAAGCTTATAAAGGATTTGTGCACCTATTCCATAATCCCTTAAATCAGCAGGAAATCCAAGTTTAATATTTGCTTCTACGGTATCATATCCTTCTTCTTGAAGTTTGTATGCTTTAATTTTATTTATAAGACCAATTCCTCTTCCTTCCTGTCTCATATAAAGAAGAATACCTCTTTTTTCCTTTGCTATTGCTTTGAGAGCAGCATCAAGCTGTTCACCGCAATCACATCTTAAAGAACCAAATACATCACCCGTCAGACATTCTGAATGAACTCTGCAAAGAACCGGTTCTCCATCAGACACATCTCCCATGACTAATGCCACATGATGCTCTCCATTTGTTTTATTCTCAAAACCATAAATATCAAATTCACCATATTTTGTAGGCATCTTAGCCTTAGTTACAAGGCTTATAAGACTGTCTTTTGCCAATCTGTATTTAATCAAATCAGCTATTGTAATTATCTTAAGATCATGTTCTTTAGCAAACTCTAAAAGTTCTGTAGTCCTCATCATTTCTCCATCATCTCTCATGATTTCACAACAAAGACCAACAGGCTCAAGTCCTGCAATTTTCATAAGATCTACAGTAGCTTCTGTATGTCCTGCTCTTTTTAAGACGCCGCCTTCTCTTGCCTCAAGTGGAAACATATGTCCCGGTCTTCTAAAATCAGAAGGCTTTGCATTTTCATCTACTGTTTTCATGGCTGTAAGACTTCTTTCAACCGCTGAAATACCTGTTGTTGTATCAACATGGTCAATTGAAACAGTAAACGCCGTTGAGTGATTATCAGTATTTTCTTCAACCATCTGGTTTAAGTTTAATTTCTCACACCACTCTTTGCTCATAGGCATGCATATAAGTCCCTTGGCACTTGATGCCATAAAGTTTACATTTTCAGTTGTTGCATATCTTGCTGCACATATAAGGTCTCCCTCATTTTCCCTATCTGGATCGTCGATAACAAGTATTACCTTTCCATCCTGCAAATCTTTTATAGCTTCATCTATCTCATTAAATTTGCCCATCATCTTATTCCTTTCAAATGTATTTATAACTTTTTATTAAAAACCATAAGCTCGAAGTTTTTCAAGAGTAAGGCTGCTTTCTTCTTTACCATTATCTTTAAAATTCAGCAGTCTGTCAACATACTTACCTATTATATCACATTCTATATTAACTGTGCTTCCAACTTTTTTATATTTTAATACAGTTTCTTCGGCAGTATGTGGAATAATCGAAACTTTAAACACTTCATCATCAACATAAAAAACTGTAAGACTGATTCCATCTATCGCAACAGAGCCTTTTCTTACAATATATTTCAGCTCTTCATTTTTTTCAGGCCGGACTTCATATATTATAGCATTATCTTCAGGAGAAATACTTTTTATTTTCCCTGTCATATCCACATGACCACTTACAATATGACCACCCATTCTGCCATTTAATAACATTGCTCTTTCAAGATTAACATAGTCACCTTTTTTTAATTCAGCAAGTGATGAACTTCTAAATGTTTCCGGCATAACATCCGCAGTAAATCTGTCTCTTTCCTTACTCATGGATGTAACCGTAAGACAGACACCATTTACCGCTATACTGTCTCCAATCCTTGTATCAGTAAGAACTTCCATACATTTAATATCTATAATATTATCCGTACCATTAAATGTAATATCATTTATTTTTCCTAATTCTTCAATTATTCCGGTAAACATTAAGTCCTCCTGTAATCATTATATCATCATCAAATCTTTTCATTTCAACATCTTTTAAAACTAAAGAATCTTTCATATCCTTAATACCGCATCCTGCAACAGGTCCGATTCCATCATCTCCAATTGTCAGTTTTGGAGCAATAAATGCATAAATGCGGTTAACAAAACCATTATCCAAAAATGATTTTATAACATTAGAACCTCCCTCAACAAGCACTGAATCAATCTTAATTTCTCCAAGATTTTTTAATAATTCTTCCAAATCAATGTGTCCATTTTTTTCAGCACATTTCATTATATTAATTCCGGCTTTTTCAAGACACTCTATTTTATCATTATAAAGTTTTTCAACAGATTTTTCCATAACAACATAAGTTTTTATATCCTTAGCTGTATTAACAATATTAGAATCCATAGGAATTCTTAAATTAGAATCCAAAATAATCCTTACAGGATCCACATTTTCTTCTATTCTGCAATTAAGCATAGGATCATCTGATAACACGGTATTTATTCCAACAAGAATGGCACTATATTTTTTCCTTAATCCATGAACATAATTTCTTGATTTTTCATTGGTTATCCACTTTGAATCATTAGTCTTAGTTGCAATCTTTCCATCAAGTGTCATGGCATATTTTACTGCAACAAAAGGAAATTTATTTTTTATATAAAAATTAAATATCTCATTTAATTCTTCACATTCTTTTTCTAAAATTCCGCTTACTACTTCTATACCATTATCTTTTAATTTCTGTATACCTTTACCTGCCACAAGCGGATTAACATCAAGGCATCCTACATATACTTTTTTTATGCCTTTTTCAATAATTATATCTGTACAAGGTGGTGTTTTTCCTGTATGACAACATGGCTCTAATGTAACATAAAGAGTAGCATCTTTAACATCCTCTTTACATCTTAAAAGGGCATTTCTTTCAGCATGATACTCACCATATCTTTCATGACATGCTTTTTCCAATACTTTTCCATCTTTTACAATTACACAACCAACCATTGGATTAGGAGAAGTATATCCCATACCTTTTTTTGCCTCTTCTATAGCCATCTTCATATATTTTTCATTAATATCCATTACAAAAAACCTCATACATAAAATAAAAGGCTTCTGCTATATACAGAAGCCTTAATTTACTTATTAAATAAATTACTTAAATTATCTTACTGCTAATTTTCTTACACAGAAAGCTGCACCAACTAATGCAAGTAATCCAACGATGATTGCTGTAGCTGTCTCACCAGTCTTAGGTGATGTTGTTGATGTGTTTGTTCCTGTTGTAGTTGTTGTCTTGTTTGTTGTTGTAGTACTAGCAGAAGCATTCTTAACAACAATGATTGGTGATGTAGATGTCATTGTAAATGTAAGAGTTACTTTTGTTCCATTGATGCTTACTGTAGGATTAATAACTTCGATATCACCTGTTGATTTCTTATGATAAACTGTATATGTATCTGAAGCTTTAGCATTTGCATCTGTAAATGTGATAGATAATGTAAGTGAAGATACAGGAATCACAGCTCCTGTAGCATCAGCTGTAACATAAATATCCATCTGACTTAAGATATCTGCCGCATCAGCCTTAGCTGCTGCCTTTAATTCTGCATAATCAGCATCTGAAATGTTCTTAAAGTGAATAGTAACTCCATCACTAATCTTCTTACCATTTTCATCATAAACTGTTACTGTTCCTTCAACACCAGTTCCTAACTGAATAGTAGTCGAACCATCTTTAACTGTTGAAGCTGTCTCATCTGCAACAACCTTTGCATTTGTAAAAGAATCATCTGTATTAGTAGAAGGGCTATCAGCACCAAATACTGCTACTGTATTCATAATTGCAAGTGCTGCAACTGTGGCTAAACATAATATCTTTTTCTTAAACATATCTCTCTACTCCTTTTTTACAATAAATTTCTTCCTATTCTTAATTTTATAATCACTACAACAAGATTATCACAAGGGTTTTTAGATGTCAACTTCTTTATAAAATATTTTTAAAATAGTTTCCTCTAAATTATCCTTATCCACATAAAACTCTTCAAACCTTTCTCCCTGCTTTGTCTCACCTTCAATATTTTCAATGTTATTAACATCGAAACTATAATCTTTTGCAATTGAAGCAAGGTATGAAACCTCATCTATTGAAAGATTTGTATTCATATATGGTTTGACCACATTATACGTATCTACCACCCATGTCAAATCACTCTTTATACTATTTTTTACCATCGGTACATATGCATCTATGTAAGCCTTTTGTCTTGCAAGTCTTCTTCTGGCACCTTCATATGTCTTTGTTCTGTCCTGAAGATAATCATATGCATCACTGCCACTTAATGTAAGTCTGGCACCTTCATATAATTTAGGATTATTAAATGTTAAATCCTCATTACATGTTACCGTAACTCCGCCAACCGCGTCATTTAAAACAGCGATTGAATCAAGATCCAAGGCAACATAACCATTTATTGGAATTCCATAAAACAAATCAGAAATAGCATCTATCTGATGCTCAGCACTTTCTTCAGGAGTTCTTCCATATGCATGCTGAAGTGCAAGCTGACCCTGTTTTGTCTCTACATAACTTCCACCAAGATCATATACATCAAGATCTATCATAGAATCTCTGTTTACACAAAGCACGCTCATTTTCTTAGAATCAGTATCTAATACTACTAAGAAGTTTGCATCACACTGCCCCATGTTTATGCTTGAAATATCAGAATCAGTTTTCTTATCAATTCCCATTATATAAAAGGTAAGGACATTTTCCTTATATTCATATACTTTTCCATTATGACTTATCCAGTCATCATGCCAGTCACTCGTTTTATTAACCGAATCATCTGACTGCAAGGTAAGATTTGGATTTTTTCCTCTGTCAAAAAGACTTTTCTTTCCTTTACTTACTAAAATAAATACAAATAGTGCCATCGCTAAGAAAAGTGATGCTATCACACAAAGAACTATAAGTAATCTCTTTTTCCATGTCATCTTCTTTTTATGTTTATGACTTTTATGATGCCTGTGCTTTCCACGTTTACTATGATGACGCCTGTGGCGTCTGTTTGCTTCATCATTCACAACCTGTTCAAGGTCTATCACTTCAAATGATTCATCTTTATTATTCTGATCACTCATCATTATTTCCTTTTCTTAAATCATTGTTGAACAAGAACACCCTGCACAAGATATCTTTGTTCAGATACATAACCCTGGCATGTTGATAATGTAATTAATTTACTATTTTCATCAAAACTAATATCATTTCTAACAAAACCTGTTACATTTGCAGTATTTATGGAATCTCTTATATAACTTAAAAAATTTTCATTTGTACTTGTATCTATTCCATTAAGCAAATGAATGTTGCTATATTTGTACGCTGCATATACCTTGTAAACATATGTTGTGTTTTCAGTATATACATATATAAATTCATTAGCATCAAAAAATGCTCTGTCTTCAAATTTATGAAGAGTCTTAAACATGCTTCCATCCTGCATATCATGTCCATATATTACTGTGTTCTTATCAGAAAAATCTTTTGCATTTGCCTTTTCTGTATAAAGACACGCTGGATATCCATAACTTCCATCTAAATTATGCATAAGATAATATGTATCATTAGTTGGATGCTGTACTAAAGGATAATCTACATTTGTTTCAGGAATATAAATCCATGCATAAATATCAGGATTTTCTTCTTTAAGTTTTGCAAAATCAAGATTTTTTTCAGGAATATCATATTCCTTTTCCGGCTCTTTCTTTACATCCTTATTATCTTTATTGTTATCGTTTACTTCTGTCTGCATACTTTCATATGTTTTAACAGCTTTTCCTCTTTTGCTATACATTTTATACATATATGCCGACGAACCGCCGATAGCCAAAACACAGATAATTAAAATGATAACATAAGGAAAAGAAATTTTCCCCGGTTCTTTTTTATCCTTTGAATGTTTCTTTACATATTTTTCAGCCTGTCTTTTTAACTTTTCATCCTGTTTCATAGACGCCGCCTCTTTTCTATTTTTCTACGCCATCTTCCTCTTTTTCAATATCAATTATAGCACTCTTCTGCATTGGAATTCTGCAGTTCTTATTATTTCCAAATTCTACTATAACTAAGTTATCTTCTTCTTCAACATGAATAACAACACCATAAAATCCGCTTGTTGTTAAAACACTGTCTCCAACCTTAAGTTCTGATAACATTAAGTCAATCTGCTTCTGCTGTTTCTTCTGTGGTCTTACTGCTATTAAATACATAATATATGCAAATCCAACAACATAGACTAACATAAGTATTATGCTCATAGCTTCCTTAGGCATCGCTGCAAGTATCATCATCATTATAATTTACCTTCCATTCCTTTAATTTTCTTTTCTTTATATTCTTTATAACAATTATTTTCAATTGCTTCCCGAATTTCAGACATCATTATATTATAAAAGTATAGGTTATGCAATACACACAGTCTCATGCCAAGCATTTCCTTTGCTTTAAGAAGATGTCTTATATATGCTCTTGAATAATCCCTGCATGCAGGACAATTACATCCTTCTTCTATAGGTCTTTCATCAAGTTCATACTTTGCATTAAATAAATTTAATTTTCCTTTATTTGTATATACATGACCATGTCTTCCATTTCTTGAAGGGTATACACAATCAAAGAAATCAACACCTCTGTCTACGGCTTCTAATATATTTACAGGGGTTCCGACTCCCATAAGATATGTTGGTTTATCCTTTGGAAGATGAGGCACCACATTATCAAGTACATCATACATTTCCTCATGGGATTCACCAACAGCAAGTCCGCCTATTGCATATCCGTCAAGATTAAGTTTAGAGATTTCCTTTGCATGCTCTATTCTTATATCCTTAATTATTCCACCCTGATTAATACCAAATAACATCTGATGTTTATTTATTGTATCAGGAAGAGAATTTAATCTGTCCATTTCATCTTTGCATCTTACAAGCCATCTTGTTGTTCTTTCCACAGACTTCCTGATATATTTCTCATCTGCTTTACTTGGAGGACATTCATCAAATGCCATTGCTATTGTCGACGCAAGATTTGATTGGATTCTCATACTCTCTTCAGGTCCCATAAATATTTTCTTTCCGTCTATATGCGAATTAAAATATACGCCTTCTTCTTTTATTTTTCTAAGACCGGATAAAGAAAATACCTGGAATCCGCCTGAATCAGTAAGAATAGGTCTGTCCCAGTTCATAAACTTATGAAGACCGCCTAATTTTTTTACAACTTCATCACCTGGTCTTACATGAAGATGATATGTATTTGAAAGTTCTACCTGTGCATGAATATCTTTTAAATCTTTAGAAGAAACTGCTCCTTTTATGGCAGCAAGTGTACCTACATTCATAAAAACCGGTGTTTCTATGTCACCATGCACCGTTGATAATCTTCCTCTTTTTGCAAGACCATCAGTATTTAATATCTTATATTCATTCATTTATTTACTTCCTAAACATTACGCACATATTATAAGTACTTATCTATTTCATCAATCTTAACAGTATTTGTTTCTCCATTTTCCATATTCTTAAGAGAAACTTCACCGCTTTCAAGCTCATTTTCTCCTATAACTACAGAAAACTTAGCTTCTATTTTATTTGCATATTTCATCTGTGCTTTAACACTTCTATCCAGATAATCCGTTTCAACAATAAATCCTTTATTTCTAAGATCATTTACTATTCCATAAGCTTTAACCTTAGCTTCAGATCCCATAATACCAACATATAAAGAAGGTTTACTTTCTTCTTCAAGTTCCACGCCTTCTTTCTCAAGGAAATAAATAATTCTTTCTATTCCCATTCCAAAACCTGCTGATGGAATATCCTGTTTTTCATCAATCTCGTGTACAAGGCCGTCATATCTTCCACCACCACAAAGTGTAAAGCCGTCTGAATCAACAAATTCGAAAACTGTTTTTGTATAGTAATCAAGTCCTCTTACTATTCCTGTATCTACTTCATATGGAATATTTAACCCTTCAAGCATCTTCTTTAATTCTTCAAAATGATTCTTACATTCATCATCAAGATACTCTATTGTTCTTGGTGCATCCTTAACGATTTTTTTACATCCTTCTTCCTTGCAGTCAAGAACTCTTAAAGGATTCTTTAACATTCTTTCTTTACAGGTTGGACAAAGACACTCTTCATTTGCCTTTAAATAATCAAGCAAAGCTTTATTATATGTCTGTCTGCAATCCTTGCATCCAATAGAATTTATATGAAGTTTTGCATCTTTAAGTCCAAGTTCTTTAATAATCTTTGTAACAAGAACAATAAGTTCTACTTCAACCATAGGACTCTTTGATCCAACAATCTCAACACCAAACTGATGATGCTGTCTGAGTCTTCCACTCTGTGGCTTCTCATATCTGAATGCAGGAGTAACATAAAAAAGTTTAATTGGCTGAGGAATCGCATATAAATTGTGCTCTAAATATGCTCTTATTGCCCCTGCTGTTCCTTCAGGTTTTAATGTAATGCTTCTGTCTCCCTTATCAGTAAATGTATACATTTCCTTTTGTACTACATCAGTTGTTTCTCCAACACCTCTTTGAAATAATACTGTATGTTCAAATACAGGAGTAATAATCTCCTTTATATTAAATGTCTTCGCGATGTCCCTGCATATCTTTTCAATAACAGTACGCTTATGCATGTCTTTACCATACCAGTCCTGTGTTCCTCTTGGTGCTTGAGTAATCATATAAATTTCCTCTCTTCCTGTTTCTTTATTTAAATTTATCAGTTTAAACCTAAACATTCTTATTAAATGCAGTTAAAAATATGCATATATTCATATAGTATAATACGAAATAATAACTATGTCAAAAAAAGGTAATAAGGTTGCAATTTGGCTCCAATTAAAGTATATTTTGTATGTTGTGTGAAAAAATTTATATTAGGGGTAAAAGGGCATACCGGCAAAGCCGGTATGGACTCTTTGGATAAAAACCGTACCGAAAAGCTAGCTTTTCGTAGCGGTTTTCATCCAAAGCATTCGCATCGCTACGCGATGTGAACCTTTTACCCCATAGCCAATTAACCTAACGAATTTTTACCAAGGGAGAAAATTATGATTCTTTCATGTAATAATATATCAAAATCATTCAATGATAAAAAAATATTATCAGATGTATCCTTTAATCTCAATGATCAGGAGAAGGCGGCTATTGTTGGTATTAACGGCGCCGGCAAATCAACACTTTTTAAAATCATTACAAATGAACTTCCGGCTGACAATGGAGACGTTATTATTCCTAAAGATGCATCTGTTTCATATTTATCCCAGCATCCTGATATAACTTCAAACAGAACAATCTATGAAGAAATGCTTGATGCAAAAAAAGATATTATCGAAATGGAAAATTCTTTAAGAGATATTGAAATCCAGATGAAACATGCTACTGATGATAAATTACAGTCTCTTATGAACAGATACTCTGCCCTATCCCATGACTTTGAATTAAAAAACGGATTTGCCTACAAAAGTGAAATTAACGGCATCCTTTATGGTCTGGGTTTTAATGATAATGACTTTTCAAAAAATATCCAAACCCTCTCAGGTGGGGAAAAAACAAGAGTTTTCCTTGGAAAAATGCTTATTTCATCACCGGAACTCATTCTTCTTGATGAGCCTACAAACCACCTTGACATGAATTCAATTATATGGCTTGAAAACTATTTATCATCTTACAAAGGTGCCCTGCTTATCATATCCCATGACAGATTTTTTATTGATAAGGTTGCAACAAAAATTATTGAAATTGAAAATAGTAATTCCCGCGTATTTACAGGTAATTACACAGATTATGCGAAGAAAAAAGATGCTTTATACAAAGATCAGTTAAAAGCATATTTAAACCAGCAAAAAGAAATTAAACATCAGCAGGAAGTTATTGATAAATTAAAATCTTTCAACAGGGAAAAATCCATAAAGAGAGCTGAAAGCAGGGAAAAAATGCTAGATAAAATCGAAGTTATGGATAAACCTGCCTTAATAAATGACAAAATGAAACTTAGTTTTGAAACTGATATCACAAGCGGAAACGATGTATTAAAAGTTTCAAATCTTTCAAAAAGCTTTAACGAAAAGCATTTATTCAGTGATATAAACTTTGAAATTCACAGAGGCGAAAAGGTTGCCATTCTTGGAGATAACGGAACTGGAAAAAGTACAATACTAAAAATAATAAACGAACTTATCAAACCTGATTCCGGAAATATTGAAATCGGCACAAATGTTTATATAGGATACTATGACCAGGAACTTAAAAATCTTAACGAGGAAAATACAATTTTTGAAGAAATATCAAATACTTCCTTTGAAATATCCGGCACAAAAGTAAGAAATATACTTGCAGCTTTCCTCTTTACAGAAGACGATGTTTTCAAAAAAATCTCATCTCTTTCAGGTGGAGAAAAAGCAAGAGTTTCCTTAATAAAGCTTATGCTTTCAAAAGCAAACTTTTTAATTCTTGACGAACCTACAAACCACCTTGATATGGCATCAAAAGAAATTTTAGAAGAAGCTTTAAATGATTATGAAGGCACTTTATTATATGTATCCCATGACAGATATTTTATAAATAAAACAGCCTCAAGAATTCTTGAACTTACGCACAAAAATGTAATTAACTACATAGGTAATTTTGATTACTATCTTGAAAAAAGAGATATTTTAACAGAAAAAATAATTAATACAGACAATATTTCTTCCAATACAGAAAAGAATCCATCTGAATCCTTAAAAAGCTGGGAAGAAATGAAAGAAGAAAAGGCTAAGAAGAAAAAGCAGGAAAAAGAACTTAAAAATACTGAAGAAAGAATTGGTGAACTTGAAAAGAAATCTTCTGAACTTACAGAAAAAATGTCTGACCCTGAGTATTCTCACAGTGCATCAAAACTACTTGAAATAACAAAAGAACTTGATTCCATAAATGAAGAATTAAGTGAACTTTATGAAAAATGGGAATCGCTGATTTAATCAGCAATTCCCATTTTATTTTATCATTATTTAATTCTGCATATTTTCATAAACTACAGTTATACTTCTAATGCTTGATAGCAGATCCGCATAATTTACAATTGAAAAATCCCGATACATTATAGTAACCACATCTTCCACAATATCTGTATATTGTAGAACCAAATCTTGCAGTATTATTGATAACATATACAGCTACTAAATCCATAACAACTACAAGTAATAAGAATTTAAGTATACTGTTTGCATTTCCTTGGAATAATAAGAAATCATACGTACCATGAAGCAAGATTGGCACTAAAAGTGCAAGCACAAACTTTAAGTGGGATTTTTTCTTTTCATCATGCACTATCAGATATCTGCTCTTTCCATAGAAAACTCCCATAAACACACCAAATATTGCATGACCCGGAACAGATAAAATTGCTCTTGTAACAGCAACTCCTGCACCACCCATTGTTACATACATTATATTTTCAAATGATGCAAATCCAAGTGATGAAAGCACTGCAAATATTATTCCGTCATATACATAATTAAATTCCATACTGCTCCATGTGAAGATATATAAAACAACAAACTTCACAAGTTCCTCTATAAGTGCAACTATTAAAAATGCTGAAATCGCATTATATGCTGTTGTCAGCTGATCATATTTTCTTTCTAAAAGCATTTCTCCAAAATACTCAAACACAATTGCAGGAAGTGTTGAAATAATTCCTCCAACAAAGAGCTTTGCAAGAAGTATTGTACTCTTTTCTTCTGTTCTGTTTTTCCCCTTGATATAACCAATCAGGACTATGGCAGGAACCAAAGCCATTATTATCAATTCAATATCTCTCATCGTGTCTTTCCTTTTTTCATTTTTTATTTCATTAAATCACAATTATATTTCATTAAAGTTCATTAATACAAATACAGAAACTATATTATCTAAATATTATTTAATTTACAAGAGAAATTTTTTAAAACTCCCAAATTATTGTTTTAAAAACAAAAATATGTTAAAATTATATATATTTTTTGTGAATTGCACGTGTGATTATCTACATTTTGAACGCAATTACCAAAACATCTTTTTATTAAGAAAGGAGACAGACACACATGAGATGTCCAAATTGTGGCGAAGAAATAGAAATAAGTGATTTTGTATGTCCTAATTGCAAAATGGAGCTTCCACTACTTAACCCTGAAGAAGAACCTGTAGACTACAGCAATAAAGCTATCAGCTATACTGATAATACAAAGAAAAAGAAAAAGGCAGGATTCAGTCCAAGACGTCCATATTTTATTATCTTTGTTCTTTTAATTGCTCTTGCAGTTTATGGTGGTCAAAAAGGAAAAAAATTTATCAAAAGAAATGATGGTATGTATGTTTGTACAACCAATTTATCTGCTACAAACAATTTTGCTGGCACTCAGAAATTAGAGATG
The DNA here is from genome assembly GCA_900110975.1 of Lachnospiraceae bacterium RM5. Lineage (GTDB taxonomy): Bacteria > Bacillota > Clostridia > Lachnospirales > Lachnospiraceae > Bovifimicola. The sequence goes on from FOFK01000002.1 coordinate 555,643, forward strand.
CGCGTGACAGCCACAGTATTAAAATGCCATTTCACTTTTATCACCAAGGACAGAGAAGGAAACATTGTTGAAGATAATTTTGAAAAAGGAGATATTACTTTTTCTCTCGATGATTCAGAATGTACCATCGTTTATGGTAATGGTGAGGTTGAATGCGAATACGACCATGATGCAGGTACTATAGCATTTGATTATAAAGGCGATAAATTAGTATTTAAAAAAGAAAAATAAAATTCCCCGGAGGATTAGCATATGGAGACAAAAAAAGTAGTTGTTGCCTTGGGACGTAATTCCTTTGGAAACACATTTCCACAACAACAGGAACGTATTAAAAATGCTGCGATAGCTATTGCTGATTTAGTTGAAGAAAAATATGAAGTTATCATAACTCACAGCAATGGACCACAGGTAGGAATGATTCAGACAGCCATGACAGAATTTGCAAGACTCGAGCCAAAAAACACAGTTGCTCCAATGTCTGTATGCAGTGCCATGAGCCAGGGATATATTGGTTTTGATTTACAAAATGCCATAAGAAAAGAACTTCTTGACAGAGGAATCTACAAACCTGTTTCGACTATTATCACACAGGTCAGGGTAGACCCTTTTGACAGAGCTTTCCATAAACCAACAAAAGTTATTGGAAGATATATGACCAAAGAAGAAGCTGATTTAGAAGAACATAAAGGTAATTATGTTACTTATGAGGAATCAGAAGAAGGCAAAGGATACAGAAGAATAATCGCTTCTCCAAAGCCGGTTGATATATATGAAATTGATGCTATCAGAGCTTTAGTTGATGCAAATCAGGTTGTTATTGCTGCAGGTGGCGGTGGTATTCCGGTACTTGAGCAGACTCACAACTTAAAAGGTGCAAGTGCTGTTATTGAAAAAGATTATACTGCTGCAATGCTTGCTGATATGCTTGATGCAGACAGACTTATGATTCTTACATCTTCTGACTTTGTAACTTATAAAGATGAAGATGGAAAAGATGTAGAACTTACAAATCTTACAGTCGATGAAGCTCTTGATTTAATTAATAATAATATATTAGATCCTCTTACAACTCTTCCAAAAGTTGATGCGGCAACAGATTTTGTTGGTGCAAAAGCAGGAAGAAAGGCTATTATAACAAATGTTACAAAAGCTAAAAAGGGTATCAAAGAAAGAGTTGGTACAATTATTTCAAATCAATAATTTTTAACCATCCAGAAAATTTATAATTATTTTATAAAATCAAAAAACACCCATTTAAATTAGTATTAAAGTTAATTCTTTAAACAATTTAAATGGGTGATATTTTTTTATTATGTTTATTATTCTAACTTAGCATCTTATCTTAATCTGTCAACCTCATATTTTGCCCTTGTTTCAATGCATTTTAAAAGACTTTCATATCTTTTATTGATATCATCAGACTCATCAACAGTAACATCAATTGATGCTGCCATATTATCAATAAGCTGATTATCAAGTTCCCTTCTTATTCCCTTTAAATAATTTGCTTTTTCTTTAAATGTTTTATTATCAAGGAATTTTACCAGTTTTGGATTTATATCCTTACTTTCCGGATGTTCCTTAATTTCCTCAACTTCAGATTTTGCACTTAATGAACTGCTATCTTTATAATCATTAACATCCTTAAAATCCTTATTATCTAAAGGGTTTTCTTCTGTTTTTGCAAAAGAAGGTGTTCTTCCGGTAATAAGTTCAAATCTGTACTTTTGTGTGGCATCAGGATATTTTTCCCTGTCCACTTCGCTTATAAACATATCATAAGGTCTTGCACATGAACTGTAATCACCATAAAGCTTTTGATAAACAACAAGATTTTCACCAGTTTCAGAATGATGTGCTATCGTAATTACCTGGTATAACTTGCCTTTAAAATGTCTGTAAACCTGTCCCTGAACTACTTCTCTTTTTTCGCCCATAAGCACTTACCTTTCTATAAATTACATATTTTCCATTGTTTCTCTGATAGCCTTAATAAAGTTTTCACTGTTAAGTACTGTAGGATTAGGAATTGTTGTAATTCTTGCAAGATCTCCTGTCATCTTTCCGTCTTCAATTGTCTTTATACAAGCTTTTTCAAGTTTATCAGCAAATGCAACAAGTTCAGCATTGTTATCAAGTTCTCCACGTTTTCTTAAAGCACCTGACCATGCAAATATTGTTGCTACTGAGTTTGTAGATGTTTCTTCACCTTTAAGATGTTTATAATAATGTCTCTGAACTGTTCCATGAGCAGCTTCATATTCATAATATCCATCAGGTGATACTAAAACTGAAGTCATCATTGCAAGCGAACCAAATGCAGAAGAAATCATATCACTCATAACGTCTCCGTCATAGTTTTTACATGCCCAGATAAATCCGCCTTCTGACTTCATTACTCTTGCTACTGCATCATCAATTAATGTATAGAAATATTCTATTCCTGCTTCTTCAAATTTATCTTTAAATTCATTTTCAAAAATTTCAGCAAAAATATCTTTGAATGTATGATCATATTTCTTAGAAATAGTATCCTTTGTAGAGAACCATATATCCTGCTTTGTAGAAAGCGCATAAGAGAAACAGCTTCTTGCAAAACTTTCGATTGACTGATTTATATTATGCTGTCCCTGGATAACACCCGGTGTTTCAAATTCATGAATAAGCTCTCTTGTTTCATTTCCATCTTCATCAACAAACGTAAGATAAGCTTTTCCTTTTTTCTCTGCTTTCATTTCTGTTGCTTTATATACATCACCATATGCATGTCTTGCAATAGTGATAGGTTTTTTCCAGTTTTTAACACATGGTTCAATTCCATTTACCACGATAGGTGCTCTGAATACTGTTCCATCAAGGATAGCTCTGATTGTTCCATTAGGACTCTTCCACATCTGTTTTAAATCATACTCATCCATTCTTGCAGCATTAGGTGTGATAGTAGCACATTTTACAGCAACACCATATTTCTTTGTGGCATTAGCCGAATCTATTGTAACCTGGTCATCTGTAGCATTTCTATTTTCTAATCCAAGATCATAATACTCTGTATTTAAATCAATAAAAGGAATTAATAATTCATCTTTTATAAACTTCCAAAGTATTCTTGTCATTTCATCTCCATCCATCTCAACAAGTGGAGTTGTCATTTTAATTTTATCCATTTATCTTCCTCCTGATTCACCTTTAAATAGGATTATTATATTAATCTGCAAATGTAATTATACAGAATTTAAGAATTTATGTAAAGAACTAAACCTACCTATAAAATGGCAAATTTTATACCATTTTTTTGGTTGAAATTCCATAGCCTTTTAATTTTTCTTGAATATATTTAAGTTTTCTTTTATCATTGTAAGAAGTATGTACCATAATTTTTTTCTAAATGTATACAAAAAAATACATATGGAATATATCTGGCAGAATATGAATTATGGAACTTATTGAACAGAAAGGGAATTATCGACATGAAAAATATCATTGTTACAAATACAAGCGGCGAAATTGAAGTTAAAAAATCCCGTTTTATCGCCCATATTTTACCTGTAGAAAGCGAAGAAGAAGCAAACAATCTTATTGCTGAATATAAAAAAAAATACTGGGATGCAAGACACAACTGCTTTGCTTATATAGTTGGTGAAAACAAAAGATTCTCTGATGACGGCGAGCCATCCGGAACAGCCGGAAAACCAATGATGGACGTGCTTGAAGGCAGAAACCTTGATAAAATTTTAGTTATTGTAACAAGATATTTTGGCGGTGTTCTTCTTGGCACAGGGCCACTTGCCAAGGCCTACAAAGATGCCACAATAGAAGGTCTTAATAATGCTGTAGTTTCAGAAATAATTAATGGCAAAGAACTCAATCTTTATACTGATTATACAAATCTTGGAAAAATCCAATATATAGCTTCAAATTCAGATGCTATAATTACTGACACAGTTTACTTAGATACAGTTTCACTTAGAATTGTATGCCCTGATGATTTTTATGATTCATTTATAAATAAGCTAAACGAAGCATGTGGCGGAAACATAAACATCTCCGCCACCAAAAATATTCAATATATAACAGATAATAAGACTGTATCTATTCTATAGATACTAGCTTTCTATCTTGTCTAATGCTTTTGCAAACTGATCAGCACATGATGTATTTCTCATACCACATGTATTACCTCTTAGTATATTTGCAATTTCTTTAGAATCCTTACCTTCTACAAGTTTTCCAATGGCTTTTAAATTTCCATTACAGCCACCGACAAACTTTAAGTTATGAATCTTACCTTCCTCAATATCAAAATCAATTTTTACTGAACAAACTCCCTGTGGATTATATGAATAATGCATTTTATTATCCTCCTTTTTTCTTTTAAATAATTTACATTATGCCTATATACTCATAACCTTTATCAGTTACAACTTTTTTTACCTCTTCCTCATTAAACTCTCCTGTCAATGTAATTTCCGCCTGATTTTTATCATGATCAGGAATTACGTTTGCAATAAAATCAAGTTCTTCTAAAGCTTTCTTAACATTTGCCTCACAATGAGAACACATCATCCCATTAATTTTTACTGTAATCATCTTTTTTTCCTTCCTTTCTTCATCGTTATCCCTTTGTTTTATCATACTACTTTTTCTAACTTTATTAGTTTTTTCATGTATATTTATAAAATTTAATCTTAGTGCATTCATACACACGGTAATACTCGAAAAACTCATGGCAAGTGCTGATATCATAGGACTTATTTTCAATCCAAACATACCTGCTGCAAGTGGAATACAAATCATGTTGTAAAAAAATGCCCAGAACAGATTTTCCTTTATGTTCCTCACCGTCTTTTTTGATAATTTTATTGCAGCCACTACATCCATCAGTGTAGAATTCATAAGCACAACATCTGCTGAATCTATTGCAACATCAATTCCTGCTCCTATTGCAATTCCAACATCTGCTCTTGTTAATGCTATTGCATCATTTATGCCATCACCTACCATTGCAACTTTACCCTTTTTCTGAAACTCTTTTATCACATTTTCCTTATCTTCAGGTAATACATCTGCAATAATCTCATCAACACCTGTTTCTTTTCCAATTGCCTCTGCTGTTTTTTTATTATCACCGGTAAGCATAACAACTTTTATACCTTCTTTTTTCAAGTTATTTACTGCTTTTTTAGAATCAGGTTTTAACACATCAGAAATACCGATTATACCAATAATTTTATTATTTTTTTCAAAGAAAACCGGAGTTTTTCCTTCTAAAGAAAGTTTATACGATATTTCTTTAACATCCTTAAAAATTTTTGAAAAAGCTTTTATATATGCTTCATTTCCGGCATGTAATAAATTTTTATCATTTCTTGCTGTTAAGCCATTTCCAGGCTTTATAGAAAAATCTTTTACTTCATATCCTTCTATATTTCTCTTTTCGGCTTCTTCTACAATCGCTTTTGCAAGAGGATGCTCACTATTTTTTTCCAACGAATATGCATCTTTTAAAAGCTCATTTTCACTTGTGTTATTAAAAGTATAAATGTCTGTTAAAACTGGTTTTCCTGTTGTAATTGTTCCCGTTTTATCAAGCACCACTGTATTTACTTTTCCGGCATTTTCAAGTGCTTCACTTGTTTTAAACAATATACCGTTTCTTGCTCCTACACCATTTCCAACCATAATGGCAACTGGTGTTGCAAGACCCAATGCACAAGGGCAGGATATAACTAAAACTGCAATTCCTCTTTCTAAAGCATTAGAAACATCCACTCCCATTAATAACCAAATTACCATTACAATCACAGATATTATAATTATCACCGGAACAAAAACTCCCGAAACTTTATCAGCTATCCTTGCAATTGGTGCAGTATCTGTCATTGCCTCAGAAACCATCTCTATTATCCTCGAGAATGTTGTATCTTTTCCAACTCTTGTAGCCCTGCATTTTAAATATCCAAAATCATTTATAGTTGCAGCACTTACATTATCTCCCACATTTTTATCTACAAACGCAGATTCTCCTGTAAGAGCTGACTCGTTTATTGAACTTTCGCCTTCTAAAACAATACCATCTACAGGAACCTGTTCTCCCGGACGAATTATAAATTCATCTCCAACTTCTACATCTTCAACTAAAACCTCAGTCTCTTTACCATCCTTTATTATTCTTGCTTTTTTAGGAGCTATTTTCATTAAACTCCTTAAAGAATCACTGGTTTTTCCTTTACTTACTGCCTCTAAAAGCTTCCCAAAAGAAATGATTACAAGTATCATTGAAGCCGATTCAAAAAACAATTCATCGTGATAAATCCCCTTATAAGTTTTAAGTAAATTTACGCTAATATAATTTGCATTTACATAATCTGTATTAATATAATTTGCACTTATCATACCACACATCTTATAAAACCGGGATAAACTCCATATAAAAGAAACTGATGAACCAAGTGCAATAAGGGAATTCATATTTGGATAACCCTGAAAAAGTGATTTGAAACCACTTATGTATATCTCTCTGTTTATTATAATTACAATCATTGAAAGAATCATCTGGCTAAGGGTAAGACCTAAATAATTTCCATCCAAAAATGCCGGAAGCTTCAATTTAAACATATTATATCCCATTGAAATATACATAAGAACAATCAAAAAAATTAACGAAGATAAAATTCTTTTCTTTAATTTTCTGATTTCTTTAGCATAAATTGATTCTTCATATTCTGTTTGTTCTTTATTTTCTATTTCTTCTTTTTGTTCTATATTTTCTATTTTTTCTTTTTGTTCTATATTAACACCGTTTTTGTTATCTGATTTTATATTTTTCCTTATTTCCAGATTATGTTTTTCATTTTTCAAACTCGCTTTATATCCGGCTTTTTCTACAGCTTTTATAATATCCTTACTATCAGCATTTCCTTTAACACCCATTGTTCCTGTTAGTAAATTTACAGAAACCTCTTCTACATCATTTACCTTTGAAACAGCCTTTTCAACTCTTACTTTACACGCCGCACAACTCATTCCTTCAACTTCATATTTTTCCAAATTCTCACCTCCAGTCGGTGTATATTTATTTACTTGTGATTTTACTTTTGATTTCGCTTTTGATTTTACTTTTGATTTTGCTTTTGATTTTACTTGTGATTTTACTTTTGATTTTGCTTTTTCTTTCTGGTTTTACTATTTAGTTTTATAATCTATTTTTCTCTATCTAATTTTCTACTTCATTAACTTTTGCAACATCTTTACAAATTCTTCAATAGCTTCATCATCACCCTTTCGTATATCTTCCGATACACAACTTTTTATATGACATGCCAGCAACTCTTTATTAAAGCTATTCAGCGCAGCACTTACAGCAGAAACCTGCACCAAAACATCAGCGCAATAAGCATCATTTTCAATCATATTCTGGATTCCTCTAATCTGTCCTTCTGCTTTCTTAAGCCTCCTGATAAGCTTCTTTTTCTCTTCTTCATTTCTTATTTTCTTTCTGCCACTATGTTTTGTACAATCAATAGCTATATCTTGTTTGGTAGAATCAGCTAATTTAGTTGATTCAGCCGGTTTAGTTGATTCAGCCGGTTTAGTTGATTCGGCCGGTTTAGTTTTTTTTCTTGTTTTATCTGTTTCACCCACTGTCTCATCTCCTTCTCATATACCCCAGGAGGGTATTTATTTTAAAATCATTGTATACCCCCTTAGGGTATTCGTCAAGTATTTTTTTCAATTCAGCTATAAATTATACTATTTTCGCTATTTTTATAGCCTTTTCTTGCTGAAAATACCTTTTTGTTTACTCAAAAGCCATAAAATCTTCTTTTTATGTTATATTTATAGCCACCTCTTGACAAAAACGCCTTTTTTACTCTCTAAAAAGCCATAAAATCTTCTTTTTGCACACATTTTATAGCTTCCTATGATTATATTCTTTTGTGGTATGATTTCACTTATTTTAAATGTTTTCCTCTTCTGAATTTCCATTTTACTCATATCTACGTTACTTTCCTTCATTCTCAATTCAAATCTGAATAACGTAGATTTTTTCTTTTAGATTTCTACGTTATTTCTACGTTATTCCTACATTATATCAAAACATTCATACCTTAACTCAACACAAGATAGCAAAAAAAGATGGTCTTATATACATTTATCAAGCCTAAATTTTTCTTTGGCGCTTAATGAATGTATATAAACCATCCTTAATCTTTTTAAATTCTAATATATTATATAATTCTGCAAAATCTCTATATAATAATCCCAACCACTATTTACTATTTACTATTTATTATTTATTATTTATTATTCACTATTTACTATTTACTATTTACTATTTATTGTTCTTCTTTATTGCAGCTCTTTTTCTCATTGTAGGGTCAAGAATCTTCTTTCTGATTCTTAAGTTTTCAGGTGTTACCTCTAAAAGTTCGTCTGTATCAATAAATTCAAGACACTGTTCAAGACTCATCTCTTTCTTAGGAACAAGCTTTAATGCTTCATCAGAACCTGAAGAACGTGTATTTGTAAGATGTTTTGTTTTACATACGTTTACTTCCACATCTTCTGCTTTTCCATTTGAACCAACAACCATTCCGGAATATACTTTATCACCCGGTTCGATAAATAAAGTTCCTCTTTCCTGTGCATTGAAAAGTCCGTAAGTAATAGCTTCTCCGGCTTCAAATGCAATTAATGATCCCTGTTTTCTATAACTTAAATCACCCTTATATGGTCCATATCCGTTAAAGATTGTATTTATAATACCATTTCCCTTTGTATCAGTCATGAATTCTCCTCTATAACCGATAAGTCCACGGGATGGAATACTAAATTCAAGTCTTGTATATCCTGAACTCTTTCCGCCTGACATAGCCTGAAGTTCACCTTTTCTTTCACTAAGCTTCTGGATAACTGCTCCTGAAAATTCATCTGGAACATCAATATAAGCTATTTCCATTGGTTCAAGCTTCTTGCCATTCTCATCCTCTTTATATAAAACTTCAGCTTTACTTACTGAAAATTCATATCCTTCTCTTCTCATGTTTTCTATAAGAACGGATAAATGAAGTTCTCCTCTTCCTGATACTTTAAAGCTTTCTGTTGTATCAGTTTCTTCCACTCTTAAACTTACGTCTGTATTTAATTCTGCAAAAAGTCTGTCTCTTAAATGTCTTGAAGTAACAAACTTTCCTTCCATTCCTGCAAGAGGACTGTCGTTTACGTTAAACTGCATAGAAATTGTAGGCTCTGAAATTTTCTGGAAAGGTATTGCAACAGGATTTTCAGGCGAGCAGATTGTATCACCAATTTTAATATCTGAAATACCTGAGATAGCAACTATTGAACCAATACCTGCTTCTTCAACTTCAACCTTATTTAATCCTTCAAATTCATATAACTTACTTATCTTAACTTTCTTCTTATATTCAGGTTCATGATGGTTAACTATAACAACTTCCTGATTAACTTTTAATTTACCATTATCAACCTTACCTACACCGATTCTTCCAACATATTCATTATAATCAATTGTACTGATAAGAACCTGTGTATCAGAATCAGGATCTCCTTCAGGTGCAGGAATATAATTAACAATTGTTTCAAACAATGGCTCCATATTTTTTGGAGTATCATCAAGTTCTAAAATTGTATATCCACTTTTTGCTGATGCATAAACAAAAGGAGAATCAAGCTGTTCTTCTGAAGCATCAAGATCAATAAATAATTCTAATACATCATCAATAACAGCTTCCGGTCTTGCCTCCGGTCTGTCAATTTTATTAATACATACAATAACAGGAAGATCCAGTTCCAATGCTTTTTTCAAAACAAACTTAGTCTGTGGCATAGCACCTTCAAAAGCATCAACAACCAGAATAACACCGTTAACCATTTTAAGTACACGCTCAACTTCTCCACCAAAATCAGCATGTCCCGGTGTATCAATGATATTTATTTTAATACCATTGTAATTTATAGCTGTATTTTTAGAAAGAATTGTTATTCCTCTTTCTCTTTCGATATCATTTGAATCCATTACTCTTTCAGCAACTTCCTGGTTTTCCCTAAAAGTACCACTTTGTTTTAAGAGCTGATCTACTAATGTAGTTTTTCCATGATCAACATGGGCAATAATGGCAATATTTCTAATGTCTTCTCTCTTAATCTTCATAACAATCCTTCCTTAAAATCTCTTAATTTTCCACATAATATCATAATTTGTGCAATATATTCATCTATACATTTAAACATATCATCTATACATTTAAACATATAAATATAATAAATAAACACATAAATATAGGCGTAAACATACGCACAAACAAAACAAGTTTATCACAATTTTATTTTTTTTCAACAAAAAAGCGATGTTAATATGATGTTAATACAATTGTATACAAAGTAAAATTTACTTTTTTCTTCTATTATGCTAAAATATAAAAGGTTTATTATGCAAAAATATAAATGCTTAATATGCCGAACTATGTACATTCTAATATTAACAAAAACTACTTAAAACTAACGGGAGAATTTTTTATGAATTTTGGATATAACGAAGTCATCAGAAAAAGAAGATGGATGGCTTCAAAAAAAAGCAAAAGGTTTAATAGAATACTTATAAAATTCTTAGAATTTTTCATTTTCTTTGTAGGAGCTACACTTACAATATCAATATTTTTTGTTATAGGAACAATTAAAGGAATTATTGATTCTGCACCGGATGTAAGCACACTTAACGTTTCTCCTACAAGCTATTCAACAACCGTTTATGATGCTGATGGAAATGTTATTACAACACTTCTTAAATCCGGTTCAAACAGACAGGAGATACAGATAGAAGATATTCCTATGTGTCTTCAGAATGCTTTTATTGACGCAGAAGATGAACGTTTCTTATATCACAACGGTATCGATGTAAAAGGTATCTTAAGAGCCGGCGTTGAAGCTATTACAACAAAAGATTTCTCACAGGGTGCTTCTACAATCACCCAGCAGTTATTAAAAAATAACGTTTTTGAAAACGGAGGAAGAGAATCAAATTACGGCTCACTTTTCAAAAGAAAATTCCAGGAGCAATACCTTGCATTACAATTAGAAAAAACAACAACCAAGCAATATATTCTTCAAAGTTATTTAAATACAATCAACCTTGGTTCAAATACTTTAGGTGTTCAGTCAGCAGCTAAAAGATATTTTAATAAAGATGCAAAGGATTTAAATCTTTCCGAAAGTACGGTTATTGCTGCCATTACACAGAACCCTTCAAAATATAATCCAGTAACAAATCCGGAATATAATGCACAAAGAAGAACAAGAGTTCTTAAAAGAATGCTTAAAAACGGCCATATTTCACAGGCTGAATATAACGAAGCCATTGCAGATGATGTATATTCAAGAATCCAGTCAGTAAACGTTGAAAAGCCTATTGATTCACCATATACATATTTTGTTGATGCTGTTATCGATGAGCTGTTAAATGATTTAATGGAGCAGAAAGGTTATACACAGACACAAGCTTATAATATTATTTACAGCGGTGGATTAAGCATTTATACAACACAGGACATGACAATCCAGAATATCTGTGATGCAGAAGTAAATAATATCGATAATTATCCAATAAATACAACATATTCTGTCAGCTGGGCATGGTCAATAAAAAAAGCCGACGGAACAGTTCAAAATTATTCAGAAGCTGATCTTGATTACTATTACAGAGTTACTCTTGAACAGCCATATTTCAAATTAATATTTGGAAGCCCTGAAGATGGAGAAAATCTTATAAATGGATTTAAAGCAGCATTCTTTGCTGAAGGTGATACAGAACTTGGTGAAGTTAAACAATTTACTTTACAGCCACAGACTTCATTTACTGTAATAGACCAAAAGACAGGCTACGTAAAAGCAATCGTCGGAGGACGTGGTGAAAAGACAGCGAGTCTTACACTTAACAGAGCTACAACTACTACAAGACAGCCTGGTTCATGTTTCAAGGTATTATCAACATATGCACCAGCACTTGATACTGCAGGATATACACTTGCATCTACTATAAAAGATGCACCTTTTAATTATGACAACGGACGTCCTGTCAAAAACTGGTGGGGTAGTTCATACAGAGGCGATTCAACATTAAGAAAAGGTATCAGAGACTCCATGAACGTTGTAACTGTAAAACTTCTTACAGATATTACACCTGCTCTTGGTTTCCAATATCTCCAGAACTTTGGATTTACTACTCTTGTAGACAGCAAAGAAAATGCTGATGGAAGCATAGTAACTGATATTGGCCAGCCTCTTGCCCTTGGTGGTATTACATATGGTGTTACAAACCTTGAATTATGCGCAGCTTATGCATCTATAGCAAATAATGGTGTTTATATTAAACCAACATTATATACAAAAGTCCTTGACCATAATGGAAAAGCTATTATAGATTCAACACCTAAAACACATACAGTTTTAAAAGACTCTACAGCTTACCTTCTTACAAGTGCTATGGAAGACGTTGTAAAAGAAGGAACCGGAACTGCATGTCAGGTAAGTGGAATGAGTGTTGCAGGAAAAACAGGTACAACATCTGATGATAACGACCTTTGGTTTGCAGGATATACACCATATCTTACAGCCACAATCTGGACAGGTTATGATGAAAATACATCTATCTCAAATGGTGTTTATCATGAAAAACTATGGAGCAGAATTATGACTCAGATAGATGCAGCAAAAGGCTACACGGAAGATCCGGGATTTACAAAACCTGAATCTGTTGTAGAAGCCAAGATTTGTTCTTCATCCGGAAAACTTGCAGGAAGCGGTTGCCCTGCCATAACCGAATATTTTGCTGATGGAACAGTTCCTACAGATAAATGTTATTCACATTATGTAGAACCAACACCTACTCCAGAAGCAGAGACTTCTGCAAACACAGGAGAAAACACTACTACCCAGGCGAATGCAGCTACACCACAGGAAACCACTGCTGCTACTAATGAAGCTCCTCAGGAAACCACAGCAGCACCACAATAAAGAAGTATGTAATATAAGATAATATAAAGCAAAAAATCCAGGAAGCGAACTTCCTGGATTTTATTTTAAATTATTTAAGTCTTACAATATTCTTCTCGATATTAACTATATTATTTCAAAACGTCAAATTTATCATTTTATACCGGCGGTATCTTTATTGATATAGTATGTTTACCATCATATGATGATAAGTTTTCTATAGGCACTGTAGTAACAAGATATCTGTATTCCTTGCCTTTTTCAATATTATAATATTTTGTTGATGTCGCATTGCTTACAGTTTTTGGTTTGTCCTGTAGTGTCTTTGAACTTGTATAATACTTATATACATAATATGTACTGTAACCACTAACCTTTTCCCAATTAAGTTCTATATAATTCTTATTTTCATTATATGTAGCAGTTACAAATGGTGTTGAACTTAACGCCTTTCCTGCCGTTACATCAACTACATTATCTTTATTTACATTATCAAGTGCGATATCTCCTGCTACAGGCTGTACTACATATCTGTATGTTGAACCCGGTTTTACATTATACATTGTAGTAGATGTAGTTGTAACAAATTTTGACTTCTGCATAGTCTTGGTACTTGCAAAATATTTATAAAGCTGATAACCTGTAGCTCCTTCTACTTCTGTCCAGCTTAATTTAATATTATTATCAGATGTTGAAATTCCAACAACCACAGGTGCTTTTAAATCAACAGTTTCTTTAATAACATTAAATGACATTTCCTTTTCTCTTGTTATATTATCACCATTATCAGTTACTACAACCTTTACATTATATGTCCCCTCAGCATCAGGTTTATAATTAACAATATTTCCACTACTTTCAATTAATTTAAACTCATCTTCCGTACTTTTCTTTACATAGAATTCATATGTAAAATCACCATTTCCACCATCATTATCTCCGGTTATAGTTATGTTATTTCCAAGTAAAATTTCATCATCACTTAAATACGAAGTATTATCATATTCAAGTACAACTTCTCTTGCATTAAATGTATTATTCATTAATACAACTTCGCCATTATAATATCTTTTCTTTGCAAGAATAAGCTTATTAAATTTTGATTTTCCCACAGCTTCAAAATATATATTTTGTGTACCTTCGCCTGTAAGTTTTACAACATGATTTGAACTACACTCAAAGTTATATGTGGCAGTTCCATTTATTCCACCATTATATTGACAAAAATCTCCTTTTAATTCAATAGTTCCTGCGCTAAATATACTAAATGCATTATTTTTATCACTCTGAATTATAAAATCTCCTTCAATCAAAATATTTCCCGCTTCATTATTCATGCTTATATAACCTTCTGAACTTGAATATTCTACGCTTTCACCGGTGGTATCCATTTTTTGAACCCTGTAATCTCCTTTTACAGTTATGCTTCCGTCGCCAACAGTTAAACATCCACCTTGATGAATATAATTTCCTAAAACCACAAGCTCTCCTGAATTTAAATTAATACTTCCATTTTCTACCAGGTCACCAAGTATGGTAAGCTTATGCCCATTCAAATCAAGCTTTCCATACTGATTGAAATCTGATAAAACAAGATCATCCTCAAGAGATGCTATAGCCCCTGTAACATTAACATCAGAATTTGAAGATGTACCAATAATATTTGTGCAGGATTTTGTGGTACTTTCAAATACTATATTCTGTGTCTTTGTACCATCAAAAATAATTTTATTTTTTCCTTTTGCCTCAAAATTATATTCAATGTTACTATTTTCTCCTCCATTATATTGATAAAAATCTCCTTTTAAAATAATGGTTCCGGCATATATAGTATTATTTGAATTTCCCTTATTACTTTTTGTAATAAAGTCTCCACCTATTTCCATAACAGCATCATCATTTACAATATATATATAACCATCTGAGCCTTCATAATTTTTACTTCCATCCTGATTTTCTATAATAGATGCCAGTACATAATCCCCCATAGTTTTTACTTTTCCACTATTAAGATTTAAAATTCCATCTAATTGATTATACAAGCCGTTAACATTAAGATTACCAGTGCTAACATTTATATTTCCAAACTGAACCAGATTTCCTTTAATATTAAGTGTTTTATCATCTAAATTCAAAACACCATATTGATAAAAATTATTAACAACAGATTCACCGTCTATTTTTAATATTGATACTCCATTTAAATTCACCTTAGGATTAGTAGAACTAAACAATCCAAAACCCGAACAACCAGGATATTCAAATTCTACATTTTGCACATCATTTCCTGAAAAAATAATTTTATGATTGTTCTTTGACTCAAAATTATATCTTACCGGTTCTGAATTAGATATTCCTGCCTTCTGTGTAAAATCCCCTTTAAATTCCATGGTACCGTTCTGTAAAACATTAGTACCATTATTATATCTACTCATGGTATAAAAATCTCCACCAACTAAAACATATCCATTATCATCAGTCATACTTATATAAGAATCCGCCGTACTATATATAGGATTTTCGCCATCGTAAGATACATCTGCCAAGGTATAATTACCTGATACAAATAAACTTCCTGCTGAAACAATCATACCGCCATTTTTCTGATTTAAATTTTTCTTTACATATAAAGCACCATTATTAAGTTTTATGTTTCCATTCATATTCAAATCATTATTAACAGTCAGTGTATTTTCACCAAGCTCCATTGTCCCATATTGATTAAAACTGTTTAAAGTTACATTGCCTCCAATTTTATTTATACATCCTGATACAATGTCAACATCAGTATTATCTGTTTTTGATAAAATATTAAAACATGAACTTTCTGGATTTTCAAAATCTACGATCTGCTTTTTTGAACCTGAAAAAATAACCTTATTATTATTTGTTGAAGAAAAATTTACTTTTATCTCAGTATCATCTTTATATCCGGCTCTTTGAGTAAAGTTACCCTGTAATTCAATTGTACCATCCGTTAATGTATTAGCACCATTATTTAAATTACTCTGAAAATAAAAGTCCTTACATACTTTAAAAATTCCGTCAGGATTATTCATTATAATTGATGCATTTGAGCCTGAGTAATTTTTATTACCATGCTCATCTTCTGTAATTGTAGCAAGAACATAATTTCCATCCACTTTCAAATTACATCCTCCTACACTAAGAACTCCACCCTCTTCTAAATAATCTCCACCTATAATTACATTTCCGCTTCCACCTAAGAATGTACCACCATTTTGATTATAATCTCCGGATACAGCCATAGCACCATCTTCGACATCTAATCTACCATTGTTATGAATAAAATCACCTGTAATAAGAAGCTTTCCACCATTAAATATAATATCTGCTTCTTGTGTCACAGTTCCTTCAATAACAACTGTCTGACCATTAAGATTTAAAGTTTTTCCAATAGTAACATCTCCTTTAAAATCAACATCAACACTGATTATATCAGGAAACTCACCATCAGCCTTTGCCTCAAAAATAAAATTCGGACTAATTAAAGCCACACATAACAAAATAACAAAGACCTTTTTAATATATGCTTTTTTAAAAATAACCATACGCATATCTCCTCCCATATTAAATTTTAAATTTATCACGTTCAAATAATATACCTCTATTATACAATAAATTAATGGTAAAAAATATTAAATTACATTTAAATATGGGCAAAAAAAAGAAGTCATGACCATGACTTCTTCCTGTATATTTTTATTATATATTAAATATTATTTCTTAATAAAATCTTCTTTTACAATCATATTTACCACCATCCTAAACTACTCAATTTGGTATATTTTCTCATTTCTTTTTCATAAAATTCTCTCAAATCGTCCAATGAAATTCTTGCGTCTTCTCTATGCATAGACAACCTATATTTCCATAAGACAGTATTCGCAGTATTAATTGCGACAGACATTTTTTCATATTCATGTTTTAAAAATTTTCTTGTTTCATTTTCATTAACCCTTAATTCATCTTTTACAATATCCTTTTTTAATTCCTCCCAAACAATTTGTTTTTCTTCGTCAGACACATAGTGTTTGGTATTTTTAGAATTACAACTTATCTGCCCTAAAAATGCATCCCAACACTCTAAATCATTAAATCTTTTATACATATCAAAAGTACAATTTTCAAAAAACTGTGTAAACATTTTGGTTTCTTCTATATAATCTTTTTGATTATTTAATATTTCTTCATTATTTTTTATTACCTTTTTTAGTTTAGCAATTTTATCCAAGTCGCATTCCCTATCATATCTCTCGTACATTTTAATTTTTTCTTTTGCGTTTAATATGTTTATTTCTTGTTCGTGACCTATATCTAATATTGCTTTTCTTCCCGTCATATCTTCCCATACGACAGAATTACAATTTTCATCTTTTAAAATAATTTTTGTTTTAAATTTCATATCATAATTACAATTGTCGCTATCAACTTTTAATATACATTTACTTCCACTATAGGTTGTCTCATAATAAGTTTTATATTTTCTCGTCACCCTTTTTCCGTTTGGCATTGTAATTGTATATGTTCCGTCTGGAATGGTGTCTGCACGCACTGGTATTTTAGTTGATATAAACTGATAAGGTTTATATGTATACGAATAGTCTCCATATAGTTTACCAGCGACTGGATGAATTAGCGGATGTTGTTTTCTGTATTCCGCCGCACCTTTTGACGCTGACCATTTTGGTGTTAATGCATTCTTTGCCATTATACCCAACCCTATAAATCCTAATAAGCTCATCGCATAACATCTCCCTTCGCTAATCTTATTTTTATATATTAAATTTTATCACTTTAATGTATCTAGTTTAATATAAATTTTTAGAATTATTTAAAACGTAACAACTAAAAAACCTAGCAGAAATATATTTCTAGTAGGTTTTATCAATTATTCATCCTTTAAGTCTTTAATCTCAAACAATCCATTTTGTATATATTCTTTATTTTTTATTCCACATTTGGAATGGATATAATATTTATTAGAAATATAATCATAATTTGCTGCAATATATTTAATACCATTATTTGTTCTGATTTTTAAATATTTTAAAATAGTTTTATTATGTGTAACATCATATAGTTTTTCATCATAAAATACAATGATTTTCGATTTTTCCTCTCCTTTTTTAAATGGTTTTCTTTTTAACAAATTATATTTAGAATATGTTGTTATATATCCACCAACTATAAAATATTTTGTTGTTTCCCCATATAATGTGCCCTGCGTTTCCTGAATTAAATCTCCATAATCCCATCTCCATTCAGAGCCATATCCCGTTCTATTGTTGCTGTTTTGTGCTCTTAATAAATATGGTTTAGTAAATCTAAAAAATTTATCTTTATCAAGATATAAAAATATATCTTCTCGTGACAACTCATTTTTAACATATTCTTCTAGATCCGAAGTTTTTTTCATTTTAAAGTTTGTAAATGTTATATCTCTGACATAATCATCTCCATATCCTCGCTCTATAATATAATTAAAATATACATATTCATATTGATTATGATGTCGATAACTAATATATTTGCCGTTATTAACAACAATCCTTTTATATGCAGATGTTTCTTCGTTCCCTTCAAATTCATCAAGAATATCTACTGTTTTTGTATTGCTTAAAATATCAACAACTAGCTCGTCCATATCAGCCTCGTCATATCTATCTTCTACAACTTTCGGTTTTATTTTAGGTTCTTTATTTTCATGACTACTTTCAATTTCATCTTCAAGATCTTCATCATCTTCATTCTCCTCTTCATTTGATTCATAATAATCAGATATACAATCTTCTATAAAATTAGCAAGCATTCCATCTTTTTCTCTCCATATCAAAAATTCATCATAAATGTAATCAGACCTAAAATCATTTATACCAGAAACCCAAAACGAATATATGTAGCATTTTAAATCTTCGTCAAATTTCTTTTCAAATGTAAACAAGTAAAATATTTTATTTCTTTTATGATTATGCATATTAACCCAATATTCATCAACTGGTTCATAGTAACATTTTCCAATACAGTTTAGTTTACAATATTCTCCCAAATCATTTATTGAATTTACCTCTATAAAGCCGCTAAACTTAATCCCCTCATCGTCATTCTCAAAATTATTATTGTATGCATCACATTTATTTGTATATGATTCAATAATCATTCTTAACGCTTCTCTTTTAATATTTTGAGATAAGTTGTATATATCTCCTAATGTTCTGTTCATCTTATGAGCCAAAAGTTCGACATAGTATAGTCCAAAATATCCTCTAGGAACAAATATTCCTTCACATTGTTCTTTATATATTTCTATTTCTTTATCTGCCTCTTTTATCATACTTGCCATATTATATCCCTCCAACATGGCAATAAAAGCAATATTATTATAAACATTTATTATATTTTCTTCTGCATAATCCATTTAAACCACACCCTTTAATTTAAAAATTTCCTCTAGCAACTGCATCATAGTTATATTGATATGTGCTTTTTCGTTTATTTATCTGAATTTATCACTTTCCAATGTCCACTATATCCGCTTCCAACATATTCAATATCTGCATTTGCAGAAATTACTCTCTTAACTGTTCTCACACTTATTCCAAGTTCATTAGCAATCATTATAGTAGTAATTGAAGGATTATCAATCATTAATTTTTTTATTTGTAAGTCATATTTTCCTTGAGTGCCACCTTGAGTGCCACCTTGAGTGCCATCTTGAGTGCCATCTTGAGTGCCATCTTGAGCGACATCTTGGACGACATTATGTTTAATACCATTTTCCTCAATATAATTCAAATTATAAAGCTTCAACGTAAAATCCTTATATTCCGTATTAAACTTTGGCATTAGTTCTTCTGTAACATTTTCCTGAAAATCATAATCTTCAAGAATCTTCTTAAAACCACTACCCCTGCGTTCCATCAGATTTAATCTGCTAAAAATATCAGCCAACACAGGATTTCTTCGTTGTGATGATATATTTCTAAGATCTCTTCCCTCCAGCGAAGAACCATCCACCATTCCCCCCGGCGAATATATTTCCAAACGATCATCAAACATATCTATATGAACTTCACTACCAATCATCAAATAATCTCTGTGAATAAGTGCATTTACCAATCCTTCTGTAACCGCTCTTTCCGGATAATCCGGATATTCCACCCTATGTGTTGCTGCCTTTTTCCATGCTTTTCTATTATGGTTCATAATGAACTTAAGACCATCTTGAAAAAGGGATATCAATCCACCGGAAATTTCTTCATCATCAATCGCATCCATAAGTCCTGATGCTTTTGTAAGACCATTCCATCTGGTACAGAAAACTCTTGAATGTCTTATAGGTGATTCATCCGCAAGAAGTGCTCCTGCATTAGTAAGTTTTCCATTACCATCTATAATTCCAAAAGATTCATAATCTGTATCTTCAAATGATTTACCCGTTCTTTGTTTATATACAGACCTTAATTTTGTAAATGCCATATCTTCAAATTTATATTGTGAAGGCAAGCTGTCATAACTTCTTCCACTTCCCTTTATAACCAATTCTCTAAGTTGCGTCGGATTTGCAATTATACTTTCATTACCTACTCGCACAAAGGCAACTAGCTGACCATTACCCGAATAATAATAAGGTGTCTCATTACCGGTCATAATCTCAACGATAACTACTTCTTTTCCATCTGCTATTTCTTGAGATAATTTAAAGTTTGGAATAGGATTCATATGCATCTTAATTGCTTCACTTATTTTCTCAGAAACACCTTTTGCATCTTCTAACCCTACAATATTATCATCATCATCTATGCCAAAAATTAATTTTCCTCCGAATGTATTAGCAAATGCACTAACGCTCTTTAACCAGCTCTTTGGTCTTTTTTCTTCAAGAGTCCGTTTTTTATCATATTCGGTTGTCTCGCCAATCAGTTCCTTAACACTCATATAATCCATCTTCCTTCTACTATTGTTATATAAATAATAATATAAACTTCACTTGTCACACTAATATATAATTTTATTATATTCATTTAAACATACAGTTTCAACAATAATAAAAAAGAGTTGCCGGCATAAAACCGGCAACCCATTAAAGTTCACTAAAGCAGAACCTCTCTTTATATTTTAAATATAATAAATTCTAAATTAGAATTTTCCAGCCTTTGCAGCTTCTTCAATTGAAACAGCAACTGCTACTGTAGCACCTACCATTGGGTTGTTACCCATTCCGATAAGTCCCATCATTTCTACGTGAGCAGGTACAGATGAAGAACCAGCGAACTGAGCATCACTATGCATTCTTCCTAATGTATCTGTCATACCGTATGAAGCAGGACCAGCTGCCATGTTATCTGGATGTAATGTACGTCCTGTACCACCACCTGAAGCAACTGAGAAATATTTCTTTCCTAAGTCGATACATTCTTTCTTATATGTTCCTGCAACTGGATGCTGGAATCTTGTTGGGTTTGTTGAGTTACCTGTAATAGAAACACCAACATTTTCGTGATGCATGATTGCAACACCTTCCTGAACATCATCAGCACCATAACATTTAACTGTAGCTCTAAGACCATTTGAATATGGTGTTTCGCTTACGATGTTAAGTTTTGCACTCTTATAATCATATTTTGTTTCAACGAATGTAAATCCGTTAATTCTTGAAATAATCTGTGCAGCATCTTTTCCTAAACCGTTTAAGATAACTCTTAATGGTTTCTGTCTAACTTTATTAGCTTTTTCAGCAATACCGATAGCACCTTCAGCTGCAGCAAATGATTCATGTCCAGCAAGGAAACAGAAACATTCTGTTTCTTCCTCTAATAACATTTTTCCAAGGTTACCATGTCCTAAACCAACTTTTCTATGGTCAGCAACTGAACCAGGGATACAAAATGCCTGAAGTCCCTCACCTATAGCTGCTGCTGCATCTGCAGCTCTCTTACAACCTTTTTTAATAGCGATAGCTGCACCAACTGTATATGCCCAACATGCATTTTCAAAACATATTGGCTGAATCTTCTTAACCTGTTCATATACGTCTAATCCAGCATCTTTTGTAATCTTTTCTGCTTCTTCTATTGAACTAATTCCATAACTGTTAAGTACAGAATTAATTGTATCTATTCTTCTTTCATATGATTCAAATAAAGCCATTTCTTCGTCTCCTTTCTATAAATTAATCAACTCTAGGGTCAATGATCTTAGCTGCATCATCTACACGACCATACTGGCCTTTAGCTTTTTCATAAGCAGTGTTAGGATCATCTCCAGCCTTAATAAAGTCAGTCATCTTTCCTAAAGAAACGAACTGATATCCGATAACTTCATTATTCTCATCTAAAGCAATTCCTGTAACATAACCTTCTGCCATTTCAAGGTAACGTACACCTTTTTCTTTAGTTGCATACATTGTACCAACCTGTGAACGAAGACCTTTTCCTAAATCTTCTAATCCGGCACCGATTACTAAACCGTCATCTGAGAAAGCACTCTGTGTACGTCCGTAAACGATCTGTAAGAATAATTCTCTCATAGCTGTATTAATAGCATCACAAACCAAGTCTGTATTTAATGCTTCTAATATAGTTTTTCCCTGTAAAATTTCTGCTGCCATAGCTGCTGAATGTGTCATACCTGAACATCCAATTGTTTCAATTAAAGCTTCTTCAATTACACCATTTTTAACGTTTAAAGATAATTTACAAGCTCCCTGCTGTGGTGCACACCAACCTATACCATGTGTAAAACCTGATATATCTTCAATTTTTTTTGCATGGATCCATTTTCCTTCTTCTGGTATTGGAGCAGGCTCATGCTTTGCACCCTTAGCTACAGGGCACATTTCCTGAACTTTCTGTGAGTAAATCATTACTAAACTCCTTTCAAAATATTAACTAAAAAAATAAATAAGATAAATAATGCTTCTATCATTATTCGATCTTATTTATTTTCTCATAATTCATCAAATTAGTCCACTTATTTTTTTAGAAAATAAGCTATATTTAATAATAATTTCTAAACATATATCTTATTATCAAGATTTAAAAGCTTTTCATGGAAGAAATCCACCCTGTTAAGGCCTGCTGCCCAGAGATATGCCCTGTCAACATCTCCTATTTCTTCTAACGAAAGCCATGCAGAACCAATAATCGTCTGCTCTTCCATGCTAAACTCCGGATCTATACCTTTCCCTATCACTTCATCTTCCCCAATTTCCAAAAGAAAACTATGAACTTCACCTCTGTTATCAGGCTTATATTGTACTGAAAGTTTTCTTATAACTTTTCCATGTACCAAAGCTTCTTCCAAAAGCTCACGTGTAACTGCATCTTCGTAGGTTTCACCTTCTTCAACGCCGCCACCCGGAAGGCAATAAAAGATTCTTCCATTCATCTTATGTTTTACCATTAAAATTTTATCATCTCTTATAACAACTGCCTGAACCCTGTCTCTTCTCATAGTTTTTCCCTCCATTACTCATAATCGCTAAAACAAATATCCAAATCGACCTGGGTATCTATACCATCAACATATCCGGTTTCGCTATATTGCCACATCTTTATCTCATATGGGAAATATAAAGTTTTGTCATAGCCTGCAAACCATTTATCATAACCTTCTAATTTATCACAGTTAAGTGTGAGTAAAAACCATCTTAAATTAGCATAAATCATTGGTTTATAGCCCTTATTTTCAATTCTTTTACAGAATTCCACAGCAATATCACTTATCTCGTCTCCGGTTAAATCATCCATTCTTGAAACACCTTCACTTACAGGTTCCGTATCAAAAACAACAGGATAAGTAATATCATAATCTTTTATTAATTTCAAAACAAAATCTGCTTCTTCTATACCTTCTTCAACAGTTATTGCCTGAGAATAAAAATATACACCAACTTTTATACCTGCTTTTGTTGCACCTTCAAGATTTTGTTTTGCCTTCTCATCCTCAACAATCTCACCACTGCCATATCCTCTGTATCCTACTCTTATTATGGCAAATTCTACACCACCTGCCTTAACCTTTTCCCAGTCAATATCACCCTGGAATTTTGATACATCAATGCCTTTATGCCCTTTATTTTCACCATTTACCACATATGAAATACTGCCATCATCATCTGTTACAAGATTATCATTATTAATTGTATTTTTCTTTAATGATGTATTTATCGGGATAAACTTAAATTTACCTGAATCATATAAAACAACATCTTCATCAAACACATTTCTAAGTGTATTGATTGTTCCAACGCCATTTTCCAGATCCGTTTTAATCTTTTCCTTTAATTCATCAGTGTTATTTTTTTGTAATTCCACCTGTTTATCTTTATATTCTTTATATTCTTTTTTCTCATTTCTATATTTCAAAAAGAAAAAACATGATACCCCTATGGATGCTGTTAATAATACAAGTAATATCAAAAATACAACTACTCTTTTTTTCATTTTGTCACCTTCCAATTTCTAATCTTATTCTAGTATAGTGTTTTTTTTGAGTATAAAAA
Source organism: Lachnospiraceae bacterium RM5 (assembly GCA_900110975.1). GTDB lineage: Bacteria > Bacillota > Clostridia > Lachnospirales > Lachnospiraceae > Bovifimicola. The sequence continues at coordinate 580,181 of FOFK01000002.1, forward strand.
AAGCTACTAACGGGACTCGAACCCGTGACCTCCGCCTTACCAAGGCGACGCTCTACCTCCTGAGCCATAGTAGCAATACATTAATAAAATACTATAAACCACCTTAAAAGTCAATGTTTTGAAGAAAAAGGGCTGCATTTGCAACCCTTTTTAGCTTCAATATTTTAAAAAATATAATTTCTTAAATTTTAAAAATTTATCCCTTAACAGCACCTGCAGCAACACCTTTAATAATATGTTTCTGGCAGATTAAGTAGAAGATAATTACAGGAACAATACTTATTGTAATAAGAGCCATCATTGCTCCTAAGTCAACTGTTCCATAACTTCCCTGTAAGTACTGGATATGAATTGGAATTGTCATATACTTTGTTCTGTCAAGTGATAAGTATGGTAATAAGTAGTCATTCCAGATCCACATAATTTCCAAAATACCAACTGAAATTAATGTTGGCTGTAACATAGGAAATACAACCTGGAAATATGTTCTTACTGCACCACATCCATCAATAGCAGCTGCTTCTTCAATTTCAAGTGGTATAGATCTTACAAAACCAACAAACATAAAGGATGCAAGTCCTGCACCAAATCCCAGATAAATTATCGGGATTGTGAATGGTGTATTTAAATGCATTGAATCTGCTGTTCTTGCAAGTGTAAACATAACCATCTGGAATGGTACAACCATTGAAAATACAAATAAATAATAAATAATCTTACAGATAATATTATTTACTCTGGCAATATACCATGCAGCCATTGATGTGAATATTAAAATCAATGTTGTTGATAATACAGTTATAAGAAAACTGTATGCTACAGATTTAATAAAAGGATAATTACCAAACGTTACACCCTTTGTGTAGTTTGCGAATTTAGCAAACATTTCTCCTCTTGGGATTTTAAATGTATCTGTCTTAACAAAAGTATTTAACTTAAATGAGTTAATTAAAACAAATACAACAGGTAATACATAAACGATTGAAATTACTGTAAAGAATATTGTAAGACTAAGTTTTAATCTTTTATTAGTAACAATAGTTTTCTTTACAACCTCTTCTCCTACAACCTTCTGTAACTCATTATCTACTAACTCTTCATTTTTTTCTTTACTCATATTACTGCTGCACCTCCCTTGACCTTGTTACTACAAGCTGAACAATTGATATTACAGCAACTAAAACAAAGAACATTACAGCTTTTGCCTGAGCAACACCTCTTGCCGTTGCACTCTGTCCATAGAATGTATTATAAATATTTAAAGCTAACATTTCTGTCTGCTTAACGATAGAAGCTGTTCCATCAGGATTTAACTTAAACTCATATGGCATACCACCTGTAAGTGCAAGGTTCTGATCAAAGAGCTTAAATCCATTTGTTAATGTAAGGAATACGCAGATTGTAATTGAAGGCATAATATTTGGAAGTGTAATATGTGTAAGAGTCTTTACTCTTCCCGCTCCATCAATCTTTGCAGCTTCCTTAATATCCTCAGGAATCGCCTGTAATCCTGCAATATAGATAATCATCATATAACCTATCTGCTGCCAGCAGATAAGTATTATTAATCCCCAAAATCCATATTTTTGCTTCATAAGGATGTTTGTATTATATTTTAATAAAACACCATTAAAAATCATACTCCAAATATAACCAAGAACGATACCACCAATTAAGTTTGGCATAAAGAATACTGTTCTGAATATATTTGTTCCTTTTATTTCCATTGTAAGTGCATATGCAACAAAGAATGCTATAAGATTAATTATAACAAGGGATGTTATTGCAAATAATGCTGTATACCAGAATGCATGAACAAAAGTAGGATCATGAAATGCCTTTGTATAGTTTTCAAATCCTATATACTCTGCATCTGATGTTGTTGTAAACTTACACATTGATAAATAAAATCCTGAAAAGAATGGATACAAAAATCCTATAGAAAATGCAACCATGATTGGTAATAAAAATAAAGGCCACCATTTACCTATTGATCTCTGCAATAATGGAGAATTAACATTCATAGCTTTTTGGGCTTTTCGGTTTTTTTTCATAAAATCCTCCTGATTTAAAAAAGTAGGAGCAAGCGTTGCCTGCCCCTACCCTCTACATGTCTAACTTAATAAATTATTTTATTTTACTAATCAGCTTTATTTTACTGATTTGCTGCTGCATACTGTGTAGCCCATCCTGCAACGAATGCTGTTTCAACATCATCCCAAGATCCGCCTGCATCATACTGATTCATAGCTGCTACAACACCAGCTCTCCATTCATCTACGTTTGGTGTGTAGTTGAATGCCCAGTCAACATTGTATTTTCCATCTGCAAGATACTGATTAGCATTCTGCAAGAATACGTTATCACTTTCTGCAGCCTGTTTGTAAGGAATAGCACCGAACTGATCAGCCATCATTGTTGTTCCTTCTTCAGAAGTTACTAACCATTTCATGAAGTCAAGAGTTGCTTTCTGATCTGCATCAGAAGCTTTAGCATTAACTGCCCAGCAGTTTTCTGTACCAGAGCAAAGTCCGGCATTTTCTTCTCCGTCAACTCCACAATAGATAGGAATCATAGCCATATCATCATTTGAATATACTTCTGAAAGTGCTGCATATTCCCATGTACCATTCTGATAGAATACTGCTTTACCATCTTTGAATTCTGCTTCTGCATCATATCCACCTGTAGCAAGTGTTGCAGGATCTACAGCAGAATCTGTAATGTAAAGATCCCAGATCTTCTTGAAGTTATCAAGGTATGTACCTTTGATTGAAGCTGGAGCTTCTTCCCAATTATCATCCTGTGCTTCATAATATAATGGCATATTAGCTAAATGTCCTGAGAATCTCCATGATGAAGAATCATCCATACCAGATGATGTAAATGCATCAAATCCTAAATCTGAAGCTCTGTCATGAATATCATCAGCTACTTTCTTTAATGAATCAAAATCTGTAATATCAGATAATTCATATCCAGCTTCTTTTAAAAGCTTAAGGTTTGTTATGATACCATAACTTTCATAACAATAACCGATTGAGCAAGCTTTTCCGCTCTCATCATATAATGTGAATGCATCTGTATTTAATTCATTGTATACATCTGTACCTTTAAGGTCTACACAATAGTCATCCCATGTTTTTACAGAAGCAGCGTTACCTACTACAAATAATGTAGGAGCATCAGATTTGTCCATTTCAGCTGTAAGTGTTTCTTCATATGTTCCTGAAGCAGCTGTAACAACTTTAACTTTAACTCCTGTTTCATCTTCATACTTCTTAGCAATATCCTGTAAAGCTTCGTCAGCTTCTGGTTTGAAGTTTAACCAATAAACTGATCCCTTTCCATTGCTAGATTTTTTACCAGATGAGCTTGATGAAGAATCAGAACCACATCCTGTTGCCATTGCAACTGTCATTGCTGTAGCTAAAGATAATGCTACAACTCTAGAAATTTTTCTACGCATTTTTTTTACGTCCTCCTATTTTTTTATATATTTTTTGCCTATCCCTGCGACATTTACATACGAAAAATTACTTTAGAAGATTTGTCGTGTGATAATCCACAAAAAAACAGGCCTTCTAGTTAGTAATTTTATCAAAATCAACCAAATATGTCAAACTATATTTACCTTTTTTTACCAAATAGCCTCAACAATTTTAACAAAAGATTGATAAAATCAAGGTATAAATTTATGCCACCTAACAAAGCAATTGAATTTATAGATGCACTTGAACCATCTGATTCATAAGCATTTTTCTTAATTTTCTGAACATCATATGCTGTTAATCCTAAAAAGACTGCAACACCTACATAACAGATAAGTGTTTCAATAGCTGAGCTGTGTAAAAATAAATTTACTATGCTTGCAATAATAATTCCCCATAATCCCATAATGAGATAACTTCCAACACTTAAAAAGTCAAATTGTTTAAACAAACCGATAAATGCCATTCCACCAAACATGAGGGCAGTTACCAAAAACATTGTTACAATTGAAGCACTTGTATATACCAATGCTATTACTGAAAGTGTTATACCATTTAAAATTGCATAGATTAAAAATAATGTTCCTGCAAGAGCCACCTTCTTTTTAGCCGCTGCAGATGTAGCAATAAGTACAACTACAATTTCAGCAATACAAAGGGGCATTATTGAATTTGCAATAAATGATACACTCATATAATTAAGTGTATATATCGCTGTTACAAGGGATACTAAAAGAGCTGCAAACATAACAATAAAGGATCTTGTAACTGCTTTTGATAAGATTTCATCCCTGTCTATACCATAAGCACTGCCATAACCTCCGTTATATCCATTTCCATTCCTTGTTGCATCAAATACATCACTTTCGCCATTCATATGAATTATGTTTCCATTTAACGAAGTCGTATTCTGTACCTGGTCTTCATATGGGTTTCTTGTGTACTCATCATCATAATTATTATTCATATCTTTCATTCCTTTCTTTTTATTTTCTATTTTTACAATTAAAATATTTTCATATTTTTTTCATTCTTATCTTTTTATAATTTCAATGTTCCTACTGCATTCTCTGTCTTACAATTTCATAAGATATAATTCCCATTGCCACTGAAGCATTTAAAGAATTAATCTCTCCCTTCATAGGAATTGAAATAACAAAATCACATTTTTCCTTAACTAACTTTCCTACTCCTTTTCCCTCATTACCAATAACTATAGCCATCGGTCCTTTTAAATTAGCATTATACATAAGCTCGCCATCCATATCAGCACATGCAACCCATACACCCTGTTTTTTAAGTTCTTCAATAGTCTTGGCAATATTTGTAACTTTAACAACAGGTGTATAATTTATGGCACCTGCGGATGTTTTTGCAACAGTTGCAGAAAGTGTTGCTGATCTGTGTTTTGGAATAATAACACCATGAGCTCCTGATATATTTGCGGTTCTGATAATTGCTCCAAGATTATGCGGATCCTCAATTTCATCAAGAATAATAATAAACGGATCCTCATTTTTTTCTTCTGCTCTTGCAAAAATATCTTCTATCTCACTATATTCATACGCACTTACATAAGCTATAACACCCTGATGTTTACCTGATTCAGACATAGAATCAAGTCTTTCCTTTGAAACAAAATTAATAATCGTATTACTCTTTTTTCCATGCCTTATTATTGTATTTATAGGACCATCAAAACATTTTTCAAGAATAAAAAGTTTATCAACACTTTTCCCCGATTTAAATGCCTCTATAACAGCATTTCTTCCCTCTATATAAGTGGTATTATTTTCATTTGTATTTTCCAAATATTCCACCTCACATTCATTTTATTTTAAAATTTTATCAAGACCATAATTAATTATTTCTATCATTCTGTCAGATTTTTTAGAAAGATAAAGATAACCAATAAGAGCCTCAAACCCGGTAGCCTGGCGGTATTCTGACATAGTCGCGTTTTTAGCTTTTGAAAAAGACTTTGCATTGCGGCCTCTTTTAAAAATAACCTCTTCATCTTCTGTGAGTATTTCTTTGATATTTTCAATCATATCTGCCTGTGTAGAAGCTTTTACCAAAGAACTTGACTCTTTATGAAGTTTATTTACCTGTTTATTTCCTTTAGCTACAACTAAAGTTCTGATAATAAGCTCATAAACCGCATCACCAATATAAGCAAGGGTGAGTGGCGAATATGTCTCTATTTCTTTTATTTCTATATTTTCTCTCTTCTCAATAAAATCAAGAATATCAAAAGAATCTATACTCTTTTCCATATTACGCCTTCTCTTGTATCTTTAAGAATAATTCCTTTTTCCAAAAGTTCATCTCTTATTTCATCTGCTCTCTTAAAGTTCTTTTCTTTTCTTGCCAAAGTTCTTTCTTCTATAAGCTTTTCAATCTGCTCATCTAAAATTTCTTCTTCTTTTTCTGCTGTAATTCCAAGTACATCAAGAAGTGTTACAATAACTTCTTTAAGAGTTGCAAGATATTCTTTTGATGAATTATTATCTGCTGAAACATTTGCAAGTTTTACCATTTCAAAAATAGCTGACTGTGCATCTGCAGTATTAAAGTCATCATCCATAGCTTCATTAAACTTTTCTTTAAGTTCATTTAATTTATTTATATTCTCTTTTTCTGTTTCACTTAATGCGGCATCCACTGCATTTTCCATAAATCTGTTAATATTATCAATAGCAGTTAAAATTCTATCAAGTCCGTTTTTTGCAGCAAGTACAAGTTCTTCACTAAAGTTAATTGGACTTCTGTAAGATGCACTAAGCATAAAGAATCTGAGAACCTGAAGATCATATTTTTTTGAAATATCTCTTACTGTAAAGAAGTTTCCTTCAGATTTTGACATCTTTTTATTATTGATATTTAAGAAACCATTATGCATCCAGTATTTTGCAAATTCACAACCATTTGCTGCTTCAGACTGGGCAATTTCATTTTCATGGTGAGGGAAAATCAAATCTTCTCCACCTGCATGAATATCAATTGTATCTCCTAAATATTTTTTTGCCATAACAGAGCATTCTATATGCCATCCCGGTCTTCCATTACTCCATGGCGATTCCCAATATGGCTCATTTTCTTTTTTAGGTTTCCACAAAACAAAATCAAGCGGATCTTTCTTGCTTTCTTCACCATCCACTTTTATATCTCTGTGTCCTGCCTCTAAATCATCAATGTTCTTCTTTGATAATTTTCCATAATCCTTAAATTCTCTTGTTTTATAATAAACAGTACCATCAGCATCATATGCATATCCCTTTTTGATAAGGGTATCTATCATATCTATCATTCCGCCAATTTCTTTTGTTGCAAGAGGATGAGTTGTTGCAGGCTTAACATTTAAAGCCTCCATATCTTTTTTGCACTCTTCAATATATCTGCTTGCAATTTCAGCTGCATCTACATTTTCTTCGTTTGCAGCTTTTATAATCTTATCATCAACGTCAGTAAAATTTGAAACATAATTCACTTCGTATCCTCTGTATTCAAAATATCTTCTTACAGTGTCAAAAACTATCATCGGTCTTGCATTTCCAATATGAATAAGATTGTATACTGTAGGACCGCATACATACATTCTCACTTTTCCTTCTTCTATCGGAACAAACTCTTCTTTTTTTCTTGTAAGCGTATTATATATCTTCATAAATCTATCTCCATCTTTCTTTGATTCTTAATTTCACTTGAATATAAATATAACATAGTTTCTAATTATTTGCACGCATACAACCACTACAACCTTGAGGATTAATAGAATTATCAATTCCATAACTTACTGAAGCTATAGCCTGGGATGAAATCCCTTCTCCACTGCCTGTAAATCCAAGCCCTTCTTCTGTTGTTGCCTTTATATTAACCAAATCTTCATCTATCTTAAGTGCAGCTGCAATATTCTTAACCATCTCATCCATATATGGTCTGAGCTTTGGCCTCTGAGCAATAATAACAGCGTCTATATTATTGATAACATACATTTTTTTTTCTAAGAGTTCTCCTACATGTTCAAGTAATTTCAGGCTGTCTGCTCCTTTATATTTCTCATCGTTATCCGGGAAATGATATCCAATATCTTTTAGAGCACAGGCTCCTAAGAGTGCATCCATTATGGCATGTAAAAGCACATCCGCATCTGAATGTCCAAGAAGCCCCTTTTCATAAGGAATGCAGACTCCTCCTAAAATAAGTTTTCTTCCTTCTACTAATTTATGAACATCATATCCTATACCAACTCTCATATGTTTTCACCAAATCTTTCTTTTAAATTATTATTATTTAAATTTTAAAAAAAGGCACTAGCAAACGCTAATGCCTTAAGTAGCGGAAGGGAGATTCGAACTCTCGACACTACGGGTATGAACCGTATGCTCTAGCCAACTGAGCTATTCCGCCATGTTAGTTAATAAAGTGGGACCTACAGGGCTCGAACCTGTGACCCTCTGCTTGTAAGGCAGATGCTCTCCCAGCTGAGCTAAGATCCCTTTTTTTAACTGCCTTGCTAGTATAACCATTTTTTTAATATTTGTCAATAGATAATTTTATTTTTTTCTCCATAATTTCAATTTTCTTAAAATCATCTCTTACAAACGGCCTATTCATAAAATATTTCCGGTCTTTTCTTTTTATCAATATACGAAACATATTCAATAATACCGGCGAACACAAACATTACTATGATTAAAATATATATTCCATAACTATTTCTTATTTTCTCCATCCATGATAAGTTCAAAAAGCTTGCAAATACCGTAACTGTATTATTTACAATATGAATAATCATTGGAATTACAAGAGTTTTATACTTCTCATATTCATATATAATTATCATTGAAAGACAAAATGCATATATAATCTGCATGGGATTCAGATGAAGAATTGCAAAAATCAAAGAGGTTATAAGCATTGCCTTTATACATAGGTTTTCTTCTTTAAATCCAAATATTTTTATTGCATTATATAAAATTCCCCTGAAGAATATTTCCTCTGTTATAGGAACGATAAGACATAATTTTATAATTCTAAGCGGAAGCATTCCTGTATAAAAAGTATCTTTCATCTGGGCATAATCACTCTTGGTATTAATAATACTGATTTTAAAAATCAATTCTGATAATGCTATTCCAAGGAATATTGCAAGGAATATCATATAAAAAACATCCCTTATTTTTAAATCTTTTCTTGCTTTTTTTGAACCTGTAATTAAATTATATATCATCTGTATTTTTTCCATATTTTGCAGCCTCATCTTTTCAAAAAAGAAATGCATATTGGCATAACCAATATGCATTTCCTGTAATATTAATAGAAAGGAAGATATTAAATCTGATTTTCTCTAAGGAATTTATCAATTGACATAATCTCAACACGAATGTTTCTCATATGTTCAATATGTTTCTGGAAGTTACCCTTATCTCCTAAGATATTAAGAGCTTTAGAATCTTCACCTGTATCAACTAATGATATAGTATTGAACTGGTTGTTCTCTATACATTCAGCTGCAGCCTTTAATTCTTCAACAAGATTATTCTTGTATGTAAGGATTTCTTCTTCTAATCTCTTTCTACGTTCCTGTTCTTTCTTAACTTTCATCTTAATAAGAACAGCCTGTGTATCAAGAATCTGATCATCAGGATTAAATGGTCTTACAATAATATTAGGTTTTTTAATTTTAATAAGCTGCTGACCTTTTTCAAAATCAACTCCTGATGTCTTCATGTATGTAGTAATCTCTGTATCTACTTTAGGATAAGTAAATTCTTCACCCTCTAAATAATAAATACCGCTCTGATTACTCATGATACCTGTATCTGTATCCATATCATAAATACGGAAACCGATGATTCTAATATCTTTTGCAGGATCATCCATTTCTAAAACCATTTCCATTATGGCATCAACATTTTTGTCTTCAATTGGCTGAGTATTGTTGATGATACCAAAACCAACATTTAAAATTTGTACGAAACTTTTAACCATCACGTAATCCCCATTTCTATCGTATTTTTTCTATCTCTAATAATAATACAAAACTCTATATAATGTCAATAAAAATTTACTTATAAAATACCAGATTTTCGTGAAATATTAACAACGCAATTTTTAAAAATATTATTTTAGAAAGGACATATTGCATAGCAATATGTCCTTAGCCATAAAAGAGCAGATAGGAAAATTCATTTTTCTATTCGCTCTTTTATAGCTAAGAATATGCCACTTTATGGCATATTCTTTCTAATACATTCTTTCTTAAATATCTTTACTGTGATATAGATTCTGAGTAATACTCCTGGTTATATATATCCGTAAACATATATGTAATCTTTGAATTTGCTCCTACATCAACGTTACTGATTTCCATATCCTTAGAGTATGTTACCTGCTCACCAAGATAATAACTGTTTTGATATTTTCCATCATATCCATAGTAATCGCAGATATAATCAATTGTATCGCCCTCTGTAAGTTCTGCAATTGATTTTGCAACAGTATCAGTTTCTCCATCAACATAGTCATAAACTGCACCGGCAATATATCCATAAGGATTATCATTATCAAATATTAAAATAAGATTTGCTCTTGTACCATTTAACATAACAGGAACTCTTCCTGTAATAGTCTCATTGCCATCTTCTTTTGTTGTGCTTTCGTAGTAATATGCAACCGGCTGACCATCAATTGCAAGCCATGTATTATCTGTATCACCAATAAGCTCGCCATCTTTTGTAAATTCATATACATTATCAAGTCCAAGATCTATATATCCTTCTCCATCATCAACAAAAACATTTAACTGTAATGACTGCACAAGATCCCACTGGGATTTTGAAAGACTCATAAGATGCTTTCCATCTTTTTCTTTCCAAACAAGCTTACTTGCATCAAACTGATTTTTTGATACAAACCCTGAAATTTCTTCTGTATCCACATCATCTTCCAGTACAGATATTTCATCACTTCCCATACCGTTAATAGATTTATTTCCTGAAATAAATCCCTCAAGTAATGACGAAATTGCATCTGTTCCTGATGTCTGGGAAGTCGGAACAAAATCAGCAAGCACTGAAAGTGGAGATATAGCACCACCTGCTGCCGCCTGTCCACCAATTTCAAGTCCGGCGAAAGCTTTTATACATTTAGAATATTCATCATCCATACCAATACTTGAATATGTCGAAACAGCGCTGCTTACTTTCTTTGTATTCTTATATGGGAAATAAATAGAAATTCCATATGCATTTGTCATATTGCTTGAAGTTCTATTATATTTTACTGAACTAAGAAGCGCATTTGCAAGTGCATTTGATTTATCTGTATTAATATTCTTTGTAAGATTAACCAAATCAACCTGATCTATTCTTGAAGAAGGTGCAAATTCTCTTGAACCAGCTCTTGCATCAGAAATCTTTTTATACTCTTCTTTCTTGATAAGAGAGCTTGCTTCACTTGAAAACGCTGATAATTTATCAGGTACCGTCTGGCTAAGTTCAGCAAGATCAATAATTGCAAGAGTAGTCTTCTGACCTTTACATTTTTTATTACATTCATCAACAAAATCATCTACGATATTTTTTCCAATTTCAATAGTTGGCATAGATGTATTCTTTCCAAGGGCATTTAACCAGTCAGTATAATACCAGCCGATACCCGGTTCTGTTTCTTCTGAAGCAATAAGATAATCTGCATAATCAGATGTCATAAGTGCAGTTTCAAGCGTAGCCATAAGACATGCATCAAATCCAATAAAATCAAAAGTAACTCCGCCATCTTTTAATGCCTTATCTATTTTCGAAAGATCCATAGATCCTTTGGATGTATTTTTCTCATCAAATCCATATCCGGAAATTGAACCACCGCCGTGATCCCAGAAAATCAAATCATTTCTGTCTGCAGGATAATTTGTTTTACAATATTTGATAAAAGAAGAAAGTGTATTTGGATCAGTCATGGCTTTATTTCCATCATCCTCAACAAGTCTTACAAGCTTTCCATCTTTTATTTTGTATATCTGGTTTACACTATTAGATATTCCTTTTGTTTTCCATGTTTTGCAACCACCTGTGTAAATAATAATATTTACTTTATCAGAAAGTTTTGCATTACACATTTCATTAATATCATTTGTGGCCATACCATATTTTGATTCAAGGTCTGTACCACACATATAAACCATAATAGTTACAGTATCTTTTCCACCACCTTTAATGGAAACTCTTTTTGCTCTTGCATCCTTACTTACGGAAGTATCAAGTTTTCCAACATTTCCCTTACCATCTACCCATGCAGTTGATGTCTGGGATGCAGCTGTAAACATACTTCCTGCATTCGAACTAAAAAGACTTGATAAAATATTTCCCTTGCCTAACAAAAGTACAATTATAAGAAGGATAATAGATGCTCCTCCACCACCTTTTGCAGCTCTTGAAATAGAAGATGAAGATGCACTACCCGTACTACTTCCATAACCATCTTTTTTCCCTACAGGACCGGTATTTAAACCTTCTCCTCTTTTATGAACTCCCTTTGAATTATTTGTAACTCTTTTTTTTCTACCCGAACTATTTGTATCCATAATTATTCCTTTCAAAAAAGTAGTTATTAATCAATACCTAAAGTATAATTCCAAACTAAAATTTTGTAAAGAAGTCATAATTAAAGGTATTTTCACATAAAAAAACCGTATGTCACCAGATGTGACATACGGACTAAAATAATAATAAAATTAATTAATCTTAGTTATAGTTCCATTAGAGTATGTATAGCAACCCTTTTCAAAATAATAATTCTGTCCATATCTGCTATCCCAGTTTCCATGTCCATCATTAAAGCAGACATTTGCACAATTAGAATCCCCAAGTTCTATTGTATATACATGGGAAAATCCCTGCATTTCAGATGTACTTTCCATTGGAATTCCAGGAACATCTGTCCAATTTCCATTTCCCACCTGATAATGAATATTAGGATTATCAAATCCAATATAATAAATAGTAATATTATTTGTACTGTCAGGCATAATATTTTCTGCTTCGCTAATAATAGAAATCTTTCCATTCTTAAGCCCATATGTTCCAGGATAGAATTTATAATTATATCCGTTTCTGCTGTCCCAGTTTCCATGTCCATCATTAAAGCAGACATTTGCATATCCCGATTCATTAAGGTCTATTGTATATACATGTGTATAATTATAATTTCCATATGCTCTTTCCATTAGGTAGCCATTTCCCGGTGTAAATGAGCCAAACTCAGGACAGTAATGAATATAAGATGTATCAAATCCTGAATAATAAATCTTTATTTTATTCTCAATAGGAGTATTGTTTAATGTATATGTTCTTGAATTTCCATCAAATGATACAGGTGCAAAATCGCTGAATTCGTATACTTTATTTGTATTATAATCAACAACTTTCATACCTTTAAACAGTGTATCAACACCATCTTTTTTTGTATCATATACTCTTGCAGTAATTTTATATCTGCTTAAATCCTCAGATGTAATATCAGGAAATGCTCTGTCTAAATCTATAGAAAATGTACCATCTACTACATTATCATCACCATCATATGAAATTGTATTTCCACTAATGTCCGTACAGAAAAATGGTAAATTACGTGCACCTATCATTTCATCGGATTCATCATAAATACAAACAACAACCCCACCTCTGTATCTGTATTTTGTATTTAAAGTAAATGCAAGCTTTATGTCAGAGTCGTTATCCTTTGTTTCTGCTTCTATTCTTGTAATATATGTTAAAGCCCTTGCTCTTGAACCAATCACATCCTTAACCTGTGATTCTAAATTTAAAGCATCATATGCAACCCATAAAAATCCCTTATTATGTAAAGGTGCATATTTCCCCCAGGAATTGGCTATTTTAAAAGCTCCCATTTCCCCTGCATCAACTTCTCCATTTTCATTTACATCACACCAGATGTCATCATCATAACCCACAATAGTTACTCTGTGACTTCCTGCTGTATCAAATAAACTTTTTATAATATACTCATCTTTATATTTTCTGTTTCCGGAAAATTCATCATTTGCTTTTATCTGATTTCTTGCCCATGCTCTTGAATATGTTGTTGCACATAAAATTTCCCCATTTGCAAGTGCAGTCTTTAACACATCAAGATCTTCATCATCATTCGAAGTAATATAATGTCCTTCTTCTCCAATATCACTTCCAATAAACTGATATGAAGAAACCCTGTTATTACTTGCTTCATTTAATAATTCTTCACTTAATTCCCATTTTAACAGGTCTGTTGTATTTTTATAATTCCTTGTTGTTAATGCGCCTAATCCACATAAATTATCATATATACCATTTGCAGTTGAGCCCATGCTTTCTGAGCCCCTGTTACAGAAATTAAAGTTAAACAATGGAGCAAAAGTATTTGATGAATTAGTTCTTATATTGTTTTTCTTGTTAAATGTATATGTAAACTGATAATAAACCTGTGCCCATGCTGTGCAGGATGGTGTTGAACCCTGGGATGAAATTTCAGGAAAATATATACTCTTACTGTTATCAACTTCTTTTGGAAGTCTGTCTACATCCTCATAAACACTCTCTTCTTCAGGAACACTTTCATAATAATCCTCTACAGTATCAATCTTTAATTCATCAGGAACTTCTTCCATATCAACTTCTGTCATGTCATCACTACCTGATGCTTCTGTATATTCATTGTCATATTCTCTGTCATATCCATAGACATCATTTTCTTCATAAACAACATCATCTGCATATACATTATTTGCATTAAATGATATTCCATTAAAATTACTAATAACCATAGTAGTTGCAAAAACTAAAGCACATGCTTTTTTCAATATCCTTTTTTTCTCAAACATGCTATCTCCCTTTCGTATCTAAGTACATTTTTTTTCAATAGAAATTATAAGGTAAAGTTTTTGTTTATACCATCGTAATTTTGTCTAAACACAACAAAAAACGGTCATATTTTTATGCACTATGCACAATATGACCGTTTTATTTAAATTAATACAAATTATATTTACCTGTTAACTATATACATTATTAACTTTATTATTCTTAGCTAATCTTTGTTATAGTTCCATTTGAAAACTTATATTTACCAACACCGAAAGTATAATTACTTCCACCATTGCTATCCCAGTTTCCATTGCCATCATTAAAGCATACTATAGCAGATGTTGCATCACCAAGATCCATTGTATATTCATATGGGAATCCGGAATAAACTGTACTTGCTGACATTGCTATACCAGGAGCACTTGTCCAATTACTGTTTCCACCTATAGAATAATGGATGTTAGGATTCGTAAATCCATTATAGTAAATAGTAAGTGTAGTATTATTATTTACTACAGCTTCATATTTTGCCTTAATATTTGAAAGATAAGTTGATACAGCTGTATTTCTGCTGTTTGATTCTGAAAATGCCATTTCTGAAGCAGTATATGTCTTCTTACTTTCATTTAAATCTTGCTTCCAGAGTTTAATATGACTGTCAGGAATTACAACATCTGAATAATTATTCTTAACTATATTATAATATTTAAGATAATTATCATAATCTAACCATCCTGAATCAACAACTTCCTGTAATGCTGCTTTGTATTCTTCAGTATAATTATTGTTTGTACCTGTTACTGTATATAAATATACAGGGTTTTTCTGAGTCTGGTTTGCAAGTTCTGCTCTTGTATCAAAAGGACTGTATGATGACATATCAAGGTTAGATGTTGAAACACCTAAGCATCTGTCATAATCATATGGAATGAAAATCGCCTTATTTTCTGATGAGAAATATGTATAATGATTATTATAATTATTTCTCATATCATCAGGGTTTCCTGCAAAATATGAAACAGCAGCAAATTTAACCCAGTTATCTGAATATAAATAATCTTCAATTTCATCTTTTGTAATAGATGAATCATCCATATTATTTATGAAATTCTTCATTGGCGAAAGATCTGACTTCTTCTTATTTGTTTTTAAAGTATAAATATAATTATATCCATCTTTTTCAACACCAACTGAAGAATCTGTATATTCTTTATAATTCGCACCATACCAGCTTCCTGAATTTCCATACAACTGGCCCCATTTACATTTGTAAAGGTCTCCATCAGCATCATAGAAATTACCCTTTGAATCAAGCTCATTAATATATCTCTTTAGGAAAATATTATCTACAGCTTCATATATCGTATAAACACCATAGTTGTATCCTGCAAATTCAACATTCGCAACTGATGTATTCTGTGCATATACGCCTAAATCCCTGTACATCATATTTGTATAAGCATTCGTAATATATGTAGAATCAACATTTCTGTTCCACTTAAGTTCAATACTCTTTAATGTAGCAAAAGTTCTATTCTTTCTTGCTTTTCTCGCATCTTTATCAGTCCATACTTTTGCTTCATCTCCATATTCATCTCCATCAAATGTTTCCTGGAAACTGATTTTAAAATGAACCATATTTCTGTCAGTTAAATCGCCATTATTATATAAAGCAACTCTTGATGTATTTCCTTTTAATCTGATACCAACTTCTTCAATATTGTATTCTGTACCATTGATAGTAAGTTTTAAATCAGCCATTCTGTATGTCTCTTCATCCTCTGCTTCATAGTCCTCTTCCATAAGCTGTAACTGTTCATCTGAAATATCAAAGTCAAATTTAACTTTATTATTTATATCAAATAAATTATTATAAATCTCTTCTTCAGCTATTTCATCAGCAGTTTCAGGTGCCTGTTTCTCAACAAATTTTATAGGATAAGAAATTCCTTCAGTAGACTCCTGCTGTGATGTAGATTCCTGCTGCGATGAAGACTCCTGTTGTGATGAGGATTCCTGCTGCGATGAAGACTCCTGTTGCGATGAAGACTCCTGTTGCGATGAGGATTCCTGCTGTGATGAAGACTCTTGCTGTGATGATGTTTCTTTAGATGATGATTCTTCTGAAGATGAGGTCTCTTCTTCTTCCTCATCTGTAGTTACAGCTGTATCTTTTTTCCCGCTCTTATCATTATATGAATTTGATGTTGAACCAGGAGCTTTATCACCTTTATCTACAAGTTTAATCTGAATTCCTTCAAGTCTGTAACCATATCCTGAAGTTCCTGCACTTGCACCATTCTTTGTCCAGCCCATCCAGCCGAATTTCTGTGCATGAACTCTGTAATAAACATCATAATGTTTAAGCATTTCTCCTGAAAGCTTAATTCTTATAGCCTCAAGTCTCTTTCCTTTTCCTGATGTTCCTGACATAGCTCCATCTTTTACCCAACCCATCCAGCCATATGACTGTACGTGGGTTCTGTATAAAATGGAACCGCTATATTCCTTATTTACTAAGGCAATCTTTATTCCTTCAAGTCTTTTTGCTTTTCCTGATGTTCCTGACATTTCGCCATCTTTTACATATGACTGCCATCCAAATGTCTGTACATGTGTTGTATATTTAACCATTGGGTGACGATATGCATTCTTTGTAGAACCAGGGGCTGCATCACCTTTGTTTACAAGCTTAATCTGAATAGATTCAAGTCTGTAACCATAACCTGAAGTTCCTGCTGTTTCACCATTTTTTGCCCATCCAAGCCAGCCAAATTTCTGTGAATGAACTCTGTAGTAGACATCATAATGTTCAGCCATTTCTCCAGTAAGATTAATCTGAATAGCTTCAAGTCTCTTTCCTTCTCCTGAAGTTCCAGACTTTGTACCATCTTTTACCTTACTCATCCAGCCATATGACTCTACATGAGTTCTGTATTCGATTGAACCCTCATAATCTGCATTAGAGAGTTTAATCATAATAGATTCTAATCTTTTTCCTTCTCCTGTTGTCCCTGATAATTCGCCATCTTTTACCCATGGTAAATCACCATAAGACTGTACATGTGTCATATATGTGACAGATGCATTAGTTGCAGCAAAAGCTTTTTTGATTTTTAATGTAGTATTACCACTGATAAGTGATGTAACTACCATCATAACCATTAAAGAAAATGCTACAAGTTTTCTTTTTTTTCTTGTAAAATACATAAATGTTCTCCTTCCTTTTTTATTGTATTTTTACAATTTTTGAGGCAGTTGATTTAATAAATCAGTAATTGTTTTTTTATAAACCGGATGCACATAAAAAGGTGCTATCATCTCCATAGGTTTAAGTACAAAATATCTGTTAATCATATCCTTATGAGGAATAATCAAATCCTTAGTCTGAATAATTTCATCCTCATAAAATAATATATCAAGGTCTATAGTACGCGGTCCCCAATGAATGTTTCTTACTCTTTTTCCCTCTTTCTCGACAACTGAGATAAAATCAAGAAGTTCAAAAGGGGATAAAAGTGTATCAAATCCCATTACTCCATTTAAAAAATCATCCTGTTCTACACCGCCATACGGCTCAGTTTCTATAATATCAGAAACTATAATATTTTTACAATAGCCATTTTGTTTAAATTTATCTATCGCTTTTTGTATATTTTCCCTTTTATCCCCCATATTTGAACCAAAACTTATAAACACCTTTTTCCATCCTCTTTTAACTTTCACCCATAC
Source organism: Lachnospiraceae bacterium RM5 (assembly GCA_900110975.1). Taxonomy (GTDB): domain Bacteria; phylum Bacillota; class Clostridia; order Lachnospirales; family Lachnospiraceae; genus Bovifimicola. The sequence goes on from FOFK01000002.1 coordinate 598,269, forward strand.
ATTTTCAAAAGGAAGAGGAATAGGTGCATTTGGTTTTTTTATTGTAATCTCGGCATTTTCACAAAGTGGAAACTCAAGCAATATATCTTTTACAAGTTTATTTGCCACAGTTTCTATAAGTTCGTATGTATTATTCTTCATCCAGTCATTTATAAATGCAGCAACCGCTGAATAGTCCACAGACTTTTCCAAATCATCAGTATTCCCTGCCATAGACGTATCTAAATACATTTTTAAACTTACATAAAAATCCTGACCCTCTTTTTTTTCCTTTTCCAGTACTCCATGATATGCAAAGCATTTAAGATTTTCTATAACAATTTCATCCATCATGTTAACCTTCCATATTAACTTTCCATAATTTTTTCAACCATATCAAGAGCTCTTCTGTTTCCAAGCACATTATGAACTCTTACAAATTTCACTTTCTTTTCTGCTGCCATTACAGAAATAGCAATAGTTCCTTCTTCACGATTGTTTACATCCGTATTTAAAGTTTTTGCAATAACACTTTTTCTTGAAGCACCAAGTAAAAGCGGGATATCAACATCATTATAAATATCCAATCTGTTTAATACCTTAAGATTATCTTCAAATGTCTTTGCAAAACCAATACCAGGATCAATCATTAATTTATCTTTATCAATACCGCATGCAAGACATTTTTCTACTGTTTTTAATAAATCATTTTTAACATCTAATGCAACATCAGTATACATAGGATTTTCATCATTATGCATTATACAATATGCAACATTAGTATCCCTTACAAGCCCAATCATTCCATCTTCTTTATATTTTTCATTTTCAATCCCTTTTAAATACTTTCCACCCCAAATATCATTTATTAAATCCACACCTGCAGAAATTGCAGGAATCGCAACATCAACTTTATATGTATCCAAAGAAATAGGAATATCAAAATTACTTTTAATTATTTCTATAGCAGGCATTACCCTTTCTATTTCTTCTTCATTTGATATCATTGTATATCCCGGTCTTGTTGATTCACCACCAATGTCTATAATATCCACGCCATCTTTAACCATTTCTTCAGCAGCTTTTAACATAGTATCTCTGTTATTATGTTTTCCACCATCTGAAAAGGAATCCGGGGTAACATTTAAAATCCCCATTACATATACATGATTATTTCCGAGTTCAAAATTTTTGTTTCCGATTTTCATAATTTTAATCACTTTCCTTTTTTATTAATCCTTCGTAATTGTACCACACATCATCTGCTCTTAAAACCCAATATTATGACATAGAAGCGATATATATGATAAATAAAAGCAATACCATATCGTATACGGTATTGCTTTTATTTTTGGCATTTTTAGAAGCCGTGGCCACCGCCACCACCTCCTCCACCGCCGCCACCGCCTCCTCCGCCTCCGGAAGAGCTTGAACGTGGTGAATAAGTTTTCTTAGTATATAAATATTTTACATCTACATTTTTCTTTTCTTCTTTGGTAGATGTACTCATTAACATATCATTAATACTTACCTTTTTCTTTCCTCTAAGAATCAAAAGATAAATATACGATATTAAAAGTGAAATCATCATTGCAGATAATGCATTAGTAACATGTTTCATTGGCTCTGAGATTTCTCCGCCATTCAACAGGATTTCAATTTGATTAAATACCTTTTCTGCGCAATCATAATATCTGCCTTTTGAAGCAAGTCTGTAAGAATTATCTGTTATTGAATTTGCTCTGCCTTTTGATATAACATTATACACTTTTCCAAAACTGTAAATATATATCTGTCTGTTGTTTCCATTATTATCAGTATCCATATCAATAACAAAGATTGTTCCACTTTCTGCCCCAAAAAGTTCTCTATAACAGTTTATCGCATAAGTTTCTGTACTTGATGTTGAATAGCCTACAGTAATAAAAACTGCATTACCATACTTTGTCACGTCATACATTTTTCTTGCAAGCGAAAGTTCTTCATCATCCGGTATCAAACCATAATCATTTTCAAGTCCCGGTTCATCATAAATAAAAACCTTATATCCTGTATCAGGATTTTCTTTCACTACCGGAGAATATTCATCACTGCTATTATTCGAATCATAATCATCATCTTCATAATCATAATCATCAAAGTCATACTCATCATAATCATAGTCATAATCATCATAAGCATATATATTTTGAGAAGGTATCATAAAAATGAATAATAATAAAATTATACTAATTATTTTTTTAGATTTCATTACTGGCTACCTCCTCTTCTGTTAAAGTGAGGAAGAGGCTTTGTTGCAAGAATATTATATAATCTTATAATACCGGAAATAAGAATAATTATTCCTATTATCAAAAGTATTATTGCCCCGTAAGAAATAAAATCTCTTACCGGATCAATCACATAAACCAGTGTTGAAAACCATATAGCCACTTCAAAAACAATAAATTCTTTTATTATTTTTTTATCATCTAATTTTTTCTCTTTATCAAGAATAGAAAAAAACAAACCAATACCTACGCCTATACCAAACACAAGTCCAAGTAATTTAAATTGAGAGAAATATATAAAGAGCGTTGAAAGAAACGGTGAAGCTATAATACATATTAATGCAATCGTTGCAAGGGTTGATTTTTTATCTTTTTCCGGAATTTTTATTTTATCCGTTAAATCAATAACATCCATTTCATTAAACTCTTTTTTCTTTTCTTCCAGCTGCTTACTTCTATAACCTTTGTCATCTTCATGATTATTTCTTTTAATAAGTCTTTTTAATTCAATGTTACACATTATAGCTACAATCGCCGCAATAATCATACAACAAAACAATACTTTATGCGGAGTATATGTAATCAATGATTCCAAAAACAAAAATATTGGAATTGCCAAAATAAATGAAAATAAGAAATACTTTCTTCTGTCAATCGGAACATCGGCATAAGCTTTTCCTGTCTGTCCATTTATTATACTATAAGCTAATCTGTCTTCATTTCTATATGTCAGGAACCATACAGGATACAATGCTGAATCTGCCCTTTTCATAAATCTTATTTTTGAAAAAGATGATATTGCCTTCTCATTCTCTACAGTAAGTCCCTTTAATGAACCTTCATTTTCTATTCGTTTTAATGTAATTTCATCAAATTTTTCACCTGCTTCATCTACATACACACTTCCATCAACATCTGCTGTATCAGCAAAAAAGCCCGTAAGATATGAAGGATAAAATTTCTTTACACCATTATAATCATATGGAGCTATACTTTCACTTAATACATCATCAAAAGATGCTGAAGCATCATATGATACACCTGTGGATTCATCATCAATATCCACGTTTACCATATATTTAGGTGTATAAATATAATCTCCTTTTCTTGTGCTTTTTCCATCAGCACCAAATGAAGCAATACCTGTATGTTTTGCAGAATAAACCCAGTATGGTATATATATTCCTCTGAATTTTTCAATATGACCAGGTTTCTTTAATTTCGAATCAGCAAAAATATTACTTCTTACCTGTTTAAGATACAATTTTTTGCACATATCCTTATCAATTTTAAAAGGAATAACATACTTTGGTCTTTTAATACCAACAAATTCTTCTTCCATAACTGCAGATGCTCCACAGTAACTACAAAAAGAAGCAGCTGTATTTTCATCCTCAGTATAAATTTCACCGCCACAATGAGGACATCTGTATCTTATAGTATCATAAACACCATCATAATCTTCATTTTTCTCAGCACCGCTCATGCTGTCTTTATTATGTTTTTCATCATATTCGTCAGGTGCAAAAAGGGACATACATTTATCGCATTTAAGCAGACCTGATGAAATATCATATCTTAATGCTGCGCCACAATTTTCACAATTATACATTCACTTCTCCTATACCAAAAACTTTACCTTTATTATACAATTTTTCTTTATAATTTCAAACAAATAAAAGGTTAACCAAAATTATTTTATTGACATTTTTTTAATAATCATTATAATAGGGTTAGAGAACGAGGATGTTTTTATTATGAAACACCCTCGTTTTTTTTACTTTCCCTCACATTATACTTAAAAAAAAAGGAAGTTTGGCACTGCACTGCCAAACTTTCTTTTTTTAATTATTATGTTTATCAAACACATCCGTAAAATATTTAAGGTCTATATTTTCAAAACTCTTTATTGTATATTCCTTATATGCTTCATCAAAAGCATTTTCATCAAGCAAAGGATTTTCATATCTGACACAAAGCATTCCTGCATTTTTTGCAGCATTCATGCCATTTATTGAATCTTCTACTACTATACATTCAGATGGTAATACCTTTAATTTTTCTGCCGTTTTTAGGAAAATATCAGGTGCCGGCTTTGGTCTGAAATTAGCATCTGAACATATAAGCACATCAAAATCCTCATAAACACCCATATTTTTCATGCATTCAGTCATTCTATATACATTTGAAGATGTAGCGAGTCCAAGTAATATTCCTTCACTTTTAAGTCTTTTTATCATATCAGCACCGTATTTAACCGGTGGATATGGTTTTCCATTTAAAATCTCACCAACAAATTTATTGGATTTTTCCATAAGTTCACTATGTGAATATTGTAAATCAAAATCTTTAGTAAGAATATTCCACATATTTTTTGTTGTACTGCCAATAAACTGGGAATAATATTTTTCACTATATGGAAGATTCAAATCATTCATAAGCATTTCGTGGGCTTTTAAATGAATCGGTTCACTGTCAATAAGCACACCATCCATATCAAAGATAATTGCTTTTAACATTTTTCAACCTCCGGATATGTAACACCAAATGTATCAACAGTTACTTTTTTCATAACCACATCATCAAAAGGTCTGTCTGAATAATCTGTTGAAACATTTGCAATCTCATCAACAATATCCATACCTTCAATAACTTTTCCAAATGCTGCATATTCTCCATCAAGATAGTTTGCTGATTCATGCATAATAAAGAACTGTGATCCTGCTGAATTCTTATCCATGGCACGTGCCATTGATAACACACCAGGTGTATGACTTAAGCTGTTTTCAAAACCATTACTTCCAAATTCACCTTTAATACTGTATCCAGGGCCACCTGTTCCATTTCCTAAAGGACATCCTCCCTGAATCATAAATCCCTTTATTACTCTGTGAAAAATAAGTCCATCATAAAATCCCTTATTTACAAGACTAATAAAGTTATTTACTGTATTTGGAGCAATTTCAGGATATAACTCTGCCTTAATTACCTTACCATTTTCAAGTTCAATTGTTACAACCGGTTTGTTTTCCATGATTTTTTCCTTTCTCAATAAATTTAATAAATGCTACTCTGGCTCACCATGTTATAATCTTATTAATCTATAAAATGCCTCACCGTAAGCAGTTTTTAACCAACAACCCAATTCTAACATAAAGCCACTTGCATTGTAAAGTTTACAGTTTATTTACAATTTATTTCTAGAACCTTAAAAAAATCACTATAGATTATTAATTTATCCCCTTTATTATAATATTATAGATAAATTAATTTTACATTTTTTTTCATATTACTCCCCTTTTGTTTCATAGAAGATAAAAAAAGAAGTGTTTTACCACTTCTTTTTTTGATGCTTAATATTTAAATTTTCTTACATCTGACAACAAATCTTAAGTTACCATTATAATTACACGTAAACAGTGTCATGTCCCATTCATCATCTTCTTCTTTCTCAACCAGCTCTTTTGCGCTGACTGAGTCAGTAGGATTTACTAACTCTGTGTTTATTACATAATATTCATGTATTGTTCCATCACAGGTTATCAAATCCACTTTATCATTTTCTTCCAATTCCGTAAGACATCTAAAATGTCTCTTATAATTATGCCCCGCAATTACTAATGTATCATCCTTATAGCTGCCACTAAAAATACATGGCGATATATCCAGATCTTCAAATTTATACTTGGATAAAACCGGAATCTCCATATTACTTTTTTCAAATCTAAGAATTCCCATATATGCCATATTATCTATAAGTATAACTTCCGAACCTGACACATTTTCTCCATCTAATTGTTCTTTTAGTTTCTCACCATTTTTTTTAATGATACTGTTAGCTTCTTTTTCTATAAAATGTTTTTGTACAAGCATTGAAACTGCAATTAAGATAAATAATAATCCTAAAAAAATCAAGACCTTACCCATCTTATGTTTCATCTTATGCTTCATAAATATAACCCTCATTTTTTTCGAGATACAAAAGCATTATACCAAGAACAATACATAATATTCCTGTAATTGAAAACATTTTAACCAGCCACATTTCAAAACCTGTCTGTGGTACTTTTAATTTTGTAGTTGTTGTAGTAGTTGTTGTCTCAGTATAAGTTGTAGTTTCCTCAGTTGGAGTTTCTTTTTTTATAATCTGAGTCTTAGGTGTTGCATCAATATTATATATTATCTCATCCTCAATGAGTGAAGGTGTTGCAGCCATAAACCCATTAATCTCATACAAATCAGAGCTATTATGTTTTATATAATAAATACCCGGTTTAAGATTTTCAAATGATATAACACCGTCATTTCCACTTACTGATGATACCCCATCAATTTTATTATCATCAATAAATTTACTTACTTCATCTGCTACTTCACTTGAAAGTGCATTGCTACTATCTATTTTTATACCTGACTCCAAAAAAGACTCTGTAAGATTATATTCTACAAATCCATTTTCTGTTGTGATTTCAGCAACATTATATATACTTAATGTTTCGCCACTTATATATTCGCCTTCATATTCAAGAATAACTTTTATACTGCCTTCTTTATTTACGTCTACATCATCAACAGAAATAGCATATGCTGTTGAATAATTAATACAAAAAGTTAAAAAAATGGCAACAATTATAATCAACTTATTTTTCATTATCATTCATCCTTTTCATAATTATTTACTTAAATGTCTCTTTTTTCTCACACGTCTGACAATCCTGAAACAAATATATCCAATAATAAAAATTACAATTATTATGGATATCATCATAAGATCGCTAACTTTATTTATTTCGTCCTTTATTACTTCATGAACCTTTTCTTCATCCAGTATACGTTTTCCCCTTACGAGAAGTCTGTGGGTGTTTATACCGTAAGGTGTACATGTTAACAAAGTAGTATAGTCCTGTCCTTCTACTATTTTTAAATTTTTTATTTCTTCCGGTTTTACAACCGATATATCATCAACCTCATAAGTAACTGTCCTGTTTAATACAGTTATTTCGAAATAATCACCTTTTTTTAACTCATCAATATGAGTAAATAAACTTGCTGTAGGAAGCCCCCTGTGTCCCGCAATTACACTATGAGTACTTTCGCCACCTATTGGAAATGAACTACCTTTAAGATGACCTGCTGCCACCTGTAAAATACTTTCTTTAGTACCATGATAAATAGGCAGTTCAACCTCTATCTTAGGAATAATTATATATCCAATAATTCCTCTGCCTGATGGATCAAGAATATCCTCATAACCTTCAGTAATATTATCATCATAAAATCTTGATTCACCATGCTTTGAAAGTTCTTCATTATATTTTTCTGCTTCTTCCAGAAGTTCATTCATTTCTTCATCGGTCATTTTCCCAATGGTGTTTTTATATTCTACTATAACTTCCTTTTGTTTTTTTTGATTTCTATAATCCATATAAAATGGATATATAATAACAAGGAGACCCGCTATGAAAATAATTGAAGTTATAATTTTATATAATAATCTTTTCATACAGGTCTCCTTATAAGTTTATTATGTGTATTATGTGTTTTTGTGTTATTTTTTTTGACTTATCTGATTAAGTCTTTGTCTTATACAAAATTTTAAGTACGTTTGTGATTATAAAATTATTAATTAATCTCTTTTTCTTACTTTACGTGTTGCTACACAAACTAAAGCAAGTAAAATTAATGCTCCACCAACAATATAGAAAATCTTTCTTCCCATACCACCTGTTGAAGGAAGTGATGATGTTGGAATATTTGTAATTTCAAGTGTTGCATTTGAAAGATCAGGTTCTACTGTAACTGATACGTTATCTGTATCTGTTGAAGTAACTACATAAGAACTTAATGCATATAAACTAGCAGGATCTTCTTCCATTCCTGCACTGATTGTTACATCAAATGGATCAATCATAACAAATCCATCATTAGTCTCTAACTCAGTGATTGTATAAGTTCCTTCATCTAAACCTTCAATTGCAATTAAACCTTCTGAATCTGTTGTTAAAACAGTTGCATCTGCTTCATCGTCTACCCATGATGTAACTTTTCCATTTTCAACTACAGCATATTTTCCTGTGTCTTTATTCTGAATGTTAAATGTTACACCAGAAAGAGGATCACCTACGTTGTCAACTTTTTCAATTGTTAATTTGTATGTAAATACAACAACTTCTTCTTCAGGTGTATCTTCAAGATCTCCACCATCTTCTGCATTTGGATTTGATGAATACTCTAAGTAAGCTGTATTAGGATTAGCTTCATTTACTTTTGCTTCAGCATTGAATTCTGCATTATATGTTAATACAAAATAATCATCTGCTGCTAATTCAAGAACTGTACCATTTTCTAATGTAACACCATCTCTTAAATTACTAAGAGCAACTGTAAAGTCAGTATCTCCTGCACTTGGAACTCCAGTATAATCAGATTCAGCAACTACATAAGTTGTTCCTTCTGATGCATCATATACTTCTAATGTCATTCCATCTTTGTACTGCATACCTTCCATGCTATCTACAAAACTCATTACATAAGTTTTATAATCTGCAAAATTTGAAGGTAATGTGGCTTTAAGTTTAAATGGAATAGTATCTCCAAACGAATAATCTGCTAAAGCTCCGTATTCATTAGCTGTAGAAAGACCTGTTGAATCAACTGTGTCATTTTGCATAACTGTCTTTTCAAGAGTAGGTACATCTCTCTTTTCTACAATTTCCAAAGTGTCTCCATCTGTTACTTTAACAACATATGTATTAAGAGAATCAGCCTCTCCATCAGCTGGATCTAAATCTGTTGTATCAACAACAATGTAATATCCCGCAGGAAGATCAACGCTGATATTTCCAGCTGCATCTACTGTTGCAAATTCTGTTGATGAAAAATTAACATAGCCCTCAATAACATCAAGGATTTCTCTGTTAGTTTTTCCTACTGTAGCTGCAATAATATCAAGGTCAGCTTTTGGTACGCCTTCACCAACAGTTTTTGTTGAGTTAGCTCCCCATTTACCATTTGTAATAGTATCTCCTGATACTTCACCAGTCATGATCTGATAAACACTATAAGTATGATTATCACCATCCGGCTTAGTTACAGTTGTTGCAGCATTTGCTCCAACAGTCATAGATACAAGCATTACAGCTGCAAAAATTAATGATAAGGTTTTCTTAAATCTCTTCATAAATTTTTTCCCTTTCTTTTTTCATTTTTTTATTAAAAAGGCAACCTAGCCACATAATAAGTATGCCTTCTAATAACATTAATTCTTTTGTACTGCCTCCTGCTTCCGGCAATACATATGAAACCGGATTATATTTATTGGTTACTACAAGTTTTCCTGAAGAACCATCATTATTTTCCGATTCAATTGCATCAATGATACCGTCATCATTACCATCATTTTCTACTGTTACTTCAGAATATACAGGAAGGTTATATCCTGTTATTTTGTTGTTTTCATCAACAAGTACATATTCAGAACCATTCTTTGTATATTCAAAAATTCTATAATAATATCTCAGTCTGTCAGGACTTGTATAATCATCATATACATCAAGATTATTAAACTCAGTCTTATATTCATTTAATGAATTAAGATTTACATAATCACTGACCTTAACCCAATCAGAAACATTTGCATTTTTATCAGCCGATCTGAACAATGCTACATATATTCCATCACTTGGTCTGTCATCAGGATTTTCAGCATCGTCCCATATCTTTGTAACATCAATTTTAGTAATCTTATTTTTACCATTTGTAACAACATATGCATTAAGACCACCGCCTGTTGTACTGCTGTCATCAGCTGAAATAGAACCTGTTATTTCATTAGAACCAGCATTAAATTCCTCTACAACACCATTTTTTGTTACTTTGACAATGTTAGAACCATCATTTGCAGATTCAACAATTCTATACTGTGTTCCAACAGGAATACCTGACATATCATAAGTTTCACCAACATGTAATGTTACTGTCTGTACAGGAATAGTTTCATCACCTTCCAGACCAAGTCCACCAACGTTGAAGAATTCAATTGTAAAAGTATAGTCTCCACTTAATTCTCCGGCTACACTTTCTGCCTTTGTAATCGAAAGTCCGCCTGTTTTAGCAATATTTGTATACTCTGCTTTAATCACGGTGCTACTACTTTCACTATCAGGTAAATCGTAAGATCTGAATAAGATTACAGGTAATCCTGTATCAGGTCTTATTCCAATCGAACCAACTACCTTCCCGGCCGAATAAGCGTTACCGGTCATACCCCCGGTTTCTGTCGCAATCTCGTCTAAATATCTCTCAATTCTTCCATCATCCGGGCCTATAAATAATTCAGGAGCCAAATTGTATTTTATAGTCTGTATTTCACCGGTAAAGGGAGGAGTTCCGCTTTCAACCGTGGAAATGGTAGTTGATTCTTCTACATAATAACTTGTAATTTCTGTTGCATGATCCAGCAGTTTAACCTTAGTATCATACAAAGCCTGTTGTGCTTCATTTAGGACTTCAACAACAGAAATATAACTTCCTTTTCTGAACTGATTTGCAAAAGTTGCAATCTCATTATTCTTTAATGTAAATTCGCCATTATCATCTACATTAATTAATCCATCTTCATATAAATTACTTTTATATTTTGAACCTGCAGCATTTTCTAAATTTCCCGAAAGAGCCGAACCATAATCAGGAATTGATGCCTGATTTATCAAAAATCCCTGACCGGTTGTTCCCACTTCGGTCTGTCCAAAATGAGTTGCAAGATTCATTAATTTAAATGTAAAATTATTATTATTTTCTAAATAATTTTTGAATAAATCATTTACTTCATTTGTTGTAACATCAACTTCTTTTGATACAATAAGTTCATCTTCAATAACCATATTGAAACAAAGAGAAAGGTTTGATTCCCATTGTCCTCTTTCCATATAAAAGATTGTCATTGTATGTTTTGTAGTTGTATCATAAGTTCCATCAGCCAATGTTTCTAATACATTACCCTGCTCATAATAAAAATCATCAACTGATACTGTATCGCCATTTTCACCACCGGCTGTATATCTATAAGTAGCTTTTAAACTTCTTCCTTCAGCATCTTTAGAATCAGGTCCATATGTCATATCACATGATGCGCCTTTTTTCACCTTTGATATATATGACTTATTTTCAGCAAAGTTTATAAGCCCTGTAACTTTTCCATGAGCTCCGCCACAATCAAGTACTAACTTTCCATCAATAAATACCCAGACATCATCATCACCTGAGAATCTGAATTTGGCATCATAATAATTTCCATCTTCTCCTAAGACCTTACCATCTTCTGTCATTCTAAAATCGATATCTATCTTATTTCCAAAACCGTAATTATAATATGATGAATTGTTTGCAGTTACTCCATCATTAAATGGAAAATATCCATATGTATTTGATACATCCACAGTTGCACCTGTAGAATTAACATTCTTAGAATGCCAGTCTTTACTATATGCATTTCCACTGAGGAAATATTCACTCTCATCCGCCTGGTTTTTCTTTAAATATAAAGTTGTGGAAGCACTGTCAAACCACCAGTAATTTACAGGCTCAACCACTCCTGTACTAACATCAGCAAAAGCTTTTTTCTGTGTAAATGGAAAATCTACATTTTCATATACTTTTCCAATAACAGCATTTTTCGAATTTTCACCCTCAATAAATTCCTTATTAAAATGAGGGGATATAAGATTTCCTCCTGTAAGTACAGGTAAATCATTTAAAAGAGTATCATTAACCAGTCCCTTGGTAACAAAGTCATAATATCCACCATTACCATTCGATCTTCCAGCCTCTGAATCATCTGCATAATAATTATAAATCGAGTTATTATTTGCAAAGAAATCTCTAGGATGTGATGTAAGTGTCTGATAACCATATAATCCCAGAGTATCTGCTATCTCTGTATACATACATCCAAACCCTGCAACATCAGGCTGAAAATGTCCTGTATACATTGGATAAATAGGTCTTCCATCAGCACTGTAATAACTTGATAATGCCTGGTCAAACTGTCTGAAACTTGCATATCTTCTATGGTTATTATAATTATTATTTGCAAGTGCACCGGCTGAATAAGTATCCCTGTTTAATCCATTAAGTTCATAATCTGAATAATAATCATATACTGTTGAATTCACCCAAAGGATATTTTTACTTGTGGATTTTGCGGCAGTTCCAATATCAACAATTGTTTTATTATTTTCAGTTTCTACATCCTTAACACCACCATAAGTTCTCCAATAACCACCTCTAAGTCTGTTCTCGTACAAATCCGGTTCAGATGTATTTGCAACAAAACAATCATGACTAATATCATCTATAATTTGAAAATCTGTTCTGGAACTGTTATTCCAGCTTGCACAGTTTTCATTATAAAATCTGAAGCTCACTATGGAATTATCTATCATCTGGTCAGTTCGATAAATTAATTCTCCGGAATAATCATCCTTAATAACACTCATAGTATATTTATTTCCTTGATTATCTTCACATACTACATTTCTTCTGACTCCATTGTCATAGTTAGGAAGAATATTCTGATTAAGACCTGTTTCGGCACTACTATACCTTAACTGCGAATAAGTCGCATCCAGATAAATATATCTGCTTTCTGCACCTTTTGTTTTCATCGGAATACTTAGCATAACCAATGCAATACATACCATCAACACACACATAAATAAAAAAATATTTCTAAACCATATTTTTTTATTTTTTAATATGTCCTGTTCCATATCCCTCTCTCCTTTTTTTATTTCCTTATCCATCTTTCTTCTCTTCTCTTATGCATTCTTCTATATTCACTTTTTCTAAACACCCTTTATTATTCTCTTCATTCTCTCCTTCTTCAGATTTTGTATCATTTGTCGAGGCAAACGGATTCCCAAAATCATGTACAATACTGTTTAAAGCATCTTTACAGTCATCTGATACCGAATCCATAGCTTCATAAATAGCTTCCTGCTGGTATCTCTTAAGATGTCTGTTATAAACACTCCAGTTATTTTCGAGCTTAATGCCTCCATATTTTCCTTTTGTAATAGTTATCGGAAGACATAACTCATAAAACAAGTACCTTACGTCTGAAATCAACGTAGGCTTTGAAACATTATATCTCTTCATCAATTCGCTATAATGTGTCACTCTCACTTCAGACAAATAAAACATAAGGTCTATTCGTCTTTCAATTCTTGATAATTTTTTTGCCATTCTAATATCTCCCTTTCTTTTTTCATACTATACATTAGTTAGGTTTACATATTCTTTACCTTTAACAAAACTTTTTTAAAATTTTTTTATTTTTTTTTAAAAAAAATAAGAGCGATGGCAAGTAATGCCATCGCTCTTATTTAAAAAATTTATTTTAAAATGCTTTATTTTAAAAAGAATTCGTAATAATTGATCTGCTTTTTACTATCTTAAGTATAACATAAAAAAAATAAATAAATACAGTACTAATAACCAATAATATGTATACTTTTCGAATAAACCTTATGCAAGTTTTTCATTTTCCTCTCTTAAAGAGTAATCCGCTTTATTTAAAGAAAGATTTTTATTATAGAAAGGATCTCCTATTTCCAATTCTTTTCCCCACTTTTCTCTGAATCTTCTTATTTCAGAATTAAATCTTTCTATTTTTTCAGGATTATCTTCATAACCTCTTGATTTAGATTCATAATGATATAATTCAACATATGGATTATATACTATTAAATATCCTTTATCCCTGACTTTCATACAGAAGTCAACATCATTAAAGGCTACTTTAAATGTTTCATCAAGTCCTTCAACTTCGTCAAATACACTTTTCTTAACCATCAGACATGCTGCTGTTACTGCACTCATATCCTGCACCGTTTCAGTTCTTCCCATATATCCAAGTTCATATCTGCTTTGTCCGATACCGGCATGTCCTGCTATTCCGCCAAACCCAAGGATAACACCTGCATGCTGTATTACATCATCTGGATAATAAAGTCTTGCACCTACAATGCCCACATCATCCCTCTGACAATAAGAAAGCATCTCTTCAATCCAGTTTTTAGCTATAATTTCTGTATCATTATTAAGAAGAATATAATATGAACCACTTGCAGCCTTTGCACCAAAATTATTTATGGCAGCATAATTAAATTCATCTTTCCAATATACAACTTTACATTTTTCCACTTTCTCAAGCTTCTTATAATATTCAAAAGTAGCAGGTTCTGTACTGTTATTTTCAATTACGATTATTTCATAATTTTTATAAGTAGATTTTTTTATAACAGACTTTAGGCATTTATCAAGATCATCTATATGATCTTTATTTGGAATAAGTATAGAAACTAAAGGATTATCTTTGATTTTTATCCTGCTTCTGTAAATACCATAATTCTTTGTAATCTCAGCCTCTCCATCAATACCCACTCTCTTATAATGGGCATCAATAGCTCTTTTTCCTGCTTCAAAAGCATACATCTTACTCTTAGGATTTGCGGCAGTTGATTTTTCATGGCATCTCCAATGATATAAAATCATAGGAATATGATGAATATTTTTCGCCTGTTCACAGCATCTTAATACAAAATCATAATCCTGTGCACCATCAAAATCTTTATTAAGATTTCCAACCTTTTCATATAAATCTCTTCTGACCATAAAGATATGACAGATATAATTTACGGCTGTTAATAAATCAATGCTGAAATCCGGCTTAAAATGCGGCTCAAAATACTTATCATTCTTAAAATTTATCTTATCTTCATCAGTATAAAGTGCATCTATTGTTCTATCCTTATTTATAGCCTTAACCATCTCATATAATGCATTTTTACAAAGCACATCATCATGATCAGAAAACATAATATAATCACCATGAGTCATATCTAATGCTTCATTTGTATTCTCAGAAATACCTGCATTACTTTCAAGTTTTTTATAGATAATCCTTTCATCAGGATATTTTTCTTCTATATAACCCTTAAGTTCATCTGTATCACTTGCATCTGCAAGACACAGCTCAAAATTTTTATATGACTGTCCAAGGATAGAATCAAGAAGATCATCTAAAAATGTTTTATCCGTCTTATATAAAGGAATTGCAATGGAAATTAATGGTTCATATTCAAACTTCACCATACTTTGCATTTCAAGCTCTTCCTTTTTAACAAAATGTTTCTTTACCCACTTTGCATATTCTTCATTTCTGTTTGTATTCAGATCAAGTGCATATTTTTCATAAAAAACCAAAGGTCCTTCATTTAATAATATCTTTGTTGCCTCAATAGTCTTTTTTACACCAAGTCTTTTTACAAACTGCTTTTTATTTATCTTCTTTTTATTTTTCTTCTTTGCTGCCTGTTTAATTATATTTTCAATATTAAGTTTCTTCTTAATGATTGAATCAGCACTTTTATAATAAATATAGTAATTTTTCTTATAATTATATTTAAAAGAAATATTATATCCTCTTATAAAATTCTTATTATTTTTTGAAACAGATTCAATTACATCTTTTCTTTCTGTTCTGATAAGCTCTGATTCAATTTCATTGCCCATATCATCAAAAATCTTAATATCTATTGCATCATCAGAAAAAACATTTACAGCCCAGCCCATTAATGTAATATAGGTAGCATCAGCTATAGTATTATCAATACTGTATACAATATGATTCATGGATTCATTGTATACCTTCATAACCTTCTGGATGCGTTTTTCCCCAAGTTTAAATATAACTTTTTCTTCTTTTTTATTTGTAAGGAGAAGTTCGATACTCTTTATATCCTTTTCTTCCACATCCTCATCGAATTGCATAAATGCCTCAAAACCAAGGTCAGAACTTTTATTTAATCCTAATTTTTCGTTAACATCCATTCTTTTTCTTCTGTTTATTCTTAATGGATGTTCTTTAGAATTTACTTTTGCTGCTAATTTAACATCACCATCAAACTTAGAATAGTACCATCCGCTGATTACTATTATTTTTTTGCTATCAACTATTTTATATTCCACCGCATCTGCATGGTATTTTACGTTCATAAAATAACTCCTATAAATTTTTTATTTTTTCTTTTTAACAATCTTAGATGCTTTACGCAAAGGCTTTGTTATCTTATATGACATTGAATTTAATATCATTTCCTTTTCATTACGTTCCTTTGCAAGTTCCATTCTCAAATTCTCTATTGCTTCATTATTTATTTTAATAATATTTTCAATATTATTTATATGATTATTTTTATCTGCCACTTCTTTTTCATATAATTCATTTTTCTTTTCTGCTGCTTCTAACTTTGTTTCCCTGTCAACAATGATAGCATCTAAATTTCTTATATGAGTATCTTTTTCTTCCAGTATCTTTTTACAATAAGCTAATTCTTTATCCGAGGTATTTTCTAAACATAAGATTTCATCTAAAAGCTTATCATCCAGATTAATCTTTACTTTTTTTCCATCTTTTATTACATCAGCCATATTCTTAAAATGATTATCTATCTCAAGTAATAAATCATCAAAAGGTGGAATTTCCTTATTATTTATTTCATCATAATATTCATCAAGTTTTGTTGGATCATATAAAACAGCATATGGTCTTTTTGTATTTTCAAGAAATCCTTCAATCTTATTTAATTTTCCATAATTATATACCATATTAGGAATACTAAAGGCTGTTGATGTAACACATCCATGAAGACTTGCACCTATATAAAACTTAGCATTTGCGATAACTGACATCATATCAAATGGCGCAAGTTTCTTTTTTATCTGGACAAATTCATCAGCATTTTCTTTTAATTTGTTTATGCCTTGATCATCATAGAGTGTATAACCAATAGGCATAAGTACAATCGAAACACCATATTTATTTTTAATGTTTCTTAATTTTTCACATAATATAGTAACTTCTTCATCTTTAATATTTTTATTTACATGAACAACAATGTAATTCTCTTTATCAAAACTTACACCAAGGTCATTATATATATTATTAAATCTTTCTTTTAAGTCTTCTTTTTTTACAAGTTTTGAAATGGATAAAATACTGTCTGTTACGACTTTTACATTTAATGCATCAGCTGCCAAACCAAGATTCTTTCTTGAAGTATTATCCCTTACACTTACATATAATGACTGACTCATAATATTTGCCATAAACTTTTGCTGTATTTCACTAAGTTCAAATGGTACACCAAGCGCATTCCATATAATAGGGATATCGTATTTCATTGCAACCATTCCTGGAATAAACCACATAGAAAGCACATCATAAACTTCTTCTTTTTGATTCTTATTTTCATCTTCAACCAGTACATTTATCTTCTTAAACTGTACAAGATCTCCGCCCCCGATTACAATTCCATCAAAAGGGTTTTCATTATGAAGTTTTTCCATTTCATTAACACTTCTTACCTGCACATCCTCTGTAAATGGAGAAATGCAATGAAGTGGAGCAAATAAAGTAATTTCAACATCATCAAAATGTTCTTTTATTTTTTCCTTAAAGACATAGGAAAATAATAAATCTCCATAATTTTCAACATCAAAGCTTCCTACCTGAGCTATTCTGAACTTTTTCATTTATTTTACCTCTCCATGACGTTTTTCTTTAAACATCATAACAATTCCAAATATAAACATTATTATAAAGACTATTCCTGCAAAAAGTGAAATATAATATATTTTTTTCTTTGTATTATTTTCATATTTTAATACAAGCTTTGTATCTTTTCCAGCCTTTACAAGTACTGCCCTTGTAAGATAATTGGATTTTATAATCTTTTCTTCTTTGCCATTAACATAGGCCTTCCAGTCAGTATTATAATAATCATTTATCATTATATATCTGTCAGAACTAAGATTACAATTAATTATTATTTCATCATCCGAATATTTTTCCAAAGTAACAGTATCATTTCCTATGTCACCTGATAAATCCTCTACGTCTTCAGAAGTATACATTGTACCCGGATTATATCCTTTTTCCATAAGGAAAAGCACTTCTTTTTCATCCAGGCATTTTTCTACATTTTCAGCTATCTCAACTTTTTTAGCATAATCATTTAATTTTACAACAATAAGTCCATCATCACAGATTTTCTCTATCTTATAATCTTCATCATTATAAATAAGCTGCATAACTGTAGTTTTATCTATAAGCTGACCATTTATTTTCATTGAATATCCTGAAACTACATAATCACTTGCCCAGACAGAAACTGTATCTTCCGTCATTACAGCCATATCAGAATAAATCTTTAATATATATTCACCAGCCTTATATTCAT
Source organism: Lachnospiraceae bacterium RM5 (assembly GCA_900110975.1). GTDB lineage: Bacteria > Bacillota > Clostridia > Lachnospirales > Lachnospiraceae > Bovifimicola. The sequence goes on from FOFK01000002.1 coordinate 616,822, forward strand.
TATTAAAGCCAAATCTTAAATACATATTATCCTGAATATAACTAAATTTATATTTTTTCTGCTCTAATATTTTTCCTTCTTTATCCTGAAGTTCTAATATAATATAGTCAGAAGTTGTATTTTCATGATCATAATTTGCAACAGCAACTTCTATTCCCCTGAATCCATCTTCTGCAAGTATCTCCTGCTCTATAACAAGTCCAGGTGTAAATAAGCCAATAACATTTTTCTCTGGTTCATCAAGCTTTTCACCGATATCAATGCGTTTTCCTAAATTCTCACCAAGAACATATTTTGTTCCAATATATGATAACAAGGAAGGTTTGCATAACTCTAAGAATCTTGCCCTGGTCTGGGTAACACTGCTATTATTAACAATTTCCAAAAGTTCTTCATCATCAAGAATTTTATTTCTCTTAAGATATTCTAATCTTCTATTTGTATATTCCATACTGATATCATTATAGTATGTTGTAATATCAGAATTCTTCACAATAAAATCATGGGTTCTTACATCATTAAGGCCATACATTTCCCCAATATTAGGGAATAATATCCACTCACCTATAGCTGTAAATCTGTCTGTATCAGTCATATTTTCCTGTAAATATCTGATAGAATCCGTAGCTACAGGAATATTTGATGCACTATCATCAATAAGCGGGAAATAATCCTTTGCAAATCCTGCCATATCCCATACTACAACAAAGAACAGGGCATATAAAAATATCTGCCCAACCTTAAATTTCTTAAATAATTTTACAGAATAAATAAGAATAAATATTGATATTAATACAAATACCGAAGCAGCAACAATAATTTGTTTTTCAAACATCCAGTAAGTTTCATCTTCTTTATCCATCACGCTGTATAATTTTCCACTTGCAAGATACATAATAGTTACAATATATGCCGCAAACAAAGGAATATATACATAGGCTCTTTTTCTGTAAGATGAAGTATTCTCTATAATATCATTAAGATTAAAACTTATACTTACAACATTACAGAAAATAAGAACAACTAAAACTCTTATTTTTAAGGAAGTATTTATGGCAGGGACTCTTGTAAATATAAAATCAAGCGCATGGGTAAAAATAAATAAGAAATTTATAAGTGCCATAAAATTATAGTAATATGCTTCTTTTTTTCTTTTAATTCCCGCAAATACAAAAGGAAGCATAATAACTACAAACATTCCTGCATATATGGTTGTCTCATTTAAGCTGACACTCTTTTCAAACCCTTTCTTAAAATATGGATAAATCATGGTTCTTAAATACTTAAGCCCAATAGTGAATTTTCCAAGAAAAGCTCTTGATTCTACATAATCACTGTTTATTCCATAAATTGTGCTGTAAAGATAAGGTGCACTTGCTAAAAGCCCTACAAATGAAGCAATCCCAAACATTACCCAGTGCTTAAATAATTTCTTTATATCTCTTTTTTCTTTAAATATAAGATAATCCCTTACACCAAGGAACAAAGCATAAAATCCTGCAAAATAAAGGAAGTATACTGAATATGTAGGCATCCCTGCAACAGTAAAAATATAGATAAATAAAGAAAGTAAGGCAAGATACAATATCTTTCCTTCCTTCATTAAAAGATATGTAAATAAAACTACAAAAGGTGCAAATGCCGTTACATCAGAATGTGGCCATCCTGCCCAAAGTACCATTACCGATGAAAAACAATAACATATTCCACCGATTACACTTGAAATATTATTTAATTTCAATACCCTTAATAACAGATACATTCCAATAAATGCAAATGCAAATTCCAAAATTGATTTTACTAAAACTGCATAATCAAATGGTAGAAAATAAACAAAATCAAGAGGATACATTTTATCAAATGTTCCTGCCGGTGCTCCAAGGGCAATATTTGAATTCCACTCATTAGAAAAACCGTTATCCTGATAGAAAACATCATATAATGAAGGAAGTGCCGAATCTGAAGGATCTGTAAGAGGTGGTCCTTTAACATCTACTTCCTCTGATTTCCATGGTGCAACATCATAAGCAAAATTATAATAAGAAAGTTTATAATTACCCACTAATATATCAGCGTAAAGATAAAGTATTACAAGTATTGTTCCAATAAATGAAATACTAAAATATTTTATAAACTTAACGGTCTTTTCGTTCATATCATCCTCCGGAAGATTATCCCTTTACATATTCATTTTAAAGGAAAATAATATCATCATCGTCATCTTTATCTGTTTTTTCTGAATCATCATAGTGTAAACCTTCATAACCACTATCTTTTTTTATGGTCTGGTTCTCCAATTTTTTATCGCCTTTATAGAATCTCTTTAAAATTATAATATAATTGCAGATTGATAAACATATAAATATCTGCATTACAGGTATACATCCGGCTGCATATTTTACAATATAAGTTTTTGAATGAGACTTAAAATATACAACAGAAATAACAAGCAGATTTGCATATATGGTTAAAAGAAGGCCAAGCTGCAATATGCAGAATGAGAAATTTGTTTTTTTCTTTACAATCTTATTTGTTATATTTGAGGCCAGATCCGCAACAAAAAATACAATTGCAAGACAGAATACAAACAATCCCGTAAATTTATAAACATTTAAAAATCCATTAATGAACCTGATATTCTTTTCATACGCATCTTTTGAAAGAGTATCCTTATATACAATGCTGTTTTTATCAATGTTATAAACAATATTTTCATTTACAAGATTTTTTATATTCTTTATTGAATCATAAAAAATCTCTTCTTCATTCAAAAATACCCTTATATATAAATTTCCAATATCTATATTATCATTGGCAGAAATATGAAGTGAAAATGCAGCATTTTTTGCATTTTCATAAGTCATATCAGCAGACTTTTTCAGATTATTATATACTGTTTCACTCGCTTTAAAAGTTGGAAGAATACTGTTTCCACTTTTATCTTCAATTGAAATTCTTACACTGGACTCATTATTCTTTGCAAAAATCCAGCCTGAAAATTCATATCCGTCAATACCCGTATCAGTAATGTCTGTTGATGTCATATTCTGCATTTTTCTAATCTGGGCATAACTTCCTGTTGGTTCTTTATATTTAGGGCCAAGATCCATATATGAAGCCATAACATTATAGCCTAAAAATGCATATCCCAATATATCTTTTATATCACCTTTTTCAATAGGCCTTGATATTCCTGAAAGGATAATAGCATCCTTCTTATCAAAAGTGCCATCCTCAAAACCTTTGCTTAATTCTTCATGTACCTTTTTATAAAATTCATTTGCTGTTTTTGCATCTGAATACACGCCCATCATTCCGGCTGACCATCTTAACACCCATGCAAAATTTCCGGACTTTAATTCTCCATTTTTAAGTGCAGGTGTTGAAGGATTGTTATAATACCAGTCAACTGCACTTCTTAACTCATTTAAAGTCTTACTATAATCCATGCATCTGTAAAAAGTTTCTTTTGTCACATAACAGTTTGCAACATAAACTCTTGGTTTTACTGACACAATATCCTTGCATACCTGTTCATAATAAGTATCATTAAAATCTGTTTCCGTAAAAACACCATATTTATTATAATTTATGGTTTTAAGGGTAACTGAAAATACCATGGAAACAATAAGGGGCATAACTAAAAATATTGTATAACCTATCTGTTCCTTTAATTTAAAGCCATTCTCTATAATATATAAAACAAATAATACTGCTATCGCACCAATGACAAAGCATTTTATCCAGGAAGACTCTTCTCTTGATAATGAATATATTCCAAGGGCTACACTTGCAAGTGATATCCAGATTAAATTTCCTCTTACCTTCTGGTTTCTGTCAAAATAAATTGCAAGATAAGCAGATACTATAACTACAACAAATGCAGGCACAATACTCATTCTGTAAACACACTGTGCTATATAATCATCAAACATAACAGGCGAAAACATAAGAAAAAGCATACAAAAATAAGAGCCTGTAAAACTTTTCAGCCATTTTCTTATAACATAAAAAAAGACCACACATGCTAAGGCATATAAAAGTCCTGTCCATAACATGTAAGGAACATTAAAAATCTTAAAAAATGCTAAAATAACTGAAAAAATAGGCTTCTTATTAAGTGTATGTTCGCTATATGTGCCAAGCCATTTACCATCATATATACTTTGCGCATAACTTACCATTAACCCGTCATCATCAACATAATTTGCTCTTGCTACAATTGGTATCATCATCTGAAACAATACTCTTATGATGACGGTAAAAATCATTATCCCAAGCTGAATAACTGATATTCTTTCCTGCGCTCTTCTTTCTCTGGCAATTCTTTTGTTTGACATAATGTATTACCTTTTCAAATAATCTTTATAAATACCATACAATTCTAACATACAAATACTTACATTACAATATTTAAAAACATCTAATACATCTTACCACACATCTTGATGCACCTGATTTTGTGCAGGTAAATAATGTTAAATCCCAATTACTATTTTCTTCCTTGCCAACAAGATATTCATTATTATCAGGGGATAAAATCTCCACATCAAAAACCTTATATTTATACTCATGATTATTTATATCAACAAATCTTATCTCTGTATCTTTCTTTATTTCATTTAATTTTTTAAAATGTTTTTTATAGCTGTGCCCTGCTATAACCAAATCATTTTTTTCTATAGATCCTGAATACAGACAAGGAGCCGTATTTAAATTATCATATGAATAATCTTTTAATACCGGCACACATAAATCCATGGAATCAATATATACTAAACCAATATATGCATCCCCATCAATAACCACACTGTTAAGGGATGCATCTTCCGTATTATTTTCAACTTTATTCTCTTTTATTTTATTTTTTAATTTAGAGGCTTTGTTATCAATTACTTTATTTGCTTTATTTTCAACATATAAGTTAAAACCTAACATGCATATTGATACTAAAATCAAAGCAGTTCCTGCAATTAATAATATATTTCCAATTTTATTTTTCATATCTTTTCTGCTTACTCAATACTTTTAAATATATTCCAAGAAAAACTGATAAAATACCTGTTAAAAATAATAATATTACAGGCCATATAAGCATACCTGTCTGAGGTATTTTAACTTCTGTTTCTGTAGTCTTTCCTGTAGTTATTTCTTCTTTTGTAGTCTCTTCCATAGAAGTTGTTTCTGTTTCCTTACTTGTTTCTTCTACAATTGTTGTTTCTTCTGTAGATTCCTGTTCCGCCACCTGACCAATTAAAACCTTTGGTGTTGCATCAACAGAATATAAAACTTTACCATCTATTTCAATAGGCACAGATACCAAAAACGGACAAACTATGTAAGAACCCGTAATATCATCTTTTTGCGTAATAAGATAAAGGCCAAGTTCTAAATCTTCAAAACTTACATTTCCATTTTCATCAATATTTTTTATGGTACCTGTCAATCCTTTTTCTTCTGCATAATCAGCTAAATAATCAGCCATAAAACTGTCTTCTAAATTTTCCAAATCACTTAAATCTGCGTCTGATTCCAAAAATCCGGATGTAAGTTCATATTCAATTTTCCCATCATTATAAGCTATATCTGCAACTTTAAAAATTTCAAGACTTCCATCGCTTATAGTTACAATCTCACTAATCTCATTAAAATGTATATTTATATTTCCTGTTTTATTAATATCTATATCCTGAATGGTCATACCAAACACTGTTACAGGCTGGAAAAATAAAAGGAATATTAAAATATATGCAATGAAAATACTATATGTTTTTTTATTTCTCATACTCATCACCCGAATCTATAACCTTACTGCTTTTCTTTTTTCTATTTGTCGCTATAAAAAGTCCTATTAATAATATTATTGTAAGTGGAATCGCCATCATGACAGCCACTGTTTTAACATCTATTCTATAAGCATCTGCATAAATATATGCACCTGAACCACTTATATTATCTACTCTTTTTCCTCTTACCAAAAGCCTGTGGGAATTAATTCCATAAGGCGTACATGTAAGAAGCGTACAATAATCTCTTCCTTCTTCTATCTGCAGATTTCCAACTTCTGAAGGTGTCACAATACTTATATCATCCACCTCATAAGTAAAAACTCTGTTAAGAATAGTTATCGTAAAAATATCATTTTTTTCAAGTCTGTCAATATGTGTAAAAAGATTTGCCGTAGGAAGTCCCCTGTGTCCTGATATTACAGAATGTGTGGAGAATCCTCCAATTGGCAGCGAAGTACCCTGTAAATGTCCAAGTGCAACCTGTAATACTGATTCAGAAGTACCATGATAAATCGGAAGTTCTATATTTATTTTAGGAATAGTCATATATCCCATAATCCCGGTACCTGTAATATCAAGTATTTCATCATATCCACTTATTATTTCCGGATCATAAAATGCACTTTTACCTGCTTTAAAAAGTTCTTCATTATAATTTTCTGCCTTATTAAATATCTCTTCTATTTCCTCTTCATCTAACTCGTCTACTTTTTTATTATAATCATATATGTCTTTTTTTTGTTTTCTTGTATTTAAATAATCACAAAGTGTTGGATAAATTACAATCAGGAAGCCTGATAAAAAAATAAGTACTAAAAATATTGTTGAAATATGCTTTTTCATCAAAGCCTCCTAATTGACATTACCTCTGTTTTATTAAGCGTTATTTACTCTTTTTTTTACAACTAATAAGATTAATGATATAAGCATCATAAGTCCACCAACAGCGTAGAATATTGTTCTACCAATACCACCTGTTGTAGGTAATGATGATGTTGATATATTTGTAACCTTAACTGTAAGATATGAATAATCTCCAGGTTCTACTATTGCAACATTTGTTGTATCAGAAGATGTTGCTGTAAATGAATTTAAAGCAAATACACTTGTTGCATCAGCTTCTACGCCTGCTGAAATTGTTACTGTAAATGGATTAATTTTAACATAACCGGTAGGAGCCGCAATTTCAGTTACAGTATATACGCCTTCATCTAAACCGTTAACTTCAAATTCACCTGATGCATTTGTAGTAAACTGTGTAGCCGCAGCTTCTGCTCCCCATCCTGTTATCTTACTAGAAGCATCAGCCTGTGCATATTCTCCTGCATTATTCTGAATATAGAATTTTACTCCTGAAGTAATAGGAGTATTTGTTCCATCAACTTTTAATAATTTGATTTTATATGTAAATACAGCTACCTTATCTTCCGGTGTATTATCAAGTGTTCCACCATCAACTGCATTCGGATCACTTGAATATGATAATGATGCAGTATTGATATTTGCTGCATTATACTGAACTGTAGCGGTATCAAAGTTACATGTATATGACATTAAAAGATAATCTGTTGAAGCAAGATTAATATCACTGTAGTTTACACCATCAGTAGTAACACTTACTCCATTTCTTAAATCTGCAACATCAACATTAAAGCTTGTATCATCTGCTGCAGGAACTCCTGTAAGTTCTGCAGGATTTATAACACCTCTTGAAGCTCCTGCAGATGTAAATACTTCAATCTGCATTCCGTTTTTATATTTTAAACCAGCCATTGTATCATTAAATGTACATTTATATGACTTGTAATCCTCAAAGTTTGAAGGTAATGTAGCTTTGATTGTAAAATCAATATCATCTGTAAGATTATAATCAGCCATATCACCAAAAGCATTTGCTGTTGATATATCTGTTGAATCTTTTGTTGCATTCTGTTTTACTTTCTTTTCAAGTGTTGGAACTTCTCTTTTAGAAGCAATTTCAAGTGTTGTTCCATCTGTTACTTTAACAACATATAAGTTTTTAGAATCTGCTATGTTATCTGTAGTATCTAAAGAAGTTGTATCTGCAACAAGATAATAACCAGCCGGAAGAGATGATCCTGTAGAATATGTAACAGTACCATTAGCTGCAACTGTTGCAAATGCTGCACCTGTAGTATCTACATAAGTTTCAATAACATCAAGAATTTCTCTATTTGTTCCACCTGCTGTTGCTTTAATTGTATTTAAATCACTTGTAGGTACTGTAGCTCCTGTTGTTCCTTTTGCAGTATTTACATTTACTCCCCATTTAGCATTTGTAATTGTTGTTCCTAATACAGTACCTGTCATAATCTGATAAATACTATATGTATGAGTAGTATCTCCTGCAGGTTTTGTAACTGTTGTAGCATATGCTGATAATGTCATTGAAAAAGTCATTATCAATGCTAATAAAATAACTATTTTTTTGTTAATTGATTTCATAGTTTTTCTCTCCTTTTTTTATTAATATAATGTCGCCTTTCAGGCGATGACATATACCAACATTTTCTCTCTTCGTTCGAAAATGTCGCCTGGTCATCGCCTTTCAGGCGATGACATATACTAAACACACCTAAAATAAGAATTAATATTCCTATTCTTCTCATATATTCAGTTCCGCCTCCTCCAGTCTGCGGAAGAACATATGATGGTGGATTATACTTATTAGTAACTTTTAATTCACCGGACGAACCGGAATTATCAGGTGTTTGAACTGCTATAATAATACCGTCATCAGTTCCATCAGGACTAGTCGTGATTTCCGTATATACCGGCTCATCATAATCTGTTATTACATCAGTTCCCGTAAGAAGCACATAAGAATCTCCAACTTTTTTATATTCAAGCATTCTATAATAATATTTTTTCTTAAGTGCACTTCTATAATCATCATATACCGGTAGATTTTCTACCACTGCTGAATAACTGTTTCCAGGTAAAAGATTTATGTAATCACCAGCTTCTTGCCATAAAGAAATATCTGCATCTTTATCAGTTGAACGATAAAGCTTAATAAATATTCCTGATTCCGGACGAAGTGCCGTATTATCGCTATCATCCCAAACCTTTGTAACCTTTATTTTAGTTACAGGAATCAAAGCATTTGTTACAATATAATCTTTTGTTTCTCCATGTGTTGTAGTAGCTAAATCCTTTCCTATAACACCTGTAAAACTCTGACTTTCAATATCAAAATCTTTCGGATTTCCATTTTCCGTAACAGTCATTATAGTGGAGCTATCACTTGCAACCTCAGTTATCTTATATTCAGTTCCAACAGGTATACCATTCATTGACCAGGTTTCACCTTTATGCAAAGTAACAGACTGCACAGGAACCGGTGTGCTTCCTTCTAAGTTAGCACCACCTACATTACTAAATGCAATATTAAATGTATAATCTCCACTTAATTCTCCTGGAACATATTCAGCTTTTGTTATACTTATTGAACCTGTTCTTGCCACATTCGCATATGCAAATTTTAAACGTATGGCATTAATTTCATTATCAGGATTTTCAAATGATCTGTATACAAACATAGGCTCTGTGGTTACAGGCCTTATACCCGTATCTCCATCTGACTTACCTTCTGAATATTTATTATTCTCAAGACCATTTTCTTCATTTGCTACTTTTTTTAAGTATCTTTCAATTCTCTCATCATCTATTCCAACAAATGTAGAACTATCTTCATCATAGGACTTCGTTGATATACTTCCTGTTATTGGACTATAAGATGAAGATATGCTTGTCACAGTATCAGAAGAAATATAAGAATAAGAACCTCCTACTTCTTCATCATCTTCATATACTTTGATATCCGGTTCATACAATTCTTTTTGAGATGCATCAAGACATTCAACAACAGATAAATAACTTCCTATTCTGAACTGACTGTAAAATGTAGCTTCTTCACCATTTTTAACACTTATTTTTCCATCATTTCCTACAGCATAAGTCTTTGTAGAATCAAGACTGCTCTTATATATTGCACCTTTTGCATTTTCAAGAACTCCTGATGTTGCTGAACCATAATCAGCAATAGCTTTCTGGCTTCTCGAAAAACCATTCATTACCGGCACTTCATTACCAGGTTTAAATATAAATGTATCAAAGAATACATAAACATTATCATCATAGGAAACACCTATATATTTAACATTTGTTTTATCAAAACCTGCATCATAGGTTAACCCTGAAAGATTTACGGATAATTCTGACCATCTCCACTTTGTAAGAGTACCATCCGTTATTCCTGTTAATAAACCATATGCTCTTCTGCCGCTATTATCTATAAGCTCAACAAACATCTTATTTATGCTTGCACTATTACTTTCAATGCTTACATAAAAATCAAGTGTTTCCATATGAGTTATATCAACAGTCGTTCCATCATCTTTAGAAATTTTTATAAGTCTGTTTTCCCGTTCAGCCGTTGTTGTCGGAGCGGTATCTTTTCCAATGTATTTTACTACTTTATACCTTGTGACCGGATCTGCACCACCATAACCATTATATGATGATAAAACTCCATTTGTTGTTTCTTTATATACTTCAGATGTATTTACTTTTGAGCCAAATACAAGTGGTGTTGTAAACTCATCAGCAAAAGCTATATCATCATAAATAATATTTGTCACAGGATCATATATTCCAAAATGTGTTGCAAGATTTTTAATTCTAAAATCAAACTTGGAATTTTCTTTTAAATAATCTGCAAAAAGAGGATTAACATTATATGTTGTAGTATCAACATCCTTAGAAATACTAAGTTCATCTTCAATCGCCATATTAAATGCAAGAGAAAGGTTTGATTCCCATTGTCCTCTTTCCATATAAAAAATTTCTATTGTATGTCTCTTACTTGTATCATATTTTCCACCGACACGTTCTAATACGTCGCCTGGTCTTTCATAGTAAAAATTATCTGTGGATATAGTATTTCCGTCAACTCCGGCTCCAATATATTTATATGTTGCTTTTAATGATGAATCATAGTTTACACTTGAGCCTGCTGTCTTTTTAACCTTTGATACATATGCTTTATTTTTTGCAAAATCTATAAGACCAACAACTTTTCCATGGGCACCACCACAGTCAAGTACTAACTTTCCATCAATAAATATCCATACATCATCATCACCGGAAAATCTGAATTTAATATCATATTTATTATTATCTTCACCGGTTACCATACCATCCTCGGTAAGTCTGAAATCTATTGATATCTTATTACCAAAACCGTAATTATAAAATGAACTGTTATTATCAGCCACATTATGATTTAAAGGAAAATATCCATAAGTATTTGATACTCCGCTTGTAGGAATACCTGTTGAATCCACATTCTTAGAATTGATATCTGTACTTCCTATTCCATCTAAGAAATATTTATTTTCACTATTTGCATCCTTATTTAGATAAAGCGAAGATGATGCACTATCAAACCACCAGTAATTTACAGGTTCAACATTTCCTGTAACAGGGTCTGCAAAAGCTTTCTTTGAAAGAAATGGGAAGGAAACATTTTCATATACTTCTCCAAGTACAGCTTTTTTAGAATTATTACCTAAGATAAAATCTTCATTAAAATGTGGTTCTATTAAATCAGTAGTTCCTGCTGATATAGGATAATCATTTACTAAGTCATCATTTACAAGACCAATGGTTGTATATGAATAACGATCATGATTACCATCATAATCACTATCAGAGTTATTATCCGCAATAAACTCATCTGTGTTATCATATCCATATAAATTCAAAGTAGATGCTATTGCACTAAATGGATTTCCCCAATATGACGGTTGAAAATGTCCGGTATATATCGGATATAAAACTGTACCTGATGTACTTCCTTTATAATATTCACTTAATGCCTGATCAAATTGTCTGAACGCAGCATATCTTCTATGATTATTAGCAGCCAAATTAGCTAATGCCCCACCATCATATGTATCTTTATTTTTACCATTAAGCTCATAATCTGAATAATAATCATACATCTTAGATTTAACCCAGAGTATATTATCATTATCAGGCTTAGTTCCTGTAGGAATATCAACTATATCTGTACCTTTTTCTTTTTCAGCATCTTTTATATTATCATGATTTTTCCAATATCCGCTACGAAGAACATTTCCATACAGACATGAATCACTTGTATATGCCACAAAACAATCCCTGTATCTGTCAGGCTGTGCTGAATCTATTGTTTTTGCTGAATTAGTCCAGCTCTCACAACCCTCTCCATAAAATGTAAATGTATCATATTTATCATCAACTGTAGTTGTTGTCTTATAAACAAGTGTTCCTGAATAACTATCTTCTATTGCTTCCATGTTATAAACTGTAGAAGTACTTCCATCACTTGCCTTACATTTCATATTTCTTCTTGTGGAACCATTATATGAAGGTAATATATTTCCATAATATCCCGAATCAGCTGATACATATTTTAACTGGGAATATGTTGCATCAAAATAAATATATCTTTCAGGACTGTCTAATACACCGGATAAAAGACGCACAATATAACTTCCATTAAGATCATTCATTGTAAATGTAAGAGTTTCCCCACCATTATATGTAAGTGTCATACTTGTTGAATTTAACACATTATCTTCTGCTTTAAATGTATAATAAAAATAATTATTATCTGTTGTCTTTTCTGTGAGATTATATGTATTAGAACCTATTGTAAGGGTAACACCATTTTCACCAAAAGATGCTATTTCAAAAAAAACATTTTTTCCTTCATATGAATTAGAATCAGCTTTATACCAGCCCTCAGCCCAGCTTCCACCACCGGAAGCATATATAACTTTATTTTTATTTACTTTTAAACTCAAGCTGGATGTAGCATTAAATTCACTTGTACCTTTTGCTCTGCAGAATTTAATAGATTTTGCAGAATCAAAATCATCAGGTAATAAGAAATTCCAGATACCACTTGTAAGTTCTGTAGTACAATCAATATATTCTGCGTTATCGTTATAATACATTCTTGCATAATAATTACTATCTTTAAACCAGCTCGTTGAAGATGTATCCAGATAAATTGTATCACCAGGACCCGGCTTACCATTTATAGTTTTTAAATATCTGTTTGCAAGAACAGGATCAGAATAGCTAAGTAATAACTCACTATCATTAAGTTCGCTTTCTTCATTAATCTCATTAACATCAGGTACTATCTGATCATTTATTTCATTTACATTATTTGCATTATTTTCATAAATATCGTCAGTAGCAGACTCATTACTATTTATATTATCATTAGAAACAATATTTTTATCTGTATTGATATCACTATCTGACTGTGAGTTATCATATACATTACCATTCAAATCCGAATTTTCATTTACAATATCCGATGATATATTTTCAATATTTTTAGCATTTACATCAATATCCTGGACATTATCATTAATTTCCAGGCTATCATTTAAATCTTCTGCAGTCACATCATCTGTCATGGAAATGGCTGTTATTCTTAAACTCCATGAAACACCTATCAAAACAAGAAGTGATAACATCAAAACTAAGGATAATAACTTTCTTTTACTATCCTTGTTTTTCTTATAATTATTTAAATATTTTGAAACTAATCTGTTTTTTCTTCTCATCATATCTCACCTTAATTTCTGCGTCCTTGCTGTAATTTCAAACAACATTTTTATTTCAAAAATTTCATTTTTTTAAATGGATATATCCTAAAAAATACTTTTCCAATTATCTGTTCTTTTTCGATAGAGCCTATCTCACTGCTTCTACTGTCAATAGAAACATCCCTGTTATCACCAAGAACAAAATATCTGTTTTCCGGAACCTGGTATGGAAATTCTATATCACATATTCCAAGTGACTTTTCCTTAATATATGGTTCATCAATAACTTCACCATTAACAGTTACATTACCTTCACCATCAATAGAAATAATATCTCCAGGACCTCCAATAACACGTTTTAATAAAAGTTTGTTTTGCCAATAAAACCCACACATTTCACCGGTTTTAAACTTTGATGTTTTTACTAAAACTATAATGTCATCGTCATTAAGAGTCGGTTCCATACTGCTTCCTGACACCTGCAAAACCGGCATAATCATTGTAGCAATAAGTGCAGCTACAGAAGCAACTACAATCAGAGCATAAATAGTTGTAAGAAAAATTCTGATATATTCTTTTCTTGTTTTTAATCTTTTTCGTTCGCTTGCTATTTCCTCTTCAGTTGGAATATATAGTTTTCTTTTTTTATTTTTTTCCTTATCTCTTTTGCTACTCGAACTCATCCTGTTCATCCTGCCTGCCTGTTTTTCTATATCTATAATTTGATTTTACTGATAATACATAGTCATCAGCAGCTTTCTGTGCATCTTCAAATATCTTATTCAAACGAAGAGATGCTTCTGCTATAGAACCTGCTTTATCTATAATAATCCGCCTGTCCTCTAATTTTTCTTCAAGTTCGTTAATTCTTTTCTTTAATCTTCTTTCTTCTTTTTGTAATGCATAAATAATTTCAATAAGTTCACTTCTATTCATTTTTTTCAATTCATTATGCATACGCCACCTCAATCACGAACAAAATATATAATTTTACTATATTACCTATATTATCACAATTAAATCATATAGTCTATACCAAAACTTTACTTTTACTATTTTAAAAAACCCTGCTTTTGGTCTTTCAACCAAAAACAGGCTTATATCAACTATAAAATTTATAAATATAAAGATTATATTTTATTATACTTCAAAAATTAAATCTCCATATGATGGCATTGGCCATAAGTCTTTATCAACAATCATTTCAAGTTTATCTACAGGGCTTCTAAGTGCAGCCATTGCTGATAATACTTCATCTTTGTAATATGTTGCTCTATCTACACCATCTTCCATAGCCGAAGCTATATCTGCAACCTCTGCAAGTTTAGCAAGTGCATTCTTTGTTTCTGCAAGGAGAGCTGATGTTTCTTTAAGTAAATCTTCCTGTGCAGATACATCTGCATCAGCACATGCATTTTTAACTGTTGAAAGCGAATTTGCAAGCATTGTTGCAGCTTTAACAGTTGCAGGAATGATCTGCTTACTTGCAATATCAATCATTGCTCTAGCTTCAATATTGATTGCTTTTGAATATGCTTCATATTGAACTTCTGCACGTGATTCAAGTTCAGCTCTTGTATATACATGGAATTTCTCAAAGAGCTTAACTGTTTCTTCTTTTGTAAGTTCAGGGATAGCATCTACTGTTGTCTTAATATTGGGAAGGCCACGTCTCTCTGCTTCTTCTACCCATTCATCAGAATATCCGTCACCATTGAATATAATCTTAAAGTGCTCTGTAGCAAGTTTCTTTATAAGATCATGAACTGCAAGTTCAAAATCATCTGCTTTTTCAAGTTCATCAGCGATTTCACAAAATGCTTCCGCAACTATTGTATTTAATACAACGTTTGGACTTGCAACAGATGCTGAAGATCCAAGAGATCTGAATTCAAATTTATTTCCTGTGAAAGCAAATGGTGATGTTCTGTTTCTGTCTGTAGCATCTTTTCTGAAATCAGGAATAGTGCTGACACCAATTTTCATTTTCTGAGCTTTAATAGAACTTGTTGCATCACCTGTATTTAAAAGCTGTTCTACAACATCTTCCAACTGTTCTCCAAGGAAGATAGAGATGATTGCAGGAGGTGCTTCATTTGCTCCAAGTCTGTGGTCGTTTCCAGGACTTGCAGCTGATTCTCTAAGAAGTCCTGCATGTTTATCTACAGCTGACATAATAGCTGTAAGTACAAGTAAGAACTGTTTATTTTCATGAGGTGTCTTACCAGGATCTAACATATTTATTCCGTCATCTGTAGTTAATGACCAGTTGTTATGCTTACCTGAACCATTTACTCCTGCAAATGGTTTTTCATGAAGAAGGCATACCATATCATGATTGATAGCTACTCTCTTCATAGCTTCCATAGTAAGCTGGTTCTGGTCTGTTGCAATATTTGCTTCTGAATAAATAGGAGCAAGTTCATGCTGTGCAGGTGCAACTTCGTTATGCTGAGTCTTTGCAGAAACACCAAGTTTCCAAAGCTCTTTATTAAGATCATTCATATATGATCCAATTCTTTCTCTGATAACACCAAAGTAATGATCATCTAATTCCTGTCCTTTAGGAGGCATTGCACCAAACAATGTTCTTCCTGTAAAGATAAGGTCTTTTCTCTTTAAATATTTTTTTCTATCAACAAGGAAATATTCCTGTTCTGAACCAACAGATGGAATAACCTTTTTAGATGTTGTATTTCCAAATAATCTTAAGATTCTGAGAGCCTGTTCATTAATAGCTTCCATAGATCTTAAAAGCGGAGTCTTTTTATCAAGTGCTTCTCCTGTATATGAGCAGAATGCTGTAGGAATGCAAAGGATAGGACCTGTTGAACTTCTCTTAACAAATGCAGGAGATGTACAATCCCATGCTGTATATCCTCTTGCTTCAAATGTTGCTCTAAGTCCTCCTGATGGGAATGATGATGCATCCGGTTCACCTTTAATAAGTTCTTTTCCGGAAAATTCCATTAAAACTTTTCCTTCGCTATTTGGTGCTGAAATAAATGAGTCATGCTTCTCTGCTGTCGAACCTGTAAGTGGCTGGAACCAATGTGTATAATGTGTTGCACCTTTCTCAATTGCCCAGTCTTTCATAGCATTTGCAACAACATCAGCTGTAGCAAGTGTAAGCTGTGCTCCCTCATCAATAACTTTACGTAATTCCTGATATGCTTTCTTTGGTAAACGTTCTCTCATGACAGTATCACTAAAAACATCTTCACCAAATATTTCTGATACATTTACTAATTCACTCATGGTCATTCATCCTTCCTAATAAAATAAATTTTATTTTAATCAGATACAGAGTTCCTACAATAACTAAAAAAGGGCGTCCCCTACATAGGAACGCCTTTGTCCTCATAAAATCTGAGTATAAAATACATCATTTTTTTTAAAATTGCAAGTACTTTTTTAAAAACTTATTACTGTAACTGCTCACCTCTTACAGCCTGAACCACCATTCTCCTTGTATTTCTTCCATTTCTGGTACATGTTGAAAGTGTTACAATCTTATCTGTAGGCTGTACTTCTTTTATTGCAGTTTCATATCTTCTCTGTGGCATACATACAAGATTTACGTAATTTATAAATTCCTGTTCATTTGCAAAATTATATGAATATGTATCACCTACAGCATCAGTTTCATAAGCAGCAAATACATAATATCTGTATCCGACATCCTTAACATATATATCTATTGTAGGATGGGCATCCGCATAATCTTTTTCCATATATTTTGTAAGACTTCCAAACATCGAGAAATCTTTCATATCATGGCCATAAATGATGGCATTCCATGCATCAAGTCCACCATCCACCCTGTAATCAACAAAAATGGAACCTGAACCGTTTGCTTTATGTGCCGCATTATGAGAAAGATAGTATGTATTATCAGTTCCCATAACAATAGGATAACTTATGATATTGTCCTGTTTTATCCATCCAACAGCATCCGAATTCATTGCAAGAAGTGCATTATAATCATATTTCCATGCAACTTCAGCATTTGAATTTGAAATTGTTCCACCATTTATCGAAGTATCATTTGAGGATGAGCCCTGAACATTAGGGATTTCAAACATTTCTTCCATGTTTTCATAATCTTTACTATCTTCCCTGTAATCAAGAAGCATCCCCGTAACTTCATAGGATGAATAAACAAATATCGAAAGAGCAGTAATCATAACTATTCTTCTGATTATTTCCCTTACAATATAATTTTTATCCTTGCCTTTAAAACTGTTAATATCATCTGTAATATATTTTTTTATACCATTGTCCCATATAAACTCCTTGGCTTTTTTTAGAAAATCAAGGAGATGATCATATATATTACTCATAGTTAATATTCCCCATTAAAGTATATTGCTTCGAAAAATATTGCCTGGTCACCGCTTTGCGGTGTGACATAGACCCCAACATTTTGCTTTGCAAAATGTCGCCTGGTCACCGATATAAAATCGGTGACATATGTCGCCTAGTAGCATCGCTACGCGATGCTACATAAAATACTCAACTCCGGCTTCAAAGATTTTAAGATCCTGTTCGCCATAAATATTTATTGCAACTCCGTCTCCTCTTCTTTCTGAGTGAGCCATCTTTCCTAAACATCTTCCGTCTGCACTTGTTATACCTTCTATTGCCATATATGAACCGTTAATATTCCATTCATTATCCATAGTTGGTATACCATTTAAATTAACATACTGTGTAGCAACCTGTCCGTTTGCAAATAATTTTTCTAACCATTCTTTATTTGCTACAAATCTTCCTTCACCATGTGAAGCTGGGTTTGTATATGTCTGACCAAGCTGTGCAAGCTTAAGCCAAGGAGACTTGTTTGAAACTACTTTAATATATGCCATCTTAGATATATGTCTGTTAATTGTATTATATGTAAGTGTTGGCGAATCTTCCATCTGTCCTGTAATCTTTCCGTAAGGCACAAGTCCAAGTTTTATAAGGGCCTGGAAACCATTACAGATACCAAGACATAATCCGTCTCTTTCTTCCATAAGTTTTGTTACAGCTTCTTTAATCTTTGCATTTCTAAATGCTGTTGCAAAGAATTTTGCTGAACCATCAGGTTCATCACCTGCACTAAATCCACCTGGGAACATGATAATCTGAGACTGTGAAATAGCATCCTCAAATGCATCCACTGATTCTCTGATATCTTCAGCACTTAAGTTTTTAAATACTCTTGTTATAACATTAGCTCCTGCTCTTTCAAAAGCTTTTGCACTGTCATATTCACAGTTTGTACCAGGGAATACAGGTATAAATACTGTAGGTTTAGCTACTTTATTCTTGCAGACATGTACATGACCTGCAACATAAATTCCTGAATCAACTTCTGATTCATCACCCTTAACTACACTCTTAAATACATTTTCAAGTGTTGATTTCCATGCATTAAGTGCTTCATCCATGGTAATAACCATATCTTTATATTCAAATGTTGTAGTTCCTGTAACCTGTCCAAGAACAATCATTCTGTCATCTACCATTGATGCTTTATTTTCATCAATTTCAACAATGATATTTCCAATACCTTTTTCAAATAAGAGATTCTTATCAACATTGCTGTCGATGCATACACCTCTCTTATTTCCAAATGCCATCTTACTTAATGCTTCAACTATACCATTTCTTTCAACAACATAAGCTGATTTAATAACTCCACTTAAGATAAGCTCATGAATATAATCATAAAGTTCCATAACCTTATCATATTTTGGAATATTAAATTCATCTTTTTCTATTTTGAATAATCCAATCTTATTTCCAGTTGTCTTAAATTCAGGAGTAATAATATCAGAAAGCTTTGCAGTATCAACAGCAAATGAAACAAGTGTTGGAGGTACATCAATCTCATTAAATGTACCTGACATACTATCCTTTCCACCAATTGAAGGAAGTTTAAACTGCATCTGTGCTTCATATGCACCTAAGAGTGCTGCAAATGGTTCACTCCATCTCTTTGGATCAGAACTCATTCTTCTGAAGTATTCCTGGAATGTAAATCTTACTTTTCTAAAATCACCACCTGTAGCAACAATCTTAGAAAGAGAAGAAACTACAGCATAAATCGCACCATGATATGGGCTCCAGCTTGATAAATATGGATCATATCCATAACTCATAAGTGTTACTGTATCACATTTTCCTTTTAATACAGGAAGTTTTGCAACCATAGTCTGTGTCTCTGTAAGCTGATATTTTCCACCATATGGCATAAGAACCGAACCAGCTCCAATAGAACTGTCAAATCTTTCAACAAGACCTTTCTGTGAACATACATTTAAATCTTTTAATACATCAAGCCATTTAGCTTTAACATCATCTACATTTTCTTCTTTAAAGAAATCATTATTTTCATCAGGCATATCAACACTTACTGCATTTTCCTGATGTGCTCCGTTTGTATCAAGGAAAGATCTCTTTAAGTCTACAATCTTTTTATCTCTCCATCTGAGAACAAGTCTCTTTTCTTCAGTAACCACAGCTACCTTTGTTGTTTCAAGGTTTTCTTCTGCGGCATATTTCATAAATTCATCTACATCCTTAGGATCTATAACAACTGCCATTCTTTCCTGTGATTCAGATATAGCAATTTCTGTTCCGTCAAGACCTTCATATTTTTTCTTAACAAGGTCAAGATTAATATCAAGACCATCTGCTAATTCACCGATTGCTACAGATACACCACCTGCACCAAAATCGTTACATTTCTTAATTAATTTACTAACTTCTTCTCTTCTGAATAATCTCTGAAGCTTTCTTTCTGTAGGAGCATTTCCTTTCTGTACTTCTGCACCACAGCTTGAAAGTGAAGAATCATCATGAGCTTTTGAAGAACCTGTAGCTCCACCACATCCGTCTCTTCCTGTTCTTCCACCAAGTAAGATAATAATATCTCCCGGATCAGAATTTTCTCTCTTAACAGCATATCTAGGAGCAGCTGCAATAACAGCACCAATTTCCATTCTCTTAGCTACATAATTTGGATGATAAACTTCTTTTACATAACCTGTAGCAAGACCAATCTGGTTACCATATGAACTATAACCCTGTGCAGCGCCTCTTACGATAGTCTTCTGTGGTAACTTACTGTGCATTGTTTCATTAACAGGTTTTGTTGGGTTTGCTGCGCCTGTTATTCTCATTGCCTGATATACATAAGTTCTTCCTGACAATGGATCTCTTATTGCACCACCAAGACATGTTGCAGCTCCACCAAATGGCTCGATTTCTGTAGGATGGTTGTGTGTTTCATTTTTGAAGTTAACAAGCCATTCTTCAGTAACAACACCATTTCCATCTTCTTTATCAATTTCAACAGGAACAACGATACTGCAGGCATTGATTTCATCAGACTCTTCCTGATCTTCTAGCATTCCTTCCATCTTAAGTTTCTTTGCAGCAATAAGTGCAAGTTCCATAAGACAAACAAATTTATCATCTCTGCCCTTATAAATCTCATTTCTGTCTTTTAAATATTTCTCATATGTATTATAAATAGGTGTTTTATAAAATCCTTCGTCAAACTGCACATCAACAAGTTCTGTGTTAAATGTTGTATGTCTGCAATGATCTGACCAGTATGTATCAAGTACTCTGATTTCAGTCATTGAAGGATCTCTATTTTCATCATTTTTAAAATAATTCTGGATATGTTTAAAATCATTGAAAGTCATTGCAAGTGACAATGATTCATATAATTCTTTTAATTTATCATCTTCCATATCTTTAAAGCCATCAAATATTTTTACGTCTTCAGGCTCATCAAATACGGTAACTAAAGTTTCAGGTTTAGTATCATCTGCTTCTCTTGAATCAACCGGATTAATCTTATATTCCTTGATTTTTTCAAGTTCTTCATCAGAAACATTTCCTTCAACAACATATGTAACTGCAGTTTTAATAATTGGCTTTTCTTCTTCATTTAAAAACTGTATACACTGCTCTGCTGAATCAGCTCTCTGATCAAACTGACCAGGAAGAAATTCTACTGTAAATACTTTATCATTTTCCTTATCATATTCGAAAGTTTCTTCATAATATGTATCTACAGGTGGCTCTGAAAATACTGAAGTTAATGCAGTAGCATAAACATCATCTGAAATATTTTCAACATCATATCTTACAAGCTCTCTAACCTTTGTAACGCCTGCAATTCCAAGATAATGCTTAATCTCATGTCTTAACTCATCAGCTTTTACAGCAAATTCATCTTTTTTCTCAACATAAACTCTTCTTACCATATCCGGTGCCTCCATTATTTTAAAAATATCTGCTAATATCAAAAAATTTGCATATAGATTAAGTTTACAATATGCCTCTTATAATGTCAAACATATCACACATACTTCCAGAACCTGTCAATTTTATCTTCAACAGTATTTAAATCAACAACTTTTACATCATTCCACTCCCTTGGAAACATTCTTCTAAATCCTGATTCTAAAAATCTTTCATCCATAAGAAAAATTACGCCGGTGTCACTTTCAGTTCTTATTACCCTTCCTGCTGCCTGCATAACCTTATTCATTCCCGGATATTTAAATGTAAAATCAAAACCATTCAGGCCATGCTCATCAAAATAATTTTTCAGAATCTCTGTTGTAGAGGAAACCCCCGGATATCCCGTACCTACAACAAATGCACCTATTAACTTTTCTTCCTTTAAATCAATCCCCTCAGAAAAAATTCCACCCATTACACAAAAACCAATATTTCCCTGACCTGATGAAAACTTTTCTAAAAACTCTTCTCTTTCTTCTTCTGTCATATTCATTTTTTGCAAAATAAGTTCATATTTTTTCAGGTAATTTTCCTGTTTAATTAGTACATATATATCTTCCATCATTTTATAAGATGGGAAAAAAATCATATAATTTCCATTAACTTTCTTTGTTACTTTATCAATATAACAGGCTATTTTATTATATTCATCATAGCCTCTTTTTGTATATTTACTTGTCACATCCCTTGTTATTGCAAGAAGTCTTTTACTTTCATCAAAAGGAGATAAGACATATACTGCCTTATCGTCCATAGAATCCGTAAGCATTTTTTTATAATAGTCCACAGGAAGTAAAGTTGCAGAAAACATAACCGTAGACTTCCCGCATTCCATACATTCCTTTAAATTTTTTGCAGGCCTTACACAATAAAGTTTTACAAAGAAATTATTATCATCATCAAAATCCGTATAAATTATATAATTTTCATCAACAAGACCATAAATATCTAAAAATGATTTTATATTAAAATACATTTCTAAAACTTTATCCCTGTCTTTAAATTCCTTCCTTAAATCAAGAAATCTCTCTAAATGTCTTTCTAATTTTCTCAAGGCATTTTCTAAAAAAATCGGATCATCTATTATAGTATAGCTGTATTTTCCGGTGCCCACACATTCTCTTTTAAGTTCAAGCATTTCTTTATTACATTTATTAAGAGCATTTTTTACACCTTTATCCATGTCACCCACAATTTTTTTACATGCTAAAAAATCCTCTTTAACAAGTCTGGCAGAATACATATCCCTTCCACGTTCCACAAGATTATGTGCCTCATCTACAAGAAAAATAAAATCATTTTTTATACCCTGTATAAAATATCTTTTTAACCTTGCACGTGGATCAAATACATAATTGTAATCACAAATCACACCATCCACAAACATTGAAATATCAAGAGAATACTCAAATGGACATATATTAAATTTTTCACTGTACTTTTCTATAACTTCCCTGTTTATCGCAGATTCATTCTCCAATATATTTAATATTCCCTCATTCACCCTGTCAAAATGTCCCTTTGCACGCATACATTTTTCAGGATTACACACACATTCATCCAAAGGACAAATTTTTTCTTTTGCAACAATTTCAACTGTTTTAAAAATCAGATTATTATTTCTTAATATATCAAAAGTTTCTTTTGCAACAGTCCTTGTAATGGTTTTAGCTGTAAGAAAAAATATTTTTTCTATCCTGTTTTCAAGATAGCTTTTAAGTGCAGGATAGATAACAGAAATAGTTTTTCCAACCCCTGTTGGTGCCTGCAAAAAAAGTCTTTCTTCATTTTCTATAGCCTCATAAACATTCTTCATTATGGTCTTTTGACCTTGTCTGTATTCAAAAGGAAAAACTATTTTTTCAATACTTTTCTTTACTTTCAGTCTATGTTCATTTATGTATACAACCCACTTCTTATACTGATTTAAAATATCTAGCGCTTCTTTACTAACCTCATCTTTTGTATATGAAAAATCAAATCTTTTAATACTTTCATCTTCCATATTCACATAGGTTATACGTGTATCTATCTCTTCAAGTTTATTTATTTCAAGATACATAAATGCATATAAAAGAACCTGTGCCTTATGCTCTTTCACAGGTTCATCCAACTTACTTAAATTTTTATATGTACCTTTTATCTCATCAATAACTGTAACTTCTTTTATAATGCCGGCTTCATTTTTTTCTTTTATAAAAATCCCGTCAGCCCTGCCTTCAAGAAGTATCTTATACTCAGAAATATCTGCTATATATTTTAAAGGAACTTCTGCTAAATATCCTTCCTTTTCTTTCTTTTGAAGTTTTCTATGAATCTCGCTTCCTTTATTCATTGCATTTACAGATAACTTTCCCATACTTCTGTTATCTATGTCACCTGAACGCATAATAAATTCCACAAGATCCCTTACTGAGATTTTTACATCAGCCTTTTTTTCATCTGCTTTATTTATATCTGAAGTTTCACTCAACTTTAAACACCTCGTAATGTGAGTCTTTATTTTCTTTCTTAACTGACAATTCTAATAACTTATCATATTGATTATACATCTTCTGAACACCATTTTCCAAAAGATAATAATGCATAACATATGGTACCAGAAGAACCATAAGAAGTGCAAGCAGTATAACAAGCATCACATCCGAAGATAAAATAAATGTAAACAAAGTCATAAATGTTCCTAATGCAAAAAGAACTGTAACTATCAGATGTATCAGTCTTTCGTGTGCAAAAAATGCAATCTGTGTAAGATGATTTTTCATCACTGCATCAAGATCTGTATTTCCGTCTTTTTCTTCCTGTTCTATCATTTTATCAACATAATTTAAATATGCTATTATTCTTTTTTTCATAATATCATCCAATCTTTTTATACTTTAGAATCACTTAGGAAGACTTCCTTCATAGTTTCCCCATGTTCCACCATTTCCCCATTTTTTCAAGCTTTTAAACATATTATATTTATTCTGCAAAGTAAGTGTGTATGGCTTCTCTACTTCTGATGCAGAATTTTTTCTTGCTATGGAACATTTCTTTACAGTGTCATCAAAAATAACATAATATATTTTCTTATTCTCATCATTTATAAAGCTTTCCATATCTTCATATTCCCCATCATCAAGCTTTATAACCGCATTTGTTCCCTCTTCATTAAACCATTCACAGTCATTAAAATCAATATATAAAATTCTTTTTCCATCTTCTAATGCCATGGTTTCTTCTGCTTTGGTTTCTTCTGTTGTTTCTGTTGTTTTTGTATCTTTTGTTTCCTTTGTCTTACTATCAACATTCTTTTTATTTATCTGGTTTTTCATGGAATCGCTATATAAAACAGCAATGTTTGAATCACCAATTTTTCCGGTAATTTTACCATTTTTTACTTCAAATACATTTCCGGTAATCATATCATTATACTTTCCATCCGGAAGCTTACTTACCGTAATTTCAACTGATTTTGATGCATTATCATCAAGACCTACAATAATAGCACCATTATTCCCTGATTTTTTCGAATCCTTTAAATATCTTTCATTTATAACATATTTTCCTGATGCACTGATATGCTCCTCATTTTTATAAAATACATTATGAAATTTATTAATGGCTCTGACTTCATCACTCATCCACTCACTGTCGCCAGAATTCCCCATTACACCATTTTCATCAGGTCTTGCAAAATAAATTGCAGCAGGACCCTTTCTGCTTGCAACAATTGCATAAGCCTTATTTATATTTTTTACAGAAACCACTGATGTATCTGCAATACCGCCACTTCCTTTATTATCAGCATATGTTTCATAAGATTCTGCCCACAAAAGAAGTTTATTAGGATTTTCTCCCGTATAATAAGCAGATGCTGCTGCCTTATCTGCATCCCCAGCTACAACAGCCGCCAAAATACTATCACTCGTTTTATTATCTGTTATCGAAAGATTCTTTGTATATGCCGAATAAAATCTTTCATTACCAATATCTGTGGCTATTGCACCATAAAAATAAACTCTGGTATTTTTATTTTTTGCATAGTTTTTTGCTCTTCCAATTACTGTTTCAAAAAAGCTGGAACCATAATAAGCATCTGAAGATGTTTCAATAAGACCGGCCGAATCAAATCTAAAACCGTCAACACCCGCATCTATGCAGTCACACATTAAATCACCAACTCGTTTTTGAATATATGCATTAGATGTGTTAAGATCAGGTGCACCATCATTGCCCTGTACAACACCTTTTAATGTATCATCAATTTCCATATAAGAATGGAAATATTGTCCATAATCATTATAAATCTGGGATTCTTCATCCTTTATTTTTTCATTAAGTGAAGTTGAATTTTCACCACTTGCCATTTTATTTGCTTCAATTTCAACTATAATCTTGATTCCATAATTATCTGCGACATCACATAATTCCTCTAAGTCTTCTTTTTTTCCAAGATAACTTTTCTTTGCAATCTTAAAATTCACCGGCTCATACATTTTTCTCCACTGTGATGTAATATCAAGATTATCTGATTCATAATCTTTTGGTTCCTGAACAACTGATGTCTGAACAGCAGAATATCCTGACGCTGCAATATCTACAAGATTATTTCGAATAGTTTCATAAGACCAGTTCCATGCATAAAAAATCACGCCATCCTGAACATTTGCCTGCAGACCATATTGTGCAGCCTTTTCATCTGACATATTCGCCTCTGTTTTTTTATTAAAAAATTTTTGAACAATTATAAGTACAATGCATAAAACAATAAGCACTGCCCAACCAAAAATAAATTTATTATTTTTTAGGAATTTCATTATATTCACGCTCCATATTTTGTAATTTTCAACAAAACATCAGCTTTATTTTACTATTTTTTATGCAAAAACACAAGAGAATTAAATTTTTAATGGTAAAAAATAAAGTCATGCAGGAAATCCCACATGACTTTTTATTATTTTTTAAAGTTATTCTACGTCAAAATACATATATGGATTAAGCTTTTCCAACTGATCCGAATAATTCCATTTTTTCTTTAACTGTAGCTTTAATAGCTTCAAATCCAGGAGCTAATAACTTACGAGGGTCAAATCCTTTTCCTTCTAAGTCTTTTCCTGCTTCTATATATTTACGTGTTGCATCAGCAAATGCTAACTGGCACTCTGTATTAACATTGATTTTAGATACTCCTAAAGAGATAGCTTTCTTAATCATGTCTTCAGGAATTCCTGTTCCACCGTGTAATACAAGTGGCATATCACCTGTTAACTGCTGGATAGCATCAAGTGTTTCAAAGCTAAGTCCTTCCCAATCTGCAGGATATTTTCCATGGATATTTCCAATACCTGCTGCAAGCATTGTAACACCAAGGTCAGCAATCATCTTACATTCGTTTGGATCTGCACATTCACCTTTACCAATAACTCCGTCTTCTTCTCCACCGATTGAACCAACTTCTGCTTCAAGAGACATTCCTTTTTCTTTAGCAACTTTGATAAGTTCTGTTGTCTTAGCAACATTTTCATCGATTGGATAATGTGAACCATCAAACATGATTGAAGAGAATCCAGCTTCTATACAAGCATAGCATCCTTCATATGTACCATGATCAAGGTGAAGAGCAACTGGAACTGTGATTCCTAAGCTGTCAATCATAGCTTTAACCATATCTGCTACTGTCTTAAATCCTGTCATATACTTTCCAGCACCTTCAGAAACACCTAAGATAACTGGTGAATTTAATTCCTGTGCTGTTAATAAAATTGCTTTTGTCCATTCAAGGTTATTGATATTGAACTGACCTACTGCGTAGTGTCCTGCTTTTGCTTTTTTAAGCATATCTTCTGCTGATACTAACATTTAATTACCTCCAAATATAAAAATATATTATGTACAATCTCCCTTATTATACATTATTTTTTTTATAATGCAAACAATTTTATAACAAATTGAATTCCTCTTACTTGACGTATAAACAATATTCTTTTATGATATTTTTATATGTTTAAGATATTATATCTAATATTATGTCTAATATTATGTCTAAAGTATTTTTATAATGATTTATATTTGGTTATATATTTACCATATGTATTCTTTACCATATGTATTCAGTTTTTAAATACTTTGCGGAACGGAGCTTTCAATGAAAAAACAATTATTGCATCCTGATTATGTCATTGTAGGATGCGGTGTTTCCGGCCTTTACTGTGCCTTGAATCTTCCAAAAGATTCAGATATTTTAATGCTTTCAAAAGATGCCTTCGACCACAGTGATTCTTTTTTAGCACAAGGTGGCATCTGTGTTTTATGGAATGAAGATGATTTTGATGATTATTTCGAAGATACCATGAAAGCCGGACACTACGAAAATAATAGAGAATCAGTAAAAATAATGATCAACTCATCCAAAGAACTTATCAACGATTTAGTAACTTATGGAGTTGATTTTCATAAAGATGAAAATGGTGAGTTTGTTTTCACAAAAGAAGGCGGACATTCAAAGAAACGCATTCTTTTCCACGAAGATATTACAGGCGAAGAAATCACTTCACATCTTTTAGAAGCAGCTAAGCAAAGAGAAAATATCACCATGATGGAATATACAACAATGTATGATTTAATGGTTGCAAACGGAAGATGCATCGGTATAAAAGCTCACTCAAAAAAAGATGAATTATATGATATAAATGCAAAATATACAATTCTTGCAACAGGTGGTATTGGTGGTCTTTACAGACACTCAACAAATTTTCCTATATTAACAGGAGATTCCATTAATCTTGCAAAGAGATATGGCATTGAAACAGAGCATCTCGATTATGTACAGATTCACCCTACAACTCTTTTTTCAACAAAACCCGGAAGAAGATTTTTAATTTCCGAATCAGTCAGAGGAGAGGGTGCAATTTTATTAAATAAAGATGGCGAAAGATTTTGCAATGAACTTTTACCAAGAGATATTGTTACCAAAGCAATTAAAGAACAGATGAAAGATGATCATATGGAATATGTTATGCTTGATATGTCTCCTATTCCAAAGGAAACAATATTAAATCATTTTCCACATATTTATGAGTACTGTTTGGAAAATGGGTATGACGTAACAAAACAGCCTATTCCTGTTGTGCCAGCACAGCATTATTTTATGGGTGGTATAAAAGTAAATACCAACTCACACACATCAATGCCTGGACTATATGCAGTTGGCGAAACAGCCTGCAACGGTGTGCACGGTAAAAACCGATTAGCAAGCAACTCACTGCTTGAAAGTATGGTTTTTGCCAAACGCGCAGCTTTGGATATTATAGCTAAAGAAGGAAAACAATAGACGTTTTTCACTTTCTACCAATGACAAAACATTGTTAAACAGAGTATTAAATTAAAATATTAATTTCATCAGAAGGGAATATTAAAAAATGAATGATATTACCATGAAAGTTAAAGCCGACGAACTTATTCTTATGGCTTTAAACGAAGATATAACAAGTGAAGATATTACAACAAATTCTGTAATGCCTGAAAAATGCATGGGTATGGCAAATCTTATATGCAAGCAGGATGGTGTCATTGCAGGATTAAATGTATTTAAAAGAGTTTTTGAATTATTAGATAAAGATACAAAAGTTGAATTTTTCCATAAAGACGGTGATAACGTAAAATCAGGAGAAATTCTTGCAAATGTAACAGGAGATATAAGAACTATTCTTTCCGGCGAAAGAACAGCCCTTAACTATCTTCAGAGAATGAGCGGTATCGCAACATACACTTCTTCTATCGTTAAACTTTTAGAAGGAAGTAATATAACACTTTTAGATACCAGAAAAACAACTCCAAATATGAGAGTATTTGAAAAATATGCCGTTAAGGTAGGTGGCGGAAGTAACCACAGATACAATCTTTCCGATGGCGTACTTTTAAAAGATAATCATATAGGTGCTGCAGGTTCAATAACAAAAGCTGTAAACATGGCAAAATCCTATGTTTCACACGTTTACAAAATCGAAGTCGAAACTGAAAACCTTGATATGGTTAAAGAAGCTGTAGAAGCCGGCGCCGATATAATCATGCTTGATAACATGTCCATAGAAGATATGAAAAAAGCCGTTGAATTAATAGACGGAAGAGCAAAAACAGAATGCTCAGGAAATGTTACAAAAGAAAATATTGAAACTCTTAAAGATATCGGTGTTGATTATATTTCAAGTGGAGCACTTACACATTCCGCTCCAATCCTTGATGTTTCACTTAAAAATTTAAAACCGATTTAGAATTAATTTAAATCTGTATTGTGATATTATTAATTATATTTTATATTGTTAACTGTATTGTTAATTATATTATTAATTATATTGTTAATTATATTGTTAATTATATTGTTAATTATATTATTAATTATATTGTTGAAAAAAATATTTGTAGTTATAGCAGCAAATTATTATAAAACAGATCGCCCTGTCGATATTAACCTGGAATTCCTGGCACATATCTATAAACAAGGCGGTCTTTTTCTTTTTTCTTTTTTCTTTTTTCTTTTAAACTCCACACCTTAGGTAACGTAGATTTTCCAAATACTAACTTCTACGTTACTCCAGCTTTTTCTTCTACTCTCCTCAAGTAACGTAGATTCCTCAAAGGCTAGTTTCTACGTTACTTCAGCTTTTTCTTTTCCTCTCTTCATGTAATGTAGATTCCTCAAAGGTTAGTTTCTACGTTACTTCCAAATTTCCCTTCCCCATTTCGTTCTTCAAAAAGCCATAATTTCTTATGCCTTTGCCATATTTATAGCTATTTTTTACCAAATATGCCTTTTTTCTCCTTCAAACAGCTATAAATTCTTCTGCTTCTGCCATATTTATAGCTACTACTTACCAAATATGCCTTTTTTCTCCTTCAAACAGCTATAAATTCTTCTGCTTCTGCCATATTTATTGCCACCACTTACTAAATCTGATTAAGTCCAATTCAAGTCCAAATTTGTATTCAAATTCACCTTTAGATTTTTAATATTTTTAATGATTTAATATTTTTAATGTTTTATAGCCTTCTCTTCCCAAAACATCAAAGAAAAAAAGAGGATGGTAACGTAAAATTTAAAATTTTACGTTACCATCCTTAAATTTCACATCCTTAAATTCTACAGTTTTAAATTCTACAGTTTTAAACTCCACAACCTTAAACACTACAGCCTTAAATTCCACAACCTTAAACTCTATAACCTTCACACACTTATCTTTAACTCAGCAACATTCTCTACTCTACTTCGCCCTGTAATGCATCGAATCCTTCTTCGCCGGTTCTAACTTTTACAACATTCTCAACATCATGTACGAAGATCTTACCATCACCGATATTACCTGTATATAAAGCTTTCTTAGCAGCTTCAATAACATCTCTTACAGGTACTTTACTAACTACTACTTCGATTTTAACTTTAGGAAGTAATACCATATCTACTTCAATACCTCTGTAATATTTAGCATTACCTTTCTGAGCACCACAACCTACAACCTGAGTTGCTGTAATACCCATAACTCCAATCTTATTAAGTTCTGCCTTCAAATCTTCAAACTTACTCTGTTTACAAATAATATCAACTTTAGAAATCTTAACTCCTGTATCTGACGCAATATTAGATGGTGATGACATTAACTGTACAGGAACAGCTTCATCAACACTTGCTTTAACATTTTCGCTTACACTGCTAACTCCATCTGCTCCAACGCCTCCGGAAACTTTTCTAAATTTCTTAGCAACTTCCCCATCTAAAATTGTTGGAACTGTTGGCATAAAGTCAGCATATGAAGATGTAAGATTATGTTCTGTTAAATCAAGTCCTAAAATTTCTTCTTCTCTTGAAGCTCTAAGTCCAATTGTATGTTTAATAACTTCAAATACAACAAACATTGTTGCAAAAACCCATGCACAAACTGATACAACACCAAGCGCCTGAACACCTAAAAGTTTAGCTCCGCCACCACAGAATAATCCATAAGCAGCTTTTCCATTTAATTCAATTGTTCCATCTGAGAAAAGTCCGACTGCAATTGTTCCAAATAAACCATTACAGAAATGAACACCTACAGCACCAACAGGATCATCTATTTTTAAAACTTTATCTACAAATTCAACACCAAATACAATTATAACACCTGAGATTGCACCAATAATTGCTGCAGATGCCGGAGAAACTGTATCACAACCTGCTGTAATAGCAACAAGTCCGGCAAGCGAACCGTTAAGTGTCATTGAAACATCAGGTTTTTTATATCTAATCCATGTAACAATCATAACAACTACTGTAGCTACAGCTGCTGCAAGGTTTGTTGTTACAAAAACCTTTCCTGCGAGTAATACATTATCGCCTTCCATGGAAACTGTTGAACATCCGTTAAATCCAAACCAGCAGAACCAAAGAATAAAACATCCAAGTGCTCCAAGTGTAAGTGAATGTCCAGGGATTGCTTTTGGCTTTCCATCTTTTCCATATTTACCAATACGAGGTCCAAGTATTTTAGCACCAATCAAGGCTGCAGCACCACCTGTCATATGAACAGCACAAGAACCTGCAAAATCATGAAATCCCATATTTGCTAACCATCCGCCGCCCCAGATCCAGTGAGCTTCAATTGGATAAACAACAAGACTTATAATAAAACTATAAATACAATATGATAAAAATTTTGTTCTTTCAGCCATTGCACCAGAAACAATTGTTGCAGCTGTTGCACAAAATACTGTCTGGAAAATTAAGTATGCATAGAAAGGTACTCCGTCAGGAAGCATTGATGTTCCATAATTTGCTTCTGAAGCAATACCTTTAAATGAACCAATAAATCCATTTCCGGCACCAAACATAAGTCCAAAACCAACGAGCCAGAAAATCGGTGTACCAATTGAAAAGTCCATAAGGTTTTTCATAATAATATTTCCAGCATTTTTAGCTCTTGTAAATCCGGTCTCAACCATTGCAAATCCAGCCTGCATAAAGAATACAAGGGCTGCACCTATAAGTACCCACATTGTATTTAATGCACTAAATTCCATAATATCCTCCAATCTGAAGGTATCTGTCACAAAAAATCAGCCGAAGGCCAATCCATAACGTGACACCTTCGGCACAAAAATTAATATTTAATTCTACTGTATCCATTGCAATAATACATTAATAACAAAAACAACGGCATCTGATAAATCAGACGCCGTTGCCTTACACGGTGTATTATACAATAAGTCTTTTTATTGTCAAGTATTTTTTTTTATACATAAGCCAAAATCATTCTTTTTATTGCTCCGGCCCTTTCGTAAATAGCACTGTATTTATCTGCGATTCCCACAATCACACTCTCCTTATATTTAGGTAAATGCGTAATATTCAGAGGCCACATATGCGAATAAATAATATTTTTCTCAATATCTGATAAATCATATCGCTCATTTGCGTTTTCTAACGCGATCTCTGCATGATACATTCCATGATCAAAGGCTTTCACATCTCCGTTATGAATATCATATAAAAAGAAATCATGCAACATAGCACCTCTTGCTAAATCCTTTGTGTTAACCTTCAGTCTTAAAAATTTGGAAATTTTACCTGATACCTCTGCAACATGCATACAATGTTTAAACGTATTACTTGAGCCATGCTGGCTGTAATTTTCCATGCTTCTTACTAAAGGATCATTTGCCAATTCCCTGATTGTTTCATTATACAATGCTTCATTCACAAAGACTACCTCCGTAACAATTCACTTTGCTACCACCTCTTTCATAAACAAAAAAACTAAACACGCCCATTAGTTACTAACTTGATTTTAACACATCCACAAATATAAAACCATAAAATTCAAACTATAAACTTTAAAAATTAATGTAAAATTTTTTGGTGTATTTTTGTATAATTTTTAAATATTTCAAAATATTTTTATTTGTTTTTTCCTTTACATAGCACATATTATTATATATAATAATACTTCATAAGTTGTTCGAAAACCAACCAACTATAAAAATACTAGGAGGAAAAAATGTCTACTAAAGCATTAGTCTTATCAAGTGGCGGACTTGATTCAACAACATGTCTTGCCCTTGCTATCGATAAACACGGAAGAGAAAATGTTTCTTCCATCTCGATTTTTTATGGTCAGAAGCATAATAAAGAATTAGCAGCAGCAAAAGACATCGCAAAATATTATGATATAAATCATTACGAATTTGATTTATCGCCTATTATGAAATATTCTGACTGTTCATTACTTTCAAATTCAACAAAAGAAATTATTCATAAAAGTTATTTCGAACAGATATCCGAATCTGAATCAGGCATTGTATCTACATATGTGCCATTTAGAAACGGTTTGTTTTTATCTACGGCAGCAGCACTTGCAACAAGTATATATCCTGATGATGACTGCCTTATTTATCTTGGAGCACATGCTGATGATGCTGCATTAAACGCATACGCAGACTGTTCTGATGAATTTATGGAATCAATGGGAAAAGCAATTTCCATCGGAACATATGATAAAGTCAAACTGGTATGTCCTTTTGTTGACACAAATAAAGCAGGTGTTGTAAAACTTGGTCTAAAGTTAAAAGTACCTTATGAACTTACATGGAGCTGTTATGAGGGTGGAGAAAAACCTTGTATGACATGTGCAACATGTTTAGACAGGATTGCTGCATTTAAAGCAAATAATGCAAAGGATCCGGCTGTAAAATAAGAAAGGTGATTAAATGTATAGAGTAAAAAAAAGAATTGAAATAAGCGCTGCTCATAAACTTATTCTTGATTATGACAGCAAATGCAATGACCTTCATGGTCATAACTGGATAATTTATGTATATCTCCAGAGTGAAGAACTTGACAGCAACGGAATGGTCTATGATTTCACACAGATAAAAGATGAAATCATAAGTTCCCTTGACCATAAATGTTTAAACGATGTCCTTGACTGTAATCCTACAGCTGAAAATATTGCAAAATGGATTTGTGATAAAATAGGCGAAAAATGCTATAAAGTCACTGTTCAGGAAAGTGAAGGAAACATTGCAGAATATGAAAAATAATAATGATATAACATTTCCTGTCAATGAAATATTTGACAGTATTGACGGCGAAGGAATAACCCAGGGAGCCCTTACTACATTTATAAGACTTACAGGGTGCAACTTAAACTGTTCATACTGCGATACAAAATATGCCCTGACAAGTGATGAAAAAACTATAATGAGCATTGACAAAATCGTAGACAGAGTGTTAAGTACAGGCTACTCAAGAGTTACAATAACCGGTGGCGAACCGCTTTTACAAAATAACCTGCCGGAGCTTATAAATGAACTTATAAAAAATAATATTACCGTAAATATCGAAACAAATGGTTCTCTTGATATAAGCAGATACCTGATACCTGGAGTAATTATTACCATGGATTATAAATGTCTTTCAAGTAATATGGAATCTAAGATGCTTTTAAGCAATTTAGAACTTTTAAGAGAAACAGACGTATTAAAATTTGTCATCGAAGAAAAAGATTTTGATACCGTACGAAAGATACTTAAGAATTATAATATAAAAAGCCATATTTTTTTAAATCCTATATTTGGAAAGATTAAACCTTATATGCTTGTAGATTTCTTAAAAGATCTGCATAAAGAAAATATTGATACAAAAAATATAAGGGTCGGCTTACAGATCCATAAAATTATATGGGATCCTGATAAAAGAGGCGTATAATATAACTTCATTTTAGAAAAGAGGAAAAAAATGGATACAAAGAAAATAGAACAGGCTGTTACAGATTTTTTAATTGCAATAGGCGAAGATCCTACCCGTCCGGGACTTGTAGAAACACCTGACAGAGTAGCAAGAATGTGTCAGGAAATTTTCGAAGGAATAAATTATACAAACGAAGAAATTGCAAATATGTTCAATAAAACATTTGATATCACAGAGAATAAAAACGATATGGTTCTCATCAAAGATATTGATGTTTTCTCATACTGCGAACATCATCTTGCACTTATGTATGATATGAAAGTGTCAGTTGCTTACATTCCAAACAAAAAAGTTCTTGGTCTTTCAAAAGTTGCAAGAATTGCAGATATGGCTGCAAAAAGATTACAGTTACAGGAAAAACTTGGAAATGACATTGCAGAAATCATTTCACTTGCAAGTGATTCAAAAGATGTGGCTGTAATGATTAAAGGATGCCACTCATGTATGAGTGCAAGAGGAATCAAAAAAGCAAATGCCACTACAATAACAACAACTTATACCGGAAAATTCAAAGAAGATATAAATCTTCAGAATAAATTCCTTGCAAACCTTGCCTTATAAAAACTAAAAAATACATGCTACGCAAAACATTGCAAAATAATTCAAAAAAATACCCTTTCCTGCAATACACAGTGAAAGGGTATTTTATTTTACATACAGATTAAATTATCTGTTTTATTATCTGATTCTTTCATAGAATTCAGCTCTTGAAGCACTCATCCAAGGACCAACATAGAGCATAAGAAGACCACATGTTAAACATGATAATAAAATCCATCCGATAAATGAAAGATCTAAAAGGAATAATTCCATCTTATGTCCTTCCATCATTTCCTTTGATGCTGTAATAGCTTCAGTTCCTGACATTTCAGGGTTATCATTCTGAATAAAGAAACACATTGCATATGAGTATGATTTAATAATTCCAGGAATTACAAATAACAACGACCATAATGTAATAAAAATTTCATATAAAAGTCCGGTTACCATTGTATTAACAAAATTATTAAATCCTGAGAATACTAAATTAAAATCAGCTTCACCTTCTCTTACAACTGCTAAAAAGAGAGCTGCTAAACCAACTGAAGCAGGACCAACAATAAAAATTGATAATCCGATACTGCTTACGGCTCCTACAATCAATCCCATAACCAATGATGCACCAATGACTGTGCCCCATTTTCCACTAAGTTTCTGCTTAGCACTTGCTTTAATTTCGCTATTCATTTTTTCTTTCCTCCGCTTTTTATTAGTAATTATGGAAACTTTATCATAATACCATAACCATTTTAATATATATTAATAAATAACACAATAAAAAAACACATTTTTTCACCACCCTTACGGTGTGAAAAAATATGCTGTATAAAATAAAAAAGCTGGGCTAGCTGGATTCGAACCAGCGAATGCAGGAGTCAAAGTCCTGTGCCTTACCGCTTGGCGATAGCCCATTATATAATAAAATATCAGGATAAAAAATCCTGATATAGGGTGGGTAATGGGATTCGAACCCACGGCCTCCAGAGCCACAATCTGGCGCGCTAACCAGCTGCGCTATACCCACCATAAAATATTTAATTGTTTCTTACAAAATAAGACATAAAAAACGTGCCCGAAGGGATTCGAACCCCCGACCCACGGCTTAGAAGGCCGTTGCTCTATCCAGCTGAGCTACGGACACGTACATATCTTAAAATATAAGATATTATATATATGCATTAAATGCATAAAGCGGGTGATGGGAATCGAACCCACGTATCTAGCTTGGAAGGCTAGTGTTCTACCATTGAACTACACCCGCACATCAAATCGGGGTGACAGGATTCGAACCTGCGACCTCTTGATCCCAAATCAAGCGCTCTAGCCAAGCTGAGCCACACCCCGGTAATCAATGTAACGTAAATATTTAATTATGCTGTAATGCATCTTTATTTAAAACACGGAGCACATTATACTTCAATGAAATACATCTGTCAACCTTTATCTTAAATAACAATGCGGAAGATGGGACTTGAACCCACACGTCGTAAACCAACACTAGATCCTTAGTCTAGCCTGTCTGCCAGTTCCAGCACTTCCGCATTCGCATTAAACAACGCAAGTAGTATAATATCACTCCTGCTATTATTTGTCAACATTTATTTTTATTTTTTTTAATTTTTTTATTTTTCCCATAATAGTGGCATTTCACACACATTTATGCCTCATGTAAAACTTAATAATCAAATAAATTTTATCTATAACTTCCACATTTTTCCTTAAATGCTTTTTTCTCTTCATACATATGTTTATCAGCACGTTTAAAAACAAGTTCGTAAGAATCATCATCTGATGCATATTCAGCAATACCTACGGATGCTGAATATTTTTCCCAGTCAGCCAATTCATTATTTTCATAAGCCTTTTTATAAGCAGCTCTCAAACTTTTTACAAGTTCTTTCCTTGCCATAAAATCATTTCCTGTGAGAATAACAACAAATTCATCCCCACCTATTCTAAATACAGGCGAATGCTTAAATACATCACATATCAAATGACAGCATCCCTTAATATACATATCGCCCATTTTATGACCATGCTCATCATTTATCTTCTTTAAATCATTAATATCAGCCATTACAACAGCAAAATCTTTTAAACCTTCCTTAATTCTCTCATTAAGTTTACTTATTTCCCTGTTATATGCAGATTTATTTCCAATACTTGTAAGAGCATCTTTATATGCTTCCCTGCTAATTTTACCATACTGTTTTTCTCGCATCTGCTTTTCTAATTCATCATTAGTAATATCATGTACTCGAAGATATATACCATTTGTATGCCCATTATCATCCCGTACATAACTTTCTTCAAGCTCAAAATAATGAATCTCATCTTCAATATTAATACTACTTCTAAAGCACAAATCCTGTTTATTTTTTGCCTGTTTATTTCCATCCTTAAAAAATTCATTAACCTTGTCAGTAAGAATAGATGTTTTTTTATTTATGTCTAAATTAAACAATTTATACCCCTGCTCATTTGACCATATACATTTTCTATCAGGGTCCAATATATAAAAGGCATCTGACAACTTTGAAACAATATCAGACAACACCCTGTCAAGAAGCCTCCTAGACCTGAAATTAATAGAAAAATAATAGATAATAATACCAAATACTGCATATCCTGCCATAGATCTGTCAATAGGACTTTGAGAAAAAATAAAATATGTCTGAAAAATAGCAACCACAGACATGGAAATTAAAATAATTATATATCTTTCTCTATAAAATTTCAGTGATTTCACAGTTGCCATTATAAAAATTAGAATTACACAGAAAAAGATAAAATAATCAACAATACGATGAATCGTCTGACCAAACAAAGGTACTACCCTATAATAATTCCTATTATCTATATCAATCGCTTTAATCTTAAACGCATGACCATAAACAATATTTAACCCCATTTGTATTGCATCTAAAATAAGTATTATATACATTGAAGTAGGCTTATGCACACTTTCTTTCTTACCAGTTTCATTACAATATGTATTTGTAAAATTAACAAGCGCAAACATTACAAGATCCATTCCAATGTAATAACAATAATGCCCCACCAAAGCAATACTATATATATCTGATGAAATAATAAGCAAATTACCCACTACAGGCGGAATAAAAGCAAGTTCTAGAAAAAAAACATCTTTTTTAATTTCTTTATCCGAACGCAAAGCCTGAACAGCACATACAAACAATGCCGTAATTAAAAATGCAAAAATAATAGAATAATGTATACGCATATAATCATTTCACATCCTTTCAAAGAAAGTATAGTTAAGATGTATCAAAATAAAACATTAATCATTTTTCGTTTTAAAAATACTTACGTCTTTATTTAAATTGTCAGATAATTCTTTAAGTTCATTTGCGTCATCCACAAGTTTATTTATAACTTCCCTAAGCTGTATTGTTGATGCTGAAGTTTCCTGGGAAGCTGCAGCATTCTGTTCAGAAACCGCTGATAAAGACTGAATAACATCTATAATTGTCTTACGTCCTTCATTAAGATTATCCATTAAAGAACCAATATTATTTATATTATCAACAGATTTTCTGATACCTTTTATAACTACTTCAAATTTTTCCGATGTATCATTAAGTCGTTCAGAACGTTTATCTACATTAGATTTAACTTCTTTCATTGCTCCAACAGATAATTGGGACTGTCTCATAAGATTATCAATCTCTTTTACAATCTCATCCGCAGAATTATTTGACTGTTCTGCAAGACTTTGAATTTCACTTGCAACAACAGCAAATCCTTTACCATTTTCTCCTGCCCTTGCAGCCTCAATAGAAGCATTTAAAGCAAGAAGATTTGTTTCATCAGCAATTGATGTAATGGCAACTGCTGCTCTGTTAATCTTTAAAACGGCCTCATTTGTAAGCTCTGTATAGTGATAAATTCTGTCAACTGCCTCAATAGTTTCATTATTGCTGTCAGATAACTCAACCATCATATTATGTGCAGCTTCGCCACTTTCACTCATAATATCTGCATTTTCAAGAAGTGTTCCAACAACTTCTGTTATATCTTCAATATTTTCACCCATCTCCATAACAGATGTTGTGGCATTCTGGGTTTCCTCAGCCTGTGATGTTGCCCCAAGTGCAATTGCATCAATAGCTTTATTAACATCTTCTGTTGTATTATTGGTAATCTGCGCTGTCTTTTTCATATTATCAGAAGCAACACCAAGTTTACTTATTGTTTCCTTAACATTTATAACAATGTCACTAAGTGCTTCATTAAGCTTAACAGCTGAGATTGCCATATCACCAATCTCTGTCTTATCATTTAACGATTTTACATCTACCTCAGTTGTAAGATCGCCATTCTTCATCTCTCCTAAATAATATGTAACAGTTCTTAATCTGTTAATAAGCCTCTTCATGAAGAATATAATAATAACAAGAGCAACTAAAAGCATAATTCCCATAACAAGTAAAATATAAGCAATCGATTCTGCCATCGCCTGGCTTACACTCTCCCTTGGCTTAGATGCCGCAATCATACCGATATTCTCCCCATTAGCATTTTGAATAGGCAGGAAACATGTATAATACTCTTCCCCTGCAAGTTTTACATTTGTAGAATAAACATATCCCTCTTCAATAACTTTTCTTACAATCTTATCAGAAACGCTCTTACCTGTAATAAGGTTACCATTATCATCCCTGATAGTTGTGATACGTACCGAATTACCTACAAAAATAGATATATCAGAAGCTGTATCCTCTTTTATAGCTTCTATAAGTGCGCTATTTGCTGTAATAGAGTAATTTCCCTTATAAATATCGCCATCTTTATACTCATAGGCGCCACTGTCAATTTCCTGATAAGTTTTAGACATCATATTTACAACAGCACTTAAACCATCATAAATATTATCTCTCATTTCCTTAACTATCTTATATCCCATAGTCACTGAATTTATAGCCGCCATTAAAACCAAAGGAATTATTGATATTAAAAGGATTTTTTTAAGTAATCCACTATTTATAATACTTTTATCATCCATACCCATTCTCCAATCAATTTTTCACGAAACTCATTTGCATAATTATACCACATTTCCAAGCTATAAAGAAGAAAAAAGAAAAATATTAAAGAAATCTTTACCAAATCATTGACAACAAAAAAAAACGATGTATAATAGCTTTTGTTATATGTATTCCTCGATAGCTCAATGGTAGAGCACTGCGGCGAGTTCCCAGTTTTACTGTAGGTTTGTTATATAGCGTATGTATTCCTCGATAGCTCAATGGTAGAGCACTCGGCTGTTAACCGAGTTGTTGCAGGTTCGAGCCCCGCTCGGGGAGCTAAAAGACACTTAACTGACATTAAGCCGGTTAGATGTCTTTTTTATTTTCTATTATTTTTTATTAAAAAACTCAAATACGCTCTTTGCTGATTTTTCATCCATTCCATCTATTTCTTTTAATTCTTCTACAGATGCAGCCTTCAACT
This sequence comes from Lachnospiraceae bacterium RM5, assembly GCA_900110975.1. Taxonomy (GTDB): domain Bacteria; phylum Bacillota; class Clostridia; order Lachnospirales; family Lachnospiraceae; genus Bovifimicola. The sequence goes on from FOFK01000002.1 coordinate 658,329, forward strand.
CCTCTATAGATTTATATTTCTTTAGTAAAGCTTTTTTACGAACTGCGCCTATTCCCTTTATCTCATCAAGTACGGAATGAGTAGCCTCTTTTCCTCTCAGATTCCTGTGATAAGTTATGGCAAATCTGTGAGTTTCATCCTGAATTCTTGTTATCAGTTTAAAAGCCTCACTGTTTTTTTCTATGGCAATTTCCTGATTATTAAAATATAAACCTCTGGTTCTGTGATGATCATCTTTTACCATTCCACAAACCGGAATATTTAAATTAAATTCGCTAAGTACCGAAATAGCTATATTTACCTGACCTTTTCCACCATCCATAAGAATCATATCAGGAAATCTTGTAAAACTCCCATATTCCTTAGAGGTATTTACATCCTTCATTTTATCAATTTCCTCAAGTCCGTGTCTGAATCTTCTTGTAAGCACTTCCTTCATACTGGAGTAATCATCAGGACCTGTAACACTTTTTATCTTAAATTTTCTATAATCATTTTTCTTTGGTTTACCATCTTCATAAACTACCATCGAAGCAACCTGATTAAACCCGCTGATATTTGAAATATCAAAAGATTCAATTCTTTTTGTATAATTTATTCCAAGAAGTTCATCTATTTCTTCAACAGCCTTAACAGTCTTTTTCTCTTCATTTATAATTTTATCTTTATTTCTGTTTAAGATAATAACAGCATTTTTCCTTGCAAGTTCAACAAGTCCTTTATTTTTACCTTTTTTTGGAACTTTAATACTTACTTTCACACCTTTTCTAAGAGAAAGTAAATTTTCTATTGTTTCTAAATCATCAATCTCCTCAGGAATAAAAATTTCCTTTGGAATACGATATGAATTTCCATAATACTGTTTTATGAAATTTTCAATAACATTATCTTCAGAAACATCCATATAAAAATGCTCTCTTCCGAGAATTTTTCCATCACGCTCATAAAACACCATAACAATAGCATCATTTTTATCAATGGCATAAGAAATAATATCCCTGTCCATATATTCATCAGAAGTAATCTTCTGTTTATCAGAAATATGATAAACGGAATTAATAAGGTCTCTGTAGGTAGCAGCATCCTCAAACCTTAATTCTTCTGAGGCTTTCATCATCTTATCTTCAAGCATCTTCACAACATCTTTATAATTACCATTCAAAAAACTGATTGCTTTATCAATATTTCCTCTGTATTCAGACATACTAATAAATCCTGCACATGGTGCAAGACATTTTTTTATCTGATAATTAAGACATGGTTTGGTATTTTTTCCATCTTTTATAATCTTATTACATGTCCTTATTTTATAAAGCTTTGCAATAAATTCTATGATATCCTTAACATCCTTAACACTTGTATATGGACCAAAATATTTTGCATTATCTTTTTTCATTTCCCTTGCAAGAGAAATCTTTGGAAAATCATCATTTATGGAAATCCTGATAAACGGATATGCCTTATCATCCATAAGCATAGTATTATATTTAGGATGATATCTCTTTATTAAATTGCACTCTAAAATAAGAGCCTCAACCTCAGAGTCTGTAACAATATATTCAAACCATCTGATATTTGAAATCATCATATTGATTTTATCCGTTCTTTTTCTTGACGTCTGAAAATACTGTCTTACCCTGTTTTTAAGACTTATGGCTTTACCAACATATATTATTTCATCATTTTTTCCATGCATAAGATATACTCCCGGACGAGCCGGGAGTTTTTTTAATTCTTCATCAAAATCAAACATTTAATTTTCCTTATTTTCAGGCATATCATTTTCAGTTAAATATTCTGAAACATCCTCACCACTTTGAACCTTTTTATATAATTCCATAAATTGCTTTCCTGTAATTGTTTCTTTTGAATAAAGGAAGTTTGCAATAACATCAAGTTCTTTTCTATGCTCAGATAATATCTTCTTTGCATCATCATGGCACTTATCAAGCATTTTTCTTACTTCATCATCAATCATGGCTGCAGTTGCATCAGAACAGTTAAGTCTGGTCTGTCCTGTAAGATACTGATCTTCAACTGTTTCAAGTGCCATAAGTCCAAACTTCTCAGACATTCCATAACGTGTAATCATTGCTCTTGCAATATTTGTAGCCTGCTCAATATCATTTGAAGCACCGGATGTAACACTTTGAAATACAAGTTCTTCTGCTGCCCTTCCACCAAAGAATGTAACAAGTTCTGCAATAAATTCATCCTTTGATTTAAGATGTTTTTCTTCTTCAGGAACCTGCAATACATATCCTAAGCTTCCCATGGTTCTTGGAACAATGGTAATCTTCTGGACAGGCTCAGAATTCTTTTGAACAGCAGTAACAAGTGCATGTCCAACTTCATGATAAGCAACAATTTTCTTTTCTTTAGGACTTAAAATTCTGTCTTTCTTTTCTTTACCTGCAATAACCACTTCAACCGACTCTAACAGGTCTGACTGCGAAATAGCATTTCTACCGTTTTTAACAGCATTAATAGCTGCTTCATTTATCATATTTGCAAGATCAGAACCAACTGCTCCTGAAGTAGTAAGTGCAATTTCTTTTAAATCAACAGTTTCATCCATGGCAACTCCCTTTGAATGAACTTTCAATATATCAATTCTTCCCTTTAAATCAGGTCTGTCTACAATAATTCTTCTATCAAAACGACCCGGTCTTAAAAGTGCTTTATCCAATACATCTGGTCTGTTAGTTGCAGCAAGAATAAATATACCCTTTGATGTATCAAAACCATCCATCTCTGAAAGAAGCTGATTTAATGTCTGTTCTCTTTCATCATTTCCACCAAATCTTGCATCCCTGCTCTTACCGATAGCATCAATTTCATCAATAAAAATAATACATGGTGCAGCTTCCTGAGCCTGCTTAAATAAATCCCTTACTCTTGAAGCACCCACACCTACAAACATTTCAACAAAATCAGAACCTGATAATGAAAAAAATGGCACCTTAGCTTCACCTGCAACAGCTTTTGCAAGAAGAGTTTTACCGGTTCCCGGAGGTCCTACAAGCAATGCACCTTTAGGAAGTTTCGCTCCTATTGTTGCATATTTTCCAGGATTATGAAGAAAATCAACTATTTCATTCATTGACTCTTTTGCTTCTTCCTGTCCTGCCACATCTACAAATGTAACACCCGTTTCTTTTTCCATATAAACTTTTGCATTAGATTTACCAACACCCATAATTCCGCCGGAATTTTTTGTCACTCTTCTGAATATCAATCCCATTATCATATAAATAAGAGCAAATGGAAGTATCCATTCAAGGAAAAATGTTGTAATACTTGATTTTTTATCCTCAACCTGTGTTGTATATTTAACCTTATGTTCCCTTAAAAGCGGCATAAGTTCTTCATCCTGAACATTAAAAGGAAGCTGACCTGTCCAGTATGTTACTGAAACATAATCATTTTCATCCTCATCTTTCAAATGAATCATAATCTTATCATCTTTAAAGATAACTTTTTCAACTTCATCATCTTTTACCATTTTACAAAATTTATCATAGCTTACTTCTTTTGTAGTAGCACTTTCAAGTGCAGAAGATAAAACTGTAGATAAAAGAATAGTGATAACTGCAGCAACGATGATAACAGCTAATGTCTGTTTTTTCTTTTTATCATTTTTGCCATTGTTATCATTTTTATTATTGTTATTCTGTGGTCCGTTACTCATATTTTTTCCTTTCTGAATTTACATTATCTATTTCAATCTACATGAATATTTTCTTTATCATTTCATACTATTTTAAACGAAAAATATCCAATACGCCATATATAATTTTATTAAAAATACAGTTTTTGTCAATAACCCTGCATAAATCATAAAATGTATTTGTATTTTAAATCAATCAGTAGTATAATAGCTTTTGTATTTTTATTTTTCAGAATATTTTTCAAAATAAAATACATCTATTTTTTTATTACACAAACAACAAAGTATTAAACTTTTAGATATATATTTTTATTATTTTAGGAGGGTATTATGCCTGTAAAATATGTATTTGTTACCGGTGGTGTTGTATCGGGCCTTGGAAAAGGAATTACCGCAGCATCTCTTGGTAGATTATTAAAAGCAAGAGGATATAAGGTCACTATGCAGAAGTTTGATCCTTATATTAATATTGATCCGGGTACTATGAATCCCGTCCAGCACGGTGAAGTATTCGTCACTGATGATGGTGCAGAGACAGATTTAGACCTTGGACATTATGAAAGATTTATAGATGAAAGCCTTACAAAGAATTCAAATGTCACTACCGGTAAGATTTACTGGTCAGTACTTCAGAAGGAAAGAAGAGGCGATTTTGGTGGAGGAACCGTCCAGGTTATCCCGCATATTACAAATGAAATTAAGAGTAGATTCCATAGAAACTATTCAGATAAAGAAACCGAGATAGCCATTATCGAGGTCGGTGGAACTGTTGGAGATATTGAAAGCCAGCCATTCTTAGAGGCAATCAGACAATTCCAGCATGACGTCGGCCATAACAATGCTATTTTAATTCACGTTACCCTCATACCTTATTTAAAGGCATCCGGAGAAATGAAGACCAAGCCTACACAGGCAAGTGTCAAGGAATTGCAGGGTATGGGTATCCAGCCTGATTTAATAGTATGCAGATCAGAGCATCCGCTTAATAATTCTATTAAAGATAAGATTGGATTATTCTGTAACGTACCTACATCCCATGTTCTTCAGAACTTAGATGTAGAATCATTATATGAAGCTCCACTCGCGATGGAGAAAGAGAATCTTGCAGGTGTTGTTTGCGAGTGTCTTGAACTCGAAGAAAGAACTCCTGATTTAGCCGAGTGGGAAGCAATGGTTAAAGCAAGCAAGAATCTCAAAAATGAGGTTAATATCGCATTAGTAGGAAAGTATATTTCCCTTCATGATGCTTATATAAGTGTCGTAGAAGCTTTAAAACACGCAGGAATTGCAAATAGTGCCCAGGTAAATATTAAATGGGTCGATTCAGAACTTGTAACTAAAGAAAATGTTTCTGAAGTTTTAGGAGACGTTTCAGGTATCCTTGTTCCTGGTGGTTTTGGAGACAGAGGAATCGATGGAATGATTTATTCTATCGAATATGCAAGAACAAATAAAATTCCTTTCCTTGGGCTTTGCCTTGGAATGCAGATGTCTATAGTAGAATTTGCAAGAAATGTTCTTGGATATGAAGATGCTCACAGTGTTGAGTTTAATCCTTCTTCTACACACCCTGTAGTAAACTTAATGCCAGACCAGAACGGTATTGAAGATATCGGTGGTACATTAAGACTTGGTTCATATCCATGTCATCTTGATAAAGAATCAAAAGCTTTCGAATTATATGGTTCTGAGACTATATACGAAAGACACAGACACAGATATGAAGTAAACAATGACTACAGAGATAATTTAACAAATAACGGAATGATTTTATCAGGTACTTCACCTGATGGAAGAATTGTAGAAATGGTTGAAGTAAAAGACCATCCTTGGTTTGTAGGAACTCAGGCACATCCTGAATTGAAATCCAGACCTAACAGACCACATCCACTTTTCCTAGGATTTGTTGAAGCATCATTGAAAAATAAATAATGTTATATCTACACCTCATAATAAATTTTATTATGAGGTGTTTTTATATACCAAATATTTGCAAAACATGGTTTTACATAAACTCTTAAGATATAACTCACGATGTCTAATGTTTTACAAATATTTATTCACATAATTTTTACTTAAAGGAGGAGAACTAAAATGATAAAAGTTGAAAATGTGAAAAAAGACTTTAAAAAAGTCGTAAAAGACCAGGGAGTCAAAGGAAGTATCAAGTCTTTATTCAACAGAAAATATGAAATCGTTCATGCGGTAGACGACATATCATTTAATGTTGACAAGGGCGAAATACTTGGATTTATTGGTGCAAACGGTGCCGGAAAATCAACTACTATTAAAATGCTTACAGGCATTTTAACACCAACTGAAGGTAATGTAGAAATTAATGGTAAAATACCAACCAAGAATAGAAAAGAATATGTTAAGGAAATCGGAGTTGTTTTCGGTCAGAGAACCCAGCTCTGGTGGGACCTTCCACTTGTAGAAACTTTTTCAGTTTTAAAAGAAATCTACAACGTGGATGATGATGCATTCAAAAAAAGAATGTGCTTCTTAAACGAAGTTCTGGAACTTGATGCATTTATCAAAAGTCCTGTAAGAACTTTGTCTTTAGGACAAAGAATGAGAGCTGACCTTGCTGCAAGTATGATTCATTCTCCAAAAGTATTATTCTTAGATGAGCCAACAATCGGTCTTGACGTTGCTGTTAAAAACAATATAAGACAGGCAATTACACAGATTAACGAACAGGAAGATACTACTATCATTCTTACAACTCATGATTTAAATGATATTGAAACTCTTTGTCAGAGAATAGTTATGATTGATAAAGGTAAACTCATCTATGATGGAACACTTGCAAATATGAAAGGACAGTTTGGTAACTTCAGGGAAGTAAATATGTCTCTTGAAAATTCTGATGAAATTGACAAACTTAATTTCCTTGATACTTTCAAACTAAAGAAAAAAGATATCAGCATAAATAAAACAAAAGAAAAAGTATCTATTTCCTTTAACCAGGATAAATTATCCATCGCAGACATGCTTGAATATCTTCTTAAAAACACAAACATTAAAGATATTTCAGTAAATGACGTAAATATCGAAGAAATAGTATGCAGAATGTATGGCAAAGAGGTGAGCGTTAATGACTAAATTAAAAAAGATCTTAAAAATATATAAACCATTCACCAAAGCAGGGCTTCAAAGTGCTATGGCATACCGTACAAACTTTACATTCTTTGTAATTGGTGAATCCCTTTATTGTTTTGTATTATATTTTATCTGGAAGGCAGTATTTGCCTCTGGTGGATCAAATACTTTTATGGGGTTTTCAATAACAGATATCACCGTATATGTATTTTTATCTAATATTGTAAAATTCCTTATAGACACAGATTCCACAGTAAGTATGGCTGAAGAAATAAAAGACGGAAGCATTATCATGAGAATGATTAAACCTGTAAATATTGACCACAGTCTTCTTACATTTGAGCTTGGAAATAAAATCATGATGATTTTCTGTATTTTCCTGCCTGTAATGTTAGGTCTTGAAATATACAGATATGTAATACTCGGAAAAATTGCATTTAATATTTTTAGTTTTTTACTATTTTCACTTAGCGTTGTATTAGGCTATTTATTATCATTTTATTTAAATCTGATATTTGGTTATCTGGCATTTTTCCTTTTAAATATCTGGGGATTTTCAATACTTAAAGGTGCAATCTTAAACTTTTTATCAGGCGCCACAATACCACTTGCGTTTTTCCCTGGTGCTGTAAGAGCTGTACTTGAACAGCTCCCATTTGCTTCACTTGTTTATGCACCTACAATGATTTACATGGGGAAATTAAGTACTAACCAGATATTATTTACACTTTTAAAACAGATAATATGGTTGATTGTATTTGTTCTTATCAGTGATTTTATATGGATAAAGGCACAAAAAAGACTTGAAGTACAAGGAGGTTAACATGAGATTTTTTAGAATATACAAAATTTTTGTTGCACAAAAAATAAAAATGTTAATGGAATACAGAGTGGATTTTCTTACAGGTGCTACAAGCTTTTTAATCACACAGCTTACAAACCTTGTATTTATAGGTATTATCTTTGGACAAATACCTCACTTAAACGGATTTTTATTTCAAGAGATAATTTTTATTTATGGATTTTCTCTTATGTCAAAAGGTCTTGACCACTTGCTAACGGATAACTTCTGGAAACTGGCATACTTTGTTGTAAGAAAAGGTGACTTTGATAAATACCTTACAAGACCTATAGATCCACTTGTTCACGTAATTATCGAAAACATTGAATTTGATGCACTTGGCGAATTTGTAACAGGTATTGTACTTTTCATTATTTCATCAAGAAAATTAAAACTCCACTTTGGACCATTAGATATTCTGCTACTCATAATAGCTGTTATATTTGGAGCAATGATTTTCACTGCAATAAAAATACTTGGTGCATCTATTGCATTCTGGATTCAGCGTAGCGGTAGTATCTTACAGATTTTCTATGGTACAAGTGATTTTGCAAGATACCCAACAACAATCTACAATGCTTTTGTTAAAAACTTAATTACTTATGTAATTCCATTTGCATTTACTTCCTACTACCCTGCCGTATATTTTTTAAGAGGCGAAAATCCTTTATTTAACATCGGCGGTGTTGTAGTAGCTGCAGTCATCTTATTATTAATAAGCATATGCGTATGGAACAGAGGACTGTCAGCATACGAAAGCGCAGGAAGCTGATTAACTTTTGTATTAATATACTAAATTAGAATTTTATTCAAAAAAACTGCCACTCTTTGGTATATACCAAAGAGTAGCAGTTTTTTTGCGTCAACATTTACGCATTTTACAATTTTATTTTTTTAGGACACCCACATAGATTACCAATTATTTTTTCATTTTTCAATACCTCTGATGACGAACGTCGAATTCTGTCGACGAACGTTGATTTTTATCCTAATTTTGATCTTCTCTGAATGGATAAAATAAAATAATTTTTTTTATATCCTCCATATCTATATAAAAAACATGTGGATTTTCACCCTCTACAACTACCTCATATGATTTTATTTTTTTATTTAATTTATATTCATCAAGCACATCTGTGATCATTTCTTTTTTTTCAGTTACATCAGCCTCCTTATATTTTTTTGTATATATTATATAATAAATACTATCAGCAACCTCGTTCCGTTCATTACTTCTCTTCCAACCAACATCAGACACATTTTTATTAATAAAAAATAATACTACAAGACCTATGACAATTATAACAAAAGAAAAAATCTTTATCTTTTTCACAATTACTCCTCCAATGTGGCATTCAATTTTATTCTAATAAGATTTTCATTCTAATTTTGATCTTCTCTAAACGAATATAATAAAATACCTCTTTTTATATCCTCCATATTGATATACATAACATATGGATATTCACTTTCTACTACCACCTCATATGATTTTATTTTTTTATTTAATTTATATTCATCAAGCACATCTGTGATCATTTCTTTTTTTTCAGTCACATCAGCCTCCTTATATTTTTTTGTATATATTATATAATAAATACTATCAGCAACCTCGTTTCGTTCATTACTTCTCTTCCAACCAACATCAGACACATTTTTATTAATAAAAAATAATAATACAAGACCTATGACAATTATAACAAAAGAAAAAATCTTTATCTTTTTCACAATTACTCCTCCAATGTGGCATTCAATAATTTTACATCATCAATAACAGCAGCTGTATCATACTCTGAATCACCAACATCATATACCAAAAATCTAACTTTTATCATTCTATTTTTAAATTCTGATATATCAATCTTTATATTTTTCCATCCTGTATGATACATTGTATCATCTCCTCCTGTAAAATCAATTCCAGATATTCCAATCCAATCTGATGTATTTACTGTTTCTAAAACATCACTATATATTATATTTTCATCTAAATCTAAAATTTGTATTTCAAATTTATCATCATATTCTGAATCCACATATTCCATTGGCTCCTCTGAAAAAACATCATAATTAAATTCTAATATATTATTTTGTACATTATATACTTTCTGAGTTAATTGACTGCCTTCTCCCTCATCTATATTTATCCCTTCTTTTTTCCCTATTCCTGTAGATAAAAATGCCATTTTGTTACCATTTGCTTTTATTTCTCCTAATTTAGGTAAAACTCTAACATCTCCTTCACTTTTCCAAAAAAATGGTTTATCAAAAAAAGTTCGTTCAAAATCACCATTTATTAACTCTTTTTTCACACTACATTCTTTATTCCCTACAATCATTGGAAATGCAGTATTACCCATTTTTTCAAACGCATCTTTATCCAATAAAAACTCCCAAAATGAAGGTTCTCTATATTCATAATCATCAGACCCACATTTTTCCTTGGCAGTCTTAAATGCCTCATCAGCATTTTCCCCATTTAATATTTCTTCAAAATAAACTTTCATCATTTTTCTGGAATAATCTGCTATTACAGAATTATAAAATCCAACAAATACAGCCGCTCCGCAATCATCAACTAAAGTATTTGCTATATCTTGATTTAATCCCAATTCAGTACTCCCCATACACATACAAGATTCAGAAAAAATAAAACTACCTAACAATCCCTCACTTCCATAATAATGTTCAAAAAAATCATTATTTATAGCATATGAACCAGTTCCATCTGAATCTGCTACTTGAATCACTCTTCCCATTCTAATGTCCATAGCATACTTTTCATCATTTTCTGCACTTATTTCTTCTTCTATTAGACAAAATAGTGGCTCACCATTAGATATCATACCATGTCCACTTAATCCAATTAAATCTTTTCCATTTAATTTTGTTGCAATCTCATCCACTGTAACATAGTCATCATATTCAACATCAACTCCACTATTTCTCCACTCGTCAACTAGTTTTTCATAATAATGCGTTCTATATTCTGTATTTTCAAAAGTATTTAATATTATACAAGACTTACCTAAAAATTCATCATCAAGTTTAAAATCATAATAATTCTTTATTATTTCATCTTCAAAAGATTCTGCATAAAAAAAATCATCCAATTGTATTAAAAATTTATTTTCATTAAAATATGTACATACATAGTTTTTGTTTATGTTGTCATAATTATACTCTAATATATATCCTAAACTTAATAATTCTCTTAATTTATTTTCAACATTTTGTTTTCTAATTTCATATACCTCTTTATAACCTCCATTTTGTATATTCTTACTATCTGTAATTAATAAATCCATGGGAGTGGCATATTTTTTTAATTCTTCTTCTATACTATTATTGACAAACTCCATCATTTCCAGTTCTATATCATCAAAAGGTAATATTGCTGTTACAGTTACTTGATTTGTAAAACTCCCATCATCTATACATGCTTTAAAATTTTTATTTTCAATTTTATTTTCAATAGAACCTATATCATATTTTATCGTATAAATACCATCTCCACATATATCATCACCACTTTTATCCAAATTGCCATCATCATAAAAATATCCCGCAAATTCTCCATCAGCATATAATGATATTTTCTCTTTATTAACATTATATACGTTATCCTTACATGTATAACAAACATATAAATATATTATATTTGAAGTATTGTTAATCAAAATCTCATTTGTACTTACCGATAATACTCCGCCCTGATTATCATCCTCATAATTTGTTAAGATTCCACCATCATTCCACTCTGTTATTTTAATACAATTATTTCCAGCTAAATAATCTTCATATGACAATAAACAAGAATTATTCCAAAGTATCTTATCATTTCCTCTCCAAAATCGTATATTATATATATTTATATCATTATTTGTAAAGGTATAACTATATATTTTATTTTTCACAACCTCTTTCAACTCAACGGGATTATATTTTATTGCATCAGATTCAGCTAAAACAATATCATTCCCATTATTATTTTTTTTTGAATTATTATTAAAATTTATATACTTAATTGAATCATCTTTATTCCAATCATAAAACTCTGAGAGATCCAAATATATTGTATCTCCCTCTCTAAAAAAATCATTATATATTTCCTCTATAGTTTCCCAATGGCCATATTCAGCTCCATCTATACAATACATATTGTTATCATTTTTTCCTCCCGCACTCCACGAATTCCATTTTATACTTTTATCCGGACTTAATCGGTTAAATGTTATATTATTAGCAGTATATGGTACTTCGACGCTCCATATTAACTGATCTTCCTTTTGCATTACATAATGATTATGCCCATTAGAATTATCTACAAGCTCTATTATTGAATTATCATTACTAACCCAAAAAGAATCTGTATTATCTTTAAGATATATTTTTTTATTTTTTTTCTTTTCAGCTCTTACTATAGTCACATTAAAATTAATATTAACAAATAATAAAACTATTATTAACAATATCGAAAAAAAACAATATTTCTTTTTATTTAAATTTATCATTATTACTATCTCCTTTTTACTATCTCTACTTATTTTTTAAATAATATAATTATTAATTATATTTTTCAATACCTCTGATGACGAACGTCGAATTCTGTCGACGAACGTTGATTTTTATTCCAAATTTATTACCTTTAAATACAAAAAACCTCTTTACCGGATTATCCAGCAAAGAGGTTAAATAATATTTTATTCCACTCCAACTGCCTTCTTTGCAAGTCTGTCTGCCATGTCATTATATTTGTTTTTTGAATGCGCTTTAATCTTTTTAAATTCAATATCTATAAGCGTTTTGTGCTCATCAAAAAATTCTTTATATCTCTTAGTCGCGTCCTTATTTGTTTTCCAAGTGCCTAAAGCCCATGACCTTATTCCTTCATAATCAAAGGCTATTATTATTTTTTTATAACCTGAGTTTATCCCATATTCAATAGCCTTCATTGAACCCAAGATTTCTCCGGCTACATTTCTAAGTTCTGCATCCTTATCATTTAATCCCTTTTCAAAAAATTCTTCTTCCCCATTTTTAGAAATTATTACCATTCCATAGCCATATTCACATGTTGAAATATTATAACTACCGTCAACAAAGGCAATACACTCTTCTTCCGATAAAGAAAAATCATCCATATCATTTCCAAAACTTTTTTCACCGGATGAGTCATTCTCCGATTTACATTCAGAATCTGCAGATTCCACCGTAGTATAAGAGCCTGAATTTATGAAATTTTCAGCATCAGAAATATTGTCAAAAGATTTATATATTGCTCCTTTAAATCCATGAACCTGAGCTTTACAATCATCCCAGTTAAAATATATGCCCGGTACCTTACCTATTTTTACAGCATAATATTTCTTACTCATACATTCCTCTCATTTCAATAAGCGGTGCACCTTTATGTTCGATGTAATCTTTAGTTATTGTAACTTTTCCAATATTTTTATCCTTTGGAATTTCATACATAATATCAAGCATGTATTCTTCCAAAGTAGAACGAAGTGCTCTTGCACCTGTCTTCTTATCAAGTGCTTTATCAGCAATCGCCAAAAGTGCATCATCCTCAAATACAAGTTTTACTTCATCAAGTTTTAAAAGTTCCTCATACTGCTTAATAATGGCATTTCTAGGCTCTTTTAACACTTCAACCAAAAGTTCATTTGTAAGTCCTTCAAGAGTAAATACAACCGGCATTCTTCCTAAAAATTCAGGTATCATACCATAATCCCTTAAATCTTCTGTAGTTACTTTTGAAATAAGATTTTCATCTGAATCATATTTATCTTTAAGATCTGCAATAAAGCCAATACTTGCCTGCTTATTTAATCTTTCTTTTATAATTCCTTCCAGATCAGGGAAAGCACCACCGCAGATAAATAAAATATTCTTTGTATCGATTGTTGTCATAGGAACCATTGGGCTCTTTGAATTTGAACCAACAGGTACCTCAACAAGACTTCCTTCTAAAAGTTTAAGAAGTCCCTGCTGAACACTTTCACCACTTACATCCCTTGAACGTGTTTCTCTTTTCTTCGCAATTTTATCAATCTCATCAATAAAAATAATTCCGGACTCTGCTCTGTCTACATCATTATCTGCTGCAGCTAAAAGCTTTGATAATACACTTTCAATATCATCACCAACATAACCTGCTTCTGTAAGGGAAGTTGCATCTGTGATAGCAAGTGGAACATCCAAAATTTTTGCTAAAGTCTTTACCATATATGTCTTTCCTGAACCTGTTGGTCCAATCATAAGCATATTTGATTTTTCTATTTCAACACCCTCAGGAAGTGTGCTTGCCACACGTTTATAATGGTTATAAACTCCAACAGAAATTACTTTCTTCGCATATTCCTGACCAACAACATATTCATCAAGTCTTTCCTTAATTTTATGAGGAGGAAGTATTTCCTTTACTTCTAAAGGTTTTCTTTCTTCACCAGGTTTTCTTTTTTTCACCTTAGGACCCTGATTCATCATCATATCCGCTAAATTTACGAAATGAAATTCAGGTTTTATTTTCTTTTTAACCTTCTTTTCATTATCATCTTTTGTAATTGTAATTTCTATTTCAGCATCATCATTGCCATCATCCTGACCATCGTTATTATCTTCATTTACTTCTTTATTCCCTTTATGATCAGTCTTATTAGCTACATCACCCTGGTTGTCATCATCTTCTTCATTTTCTTCATCTTCTTCATACTCATCATCTTCTTCATCACCTGAAGTAAAAAGACTTGAAAATGGTGAATTTTTCATAAATTCTTCAACATCTTCCTGTGTAATATTTTTAAGCATATCCGCAAAAGGAGAATCCATAATCGCATCAAGTTCCGGAGTCTGGATGTTTTCCATACAATCCTTACAAACTTTCACTCCAAGGATATCCATATCTATTAATTCGCCAGCTTCTTCTTCTGTTCTCTGGCACATGCAGCATCTGTTTTCGTTATCTGACATATTTAAATCCTTTCTTTGTCTCATTAATTATTTATAAACTCTAAACAACTAATTCTTTCTATAACAATATTTTGGTAAACCATTTTCCATAGGTGTCTCATTTTCACCCTGAATCAAAGGTGTTACATAATCAATAAATTCCTTTGTTACATCAGTTTTATCTTCTGAAATCCATGCATCAGGAACAAGCTTTTCTTTATTGCATACATTACTGCATTCTGCAACACCATATTCTATCTCATATTCATCCTGTGCTTTTCTATTCATGGTTATCATTTTTCCAGTCTCACCCTTTAATGCCATCTTAACACCATATCTTCCACACTCGATTGCTTCATTTATATCTGTAGCAGAAGCAAGAATTGCCTTACATCTCTGGTTTACATTAAGTTCAACGCTTCTTACCTTTACATTTAATTCATCCTTAATTACATTTTCAAGATATTTTCCACATCCTGTAAGCATCTTATGTCCGAAAGTATCCACACCCTGTTTTGCATTGTATTCACAAATAAAGTTTCCATCTTTATCCTTTATACCCTCTGAAACACAAACGATTACATTGTTATTATTCTCAAGATTTTTCTTAACTTTTCTTACAAAATCATCTACATCAAATGGAGCTTCAGGAAGATAAATAAGCACCGGATTGTCACCCTCAAATTTTCTTGCGAGGGCACTTGAAGCAGTTATCCATCCTGCATGTCTTCCCATAAGTTCAACAATTGTTACAGAATGTGTATTATATACATTTGCATCAAGAACAATATCTCTTACTGTTGTTGCAACATATTTTGCCGCACTTCCGAATCCTGGAGAGTGATCTGTACACTCTAAATCATTATCTATAGTCTTTGGAATACCAATAACTTTTACGTTACTGCTGGTTTTCTTTGCATATCTTGATAATTTATCAACTGTATCCATAGAATCATTACCACCAATATACACAAAGTAACCAATACCAAGTTCTGAAAATTTTCTAAAAATCATTTTATATACACCATCATCCATATCCATTGGAAGCTTATATCTGCAAGATCCAAGATAAGCTGCTGGTGTATGCATAAGAAGTTCTATTTCTTCTTCTGTCATACTTTTTTCAATGTCAATTACTTTATCATCAATAAACCCTTCAATACCATTTATCATTCCATA
The DNA here is from genome assembly GCA_900110975.1 of Lachnospiraceae bacterium RM5. Classification (GTDB taxonomy): domain Bacteria; phylum Bacillota; class Clostridia; order Lachnospirales; family Lachnospiraceae; genus Bovifimicola. Next base: position 674,081 of record FOFK01000002.1, read on the forward strand.
TATTCTGTTTATACCTTCAGATGAAATCGCCTCTTTAATCACGCCATAGAGACTTGAATTAATAACTGTAGTTGGTCCTCCACTCTGTCCTACAAGAATATTAACACTATTTTTAATTTCACTCATGATATTCCTCCAAATATATTTATTGTTAATAGCACTAAACTATAGTATAACAAAGATTATTATTTTATTCCATTATAAAACTATATTTTTTCTACTTCTTCCTTTTCTACGTTACTCTGTCTTGTTCACAGATTTTCTTACAGTAACGTAGATTCTTACTTTTTTC
>FOFK01000002.1:674792-702623 GCA_900110975.1 Lachnospiraceae bacterium RM5
TAACGTAGATTCTTGCTTTTTTCTAATCTACGTTACTCGGCCTCGTTCACAGATTTTCTTCCAGTTAAGATTTTACAAAACAACTCCCCAATAACATTAATGAGGCTGCCACAATAAGTGGCAGCCCCATTTGCTTTAAGAAAGAGAAATGTGTTTTATCTAAATTTTTACTTGAAACCTAACAATTAATATTTCAAAAGTCACTAAGAATACATCATTCAACTATTATTCAACGCTATCCTGTAAAGTTACTTCTATTTCTTTTTCAACATATTTGTTGCCTTCCTGTCTCTTGACTGTTACAGTAACTTTCTCACCTGATTTGTAATACTTCAATTCATTTTGTAATTCCTCCATTGAAGAAATCTTTGTTCCTTCAAGTTTAACAATTATATCTTTCTCCTGGATACCTGCTTTTTCAGCACCACTATCATCTGTAAGTTCAACAATATATACACCTTCTGGCATATCGTATCCTTCAGCAATATCTGATGTTATATCTCTACCTTTAATTCCAAGATATCCCTGTTCTTTCTCATCAACCTTTTCTTTTGTTTTCTGGTTCATGAGATCTTCAATAACGTCTTCTACTGAAGAAATTGGAATTGCAAATCCCATACCTTCAACTGATGATGAAGAATACTTAGCAGCATTGATTCCAATAACTTCACCATACATATTAAGTAAAGCACCACCACTGTTTCCAGGGTTAATAGCTGCATCTGTCTGGATAAGCGTTCTCTTTGTATCATCTTCATACTGTACTTCTCTATTAAGTGCTGAAACAACACCTGTTGTAACAGACTGTCCATAACCAAGGGCATTTCCTATTGCAATTGTTCCATCACCTACTTTAAGTGAATCAGAATCACCAATTGTTGCAATCTTTATCTGCTCTAAAGTTGAATCTTTAAGATCTGATGTTTTTACGCTGATTACTGCAATATCAAGATCTGCATCTGTTCCTTTAACATTAGCATCCACAGTTTCTTCATCAATAAACTGTACCTGTAAAGAATCAGCACCTTCTATAACATGATTATTTGTAACAATAAGAAGTTCATCATCTGTCTGACTTATAATAAATCCGGAACCTGCACCTTCACTTTCATAAGTTCCGCCACCGCTTCCATATCCATAAAAGAATTCATTCCAGAAATCATCTGCACCGGACTGAACAATCTGAGTACTTGTAATAGCAACGATTGATGGCATTACTTCTTCAACAAGATCAGAAACATCTGTAACTATTACACCTGAAGAAGTGCTTACAGACTTAACATTGTCGCTATCATCACTGTCTTCATCACTATCATTCTTTGAATTACTTGCTTTTGCAAGTGTCAGACCCTCATTGGCAGAAACAACTGATGTATTTGAAATCTTAGGTGTGGAGGTTTTCAAATTAAAAAATCCAAGTTTTTCATTTCCTAAGAAAACCACAAGTCCAAGAACTGCAACTAAAAGCGCAAGGCATCCAAGGGTTGCAAAGAAGTGTTTAAAAAACCCACCTTTTTTCTTTTTCTTCTTTGTATTAACTTTTAAATTTTCAGAATCACTTACCTGAGAAGTATCAGGTATTTCATTTACCTTTCCTTCTATAGTTTCATTATTTATTTCATTACCTTCATTTCTGTTATTTCCAATTTCCATAAAAAGACCACCTTTCTATTTTTCTGTTTTTTAACTTCTAGACATATGTTAACAATGATTTGTGTTTTTTTTGTGTATTAAAAGTTAAAAAACTGCAAAAAAAAACATATCAATTTTGTGAAAACAAAACTGATATGCTTTTTTGCTAGTATCAAGTCAATACTCTATATTTCTTAATATGAAGATGCTACAGCATCTGTATTTGAATCTGTAGTTGAATCTGAATCCGAATCATCATTTACACCACTGCTCAAATCTGAACTGTATATATCATTAACTTCATCTTCTTCTAACTTAACAGTTGGAATACCTGTATAACTTATAAGGTAATCACTAATAGTCTGCACTGTATCACTAGGTACGTAATTATCTTCATCAAATAAGAATTTATGAAGCTTTGTTACGTTATATGATAAACCTTGTGCAACAACCATTGATGCACCGTTTATAGTTGGCGTAGCACATGTATATGGGAAGCCTGTTGAATCAGAAAGCTTAAAGTCAAGCACTGTAGGAATAAGGTCCATAATCTCTGTAAGAGAAAATGAAGTTGTGATAATCTTCTCATCTTCTGTATTGTAATGAAGAATACTATCAACAATACTCATAACCTGATCAGGTCCTGCTGCCTGTGCTTTTTCAACAATCTTCTTGATAACACATCTCTGTCTTGCTGTACGTCCCATATCGTTGTTGTATACTGTTCCGTCTTCATCTGTAAATGAAACATATCTGATACGACAGAATGCTGTTGCCTGAAGTCCTGATAAATGAACTGTTCCTGATGATGTAAGGTCAGGAGCATCAAGACCTGTAATCTGTCTTGTTTCTGTTAAGTATCCATTTATATAGAACATTTCATCAGGAGAAATAGTTACATCAATTCCTCCAAGGGCATCAATAATCTTTGTAAGACCAGTAAAGTTTACAACTGCATAATCTGTAATATTTAAATCAAGGTTTGTATTTAACATATTTATGGCACCTTCAGGTCCTCCCTTGAAGAAACCTGCATTTGCCTTTGTATAACTTACATCACCGTCTTTATCAGTTATCTTAAGCATTGTATCCCTGAATACTGATGCAATCTTAACTTCGCCTGTTTTATTATTTATGCTGACAACCATAATAGTATCACTATGTGTCTGACTGTCAAACTCATCACCTCTTGAGTCAATACCAAAAAGTGCGATATTCATGTATGTTTCTACATTTCCCTTAAGGCCTTCATTTATATCAATCTTATCAGAATCAAAATCCGTATTCTGGACATTCTTTTCATAATCTTTAGCAGTATCCGAATTCTCAATAAATCCTCTTAATAAAGAACTTCTGGCTGCTGCTTTGATTAATCCGTTTCTATCAGTTTTATACCAAACATAGAAAACAGTAACAATTAAATATAATGCTACAACAAGCGCTTCTACAGACATAAGAGCAATTTTCCATTTTGGTGCTTTATTACTAATTGTTTTCATAATCTCTCCTATCCGAAATATAATCAATCTTAAACATTTTACAACAAAAAGAAAAAAATGTATATAGATTAATAAGCATTTTTATTTATGAAACCTTTAAAGAATGTAAGAATGATTATTTTTATATCAAACCAGAATGTCCAGTTCTCGATATAATAAAGATCATACTCAATTCTTTTCTTAATATCAGTATCTCCTCTTAAACCATTTACCTGTGCCCATCCTGTAAGCCCCGGTCTTACCTGGTGCTTAACCATGTATCTTGGAATTTCCTCTTTAAATTTTTCAACATAAAAAGGTCTTTCAGGTCTTGGTCCTACAATACTCATTTCGCCTTTTAAAATATTTACTATCTGAGGCAGTTCATCCAGACTTGTCTTTCTAAGAATCTTACCAATCTTTGTAACTCTTGGATCATCCTTAACTGTCCAGGCTCTTTTTTCAGCCTCTTCATCCTGCATAATCATCGTTCTGAATTTATACATCATGAAGTTTTCATTTTTAAGTCCCACTCTTTCCTGTTTAAAAATAAGTGGTCCCTTTGATGTTGTCTTAACAAGTATTGCAATAATAAGCAAAAGAGGTGAAAGGATTATAAGTCCCACAAGGGAACATAAGAAATCAAACCATCTTTTAACTGTTGTATTAAACGTATTTGACAAAGGCACATATCTTATATTTACAACAGGAAGACCAAGTAAATCCTCTGTATATGCCCTTGTAGGAATAATCTCATTATAATCAGGCACGAACTGTGTATGCACACCTGACTTTTCACATATTGCAACAAGTTTTTTAAGCTTGCTATATTCATCAAGTCCTAAGGTAAGTGCAACCTCTTCAGCACTGTTCTTCTCTAAATATCCCTCAAGATCAGATATTTTTCCAAGAACTTTTGCACCATTATAATCAAGTCCGATTTTTTCATTATCATCTAAAATACCAACAATATCATAGCCCCATTGAGGGAAATTTCTGATTCTGTCGATATAAGCTTCTGCAGCCCTTGAATATCCCACAATCATAATTTTTTTCTGATTGTTTCCGCTTTTTCTGTTAATTCTAAGAATCTCTCTTATGGTAAGTCTTAAAATAATTTCCAGAATAATATTAAGAATTGAAAACATTGTTAAGAATATTCTGGAAAAATGGGACTGCTTTAAAATATAAAGCATTGAGAATATAATAAAATATCCTGCCACATTTGCCTTAATAAGATTACCGATTTCATTTATGGTACTTTGTACACGTTTAGAAATATACATATGACATATAATGTACAAAATAACATATAATGGAACTATTATAACTAAAACACTCATGTATACTTCAAATGAAAGTCTTCCGAATTCCTTACTGAAGAATGGTGTTTTAAATTTTATCACCCATGCCGCAAAATACGAAAACATGGTAACTAAAATATCTAAAACAAGCTGTAATCTGTTAAAATATCTCTGATTATCTTTTACCATTTTTTTACAGAACCTCTACTCTAAATATGTCTCTTCATATAATCAACTGCGTACTGGAAAGTTGCCATAATCATCTCTATTTCAAGCCTTAAGCAATTTTTATGTTTTTCGCTGTCAAACTTTACTCTCTTACATTTATAAAGAGTCTTAAATGCCTCTTTCAAGCCATCCACGTAGTCTTTATCAAATCCAATCTTTTTAAAGAATGAATATTTTACTCCAAAACCTAAACATAGAAACGGAAAATTTAGTATCGCCTGCCAGGCCGGTGTATTCTTATAAACAAGATAAATATTATTTCTTGCAGATAATTTCACTTTAAATGAATTATACTTTGAACCACTTGTAGCAGAACCCATATGATAAACTTTAGCTCTTGGGTGATATACATTTCTATATCCTAAGATTCTTGCTCTGTAGCCTACATCAATATCTTCAAGATATGCAAAATGCATTTCATCAAAAAGTCCTACTTTATCAAAAAGCTCTTTTCTATAAATAGCAGCGCCTGCGCATGATGCAAAAACATCTTTTTCATAGCAGTATTCTTCGATACTTCTTCCGATTCCACGCTGAAATGCCCAGCCAAGAATTGTATATAAATCTCCTGCATCATCCATTATTTCTCTGTCATAATAATTAATCATCTTAGCAGAGCAGGAAAAAATACTTTTATCAGAATCAATCTTACTTACAAGCTCTGATACAAAATTTTCATCAACCTCTGTATCATTATTAAGAAGAAGCACATATTCTGAATCAGCCATTTTAATTCCGGTATTTACCGCAATACTGAATCCGTAATTTTTATCCATTCTTTTAAGAATAACATCAGGGTAGTTCTCTTTTATAAATTCATAACTTCCATCTGTAGAATAATTATCTACCACAATAATTTCCAAATCATCATAGTTTTGTTCTTCCACAGAATCAAGGCATGTTTTAACGAATTTCATTCCATTGTAATTAGGTATAACTACTGCTACCTTCTTCATGAATTACCTCCAAACACTTTAGGTTTAACTTAAGTGATATACTTCGTCATCACTTCTAAGTGAATAATCAGCTCTTATAAGGCTTAAATTCTTGTTATAGAAAGGATCTCCGGCTTCTAATTCTTTATTCCATTTACCTCTGAATCTCTTAATCTCGCCATTAAATCTTTCTACTTTTTCATCTGTATCTTCAAGTCCTCTTGACTTAGATTCATAATGATAGAATTCACAATAAGGATTATAAACTATTAAATACCCTTTATCTCTGACTTTCATACAAAAATCAATATCATTAAATGCTACCTTAAAATCTTCATCAAGACCGTTTACTTCATCAAAAACGCTCTTCTTAACCATAAGGCAGGCAGCTGTAACACAGCTTACATCCTGTGTTGTACAAGGTCTTGCCATATATCCAAGTTCGTATCTGCTCTGTCCAATTGCGGCATGTCCTGCAATTCCGCCAAATCCAAGGATTACTCCTGCATGCTGGATTGTATCATCAGGATAATAAAGTTTTGCTCCAACAATTCCAACATCTTCTCTCTGGCAGTATGAAAGCATTCTTTCCATCCAGTCTTTTGCAATAACTTCTGTATCGTTATTTAAAAGCACAAGATAATCTCCGGTACAATGCTTTGCACCAAAATTATTTATGGCCGAATAATTAAATTCATCTTTCCAGTAAACAACCTTAATATTATCCTGTTTTTCAAGCTTTTCATAATATTTAAAAGTTTTATCTTCTTCTGAATTATTTTCAACAATAACAATTTCAAAATTCTTATAAGTTGACTTTTTATTTACTGAATCAATACATACTTTCAAATCATCAATATGATCTTTGTTTGGTATGATAATTGATACCTTTGGATTACCTTTAATCTTAATATTACTCTTATAAATACCAAGATTCTTTGTAATCTCAACTTCTGCATCAATTCCAACTCTCTTATAATGATCTAAAATAGCATTCTTTCCTGATTCAAAAGCATACATCTTGCTTTCAGGATTTGCAGCTGTTGAAAGTTCATGACTTCTCCAATGATATAATATCTTTGGAACATGGTGAATTTTCTTTGCTTTTTCAGTGCATCTCAAAACAAAGTCATAATCCTGTGCGCCATCAAATTCTTTTCTAAGATAAATCTTCTTTCCATTCTTTTCTTCAGAAACCATATCTGCAAGTTCTTTTCTTACCATGAAAATATGGCAGATATAATTTACATCAGTAAGAAGATCTATACTAAAATCAGGTTTGAAGTGTGGTTCAAAATATTTCTTACCGTTAAAATCAACCTTATCTTCATCAGTATAGATGGCATCTATATCTTTATCTTCATTAATTGCCTTAACCATTTCAAATAATGCATCTTTTGAAAGCACATCATCATGATCAGAAAACATTATAAAATCGCCTTTTGCCATATAGATTGCTTCATTAGTATTTTCTGAAATGCCGGCATTTTCATTTAATTTTTTATATTTAATTCTCTTTTCATCAGGATATGTTTCATTTATATAATCTTCTAATTCTTCTCCCTTAGGTGAAGCATCTGCAAAACAAACCTCTACATTTGAATATGACTGCTCTAATATAGAGTCAATAAGTTCTTTCAAATACTCATGTTTTGTTTTATATAAAGGAATTACAATACTGATAAGAGGATTATAATCAAATTTAACTTTTCTCTGTTCTTCTAATTCTTCTTCAGTAACAAAATTTTTCTTCACCCATTTAGAATATTGCATTGCATAATTATTATTTACATTCTGTACGAGCTTTTTATAAAAGCCGCTTGGTCCCTCTGTAAATAAAACAATAACACCTTTTTTTACTCTTCCAGGTGAAACTCTTTTAACAAGCTTTACAAATGAAAGTCCCTGTTTTTCACGTTTAATAGTTTTCTTAACAATTTTCTCTATATCTAAAGTTTTTGTAATTTCTGTTTTCTTTCCAATGAATTCAATAGTATATTCTTCATTTTCATCATACTCAAAAATAACATTAAATCCGTTATTATCATTTTTATTTCCAGGACTGATATTTTTTACAACGTCTTTTCTTTCTATAGGAACAACTTTTGCATCAACATCTTTTTTGTTCCTTCCATAAAAATTTATTTCTACAGGATCATCATATTTATAATTAATAGCCCAGCCTGATAAAGTACAATATTTATTTTTTATCTCTGCTCTGTCGATACGATAAAAAAGCTTATAATTATTCTTTTCATAATCCTTTATAAGCTTATTAATCTCAGACTTTTTAAATGTATATAATACTTCAACATTTAAACCATCTTTTGCAATGAGTTTTATATTTTCTATTTCTTCTTCACTGTTTTTAGGAACACTGATTCTTACATCAAAACCAACATTTTTATAGTTCTTGCATGCCTTATAAGTTTTACTTACATCTTTTCTGTCAACTGCTTTCATTTTTAAGACAGAATCTTTCCCATCAACAAGCGCCTGATATTCAAACGAACCATCAGCCTTATCAAAGCACCATCCTCTTACATAAAAATGATGCATATTTTCATCTTCTTTATACTTGTAGCCTATTCCCTCAATATTATACTTTAAATCCATAATACGACTCCTTTAGGTTTAATATACAGACTATGCTAAAAATCTGTATAACAATCTTAAGAACAAATAAATATATAATTCAAAACAAATAAGAATAATTATTGTTTCAATGTCAAAAATCTTTTTCGATGTTTCTTTTAATACAAGGCTTGTATTATCTTCAACTACTCCATTACTTGTAAGTGTCTCAGCATATTTTCCTTTTGCAGTCTTATAAATTGCAACGCCCTGTACATCACTGTCACTTTTAGCTGTAATTGTAAGTTTATAAACTTTATTTTTTGAATCCTTAACAGGAGAAAAACTTATTACATTAAAATCATTATCAACTACTTTTTCCATATCCATTACAGTATTTGCAACAACTTTATCAGATTTAACATCTCTGAGTTCTATATTTAATTTGCCTTTATTAATCATGCCATAAGTTGCCATTCTAATACTGATCTCAGAAAGATTTTCATGTTTTGAACGGAAAGTCTGTGTAATACTTGCATTATTTATCATTGGTGAACTAAGTGCAAAATTAGAACTTTCAACATTCTTTGAATAAATCTTTACGGTTCTTGTTACATATGAATAAAAAACATTAAATGTCATTAAAAGAATAATAAGAATTATTAATCTTAATTTTTTCATCTATAATATCTCCATCTATAATTAAATTCTAATTGTCCGGTTTTTAAAAACTTAATTTTATTGTGAATTTTTATAAGCCTCACAAATTTCTTCAGATGAACCTATCATCTTTAAATTTCCTTTATTTATCCAGACAACAGACTTACAAAGTCTTTCCACCTGCTCAATACTATGTGAAACGAATAATATTGTAGCACCATTATCAACCATATTCTGGATTCTTGCCATACATTTTTCCTGGAATTTAAAATCTCCAACTGCAAGAACTTCATCAACGATAAGGATATCAGGAGTTCCTATTGTAGCAATGGCAAATGCAAGTCTTGCAAGCATACCTGATGAAAAATTCTTTACAGGTACATCCATAAATGCTTCAAGTTCTGAAAATTCAACTATATCATCATAATAGCCTTCCATCTCTTTTCTTGAATACCCAAGAATTGCACCGTTTAAGAAAACATTTTCCCTTGCAGTAAGGTCCATATCAAAACCGGCACCAAGCTCAATAAGCGGAGCGATACTTCCGTGAACCACAACCTCACCCTTTGTAGGTTTTAATACGCCTGCAATAGTCTTTAAAAGTGTACTCTTTCCACTTCCATTAAATCCTACAAGACCAACTGAGTCACCTCTTTTTATATCAAAACTGATATTTTTAAGTGCCCAGAATTCATCATACTTTATCTGACCTTTTATGGCTTTTATAACATATTCTTTAAGATTATCCACCTTTTCCTTTGAAAGATTAAAACACATGGATACATCTTTTACTTCAATAATACTATCTTCCATTATTTCTCTCCTAACAAGTTTAGATTAAATATCCAAAATAAATGTATCCTGTCTCTTATAGAACACAATAACACCAATAAATAATATTGCCACACTTGGTACAACGCCTGCAACAATTGTCTTCCAGCCTGAGATAGTATCATACATGATAACATCCCTGAACATTATAAGAATGTTTGTTAATGGATTAAGTCTTACAATCTTATAAACAGGTCCGTATAAAATGGACATTGGATAAATAACAGGTGTTAAATACATAAGAACTGTTGTAAATACACTGTACAAATGCAATATATCCCTAAATTTTACAGTTAATGCTGCAATAATAAGTCCCACACCTGTTGAAAATATAACAATAAGTGCAATAGGGAAAATTGCAAGTAAAATAGTCAAATGAAGTTCAACTCTCATACATACCATAACTATAATAAGTGCACAGAAAGATGCCATAATATTTATAACACTTGATAAAATCTTTGATATTGTAAATAAATATTTTGGAATATACATTTTTCTAATAAGAGATGCATTAGCTATGATAGACGACATGGCTGATGTAGTTGCATCATTATAGAAGTTGAAAATAACCTGTCCGCATAATAAATATACAGGGAAATTTTCTATTTCAAATCTGAAAAGATGTGAAAATACGATTGATAAAACAATCATCATAAGCAATGGATTAAGTAATGTCCAAAGCACACCAAGTATGGAATGTCTATATTTAATTTTAATATCTCTTGAAACAAGTTCTTTAAGCAAAGGTAAGAACTTTTTGAAATTCTGAATATATCTACTCATTCTTATCTCCTGTGTTTTTTCTGTTAACTACGGCATATCTGTTCATGTCAGCATACTCACTTTCCAAGTAAGCCACTTCGCCTTTTTTCATTTTAAGGACCCTATTTTTTATTTCTTTAATAAAAGAAACTTTATAATCTGTATTTTTTTTAGCTTCTTCAATTTTTATTTTATAATCATTAACTGTATTATCTATATATTTTTCAAGTGGAAGTCTTGCCCCTCTTCTTGCCTCTCCGCTCTTAAATACAATATAATAAGTCTTTTTATAATTGTATTCAAAAATAACATTAAATCCACGAAGAGGATTTTTATTATCTTTTGCAAGGCTTGTAATAACATCTTCTCTCTCAACGTAAGTAACCTTGCTCTCGATTTTTTTTCTGTTTGAGTCATAAATATTTATCTTAACAGGCTCATCTCTTTTAACATCCATTGCCCAGCCAATTACTGTTGCTGAATTTGCATCAACAAATCCACCTGATATGTTAAAATAAATATCCATATATTTTTCATTATACACTTCGATAACTCTTTCGATATCTTTTTTATTATATTTTAATACAGCAACTTTATCTTCTTTATTTCCAAAAGCAAGAATAAAGCTTTCAAGATTATCAAATGTAAGTTCAGGTGCAAGCTCTATAACAGCTTCAAAGCCACAGTTTTTATCTGTGGCAATATTTTTATATGTCTCAAAAACATCTTCCCTCTCTGACATTGTAAGTTTCACAACATGTTTAATGCCATTAATTTTTGAGGCAGCTTTAATATTTTCCTCTTTTGTTATAATCCATCCTTTTACAACAAAAGCTTTTTTATCATCAATATCTTTCAGTTCAACAATTTCAACATTATACTTAAGTTTCATTGTCTTATCCTCTTATTTATCTCTTTGGTGTAAAGTCTTTAATACCATTCCACTTCTGATCTTTATCAGATATTGTTAAATCATCTTTTGTCATTCCTTCAGGCATTGGCCATTCAACTCCAATTTCAGGATCATCCCATTTAAGACCACCTTCATCATTTGGATGATAAAAATCTGTACATTTATAAGCAAATTCAGCTGAATCAGATAATACAATAAATCCATGTGCAAAGTTCTTTGGAATAAAGAACTGTTTTTTATTTTCAGCTGATAATAAAACTCCAAACCACTTTCCATAAGTCTTTGAACCTGCTCTTAAATCAACTGCAACGTCAAATACTTCACCGCTGACAACTCTTACAAGCTTATCCTGTGGGTAATCAATCTGGAAATGTAATCCTCTTAAAACACCCTTTTTAGAGCTTGACTGATTGTCCTGTACAAACTTATGATCGATTCCTGCTTCTGCAAAATCGTTGTAGTTATAAGTTTCCATAAAGTAACCTCTTTCGTCTCCGAAAACCTGAGGTGTAATAATTTTTAATCCTTCTATTTCACATGTTTCAACATTAATTTTTCCCATGATAATTAATCCTTTCGAAATTCTTTATTATTAAAGACCATTTGCAACATCTACAAGGTACTGGCCATAAGCTGTTTTCATAAGTGGTTTTGCAAGTTCTAATAACTGCTCTTTATCAATAAATCCTCTCTTGTATGCGATTTCTTCGATACATGAAATATAAAGTCCCTGACGTTTCTGGAATGCTGCAACGAAATCTGCTGCGTCAAGTAACATGTCATGATTTCCTGTATCAAGCCAAGCAAATCCTCTTCCGAGAGTTTCAACCATAAGTGTTCCTCTGTTTAAGTATTCATTGTTAATAGATGTTATTTCAATTTCACCTCTTGCAGAAGGCTTAACATTCTTTGCAATTTCAACAACATCATTATCATAAAAGTAAAGTCCTGGAACTGCATAATTTGACTTAGGATTTTCAGGTTTTTCTTCAATAGATAAAGCCTTTCCTGATTCATCAAATTCAACTACACCATATTCTCTTGGATCCTTTACATAATATCCAAAAATTGTAGCTCCTTTTTCTCTTTCAGCAGCATTCCTTAAAACTTTTGAAAAGCTCTGTCCATAGAAAATATTATCTCCAAGAACTAATGCAACACTGTCATTTCCAATAAAATCAGCACCGATAATAAATGCATCCGCAAGTCCTCTTGGCTGTTCCTGTATAGCATAAGAAAATTCCATACCAAGCTGGGAACCATCTCCGAATAATTCCTTAAATACAGGTAAATCTCTAGGTGTTGAGATAATAAGTACCTCTCTGATACCTGCAAGCATAAGTGTTGATAATGGATAATATATCATTGGTTTATCATAAACCGGCATAATCTGCTTTGAAACTGCTTTTGTTAAAGGATAAAGTCTTGTACCTGATCCTCCTGCTAAAATAATTCCTTTCATATGGAATCCTCCTGTTTTCATAATTATTCTAATACATTTGAAACCCCGCCCAATTATTTGGTTAAACTACTTTAATCGGGCGAGGCTGAAATTCAAATTATTTTTTATTTATTTTTATACATATCTTCATAGTATTTCTGATAATCACCACTAGTTACATTCTTCATCCAATCTTCATTTTCAAAGAACCACTTAATAGTGAGCTTAATACCATCTTTAAACATTGTCTCTGGGAACCATCCAAGATCTTTCTTAATCTTATCTGGAGCGATAGCATATCTTCTATCATGTCCCTTTCTGTCTTCAACATATGTAATAAGATCTTCGTTGATATGAGCCTTTCTAGGGTCTGAATCTGGAAGCATCTCATTTAATGTTTCAAGAATAATCTTTATAATCTCGATGTTCTGTTTCTCATTATGACCACCAATATTATATTCTTCAAATAACTTTCCTTCTTCCTGAACCATGTCAATAGCCTTAGCATGGTCTTCAACGTATAACCAGTCTCTTACGTTCTTTCCATCACCATATACAGGAAGTTTCTTACCCTGTAATGCATTATTAATAATAAGTGGAATAAGTTTTTCCGGGAACTGATAAGGTCCGTAGTTATTTGAGCAGTTTGTAATATTAGCTGGGAACTTATAAGTATCCATATATGATTTTACTAAAAAGTCTGAAGATGCTTTACTTGCTGAATATGGGCTATGTGGGTCATATGGAGTTGTCTCATAGAAAAATGCATTATCATCATCTGGTAATGAACCATAAACCTCATCAGTAGAAACATGTAAGAATTTCTTTCCTTCTTTGAATGTTCCATCTTCTAATTCCCATGCAGCCTTTGCACAGTTAAGCATAACAGCTGTACCAAGAACGTTTGTCTTAACAAAAACTTCAGGGTTCTTAATACTTCTATCAACATGACTTTCTGCTGCGAAATGTACAACTCTGTCAATATCATTTTCTTCAAAAATCTTCTGTATAGCATCTTTATCACAGATATCAGCTTTTACAAAAGTATAATTATCTCTTCCTTCGACGTCTTTTAAATTTTCAAGATTTCCTGCATAAGTTAACTTATCTACATTGATAATTCTTATATCATTATCATATTTTTTAAACATATAATGAATATAATTAGATCCTATAAATCCTGCACCACCTGTAACTAAATAAGTTCTCATAAACATTCCCTTTCCGTGCATTGCATGCACCCTTAAATTTGGTCATTCTTCCTATAACCATACATTATATTTACCTATTTGTCAAACAATTAGACTTAATTTCTAATATTTTATAGGCTATTGCTGTTGAATTACTCATCTCAACAAAATAATGATAATCATCTTCTTTAAACAATTCCCTGTTTGCTCTACTGTCGCCTAAAATCATAGGTTTTCTCATCATCTCATAAATATACGCTTTACCTGGAATTGTTCTTCTTGCCTTCCCGATTGAAACATCAAAATGTCCTGCAAGACAAAGGTCTGCATAAGAAATACATTCTGCAAGTTCTTCCTGGGATAACCAGTGAATATATTCAATATTATCACTTTCAGCTTTTTCAATATCATCACTTACAGGGCCAATGAAATAAAAATAAATATCCTTTTCATTTTTAAGCATATCCATTGCACCCATAATATATTTAACACCCTGAACAGGAAGAACAGAGCCAAAATATAACACAACAAATTTATCCTTTAATTTATCAGGTTTTACTGATTCCCTTGGATAATAAATCTTCTCATCAGCCTTAAGATATAATGTCTTGATTTTATTTCTGTTAACCTTAAAGTCCCTTGCAAAGTAATCGCCATGGGCATTTGTATCACTCATAACAATCTTTGCACTTCTGATACAGGCCATATCAAGCCATTTCATCATTTTGGCAGGAAATGTTCCATCATTAACTTTCTTTCTGTCATGAACCATGGTATCGTATACAGAAATAAAGAAATCAATTACAACAACTTTTCCTTTGAATTTAAAATTAAATAATGGAACAATAAGCTGTGGGGCAAATCCGATAAAAATCACATCATACCCGCTAACATCCTTAAATAATAAATCCTTATATACTTTCATAAGACGTTTCGGATAACTCTTATCCTCATAACCTATTACATCAAGGCTTTTTGCATCTTCTTTAAGTATATCTATTTCCTGTGAATTTCTTATATAATCAAGATTTTTTGTAGTTATAAATAAAACTTTTTTATCCTTGAAGAACCTCATTCATTTCTCCTTTCTTCTTTATGATTGCAATAGCAATTAAAGCAATGCAATACATTGTAAGCATGGACATTACTCCTAAGAAGAAGTAGCAAAGATTAGTAAGTTTATTTCCACTTCCATTTCCAAGGACAATTCTTCCAAAATAAACCATTATCCCTGCAATAACTATATATCCATATATCATAAATTTCTGATATCTTACAGCTGTAATTATCATAATAAAAAGGTTCTGAAGTGCTATAAGACCACCGGCAAGCATAAAGATAACAAGCTCTTTATTATAGTCAGATAAGTCAACACCATAAACCATTCCAAGAACAGGATTTCCAATATAACTTCCCACAAAAGTTATAATAAGGTCCATAATCACAATAAGCACTGTGAATTTCACTGTACTTTTTGCAAGATCCATAACTCTTTCTTCTGCCCACATTTCTCCAACACCTTTTAAAAATGGCTGGAAAATAAAGTTTGTAAGAAGAGCAATTATAAATACCGGCATAAATATAATATTGAATTTTGTCTGGACTTCATCAGAAACTACAGTATCAATAGCATATTTAGGTGCATTTGCAATATACATATTAAGACACATGCATGCACAGAGTGGTAAACATTCTATTAAAATTCTTCCTACGTTTTCCTTAGTATCTTCCCTGTTATCATCCCTGAATTCATGCATAACAGAACCATTCATTATAATGGCAATAACTAAAGTAAGCACAAGATTTATAAAAGTTGTTAAAATAAGATTTCCTGTAACTATGTAAAAAGCTGCATATCCAACGATAAAAAGCATAAGTCTTATACCAAGGATTCTTCCTGCAACATCAAGTCTTCCCTTCTGCTGCATTCTTCCATGGAAAACATCTTCAAATGCCTCAATAGCTTTTACAAGACAAATCATAAGAATAACAACCGTCTTTTTAACACTATAATCATAAAAGAATATTTTTACTAACAAATATGCTCCTATGGCAATCATCATGAATGTCATGGAAGCATATCTAGCTTTAACATAATCTTTAAGTCCCTGTTTTTCTGAAATATCAGTAACCTGATAATGTCTTACGCCATATTTTCCTATATTTAACATAAGGTTTCCAACAGCATAAGCCATTACAAATATACCTGAATCAGTATCATTACCAAATCTGGTAATGATAAGCAAAAGAAGCATTGTCTGGAATGAATTCATCACTGCTCCAAATGCATTCCAGAAAAAAGTTGCTCTTTTTTTATTTTTATCTATTAATAATAAACTACTTACGGTTTCTTTCAGTTTCTGCATCGTAATCCATCTTTCTTACATGATATTGAACATCTTCCATTATCTTTCTTGACTTAGCAATAAGATCAGCAACAAGTCCGATAACAAATGTAACAAAGCCAATCATCATGAGTGTAGAACCAAGAATCAATGATTGTGTATGGCCTTTACCCTTGCCTCTTGCCATATAGAAAAGATATCTTACGTCTATTCCAAGACCAATAGCCATTGGAATAACAGCAATAATGCTGAATGTCTTTAAAGGAGAATACATAATGTATGCTCTTACAATAGTAACCATTGATTTCTTAACATATCCCATCATACTGTTGAAAAGTCTTGATGGACGAAGCTCTCCATTTGTTCTGATTGGCACAGAAGTCTGAGCCATTCTCTCTCTTCCTGCCTGAACAATAGTCTCTAATGTATATGTATATTCATTAGTTACATTAAGTCTCATGGCTGCTTCCCTGCTGTATGCCCTGAATCCTGATGGTGCATCAGGAATATCAGAATCAGATGCAACTCTTACAACCCAGCTTCCAAAATGCTGTAATTTTTTCTTTAAAGGAGAGAAATGCTCTGTATCATCAATTGGTCTTTCACCAATAACAATATCAGTTTCTCCATTTATGATAGGTCTTACTAATTTCTCAATATCTTCAGCAACATACTGATTATCAGCATCCGTATTTACAATGATATCAGCACCGTTTCTAAGACAGGCATCAATTCCTGCCATAAAACCATGGGCAAGACCTTTGTTTCTTCTAAAGTTAACAACGTAATTTACGCCCCAGTTCTTTGCAACCTCTACTGTATTATCTTTACTTCCGTCATTTATAATAAGGTATTCAATTTCATCTATCCCGTCAATATGCTTTGGTAAGTCATTTAATGCTATTTCCAATGTCTCTGCTTCGTTATAACAAGGAATCTGAATGATTAATTTCATTTTTTACTTAACCTCCTAAGATTATTGCATAATATGCATAACTTTCATAATTATATAATATTAAAAATCAAAATACAATATTATTACAAAATTATTACATAATTAAACTAAAACATTTGCAAAATTTATTTTTTACTTTTATCATCTGAATCCATATCATCAAGATTATCCATATCTATGATAATAATATCATCATCTTTTTTCTTTGTTTTTCTTACCTTCTCATCATGTAAGGCTTCTTTATCATCTCCATTACCTTTATTGTTTCTGTTATCTTTATTATCTTTATTTTCTTTTTCCGCTTTATCATAGATGTTATTTACCATCTCAAATTCTTCTATATCGCTGGCAAGGCTTATACCATCA
Organism: Lachnospiraceae bacterium RM5; assembly: GCA_900110975.1. Taxonomy (GTDB): domain Bacteria; phylum Bacillota; class Clostridia; order Lachnospirales; family Lachnospiraceae; genus Bovifimicola. Next base: position 692,407 of record FOFK01000002.1, read on the forward strand.
TCTTCCTCTTCATCATCAGAACTTAATGCAATCTCCGATATCATTTCTACCGTTCCCATAAATGTAAGTGTCTCAAATACCAAAACAAGAACAAAAGTATAAACTGCACATAATGAAAGATTGCTAACTTCCAAACCAAAGCCATTTACGTAATTATAATAAAGACTTAAAAATGCTGAAATTAAAATAAAAATTTCTATCAAATTTAAAGATAAATGAGTTTTTTTATCTTTGCTTTTTCTGTATATATTCATAAATAAATCTATTATCCATAAAATAATACTCATTATAAAAATATATACTGCAAAAATTCTATACACTCCAAAGATACATATATCATATATTTTTCTATAAATATTATATTCTTTTTCCCTGTTTCCTGTATATTTCTGTACTTCATTTTTTTCTACAAAAACTCTTATAGTTGCATCAGATAATTTCTCAGTAAATCCATCAAGTTCTGTATCACAAAATTCCTCTGAATTCAAAAGGATTTTCACTCTTAAATTTTTTCCTGAATTTAAGGTTTCATTTTCTTTCATTTCTAAATCAAAGCCACAATTAAGTGCCTGATTAAGTTTTAATTTTTCTCCAAGCTCGGCAGTATCTTTATTTACAGGAATTATAACACCTTCCCCATTTTCATCATAAAGATACATTTCTATTTTATCCATAGGATTAAGAGAATAAATATATCCCTTTAAAATAATTTTTGGACTATCTATATCAATAACTGAAGATGTAATATTTTCATAATCATCTTTTTCATCTATTGATATTCCTTCAAAATACTCCGGTGTCTTTTCATCAACTCCAAGAAGTTTTATAAAATCTTTTTTCACATATAAGATTTTATCTTTAATACCTGATACGTTTTCATCTGAATAAATATCGGCACTATCATCCTGACTATCATTATGAATCTCCTTATAACATTCCTTATAAGTACTTATTTCGTAAGTTTTATAGAACTTATGATTTATTTCCTTTATTACAGTCACACCAATAAATTCAAAAATCAAAGGAAATGTAAGGAAAATTATATAAGCCACAGATTTTTTTATGGTTATTTTCTTAGTTTCCAGATAATAAAGGAAAAGAATTACAACGCTTGTTCCTGTTATAAAAAACATCAAAAATCTGTTTTCATCAACGATCAATGAATAAATCATAAAAGCAAATGATGCTATAACTATCCATATAAAGTTTCTTTTTATTCCTTTTTTTCTGTTGAAATAAATATTTAAATATGCCCCAACAACAAATAAAACAAGTGCAGCTATAAGTGCGAATCCGTTTAATGAAAGTGCATTTTTTGTAAACATAAAAGGATTAAAAAGAATTATTAAAAATAATATATATGCTATGACTCTTGTAATTCTTTTTCTAAATGCCATATAAATCACAAGACAGGCCACGATATAAATCGCACTTATTCCTAACAGATAAGGCATATTTAAGAATCTAAAAAAGGCAAGTATCATAGAAAATGCAGGTCTATAAAGAACCTCATTCCCATTTCCCAACCATTTTCCATTAAAAATATTAAGTGCCCCATTTATCTGCATAAAATCATAATGAGTAGTGGTGCAAACAGGCATAACCATTTGCATCACTACTCTTATTATAACCGTGAGTAATATAATACTCTTTTCAATTTTTGATTTAATTAATTCAGTCTCTTTCATTTTTTCTCCAAGTCTCCAAATCAGATATTACAAACAATCTTTACAATATTCTTTTATAATATTATTTTAAAACATTCTTTAAAATAATCTGTCTAATGCACTAAACATCGCTCTGATAGAAGCTCTTGTAATATTTGAACTTACACCAACACCATATGTTGTTCTTCCTGTTTCTTTATCAAGCATCTGAATATATGCTGCTGCTTTTGCATGAGAACCTTCGCCTAATGTATGCTCTGAATAATCAAGAATCTTTACATTAACTTTTGTTTCTTTCTTAATAGCATTTAATATAGCATCAATAGGTCCATTACCTTCTGATTCAACTTCAACTTTGTTTCCTTTATAACTGAATTTAATATCTGCAATTGACTTATTATCATCTTCATCAATTACTTTACAGCTTTCAAATTCAAAAGGAGTTTCTCTTTCAGTCTTTGCAACGATATATTCTTCTTCGAATTTTTCCATAATTGTATCAGGAGAAACTTCGCCCTGAGCTTCTGCAATTTTCTGGATAACATCAGCAAATTCTTTATGCATTCCCTTTGGAAGTTTATATCCAAAATAAGTATCCATTACAAATGCAACGCCACCCTTACCTGACTGGCTGTTAATACGTACGATTGGCTCGTACTCTCTTCCAAGGTCACTAGGATCTATTGGAAGATATGGAACTTCCCAGATACCATCATTTCTTTCTTTAAGAGCTGTAACACCCTTGGAAATAGCATCCTGGTGAGAGCCTGAAAATGCTGTAAATACAAGTTTTCCTGCATATGGATGTCTGTATCCCACTTCCATCTTACAACATCTTTCATATACTTCTATCTGTTCATTAATATTTGAAAAATCAAGTTCAGGATCTATTCCCTGAGAGAACATATTTCCTGCTAATGTGATAACATCAACATTTCCTGTTCTTTCTCCATTTCCAAATAATGTTCCTTCTACTCTGTCAGCTCCTGCAAGAAGTGCAAGTTCTGTAGCAGCAACACCTGTTCCTCTGTCATTATGAGGATGAATACTTAAAATAACCCTGTCTCTGTCTTTAAAGTTTCTATCCATCCATTCAATTCTGTCTGCATAAACATTTGGTGTAGTCATTTCAACTGTTGCAGGAAGATTAATAATAACTTTATTATCTTTATCTGCTCCCCACTCATCCATAACTGCTTCACAAACCTCTAAAGCATAATCAAGTTCTGTTCCTGTAAAACTTTCAGGAGAATATTCAAGAACTATTTCACCATCAAAATCCTTTGCATATTCCTTAACCATTCTTGTTCCGTCGATGGCTATCTGCTTGATTTCTTCTTTATCTTTTTTGAAAACCACATCTCTTTGTAATGTAGATGTTGAATTGTAAATATGTACAATAGTTTTCTTAATACCTTTAATGGCTTCAAAAGTTTTTTCAATAAGATGTTCTCTACACTGTACAAGAACCTGTACAACCACATCATCTGGAATAAGTTTTCTATCAACAAGCTGTCTTAAGAAATCATATTCTATCTGTGATGCTGAAGGAAATCCGATTTCAATTTCCTTAAAACCAAGTTTTACTAACATATTGAAAAATTCAATTTTTTCTTCAACTACCATAGGCTCAATAAGCGCCTGGTTACCGTCCCTCAAATCAACGCTACACCAGATTGGAGCCTTCTCTATCTGCTTGTCCGGCCATTTTCTATCTTTAAGATCTACAACCGGTACTCTTTTGTATTTTTTATAATTCATCATAACTTACACCAGTCCTTTTCCTTATCTTTAAATATTACAATTTCTATTTATATTACTATATATTACTACTTTTATTTTTTATTGCAAATATTACCATATATTTTTCCTGATTTGTAGCCTAGATATTTAAATCCTGAATTTAACACAAGATCAGGCAGCATATAATATCTTTTATGTCTGATTATATGAGAACAGGCACTTTTAACCATCTTTTTTCCCTCATCTTCAGACTTAATATTTTCAAACATTTTTTCCTGGCTCTTTTGCGATTTACCAACCAAAAAATTTCTCTTAAACTGCTGAATATATGTATAATTATGAGAATGAAATACTCTTGCATTTGCAGCATAATAAATCTTTTTATCTGCCATCAGCACATTATACGCAAAAAAAGTGTCTTCATTAAAATCAGTTTTTATAAATTCACCTAATTCATAAAACTTATCTCTTCTATATGCAGCACATACATCCGAACAAAAAAGTGCTTTAATACCCATAGTCTCAATATCTTCTTTTGACTTCAGGACACTTTTACCCGGATAATTATATGCTCTTGTATATCTTTCAAGGTATTTACAATTTTTCTTTGGAAGCTGTCTTGCATATGTCATATAGACATCCTTATTTTCAAAAGGTCTTGTAAGCTCGTCTATAAGATATTTATCTGCAGGAATTGCATCCTGTGTCATAAATACAATAAAATCAGCCTTTGAAAAAGATGCTCCAAGATTTCTTGTAAGTCCATGATTAAATTCACTTTTTTCAATATAATGGAATTCAAGATTTTGACATAGTCGGTCATACCTCTCTTCAAAATAATCCCTGTCAAAAGCTTCATCTACTGTATTAATAATGATTATTTTGTTTATAGCGGTATGCTGACACGATAACATTGATAATAATTTTTCAAAATCTTTATCCGGATTAAATGCCGGTATTATCACATCTATTACATCTGCACTCATAAAATACCTCTAAACTTCTAAATCAATTTAAATATTTTTAATATTTTTTATAATAATTCTTTAATGACTTTAACAACATCATTAACGTATTTTCTGCATTTTTCATCAGAATCTGCTTCAACCATAACTCTTATAAGTGGTTCTGTTCCAGAAGGTCTGAGAAGTAATCTTCCATCATCTCCAAGAGCTTCATTTACTTCATCACAAATCTTAAGAACTTTTTCATTACTCATTATTTTTTCTTTATCATCAACTTTTACATTTTCAAGAACCTGTGGATAAATCTTATATGCTTTTACAAGATCTGATAAAGAAGCTTTATTTTCAAGCATAGCTTCCATAACCATAAGGGATGTTAAAATACCATCACCTGTTGTGGCATGCTTACTGAATATTATATGTCCTGACTGTTCGCCACCTAAAACATATCCGTTATTCATCATATTTTCACAGACATATTTATCACCAACGTCTGTCTTTTCATATCCGATATCAAGTTTATCAAGCGCCTTATAAAGACCGATATTCGACATAACAGTTGTAACAACTTTATTTCCTGTAAGCTTATTATTCTTCTTTAAATATGCACCACAAACATATATTATAGCATCACCGTCAACCACATTTCCATTATTATCAACAGCAATACATCTGTCAGCATCGCCATCATATGCAAATCCGGCATCCAATCCTTTTTCTTTTACAAATTCCTGCAATACTTCGATATGTGTTGAACCGCAGTTATTATTAATATTTGTTCCATCCGGCTCATTATTGATAACATAAGTTTTAGCGCCTAATGCATCAAAAACATTTTTTGCAATTGATGATGCACTACCATTTGAACAATCAAGACCAATTCTCTTATCTTTAAATGATCTTGTTGCAATTGAAATAAGATAACCTATATATCTGTTTCTTCCCATTGCATAATCAACTGTTCTTCCAATATTTTCCCTTGTCGCAAGAGGAATTTCATCTATCTTTCCATCAATATATTCTTCAATTTTTTCTTCAATTTCAGCTTCAAGCTTTTGTCCCTTACCATTAATTATTTTTATACCATTATCATAATATGGGTTGTGACTTGCAGATATCATAATACCAATATCAAACTCATCTGAACGTACAGTATATGAAACACTTGGAGTTGTAGTTACATGTAAAAGATAAACATCTGCACCAGAAGCTGTAAGTCCTGCTGATAAAGCATCTTCAAACATATAACTGCTTCTTCTTGTATCTTTTCCAATAACTACTTTTGCCTTATGGTCTTTAGAATAATACCATCCTAAAAATCTTCCTACTTTAAATGCATGCTCGACTCTTAAGTTTACATTAGCTTCTCCTCTAAAACCATCTGTTCCAAAATATTTTCCCATTTTCTTATTTCCCTTTCATTTACTATAAATATCTCATTTATTTTGCTTATATTATATTTTGCTATTCCTGATTAATATTCTCAAGAATTTCTGCCATAGCATCCAGCGCCTTATCTTCATCTTCACCGTCGCATTTCAGTAGAACTTCATCTTCATACTTAAGCCCTGCGCCAACAAGACTCAAAAAACTTTTTGCATTTATATAAGCATTTTCTTTTTCTTTAATAATTTCTATATTTGACTTATATTCAAATGCTTTCGTAGTTATTTTGTCCGCAGGTCTGAAATGTATTCCGGGATTATACCCGATTTTTACTACTCTACTTTTCACAAAATACCCTCTTTCAAAACATTTTTATTTTAGCTTTCCCTTTATTTTAATTATCTTCCTGCGGGGAAGTAGTTTCTAATTCTGTTTCAGTTTCACTTTCTGTACCTGTGTCATTTTTTTCAATTCTTACCGTAACTCTGACTTCATCATTTTGCTTAAGGCCATCCGGTAAACTAAATTTCACAATAACTTCATTGTCACCTTCAACAGTATTTTTAAGATCAACATAAGCTTCTAATTTATCAATATCCATTTCATCATGGTATCTTGCAAGTCCTATAAGTACCAATGATACTTGGGATTCTTCTATAACAGCTGAATAACCCTGCGGCACATTTATCTTATCAATTTCACTTACAGGTATATTATATGCCTTTGTTTCTAAAGGTTCAATCTTTGCTATAACACTAATCTTTGCCTGCGAAGAATCATATAGGTAAACACCGGTCGGAAGCTGTGCTGAAATATCAATTTCTTTTGTCACATCCATACTTGCTCCGGAAATATTTATAAGTTCACCAGGAACTTCAATACTTTCTATTCCGTCAACATCCTCTCCGGCAATCTTAACACTGTTAAGAGAACCCACAACCTCAACAAATTTAAATCCATCTGCAACTGTTCCTGTTGTATTAAATACAATCGGCACTTCCCTTACACCATAAATATCTGCACTGTAAGTAGCTGTCTTTATATCTGCAGTAGAAAAATTATCCAGAGTCATCTCACTTCCGGAACCGGTGTAATAGTGAAGATTTAAAGGCATTGATATATTTTCAGTCTGAGCGGATAAATCAGGTTCCACTGTAACTTTATTTAATGTATCAATAATTGACTTTGGTGCAGAAACTGTTACCGTAGTAGGATTTATTGATTCTTTGCCAAGATAATAACCTTCCGCAAGCTCATTTTCATGTTCAATATTTATCTCATAAGTTTTACTTATAATATCTTCTATTTTTAGTTTCATAGACATTGTATCCTGGATAATTTCACAGGTTCTGTCATATTTTGAATTTCTAAAAGATACATAAATAGGTACCGCATCAACATTGGATTTTTCAGTAAATGGAGCCTGTGCCACAAAATAATCCTTTGTCATTTTATCAACTTCGCTTCTAGGCCCGGTTACCCTTATTCTGACCACAGAACCTGACGTAATGGTATAAACCTGGGAACCATTTAATACCACTTCTTCATCAACCGGAGTAACCGGTATTCCGTCAATAGTTCTTGTAACTTCAGGATCTTCTACATTTACAACAATAATCCAGAGGATAATTGCAGCAATAACCGATAGTAATTTTAAATTTATATTATTTGTCAGATTTAGCCTTTTTTTCATTGTTTTTTCGTCCCTTCCACAATCTGAATCGCTTAGGTTCAACCGTCTTATTCTGAACAATTTCTAATTCCTCTTCTAATTCTCCTCTTGAAATATTTCTCTTAAGCTCACCATTCATAGCAACTGAAATATTTCCTGTTTCCTCTGAAACAATAATAACCAAACTATCCGAGACTTCCGTAAGACCAACACCTGCTCTGTGTCTTGTTCCAAGTTCCTTACTAAGTTCCATATTGTCTGAAAGAGGAAGATAACATGTTGCCGAACAGATTCTGTCGCCTCTTACAATAACAGCACCATCATGAAGAGGTGTATTATGTTCAAAAATATTTATAAGAAGCTGGGAACTTATTTCAGCATCAATACTTATTCCTGTTCTTTCATACTCAAGAAGTCCAACATTATTTTCTATTACAATCAAAGCTCCTGTCTTATATTTTGCAAGTTCAACAGATGCCTTAACTATTTCCTGAATTGTTCTGTCCGAAAATTTCTCAGACATATTTTTTGCATCATCAAACAATCCTAAAGATGAAACAAATTTTTTCTGACCAATCTGTTCAAGAGCTCTTCTAAACTCCGGCTGAAAGATAACAATAAGTGCCATAATACCAACACTTAACGTTTTATTTGCAATCCAGAGTATTGTTGTCATTCTAAATATTGTTGCAATAAGCACAAATAAACCCAACACCAAAATCCCCTTAAGAAGGGTCCATGCTCTTGTATTTTTTATCCAGACAAGTATTCCATAGATAATACAGGTAATAATAAGAATTTCAACAACATCTATTATACCAATGTCCGGAATAACTATGTACTTTTCAATAAAATCAATAGCATAATGAAACATTATCTTCTCCTATTTCGTTTAACATTAATATGCTGAACCTGAACGTTTTCAGCACTAACCTTTACCTTAGGTATTGCTTTAACATAGTAATAATAATTATCATCTTCATACTGAACAAATTCTGTTCTCTGATAATCAAGGGCAAGTATCATTTTACTTAGCAAATATGTAATTCCAACCGATATTGCAATGCAAAGTCCGATTACAATTATCGATGAAGATAAATCCAGATCAGTTACTAATGATAATGTAATAATTATTGCAAAATTAAGTATTCCACTAACCATTATCGCAATGTCCTTAGCATAGTTTATTGATAACTTTGCAATAAGATAAGCAACTACTGCAGTTACAGTAAATGCAACAATGTAAATAATCATTTCCTTGTTTGATGCAATATTTTTTATAAAGAGACTTACTTTATCTGATGAGGAAACACTTGTTCCATTTACTAAAACAACTCCGTCATTTCCAGTAATCAAAAGAATAAAGTGAATTATTATTCCAAAAATCATCGCAAATATGGCTGATGGAATCATAAGGATACCAATAACAATAGGAATAATGTATGGAATCTTAAGGAAAAACATTATTGGCATCAACATCAAAATATATCCATATTTTGCTGAAAATCTAAAGTACATTATAAACATCACAAGATAAATCATTAACACAATCAATGCCATTATTGGATTTATATAATATACATTTACAATAACAAAAAATGCTGTAACCAAAACCGAGAAATTAATTGGCAATAAACAACATATCATACTTACAAGTATTGCAACCACCGGGTTACTGAATATTCCCGCATAATCAAAATAATGATTAACAAGTAACAAAAACGAAAATGTCAAAACAAATCTAATAGCAGGATCAATATAAACAGAATAACTGCTATATATATTTTTTAATTTTTCCTTAAATATCAACATCTGTGTCATTTATCTCAAATCCTCCTGCCTTAGCTTCACTCTTCATCTTTTCTTCTTTTTTATAAACAAGATAAAGTTCTTTTAAATCTTCACTGTATTTTTTATTTAATTCCATTATCTTTAGATATTTCATTGAATAAATAATATAAGCAATTACTATGTAAATTATCAAAATTATTAAGTAGATGGCAAGTACCTTCATCCCAAGATTCATAAGGTTAATCTTTACAAGGTTCTCCAAAAAATAATCCATCTTATAAATTGCAACAATCACAAGCCCCAGAATATAAGCAAAGGTTATGGTAATTATTGTATTTATAAGCATGATACTTACATAATCACTTTTATAATATTTATTATTTTTTATGGCATCCTTGCCTTCATTTTTCTCATAAATGGCAAGCTTTGTCATAATTTTTACCTTTTCTTCATTTAACATAGCTCAAATATATTTCCTTTCGTAATCCCTTAGTTGCAGGTAATTACAACACCTCTATATGCAATTTATTTTTTTATGTAATGAAAGTGCATACATTAGGATAAATTATAACACATATTAAGATTTTTATCTATAATATAAAGAAAGTATAAAAGAAGTACAGGAAAAGTATAGGGAAATATAGCGAATATACAGAAAAAGCATAGGAAAAACATAGCGAATATACAAAAAAAGAATAGGGAAAACATATCGAATATACAGAAAAAGAATAGGGAAAGTATTTGAAAAGTATATGGAAAACATGTGAAAAGAATTTGAAAATAACGCAGAATATAAACAAAGAAGTAGCTCTACTTAATAAAAATTTGAAAATAATTCAGAATATAAACAAAGAAGTGGCTCTACTTAATAAAGAATAAAAAAATCCCGGACGGCTATAATTTTTTTATATATGTCAGAATTTATAGCTTTTTTTGCCTGATTTCAGCGGCAAAACGCTCTTTGTGGCTATAATTTTTTTGATATACCACTAT
>FOFK01000002.1:702823-715308 GCA_900110975.1 Lachnospiraceae bacterium RM5
TTTTTTTGATATACCACTATTTTATAGCTTTTCACCTCTGATTTCAAAGCTAAAATGCTCTATACAGCTATAATTCTTAAAAGATATCGCAAATTTATAGCTCTGCCTGATTTATGGCATGTTCAGATTTCCCCTCTAGTCTCTTTGGAAATTTATTTTACATATTTTCATTGGCGGTCATAATATTTTTTCCCTGCATCAGGATAAAAATATGTTCTTAAATATCCATCTGTTGACACAACAACAAACTCATTTGTTTTTTCAAGATAATATATATCATCATTATCTTCTTTTTCTTTTTTATGAAGAGCATTTTTATTATTTACAACGTCAGACGCTGCCTTTTCATAATCTTCTTTTGAATCAAACCCCATGTCAATCCCATGCTTTTCATAATGACTTTGCAACAACTTATCATTTCTGAAAGTATAAGAAATATAAGAATCCTTTGTATCTTTAGCCGCACCATTATCTATGCCATTATCTGAATCATTATTCAAATCCGAATTAGACTCTGTTTTAGCCTCTGTAACTATTTCAACTTCTGCAATTGATGATTCATCTGATTTCTCACCATCATTCATTTTGTAAGTAATGGTACAACCACTGACAGCAACCATTAATACAATTGATAAAACACATACTATAAATTTATTGATATTCTTTAAATTCCTAACATTCTTAACGTTTATGACATTTCTAGCAAACTTAACATTCTTAGCAAACTTAACATTCTTAGCAATCTTAACATTCTTAATAATCTTCATAATCTTCTTAATCATTATGATTCCCTTTTTAACTTCCCTGGGATTTTTAATTTTTATTTTTTTTAATTTTTCTCTTTTTTATTTTTCTCTTTTTTATTTTTCTTTTTTAATTTTTCTTTTAAAATTCCACTCTAAACAATAATGCAGCTAGTGGGACTTGAACCCACATCTGTATATTACAGACATGAACCTGAATCATGCGCGTCTGCCAATTCCGCCATAGCTGCGAATCTTTTTATGTTATCAATATATCTAAATTAATATATCCAAACATAAAAAACACTCAAAACATATATCATTCTATACAAATTATCCGTATAAATCAACATTTTTTTCAAAGCATATCTAAATTCAATAATTTAAAAACGTCCGGATTACTTATTATAAGTCTTTTTTTAATAATCCCAATCACTTATATAAATCTACATTCTTTTCTAATTCTTCCAAAGATATTTTCATATCATTTACAAGTTCTGCAACATCTCTGTTAATTTCTTTTGATTTAGCAGATAACTTTCCTACTTCATTTGCAATTACCAAAAAGCCTTCACCTTTTTCACCTGCTCTTGCAGCCTCAATTGATGCGTTAAGCGCAAGAATTTTTTGCTTTGACTGAATTTTTGAAAGGGCATTTGATTTTTCTTTTACAACTTCCATCATATTTATGGATTTATCAATAAAATCCTTGTAGTATGCTTCTTTTTCCTGATTAATTACTTTTTTCTTTATCACATTATTTATACTGTTTTCAACAAGAAACTTGAGTGCATTTCTTTTTTCTTCAGTAAGATTTTCGTCCGAATAAACATATATCTTCCCAAGTTTTACATCGTCTGTTCCAAGTCTCATACTGATTTTTTCTGAAAACAAAGTTTCATCATACTCGCCAATTATCGCAGCCCTCTCATTATTCAGGATAGCAATCTTTACATCTGCCGCACTTTGAATTGCATCCACAATATCCTTTAATTCCTGTATTTCAATATATTCAACAATATACATACGCATCCTCCTAAAAACCTCATATAAACCTTAATAAACCTTATCTGTCATTAAACTCATAGGTCAAATTCTCACATAAAAACCTACAATAATTATATATTTTTTAATGCTGTATTTCAAATAAATTTACATTAAATCAGTCTAAAATCAGCAAAAAAGGCAGGTACAAATGTAATATAACAAATTTATCTTATGAACTAAAAAAAATACAAAAACATTTCTGAATAATATATTACTATTAAAAAAATTGGTATATAATAATAGGCAGATTAAATAAAAATATGGAGGAATTTTTATGTTCGGACAATTAATTGAAAAATTAAAACAAAACCCAAAAACTATTGTATTTACTGAAGGAGAAGATCCAAGAATCTTAGAGGCCTCATCAAGACTTCTTACAAGTAATTTCTTACATCCTATTCTTGTTGGAAATGAAGAAAAAATAAAAACAGCTGCCAGCGAAACAGGATATAATGTTGATAAAGCAACTATCATTGATCCTGATAATTTTGAAGATATCGAGAAAATGATTGCTACTTTTTGCGAACTTAGAAAAAGCAAAGGTGTTACTGAAGATCAGGCGCGTGAAACTCTTAAACACAGCAATTATTTTGGAACAATGCTCGTAAAGATGGGATACGCTGATGCACTTCTCGGTGGTGCTTCTTATTCTACAGCTGATACAGTAAGACCTGCACTCCAGCTTATCAAAACAAAACCTGAAAACAAAATTGTTTCTTCCTGCTTTATCTTAGTAAGACCTGGTGCAACAGGACAGAACGAAGTTCTTGCAATGGGCGACTGTGCAATTAACATTAAGCCAAACGAAGATGAACTTGTTGAAATTGCAGAAGAAACTGTTAAATGTGCAAAATTATTTGGAATAGAGCCAAAAGTTGCTTTCCTTAGCTATTCAACAAATGGTTCAGGAAAAGGCGAAGATGTTGACAAAATGGCAAATGCAACTAAAAAAACAAAAGAAAGAAATCCAGAACTTCCAATCGATGGCGAAATGCAGTTTGATGCAGCTGTTTCACCAAAGGTTGCAGAAAAGAAATTCCCTGGTTCTGAAGTTGCAGGACACGCAAACACATTTATTTTCCCTGATATAAATGCAGGAAACATCGGATACAAGATTGCACAGCGTATGGGTAACTTTGAAGCTTACGGTCCAATTCTTTTAGGTCTTAACTCTCCAATTAATGACTTATCAAGAGGATGTACAGCAACTGAAGTTTATTCAATGGCTATCATTACAGCAGCACTTGCTGATACAAAATAAATAATAATTATCGATCAACATTTGCTCATATAAAACAAACAATATTTACTCAGCATTTGCTAACAAAAAATCTATTTTCAAAATAAAAAAGGCTATCTTCTTTGATATATTTCTGATACGTATACCAAATATATCAAAGCGATAGCCTTAATTTTTGCTTTTTATTTTTTATCTTTTTAATCTCATCCTGCCGAAATTAATCTTCTGAAATAAGTCTATAACAATTAACCTACAGCATTTTTCGAATCAAAATAGCAGTTTGCTGTACTTCCAGGTGCAGGTGTGTTTTTATATGCAAGTACAATCTGTATAGCCTCAAGTCTGTAGCCATAATCTGCAGTTCCTGCCGGATCACCGTTTTTAGCCCATCCCATCCAGCCAACGTTTTGTGCCTGAACTCTATAATAAACATCTAAATAATCTGCAAGTTCACCTGTAAGTCTTATCTTAATTGCTTCAAGTCTTAAAGCTTTTCCAACAGTTCCAGAAAGTGCTCCATTCTTCACAAATTTCTGCCATCCCTGTTTTTGAACGTGAGTAGTATATTCAACATTTCCTGAATATCCTAATGGATTTTTTATAATTTCTATTTTTATTGCTTCAAGTCTTTTTGCCTTTCCTACAGTTCCTGAAGTAGCGCCGTTTGTTACATAATTTTTCTCCCAGCCTGATGACTGAACCTGAGTTTTATATCCGATTGTTGGAATCTTGTTTTTATCATAATATGAGTTGATAAAATTATCATACTGGAAAGAATTTTTCATATTTAACAAAATCTGAATAGCTTCAAGTCTGTAACCATAACCGGCAGTTCCTGCTGCAGAACCATCCTGGCACCATCCAAGCCATCCAATTTTTTGTGCCTGAACTCTATAATATACCGAATAACGATCAGCAAGTTCACCTGTAAGTCTTATCTTTATTGCTTCAAGTCTCTTTGCTTTTCCCACAGTTCCTGAAACTTCACCATCTTTTTTCCACTGGGATTCCCAACCGTATGTCTGAATATGTGTCATATATTCAACAGAGCCAGAATAATTACAATAATCTTCAAGCTTTATCTTAATACCTTCAAGACGTTTTGCTTTTCCTACTGTTCCTGAAGTTTCTCCATTTGAAAGCCAATCTTTTTCCCATCCAAATGTCTGAACATGAACCATATAATAAATTGAAGGAACATATGGTTCATAATATAAATATGTATCATCTGTATTATATGGATAGTAGAATAAATAATTTGCATTTTTCTTACCTGTATATGAATTTGTAAGTCCTGTTTCATTTGTATAAATTTCAAAAAGATCATCTACTCCATAAGGTGTGCCCGAAGAATCAACATAGTAGTTATCACAATTTACAGGAACTTTTGCTCCACCACTCATACCAAGTCCAAAAACAGTTCCGCCATATACATTAAAATCATTATCACAATCAAATGGTGTTGAATCAGAATTAAGTCCTGAATATGCAGTTATATCACCACCGTAAATATTTATATCGCCGTTTGAATCAATTGCATCATCTCCGGCATCTAAATAGATTTTACCATCATAAATATTTACTTCAAAATTATAATCTGTCAAATCCTTATTTGCCGCATTTATACCGTCATTTCTACATTTTGCATACATATTGCTTGTTCCAAAAATATTTACTGTAGCGGCCTGAATCCATTCTTTTGCATCATAACATTCAAAACTTGGCTGATCTTCTTCACCATATTTTCCAATATTTAACTCTTTATCAGAATGAATACCAACATCTGCGGCACTTATGCCATAGCCACCTGAATAAATATTCAAAACATTTTCTGCTGCAATAGCATCATTTACATTCGAGAAAACATTTACATAACCGCCACCCTGTAAAGTAAGCGTTGACTCACCGGTAGCTTTAATTCCATTTTTTCCATATGCTGAAACAGTTAAATATCCATCACCATCAAGTGTAAGGTGAGATCCATCTTTTGTTTTAATTACCGCTTTTTCTGCGTCAGCATTTTCCGGATATTCATCATCATTATTTTTTTCCGAATCCATCAGATAATTAAATGTATTTGCACATCGAATAATTGTAACTGTTGTACTTTTATTACAAACAATTGGTGCTGTTTCTGTAGCTGTAAGGTTTAATCCATCTAAATATAAAGTAACACCTTTTGTTCCTTTTTTTACAATAATATTTCCATCCTTACAACTTCCTGTAAAATAATAATCACCCTCACCCTCAATTTTTACTGTTGTACCTGTTATGCTATAAGTTGTAAAACTTCCATCTATAGCAACAACTTTGTCATCATAGAATGTAAAAGTTGTAGGAATGGTTTCATCATCAGCCATTGCAGTTTTTGTATTACTAATATTTACATACGATACAACTGATGCAACCATCATTACCATCATAAGCACAGACAGTACTTTTTTAAAGTATCTGATATTAACTCCAATCATATACTAACTCCTTTCTCTTTCTTAAATTTTTTTCTTTCTTGTACTTGAACTTTTCTTTTTCTTATACTTGACTATCTCCTCTTTCTTGTACTTTTCAGTTCATACGTACTTTATTATTGATAGTATCAATTATAACATTTTACCTAAAAAATATACATAATAATTTTTATTTTATTAATATGAGGACGAGTAACGTAAATTCAAATTTTTCCTTCCCTACGTTACTAATATAACTATTTTTAAATAACTAAATCAAATATCTTCTTATTTTTTCCTTAATCAATTCAATATCTAACGGATATTTATCCGATTCCATTGATATAATAAAATTTTCACCAAATTTTAAATTACTTTTCTCATATTCACATAGTTTCAAAAAATTCTTACTTGCATAATCCTCGTCTGATATTAACCCTAAGTGTTCCCATACATAAGTCTTTCTTGTTCTTTTGTTAAGCAAAACAAAATCTGGATAATAACGTTTCCCATCTTCTGTTACAAATTCAGTTTCATAACTATATGGTATAGACATACTTTTAAACAAATCAGCAATAATCATTTCTGATTTTGATCTTACTTTTTCTCCATTATTAGTAACATATGAAGGCAAAACTTCAAATGTATTCATATGATCCGGGTACATTTGATACCATTTTCTAACAAATTCCTCGTCACTCTCCACAACAGGATTGATAAACTTTTTCCTTCCTTCAGATAATTCTTCATAAACATTTCTTATAGAATTTTCTTCGTACTTATCTAAAAATCTTTTAATTATTTTCCTTGATTCTACTAATTTTTTATATAAATTCTGCTCATAACCCATCTGAAATATTAATTTCAATTTATCATAATCCTGTTTTTTTACATATTTTTTCTTGCCATTTTCATCTACAAGATAATACACAAAAGAATTTTTTCGTTTAAACACGCATACTGGTGGTAATTTTTTTGAAAACAATTTATTTTTCTTTTTTGCTAATTTGCTTAATTCATAATCAATATAATTTAATTCATCTTCTAAATACATAAAATCTTTCTTCATTTTTCCCCTTTCAATAATTAACAATCTATAATTAGCTTCATACCCCAACTAATATTGTATTAACATCATTAGAATATTCTTACAAATATCCACTTCAGTTATATTAATAAAATTATTATAACACAAAAACAAATAATCGCAACAATTTATTTTGTTGCAATTATTTGTTTTATTATCTAATCTACTATATTAATCTTTTATTCTCAACTTTTTCATGTACAAACTTCTTATCACAAATCTGCATCTCTTAATCTTGGTGCATTCAAATTCTTTTCTGATTTGATATTATTTAAAATAACCGCACCATTAAACGACCAATCTAATTTTTTCATTGTATCAATGTCTATAATTTCTTCATCATCATACCATATACTTTTTGCTGATTCATAATTATACTTATTATCAGTTAAATACTCAAGTTCTGTATTATCTTCAAGCACTGTAAATCCATGTGCGTATGTATTTGGAATATACATCAAAAATTTATTTTTTTCACTAAGCAAAAATCCGACAGCTTTGCCAAATGTACTACTTTCAGGATTAATATCAATTCCAACAGAATATACAGCACCTTTTGTAACTCTTACTACCTTTACCTGATTATATGGTGCTTTCTGATAATTCGGGCCTCTAACAACACCTTTTTCCTCTGTCCATGAATGATTCAACTGGCAAACTCCGCTAAAATCCAATCCTAAATTATGAATATCATCAATATTAAAAGCAACCTGAAACCACCCTCTGTTATCATTAATTATATCCGGTTGCAACAAAGCGCAAGCCAATTTTTCTTCAATTATCTTCATATTTCTATCCTCTATATCCTTATTTTTTTACTTAACTGAGAGCAAGTTACGTAGATTCTTGATTTTCCTTTCCCTACGTTACTCGCCTTCATTCACAATTTTTCTTCTTGTAACGTAATTTTCTTATTTCTTCTCTCTTACGTTACTCACCCTCATTCACATTTTCCCTTCTTGTAACGTGATTTTCTTATTTCTTCTCTCTTACGTTACTTGCCCTCATTCACAATTTTTCTTCTTGTAACGTAATTTTCTTATTCCTCCTCTCTTACGTTACTTGCCCTCATTCACAATTTTTCTTCTCGTAACGTAATTTTCTTATTCCTTCTCTCTTACGTTACTCGCCGTCATTCACATTTTTTCTTCTCGTAACGTAATTTTCTTATTCCTCCTCTCTTACGTTACTTGCTCTCATTCACAATTTTTCTTCTCGTAACGTAAATCTCTTATTCTTCATCTCTTACGTTACTCACCCTCATTCACAAATTCTTTCTTGTAACATAAACTCTGTACTTTCTATTCTTTACATTTCTATTTCCACCCATATTTCAACTTAAATTTCTTATATCATAAAACATTCTAATTGCTGTTTCATAGAAGTACTTTTCCGCGTTTGTTATAGCTTCTTCCACCTCAACATTTTCACTTATTGAGTAAATCTTTTTAACACCACATTTATACATTTCTTTATAGCCTTCACCTAAAGAACCACATATTGCCATAACAGGAATTCCTCTACTTTTCCCTTTAGATGCTACACCTGAAACTACCTTACCAAAAGCACTTTGATAATCCATACAACCTTCACCTGTTATTATAAAATCTGCATCTTTTATTTTTTCATCAAAACTAATTATATCCATCACTGTATCTATTCCAGATTTTAAAGTTGCATTAAAGAAAACTTTTAGGGCTGTGGCAATTCCTCCCGCTGCTCCACTTCCCGGAATATCATCAGGGTTAATACCAAACTTTTTAATTATTATATCCCTATAATTTTTCATTCCGTTTTCTAATCTTAAAATGTCACTATCAGTAGCTCCTTTTTGCTTTGCATACGTATATGCAGCACCATTTTCTCCACAAAGCGGATTTTTCACATCGCACATTACAATGAATCTCGTATTCTTGATATCAGATAAAACATGAGATATATCAATATCTGCCACTCTTTCAAGATCCATTCCTCTACCCTCAAGCACATTTCCATCTTCATCAAAAAACTTTACGCCCAAAGCTTTTGCAAATCCCATGCCACCATCATTTGTAGCAGAGCCACCTATGGCAATAAAAATTTCTTTTGCTCCTTTATCTATGGCATCCTTTACTAATTCACCTGTACCAAAAGATGATGTATATAAAGGATTTCGAAGTTCTTTAGGAATCAATGTAAGACCGGAAGCCTTTGCCATTTCTATAATAGCAACTGATTTTCTTCCATATTTCCCATCTTTTTTTAATCCATTATAAATTCCATTTTTTAATTCAGCATATACATCTCTTCTCAAACCATAATATGCATCAACTTTATTCATCAGCGGATCACTTACTTTTAAACAAATCCTCTCCCCGCAAAGTTCATCCATAACCGCATCTGCGGTTCCTTCACCACCATCAGCAATACTTACACAAACTGTATCACAGTCTCCAAAAACAGTTTTTGCTGCTTTACTAAGCAAATCAGCTGATTCTCTACTTGTAAGAGAGCCCTTATATGAATCCATCGCAAAAACAAACTTCATACTAAACTTCCTTTTTTTATTTTCATTATCACTTGTAAATATTTAGCCATATCTGACAACCTGACTTTTTATCTGTTAAAATCAACCATTTTATTGTATTATAAATGCAAAGAATTCAACGCGCTATAAATTACTTAAGGAGGCAGCTATGAAAGTCACTCATTACAAATATAATACTCCTCTAAAAATTGTACTACTTAGTGATTTGCACAACAACCCTTATGAAAAAATTATAAAAAAAGTAAGTATTGTTAAACCCGATATTATTACAATTCCTGGTGATTTGGTTAAGGGATATGTTCCAAACGGCGAAATATCAATACTTGAAGAACAGAAAAATGTCATTCCATTTTTGAAGGGTTGCTCCGAAATCGCACCAACATTTATGTCTATTGGAAATCACGACTGGATGATCAAAGAAAGAGAAAAAGAAATTATTAAATCCTGTGGTGTTACGCTTTTAGATAACGAATATGTAATTTTTAGAAATGTCGCTATCGGTGGACTCACCTCCGCATTTAAATTATTTTTTGACGAAACGGATACTATTTCCGCAAATATGGGAGCAGAACTTTCAAAAAAAGTTCCTGAATTGAATTGGTTAGATGAATTCGAAAAACGAAGTGAATATAAACTTTTACTCTGCCACCATCCTGAATATTATTTTAGACATCTGAAAAATAAAAACATAGATTTAGTTGTAGCAGGGCATTGCCATGGAGGTCAAATCAGATTATTTGGACATGGTCTTTATGCTCCGGGACAAGGAATATTACCAAAATATACAAAAGGAATTTATGAAAAATTAATAATATCAACAGGTCTTGCAGGTACAATAAAATTTGTTCCAAGACTGTTTAATCCAAGGGAAGTTGTTGTAATTGAACCTGATTGTAATTAATTTCTTTTAGCTGCACTTATTAAATTATGTATACCTG
Source organism: Lachnospiraceae bacterium RM5 (assembly GCA_900110975.1). Lineage (GTDB taxonomy): Bacteria > Bacillota > Clostridia > Lachnospirales > Lachnospiraceae > Bovifimicola. The sequence goes on from FOFK01000002.1 coordinate 712,853, forward strand.
TAAATAGCTATACCTACACCATCATAGTCCACCAGCTAACTCCAAGAACATGAAGTAAGGCAAATCCAAGGGTCAGAACTGTAAAAGCAATATGCCAGAAATATACCGCAGCCGAGGCGATGTCCTTACTTCTTTTTACCCTCTCATTTTCCTCTTCGGTAACCAGATCATTTACCTCTTCTATCGCAGTATTTAAAGTTTCAGAAGTCAGCAGATGGATAATAACCGCCAATAATATAATAAATTCAACCGGCTTAAAGCCACTGACAAGCCCGATTATAAGTCCTGCAATAATTTCTATTGGTATCAGTCTTTTAACAGTTGTTGATTCTTTAAGCATAATTTTACAGCCATTTGAAGAATCAGCAATATTTTGAAAAATATTCTTAAATACATTGCTTTTATCAACTTTTTGATATTTCATCTTTTATGTTCCCTTTACATTCATTTTACATTTCTTTTGTACTTTAAACTTCTTTTTTCTGTAAGAAATCCACATCCATGTATATTTCTGTTTTTCTGCCAAACATTTCAACCTCAATTACAGCCCTGCGTTTATGCTTATCAATCTTCTTAATCTGTCCGGCAAACATAGCAAGATCTCCTCCAATATATTCTATCTCGTCACCTTCATTTAAATCTATTGTTGAAATCTTTGCTGTATGATCTCTTCTATTTGCACCAAATTTAGATATAAACTCAATTTCTTTTCTGGAAAGCGGTATAAAATTATATTCTCCTATTGTTAAAATCTTAGAAAACATAGGTATTTCTTTTAATTTAAAAAATACTTTTTCCGGCTTTTTTGCCACTACAAAAATATATCCTTTAAAAATATTTTCAACAACAACAGTCCACTTTCCTCTAAGTCTTCTTCTTCTCTCACGTTTTACAAGAAAACATTCTTTCATTTCATCTTCAGTAAATATCTGTTTCATTCTGTCTATAAGAATATTCTCTCTTCCTGCTTCAGTATGGATAACATACCATGCATTTCCTTCATCGTCTTCCTCTAAATATTTATCTATATCTATCCCAAAATCAACTGTTCCAAAAATCGATTTTTGTCTAAAATCAATTTCTTTTGAGGCATTCGATTTATTTTCATTTTTATCTTTTCCAGTCGAACTTTCATTACTTGTTTTTTTATTTTTATTTTTTATATTCTCATATGCTCTTTCATAAGCATCATCACTAAATTTTGCCATTTTATCCCCCAAAAAATCCAGTTAATACTTGACCATTATAGCAGATTTTTTACAGTATGTACAAACAAAAATATAACCTTATATACTTTCATATACTGCGAAAAATTTTACAATTTCATATGCACTTTTTACATATTCAATAAATCCGGACAGATAATACAAATATTGAGTTTTATCCATACTATCCATGTTATTTTATATAAGTCATACATGCAGTATATCTTCTATTCAAATTATCCCATGATAAAAATCTTGTAATGTGCGCCCAACCATCATAAACAAGCAAAAAAGTGTATTCTTTTCCCGATGTTTTTTCCTTATAAACTCTGTATCCGTAAACCACAATAGAATGATTAAAATATGGTTTTAATGCCAATGAATAAATAAAAGGAATATCTTTATTCAGAAATTCCATAATCAATTCCTTTGACGGAAAAAATATCATTTTTCCTTTATAACTCTTTATTTTTAACATCCTATTAATTACATCAGTGACAAAAAATGAATTCATATAAACCGGCATTCCACGGCGTTTTGTATATAAATGTCTCCTTCCACTTTTCACAATTAATTCATATAATTTTTCTCTATCATCAGGTATTTTCTCAAAATTTCTTTTTTCCCTATAATAAATCAAAAGGTTATAAAGAGCAGTGAGTGTACAATTATTTTTACCACCAAAATCCCGACAGGTTCTATGTCCAACTCCTTCAACAACCTTTACCTTTTTTACTTCAAACTCACTATATGGCGTACAATTTCTTAAATAGATTTCCGGAGATGATACAATCCCCTTCTTATAATTTAATTTATAATCTATTTTATCAGTATGTATATATCTGCTTTTACTAAATATCGTTTTTAATGTATTTTTTAAATTTCGCTTATCTTTTTCTTTATTCAATTTCATATCAACTTTTCTTTAACTATTACTATTTGTAAATGTCAATATTAAAATGTACAAAAAGTGGAAAATAAAAATGTACATTTTATCCGTTAACCTTCCTTTGAATTCGACTCAAAAAGTAGTTTCTTATCTTTGAGCCTGTATGACGGACCTTTTATTGATATAACAGTGGAATGATGCAGTAATCGGTCTAATACTGCATTAGCTAGTGTTGCAGAACCGAAGAATTCACCCCACTTTGAAAATGGCATATTTGTTGTAATTATCGTACTATTCTTTTCATAACGTTTAGCTATGAGTTGGAAGAACACATTTGCAGTATCTTGATCAATAGGCATGTA
>FOFK01000012.1 GCA_900110975.1 Lachnospiraceae bacterium RM5
GATGAAGAATATTTCTGGGAAGAAAACGTAGAATTATTTAACAGATGCCTGGAGTTTAGTGATTTTGGAGTGATTCTTGGAGATTTAGTACATGGAAAGGAATATAATGATTATTTCAGTTATATAGATGAAAATGATGGCAGAAAAATAAAATTAGACCATAATACTAAACAGCAAACAAAAGAGCAGTATGTTAAAAATAGTTCGCTTATAATGAACAAGATAACAAATATGAATACACCTATATTTAAAGTGCATGGAAACCATGGGAATAACAGAGAAAAAAATTATTTAGACGAATTGAATAGTTTGAAAAATACCAAGTGGAATTTTTTATTATCAGTAGATGATATAAATGGTGTTCAAAATGATATTGATTTTGGAAAAAACTATTATTATAAAGATATAGAAAACTTTAAAGTAAGGGTAATAGTTCTGAATCAATGGGAAGATAGAGATATAGAGGGATATATTGATAAAGAAAGATATAGTGATGAAGAAAGATATAGTGATGAAGAAAGATTATGGCTTGCAGAGATTGCACTTGATTTAAGTGAGAAAAATAATATATCTGAATGGAGTATACTCATATTTCAACATGGTCAAGTAATTGATACCTGTGATAAGTTAGATGGAGAAGGAATACGAGATATACTTGTTGCTTTTAGAGAAGCTAGTAGTGTTACTGTTGGTGATAATATAATAGATTATGGATTAAAGAATAGAAACGTGAATGTTCCTATCATAGCTGTAATACATGGGCATTTTCATCAGGATGATTATAAAAATATAAAGCAAGGAGAGGAGTCTTTTTTAGAAAGATATATAAATGTCATAGGAATTAATAAAAGTTTTATTTCAAGTCTATATGAGGATAAAATAAATGATGATAATAATATAAATGATGGTATTAATGGCACAAAGAACAAATATCTTAAAGATTTAAGTTATTTAAATACAAGAGGTGAGTTTTTAGTATCTATATTTTGTATAGATACATATGAACATATAATACATGAAATAAGACTTGGACGTGGAAAAGATAGAGAGTATAGTTATGGAATTCAGGATTCATCATCAAGTACACCAATAAATAGGAAACTATAGGAGGATTCGCTTATGAATAAATTAAAAATAAAAAAAATAATTAGAAGTATTTTATTTGCTACATTAGTTAGTGTTTTAGTGTTTCTAAATAAAGATATAAAAGTTATGGCAGATGATACGGAAGAATATACATCAGAAGAATGTTTTACATATGTTAAAGATTTTGATTATAATTATGGGATGGGAGGAAATCCTAATAATCCATATGTTAATGAAAAACATATGGTGTATCCGGGAGTTTCTATAAGTGAAATTAAAAATATTAATGGAAGTGAATATATAAACATACCGGAAAAGATAGATGGCGAAAATGTAACTAGTATAATTTCGCTATGGGAAATGGGTAATTATACTAAAGGACTTAAAAAATCATTAATAAAAAATGACAATAATATCAGGGGTATTAAAATACCCAATACGGTGAGTTGGATTTATTCTGGTTCTGTTCATGAGACATGGAAGAGTGATAAAGGAAAATATGTTTTCACATATAAGACAAGGGCATTAGCTGATAATTGTAAAAACATTGAAAGTATAATTTTTACAGAAAACAGTGAATTACTTTATGGAAATAACGAAAATAAATATGAATGGTTCGAAGCTGGAGAAAAAATACCTATAGACTTGCATAATTATGAAGATAGTTCATATTATACAAATTTTGGAACACAAAATGGAGCGATAGATATGTGTTATTATAGTGTTTGGGGAACACTAAAGTATGTTAATTATGATGCTGCTGGTGAAAAACTTAATTTGTTTGTAATTAAAGATAAAGAAAATGGTTTTATAAGAGAGGGTGAATCAGACTTTAGTGAGAATCCATTTAAAGGTGCTTATACATATTTAGAAAGAGGAGCTGGAAACTTCGATGAGGATGATTTTGACGTAGTTTTTGAATTTGTTGAGGGTGAAGATACTATAAGAATTTTAAAAATTAAAGATAAACTTTGTACATTGAATTTTAGGGATGGAACAATATACATAGATGGAAAGGATTACAATGTCATCTTTTCGGAGGAAGCCAATTTATTAAAACCATGTGTAGTATCGGTACCTTTAAGTGATTCGCAGATTAAATTATATTGGGAAAATGTGCCGTTTGCAAAAGGATATCAGATATATAAATATTATCCATCAACAAATACGGTAGTAAAATCAAAATATGTTGAAAAAACATCAACAAGATTTAGTGGATTAAAGTCTGATACAACCTATTATTATATAGTTCAGGCAATAGGTGAGAATAATACAAGTGGTGAACCGGTAAAAGACCAGGTAATTCCCGTAACAACGACAGTTAACAGTGATGTAATGCCATTTGATAATTTAAGTATTTCGTGGAGAAAGAGAGAAACTAGTGATATTTTTTATAAAAAATATGGTGAATTAACACATGGTCAAACAAGAGATAATATTAAGTTTAAATATTATGTTCCTGAGACAAATACAAAAACATATAATTATTGTTACAAAATATCATCGGATAATAAAGTTATAAAGCGGCTTAGATTTTTTAAATTAAAAGGTAGTTTATATAGGAGTGTTAATCATCCGGAACAAAGATATTATTTTGAATTTCAATTAACACCAAGCCTTAAAAGACCTGGATTAAATAAAGTAGCAGGATATCTAATAGATAATGCCAAAGGACATTCTGAAGGAACAGAATATACAGGTGGTTCACTTTTAAATTACAGATATACTGATGGATATCAATAAATAACAGGCATTATGGGAGGAAATGATTATGCAAATAAGAGCGATGACAATTAAAAATTTTAAATCTGTAAGATGCTTGGAAATAAAAGACATAGAAAATGCATGTATTTTTGTCGGTAAAAATAATACCGGTAAAACTGTGGTTCTGGATGCCATAAGAGCGGTTGCGGGCGAATATTCCATAAAAGATGAGAATTTTATGGAATCAGGTGAAAACATTGAAATAACAATGACACTTGAAGTTAAAAAAGAGGACCTGGAACTTTTAAATGCCAGAGGGATAATTTCAAAATATAAGAAATTTGAAAACTGGTATGAAGAGTTTATGGAAAGACTTCCATCTTATGTACAGGAGGAAGATGAAGAGGTTTTAGAAGAAAATACAGATATTGTCAAAAATGTTGATGTTGTAGAAGTAGAAGACGATAAAGAAAAATTTGCCACACCTAAAGATGGGTACGTAGAATTTACATTTGTCTATAACAGGGAACATAAGGCGAGATATCAGGATAATAAGTCTAAAAATAATTCATATATAAAGGAATTATTTCCAAAGGTATATTTTATTGATGTTTTAAGAAACATTAAGGAGTATCAGGAAGATTTAATAAGAATTATGGGGAATAAAGAGGTTCCTGAAATTATTGAAAATCTTTGTGTATTTGATAAAACAAAAATATGTAATAAATGTTTTGAATGTATTGGGTTGATTAAAGAAAAAACTGTTGATGAACTTTCTCTTTTTGAAGTTACAAGATTACTGGAATATAAGATTTTTTCACAGAACCTTGATGAGTTTTCAAATATTGTAAATAAATATTTTGAAAAAAATGGAGGAAATGCTCAGTATATTAAATATGTTACAAGTTTTAATTATGAAGCCATGTTTAAGGTTGAAACAATGGTTGGAAATAAAGACAGAGGTACGCTTATCAGAAATATTGATACCATGAGTGCAGGTATGAAGAGTATTTATCTTTTGTCTTTAATGGAGGCATATTTGGAAGAGAAGGAACGTGTTCCGAGCATTATGCTTATAGAGGATCCTGAAAGCTACTTACATCCACAGCTTCAAAAGTCTGCAAGTGAAGTATTATACAGGTTGTCAAAAAAGAACCAGATAGTTTTTTCTACCCATTCACCTAATATGCTTTTTAATTTTTCTACAAAACAGATAAAGCAGGTTGTGTTAGATGATGAAGGGTACACTATTGTTAACGAAGATACGGATATAGATGATATATTAGATGATCTTGGATATACAGCAAATGACCTTATGAATGTAAGCTTTGTATTTATAGTTGAAGGAAAACAGGATTCGGAAAGACTTCCTATGTTACTTGAAAAATATTATTCAGAAATTTATGATGACAGGGGAATGTTGCAGCGGATTTCCATTATTTCCACAAACAGCTGTACAAATATAAAGACTTATGCAAACTTAAAATATATAAACAAGTTATATTTAAAAGATCAGTTCCTTATGATAAGAGACAGTGATGGCAAAAATCCTAAATACCTTGTTAAACAGCTTTGCAGCTACTATGCCCAGAGAGAAAAGGAAGATAATAATAATCTTCCAAGGGTTACACCTAAAAACGTATTGGTTTTAAAATATTATTCTTTTGAAAATTATTTTTTAGATCCTAAGGTTATGGCAAAAATTGGTGTGATAAAAAATGAGGAAGAATTTTATAATATTCTATGGCAGAAATATAGAGACTATTTATACCGGGTTCCAAGTATGAAGAGGATGTGCAGAATCTGTAACGTAAGAATAAAATCAAAAGAAGATATAAAAAGAAATATGGAAAATATAAAAATTTATGTGCGGGGACATAATCTTTTTGATATCTTTTATGGCAAGTATAGAAACAATGAGCATGAAATTATAAAGAAGTATATTGATGTGGCACCAAGGGAAAATTTCAGTAATATCCTTGATGCTATAGATAAATTTGTTTATTTTGAAAATAGAAAAAAAGATGAATAATAAAAATAAAATTATTTTCTTTACAAAAATATTCATTGTGATATAATCATTCTGATTGTTTAGATTTATGTTAAAAAAATTTGATAGGACTTGATTTTTATAACTTATGATTAAGTAAAAGATTGGAGTTACTAATGGAACAATATGTAATAAAAGGTGGCGCAAAATTACAAGGTGAAGTTGATATCAGTGGTGCAAAGAATGCGGCTTTAGCCCTTATTGCAGCTGCGATAATGACTGAGGATAAAGTTACTATCACAAATCTTCCTGATGTAAGGGATATTAATGTCCTTATTGAGTCTATTCAGGATATTGGTGCGATTGTTGACAGAGTTGACAGGAATCAGGTTGTCATAGATGGAAGTAAGATTAGTTCGGTTACTGTTGATTATGAATTTATAAAGAAAATCAGAGCATCATATTATTTACTTGGTGCTTTACTTGGAAGATTTAATAAAGCTGAAGTAGCACTTCCGGGTGGATGTGATATAGGAACAAGACCTATTGACCAACATATTAAAGGTTTTAACGCTCTTGGTGCAAGAGTTATGATAGAACATGGTATGATAAAGACTAAGGCAGATGAGCTTATTGGAAGTCATATCTATATGGACGTTGTTTCTGTTGGAGCAACTATTAACGTTATGCTTGCGGCAGCGCTTGCAAACGGAAGAACAGTTATTGAAAATGCTGCTAAAGAGCCACACGTTGTCGACGTGGCAAATATGTTAAACAGTATGGGTGCTAATATTAAAGGTGCCGGTACTGATGTTATCAGAATTAAAGGTGTGGAAAGCCTTCATGGAACAGAGTATGCTGTTATACCTGATCAGATTGAAGCGGGTACATTTATGTTTGCTGCAGCAGCTACAAGAGGAAATGTTCTTTTGAAAAATGTTATTCCAAAGCATTTAGAGGCTATCAGTTCAAAGTTATTGGAAATTGGATGTACTATTGAAGAGTATGATGATGCCGTAAGAGTAATTGGAAATGATAATCTTAGAAGCACACATGTAAAGACTCTTCCTTATCCTGGATATCCAACAGATATGCAGCCTCAGATTGCTGTTACACTTGCTGTTTCAAGAGGTACCAGTATTGTTACTGAAAGTATCTTTGAAAATAGATTTAAATATGTTGCAGAACTTGTCAGAATGGGAGCAAATATAAAGGTTGAAGGAAATACTGCTATTATTAACGGGGTTGATGAGCTTACAGGGGCAGAAGTATCAGCACCGGATTTAAGAGCAGGAGCAGCCCTTGTTATTGCAGGTCTTGCTGCAAAAGGTTTTACTGTAGTTGATGACATAATATATATCCAGAGGGGATATGAAAATTTTGAAGTTAAGTTACAAAAGCTTGGAGCATGTATAGAGAAAGTTAATTCTGAACAGGAAGTTGCAAAATTCAAGCTTAAAGTTGGCTAATATAGGGAGGACTTAAAAGAATGGAAAAATTATTATTTACATCTGAATCAGTTACAGAAGGACATCCTGATAAGATATGTGATCAGATTTCAGATGCGATACTCGATGAATTATTAAAGAAAGATCCTATGAGCAGAGTTGCCTGTGAAACCAGCTGTACAACAGGACTTGTACTTGTTATGGGAGAGATTTCTTCTAATGCTGATATCAACATTCCAAAGATCGTCAGAGATACAATCTGCGAAATTGGTTATGATGATTCTGCTAAGGGTTTTGATGGACACACATGTGGTGTAATGATTGCGCTTGATGAGCAGTCAGTTGATATTGCACTTGGTGTTGATAAAGCGCTTGAAGCAAAAGTAAATAAGATGAGTGATGAAGAGATTGAGGCTATTGGTGCCGGAGATCAGGGTATGATGTTTGGTTATGCTTCTAATGAAACAGAAGAATATATGCCATATCCAATTGCACTTGCTCATAAACTTGCACTTAAATTATCAGAGGTAAGAAAAAACGGAACTCTTGATTATTTAAGACCTGATGGAAAAACACAGGTTTCTGTTGAATATGATGAAAATGGAAAACCTGTACGTATAGATACAGTCGTGCTTTCTACACAGCATGATGCAAGTGTTTCTCAGGAACAGATTCATGAAGATATAAAGAAATATGTTTTCGAGCCTGTTTTACCTAAGGAACTTATTGATGATGAAACAAGATATTTCATTAATCCAACAGGAAGATTTGTTATTGGTGGACCAAATGGAGACAGCGGTCTTACAGGTAGAAAGATTATCGTTGATACATATGGTGGATATGCAAGACACGGTGGTGGAGCATTCTCAGGAAAAGACCCAACAAAGGTTGACAGATCTGCCGCATACGCTGCAAGATATGTTGCAAAGAATCTTGTTGCTGCAGGTATTGCAGATAAATGTGAAATCCAGTTATCTTATGCAATAGGTGTTGCGCATCCTATGTCTATCATGGTTGATACATTTGGCACAGGTAAGCTTGATGATTTGAAAATTGCTGAGATTATCAGAGAAAACTTTGATCTTCGTCCGGCAGGAATTATCCAGATGCTTGATTTAAGAAGACCAATTTATAAGCAGACAGCTGCTTATGGACATTTTGGAAGAACTGATATTTCACTTCCATGGGAAAAACTTGATAAAGTTGATGTATTAAAAAAATATTTATAAGATAAATGTAATCGGGTAGGATAATTCCTACTCGATTATTAGATTATAAGCAGGTAGTGATTATGAAAGAAAAAAAGTATATAAAAATAGATATACCGGATAACGTAAGTCTTATAATAAAAGAACTTGAGAAAAAAGGTTTTGAAGCTTTTGCTGTTGGCGGATGTGTAAGAGATGCTATTTTAAAGAAAAAACCAAATGACTGGGATATTACAACATCTGCAAGTCCTATGGATATAAAATCTGTTTTTTTAAGAACCATTGATACGGGTATTGAGCATGGAACAGTAACTGTACTTATTGGTAAAGAGTCTTATGAAGTAACTACTTACAGGATAGATGGGGATTATATAGATGGCAGACATCCTGAAAGTGTTTTATTTACGGATAATTTGAAAAAAGATCTTGAAAGAAGAGACTTTACAATAAATGCAATGGCTTATAATAAAAAGACAGGTCTTGTTGATGAGTTTGATGGAATAAATGATCTTGAAAAGAAAGTTATAAGATGTGTTGGAAATCCTTATGACAGATTTAATGAAGATGCTTTAAGAATGTTAAGGGCGATACGTTTTTCGGCGGTACTTGGTTTTGAAATAGAAAATGAAACTAACTCTGCAATAAAAGATCTGTGTGATAATCTGGAAAAAGTCAGTAAAGAAAGAATCCAGGTTGAAATGGATAAGCTTTTAATCTCTGATAATCCGGGAAGAATAGAGAATCTTGTTAACACAGGTATTTCAAAGTACTGTCTTAAAGAATTAGACAGACTTAACGATAATCAGGAATTAGAGAGTGTTAAGTGTTTTGTTGAAAGTCTGCCAAAAAATCATTACTACAGATGGGCAGGGGTGCTTATAAGATTTGATGATGAGGAAGTTAAAAAATCATTAAGAAGTTTAAAATGGGATAATAAAACCATAGATATTGTTTCAAGACTTGTAAGAAGTATAAATTATCCTGAAATGAAAAGCAGGGCTGATGTAAGAAAAGGTATTTTTGAACTTGGAAATGATATTTTTCCTTTATACATAGAATTTAAATCGTACTATGATGCCTGGATGGGTGTTCAGGGGAATATGGATTTTGTTAAAAAGGAATATGATGATATTATAAGCAAAAAGGAATGTGTTTCTTTAAAAGAGCTTGATATTACCGGAAGAGATCTTATTGATAATTTTGGAATAAGTGGAAGTGATATTGGCGATGGACTAAAAAGCCTGTTATATATGGTGCTTGAAGACACGGATTTGAATAAAAAAGAAAAGTTGATTGAATTATATAAAAGCATACACAGCTTTTGACTTTAATAAGAATTTATTATATAATGTTTTTGATTGTGTGAAAATATGTATCAAAGTCTTGATACTAGGAGGTAATTATGAACTATACTGAAGTTTACGATGAATGGCTTAATGCTGAAAATGTGGATGAAAATACAAAAGAAGAACTAAGAAGTATTAAAGATAATGATAATGAAATAAAGGAAAGATTCTATAAGGAACTTGAATTTGGTACAGCAGGACTTAGAGGTATAATCGGTGCCGGTATTAACAGAATGAACGAATATACTGTAAGAAAGGCAACACAGGGTCTTGCTAATTACATCTTAAAGGTTGGCGGAAAAGACAAAGGTGTGGCAATTTCATATGATTCAAGAAGAATGTCGCCTGAATTTGCTGATATTACAGCATTATGTCTTAATGCAAATGGAATAAAAGCATATGTATTTGAAAGCCTTCGTCCAACTCCTGTATTATCATTTACAGTAAGGGAACTTGGTTGTATAGCTGGTGTAAATATTACTGCAAGCCACAATCCTCCTGAATATAATGGTTATAAAGTATATTGGGAAGATGGTGCACAGATAACTCCTCCAAATGATACAGGTATTATGAAAGAAGTTAAGGATATTACAGATATCTTTGGCTGTAAGACAATGGATAAAGATGAAGCTGTTAAAGCAGGTCTTTATAATGTTATTGGAAAAGAAATCGATGACAGATATATTGAAGAATTAAAGAAACAGGTTAAGAGACAGGATTGCATAGATAAAGAAGCAGGTGGACTTAAGATTGTTTATACACCTTTACATGGTACAGGTAATATTCCTGCAAGAAGAATTTTAAAAGAACTTGGATTTGAAAATGTTTATGTTGTGCCTGAACAGGAACTTCCTGATGGAGAATTCCCAACAGTAAGTTATCCAAATCCTGAAGCTAAGGAAGCATTTGAACTTGCATTAAAACTTGCTAAGGAAAAGGATGCAGATGTTGTTCTTGCTACAGATCCTGATGCAGACAGACTTGGTGTATATGTTAAGGATTCAAAAACAGGAGAATATCATACATTGACAGGTAATATGTCAGGATGTCTCCTTGCTCATTATGAGATTGAACAGTTAAGTCTTAAAAATGAGATTCCAAAGGATGGAGCTCTTATAAAGACTATCGTTACAACAAATATGGCTGATGCTATAGCAGATTTTTATAATGTAAAACTTATTGAAGTTCTTACAGGATTTAAATATATAGGACAGCAGATTCTTGGATTTGAAGAAAGCGGTAATGGTTCATATCTTTTCGGATTTGAAGAAAGTTATGGATGTCTTATTGGAACATATGCAAGAGATAAAGATGCTATTGTTGCAACTATGGCATTATGTGAAGCTGCTGCATATTATAAGACAAGAAATATGACTTTATGGGATGCAATGCTTGAAATGTATGAAAAATACGGATATTATAAAGATGGTATCCAGTCAATAACTCTTAAGGGTATTGAAGGGTTACAGAAAATCCAGGATGTTTTAAATGCATTAAGAGAAAATACTCCAAAGTCTTTTGGAAAATATAAAGTATTATCTGCAAGAGATTATAAGACAGGAAAGATTGTTGATTTAACTACAGGTGCTGAGTCTGATACAAATCTTCCTGAATCAAATGTTTTATATTATGATTTGGAAGATGGTGCATGGATGTGCGTAAGACCATCAGGTACAGAACCAAAGATTAAATTCTACTATGGAATTAAGGGTTCATCATTAGAAGAAGCTGATAAGCTTGAAGAAGAACTTGGTAAGGAAGTAATAGATCTTATAAATGAAATGATTAATTAATTTTGGAAGGAGTGATCCTATGGCAATTGATAGAAATAAAATAGTTTGGAGCGACAGAAAAAGAACACTTTTTGGATTACCGCTTAGTTTTACAAAATATAAATTATATGCTGACAGATTAATTGTCGAAACAGGTATTTTAAATAAAAAAGAAGAAGAAGTAAGATTATACCGTATAATGGATAACACTCTTGAAAGATCTTTAGGTCAGAGAATCTTCGGCCTTGGAACAATTAAGCTTGAGACAGCTGATAAATCAACACCTGAGCTTTTTCTTAAAAGAATTAAAAAGTCAGTACAGGTAAGAGATGATTTGTCTGAACTCGTTGAAAAAGAAAGAAAAAGAAAAAGAGTTTCCGGAAGAGAATATATGGGCGGATACTCTGATGACGATGACGACGATGATTATGATAACGATTAATAATGTATTTTTAGGCGACGATTTTTACGTCGCCTTTATGTCTTTATAAATGTATTGGAGTTATTTATGGATAAGTTATTTTTGAAGGCCTATGGAAAATTAAATCTCGGACTTGATGTTCTTGGAATCAGGGAAGATGGGTACCATGAAGTTAAGATGGTCATGCAGAGTGTAAATCTGTATGATGGAATTGAAATTGAAAAAACAGATAAAAAAGATATAGAGATTGAGACAAACTTATATTATCTGCCATTAAATGAAAATAATATAGTTTATAAAGCAACAAAACTTCTTTTTGATGAATTTGGCATAAATGAAGGAGTTAAAATTAAACTTGATAAACGAATACCTGTTGCTGCGGGAATGGCCGGCGGAAGTGCTGATGCTGCCGCAGTTCTTCGTGGAATCAATAAGATGTTTAATCTTGGTCTGAAAAGAAATGATTTGATGGAGAGAGGTGGGAAAATCGGAGCAGACGTTCCATACTGTATTTTGAACGGAACAGCCCTTGCCACAGGCATAGGTGAAAAGATTGAGCCTTTAACCGATATTGAAGAATGTTATATTTTACTTGCAAAGCCAAATGTAAATATTTCCACAAAAAGTATTTATACAGAGCTTGATGAGATAGAGATAAAAAATCATCCGGACATTGATTTGATAGTTTCAGGTTTAAAAGAAAAAAATCTTAGAAAAGTTGCTTTAAATATGGGAAATGTTCTTGAACTTGTTACTATTCCAAAGTGTCCTGTAATAACAGATATTAAGAAGAAAATGATTGATGGTGGTGCCATAAATTCCATGATGAGTGGAAGCGGGCCGACTGTTTTTGGTATATTTGAAAATGAAGAAGATGCATATCAGACTAAAAAAGATATAATGGATATGCAGTGTACAAATCTTGTATATGTTACGAAAACTTTTAATCCTAAGAGAAGAAATGGAGAAAAGAATGTCAAAACTTGTTATGAAAAATGATATAAATTTATCTTTGCGTGACATGGTTTTTATTACATTAAGGGAAGCGATCTTAAAAGGTGTATTTAAACCGGGCGACAGACTTATGGAAATAAGCCTGGCAAAAGAAATGGGAGTGAGCAGAACTCCTGTAAGGGAAGCACTTCAAAAGCTTGAAAAGGAGAGGCTTGTAAATATCCTTCCAAGAAAAGGTGTCTTTGTTGCAAGCATAACAAAAGAAGATGTAAAGGATGTTTTGGAAGTCAGAAAGCATCTTGAAGAATTAGTTGTGGTTCTTTCCTGTGAAAGAGCAACTAAAGAGGATATCAATGAAATGCTTGAAAGAAAGGCTGAATTTGAGTCTGCCATAAATACCGGGGACATAACACGCATGGCTGAGGCAGATGTGGCATTTCATAATGTGATTTATAAAAGCACAGGAAATCAGAGTCTTATAGAAGTTCTAAAAAATCTTCATGAAAAAATGTACAGATACAGAATGGAACATTTAAAAGATAAAGAAGGAAGAAAATCCCTTATAAATGAGCATGACAGGCTTATTGAGGCGATAAGAACAAAAAATGAGGATGCCGCAAAGGAAATAATAAATAATCATATTGATAATCAGAGAAAAAATGTAATAAAGCATTTAGATGAGATATAAAAGAAAAAGAAATGTTTTATATTGAGTTATAAAAAGAAAGCCATATATGATATGTACCGGGAATATATCATATATGGCTGTTTTTTATAAATTGATTTCATTTACTATAATAGTGTTTAATTCCAGTTCATCGCATGGAATTGAAGTATCGCTGATAACGATTATATCATTGCTTTTAATTTCTTCAATTATTTTATTTATCTCTTCGGTTGGATCCTCACTGTTTTTATTGTCATATGTTTTGAGATTAACAGAATTTTCTTTGATGCCGATAGTTGTGATTTCTCCGCCTTTAATTATTCCTAAAATCTCATCGTTAATGTAATTATATAGAGGAGTATTGTAGTTTATAGTTGTATTTGCGATGATATTTTTTTCTTCAGAAATATTATTTACATCGTCGCAGATAATAAAGTCTGTATTTTTGTATTTTTTATTAAGCTCAGTATATGTGCTTTCTGAATCAGCTATGATAAGTTCATTATCAGAAAATAAATCAAATTTAAGATTGCCGTCTTTTGTATAATACGCATCTATTGTGACGTTTTTTATGTTGTTTTGAAGGGCATAATAGTTTGCACCCTGTATAAAACCATAATAATAATGCATTGAAGCAAAATCATTTTCTGAAACTACATAAGAAATTTTTTTGTATCCGGAAAGAATACTGTAATAACCTGCTAAAAATCCTGCTTCTGAGTAATTATAATTTAACGGGCATACATTTGTATCTATTGTAAAATCCTTATTTTCCTTGTCATGAGGGAATCCGTTTAAAATCATAAAATAGACATTGATGTATGAGTTTTGAATATCATGGATTTCGCAGTCAAAAGAATTATCAGGAACGATAATAAGAGAAGCTTTACTCTCTAATGCAACATTAAGAGTTCTGGTTACTGATTTTTTATAATCATTTACATCAATAACTTTATATTTCTTTTCTCTTGTTTCTGATACTTTCTTAAGTGTTTTTTTGATTGATTCAAAATCTTTATCATTAATATTTTTAGTTTTTATCAATACAATGTCGCAATCAGAGATGTTATCTTTGTTATCTTTGAAAACGCGCATTTCGTATGATATCATTATGCCTGCCATAATAAGTATAAGAGTAACAATGAGTTTAGGCATAAAGACGAATCTGGTCTTTTTTTTCATGATAAGTTATGTATCTCCTAAAAATTAATAATTTTGTAACATTTGTATTATACTATTTATTGTTTGATTTTGCAAATAGTTAAAAGTGTGGTATAATGGCAATTGGTTTTTTTGAAATTTTAGGAAATAAATAACGTACAGAATAATGTACCAAAAGTAGAAAGGATAGAAAAAATGTTTAATGTTAAGAAAGTATTAGTTGCAACTCTTTGTGTAACTATGACATTTTCGCTTGCAGCATGTAGTGTTGGCAAGAAGAAATCTAAAAACCTTGTTTCAAGTCAGGGTGAAGCTTCAAGCAGTAAAAGAGGCGAATACAAATCAAAAGTTACAAAACTTGCCGATTATAAGAGTCTTACAATAGGTGAGTCTTCTGTAGAAGTAACAGATGAATTTAAAGCAAATGTAAAATCAACATTCTTATCATCAAGCACAATGAATATTAACACTGAGCATGTTGGAAAAGCTGACAGAGCTGTAGAAACAGGCGATGTTGTAAATATTGATTATGTAGGAAAAATTGATGGCAAGGAATTTGACGGTGGTTCAGCAGAAGGTTATAACCTTCAGATTGGTTCTTCAACATTTATCGATGGTTTTGAAGATGGTCTTGTAGGTGCAAAACCAGGAGAAACAAAAGATTTAAATCTTAAGTTCCCAGATGAATATGGTAATGAAGATGTAGCTGGAAAAGATGTTGTATTTACTGTTACAGTAAATTATATCGAAGATTTTTCTGATGAGTTTATTAAAGATAATACTGAAAACTTCTCATACTTCTTCTTACAGTATTTCAGCATGTATGAAAAAGTTTCAAATCTTGATGAATACAACAAAACATTAGAGAAATGTTATAAAGCTAATGTGGCAGTAACACAGCTTATGGAAAATATTGTAGATAATTCAGAAGTTGAATTTGATGATAATGAAGTAAATTCATATATTGAAAAAATTAAAAAAATGTATACTGAACAGGCAGAACAGTATGGTACAACATTTGAAGATATGCTTAGCAATTATGGATACACAGAAGATTATTTCAATGAACAGTGTAAAAAGAGCTTTAAGCAGATTATCATTTTAAATGAAATAGCAAAAGAAAATGAAATTTCAATTGATAATGATGATTATAACGAAGTAATTCAGTGTGTTGTAGATAATAGTAATGGTCAGTATGCAACTATTGCAGATTATGAAGAAGCATATGATAAGACAGATCTTTGGAATTCAGTTTTATTTGCAAAGGTTTATGTGCTCTTTGCTGATGTTATTAAGGTAGTTCCGGATGAAGAAGCAACAACATATATTTCACCTGATAGTGAAACAGAAGCTGCTGATTCAACTGAAGAAACAACGGTTGCAGCAGAATCTGATGAAGCAGCAACAGAAGAAACTGCAGAAACATCAGAAACAGCTGAAACAACTGAATAAATTTAGAAATAATAGAAATATAACCCGGATGTTAATCAACATCCGGGTTTATTTGTTTGAAATTATGTTATTCGCCCACGCCTGCGTGAATTTCTACAATTGCTTTAAGGTGCTGGACTGTCTGAAGTTTACAATCAAAAATATCAATCTGATAATCATAAGTCATATCTGTAATGGCATCAAGTAAATATCTTGAATGATGCTGTGGTGTATTATTTAAATGCGCTCTCATAATATTAAAGAAAGTATCTTCATCATTGTATTTATATGATGTAACCCAGCAAACAAGTATAGCCAGGGCATAATGACCAAAGTCTATACTTTGTGTAATTTGAAACAATTTATTTCTTAATAAATGATAGTCGTCGTATGAAAGAGTAAGTATATCGCAAAGTTTTGTCTTTAATCTCATATTTTTTTCAAAAAAAGTTTTTAAATCATTCTGCATTTCATTCAAGGATGTCGAAGTATTCCAATTCATAAAATAACACCTCCGAATAGATGATTATATTTAAATATATGATAGCATATTTAAAGGTTAAGTGCAAAATAATAAGGGAAAAAATAAGTGGAAAATCAAAATGAAAAATGAGTTTCTTTTATTCATAGTGCCAAAAAAGAATTTACATTTTTGGTTAAAATGTAGAAAAAAACAAAAGAAACTTGCAATTGTTTAGTGAATGAATTATAATTCAGTTACTAATGGTATGGATTAGTATGTTTTTCTATGCCAAATTGAAAAAGAAAGGGAATGATTGGAAAATGAGAAAATCAGTTAAAAAATTAGTTGCTTTAGCACTTACATCAGCTATGGCTATGGCTATGACAGTTAATTCATATGCTTTAGTTGGTGAAGATATTACAGATGTTGTAGGAGCTGATACAATGTTTACAGCCTGCACATCTATGACAGGAAATGAAGATACTGAATGGGCTCCAAATGATACAGCAAACTTATTTAATAACACAGCTATTGATAATGTTAAGAGCTTTGTAATTACAGTACCTTCATCAAGCGATATTTCTACATGGGCTGCTTCAGATCCAGCTAATGCAAATGCACAGCCATCAAGAATTCGTTTTAGTATTACACAGTGGAATGAAGATGTTCTTGGTTCATATCCTAGAATCTTCCTTGGAAGACCAGACCTTGGACCAACTGAAGTAGATCAGAATGGCGCTTCATCTGGATACAACTCACAGATCAGACTTACTGATGATGCAGTTGGTGATACAAGCTACAAAGCTACAGTATTCTTTGATACAGAGACATATTCAATTGTTATCTTCAAAGGAACAGAAGCTTCAGACTTTACAAAAGATAATCTTATGGATTATGTAGTTGAATATTTTGGTAATGATGATGCTGGTGCAACATTCGCATCTTTAGCTGATATCAGTGGTATGACAATTCAGGCATATGCTGATAAATATGTAAAAGCTGATAAAGATTTAAGACTTGCAGACGTTGCAAAGATTGGTCTTAGCGGAAGCAGCACAATTCCAGCTCTTGATACAATGTATAACACACTTGCAGAAAAGATTATTGGAAAAGCTGATGATGCAGCAGAAACATCTGAACAGACAGCTACACCATCATCTGGATCTTCATCAAATGGTGGATCTACAGCAAACGCTGGAACAACAGCTTCTTCAGGACAGGCAGCAGCTACAGCTACAACAGCAGCAAAAGCAGCAGCTAAGACTGGTGATACAGCTCCTATAGCTTTATTTGCTGGATTAATGGTTGCAGTATCTGCAGTAGCTATCGTTGCAAGAAGAAAAAGCGAAGCTTAATTAGAAAAGTTAGAAATAATTGGATTTCTATATAATTAATGTGATAAAAAGTAATTAATTTTTAAAACGAAAGAGAAGGTTGTGTCCAAGGGCACAACCTTCTTTATGTTTGTGTGTAAAATATGATTTTAAAACAAAGAAGCTCCATCTAAAAAAGGGTAGTGGTGCGAAATAGATGGAAAAATCTGGAAAACAAAAATTGACGAAACAAAGAAGTTCCATCTAAAAAAGGGTAGTGGTAGGAAATAGATGGAAAAATCAAGAAAACAAAAATTGACAAAACAAAGAAGTTCCATCTAAAAAAGGGTAGTGGTGCGAAATAGATGGAAAAATCAAGAAAACAAAAATTGACGAAACAAAGAAGTTCCATCTAAAAAGGGGTAGTGGTGCAAAATAGATGGAAAATTTGAAAAATCATATTATATTTGATAAAAAATTGACATATTTATTTAAATATCTTACAATTAGTAGGTGTGTGAATAAAATTTATCTTGAAAGCTTTTGTGTTAGCTTATTATAATTTGAGGTTCGTGTAAAAAAATGGAAGATAAAACAAAAGATACAAATGAAATGAACATGTTTAATAGTATTGATGATACATCTACATCAGGTGAGAAAAAAATATCAGATGATGTTATTGAAATAATTGATCTTACAGATGATTTTTATTCTGAGAGTGACTCTGTAAAAAATGATATTGATTTGGATGGTATTGAGCAGGCGCTTGCAAAAAGTGTAAATGATATTATCAATTCTGAGAAAGATACATTTTCCAATCAGCCAGCAAGTGCGGAAAATTCAGTAAAATCAGTAAATCCAGCTAATCAGGCAAATGTAGAAAATGTTATAAATTCTATAAATGATGCATCAAACAAATCAGATGCGGTAGCTGTTAATCCAACAACAACTACAGTAACCCCAACACCTGACAAATCAAATGTGACTGCATCGCAGGCAACGACTTCAACAACTTCGGATTTTGTTTATTTTACGGATGATGAGTCGGTGACAGATACAACTTCTGCTGTCCAGGCTAAAAAAACACGCAAACCTATAAAATTAAATATAAATATTAATAAAGATAAAGTTTTAAAAGGCTTTTTGATTTTTGCAGGTGTTCTTCTTTTGGTTTATATTGGAGGAATTATTTATACAAAAAGTCATTTTATTGCAGGAACAAAGATTAATCAGGTAGATGTTGGTAATATGTCAAAGAAAAAAGCTGAAGAAAAATTATCTCTTGCAGCTAAGAATTTTGAAATGCACCTTGCTTTCAGGGAAAGTGATTTAAAGACAATTACCGGACATGAGATAAATTATAGTTATGTTTCTGATGGAAGTGTTGAAAAACTTTTGGATGAACAAAATGATTTACTTTGGTTTATGGGATTTTTTGAAGATACAGAAAAAACTGTGCCAATGACATTTGAATATGATAAGCAGAAACTTGAAGATATCATAGCTTCTTATGATGAGACAAACAGTGAAAATATGAAAGCTCCAATAAATGCTTATATAGCTTATGACAGCGACAGTAATTCTTTTGAAATTCAGTCTGAATATGAAGGAACAACGATGAATATTGAGAATGTATATAAAGGCGTTGAAGATGTAATTTCAAAAGGTGGCGAAAGACTTGGAGATATTGAGATAGATTCTCTTGAAGGTACTTATGAAGAACCAACAGTAAGAAGTGATAATGGCGGACTTGTTGCAATGAAGGAAATACTTGATAAATTGTGTGATGCAAGTGTGGAATATACTCTTCCTTCAGGAAATACAAGAACTGTTGATATAAATGAGACAATAAACTGGCTTGCAAAAGATGAAGCAGGCGGATATGCATTAGATGAACCTACATGGGAGGCGAAAGCACATGAATATGTGGAAGGCCTTGCTACTGATGTAGATAATGTAGGTGGAACAAAGATTTTTAATGCCACAGGAGTTGGACAGGTTACCGTAACAGGTGGTGAATATGGCTGGAAGATTGATGTTGACGGTGAGGCAGGACAACTTGCAAGTGAATTAAAAGAAGGAACAGTTGTTAAGAGGGAACCGGCATACTCATGCAGACAGTTCTCAACAGAAAACAGTGGAATCGGAAATAATTATGTTGAAATAGATGTAAGCAGACAGCATTTGTGGGTGTACAGAGATGGTGCTTTGGCATTCGAAACAGATATTGTTTCTGGTACGATGATAAAAGCAAAATATACGCCAACCGGAATTTATTATATTGATTACAAACAAAGAGACAGGGTGTTAAAGGGTGACAGACTTCCAAATGGAACTTATGAATATCATACCCTTGTACATTACTGGGTGCCATTTAATGGTGGAATCGGTATTCACGATGCTTATTGGAGAAGTAAGTTTGGTGGTGACATTTATGTAAAAAGTGGATCCCATGGATGTATAAATGTACCTGCATCTGCAGCACCTGTTATTTATGATCTGGTGGATCTTGAAACACCTATAGTTGTGTACAATACACAGCCTTATAATCCGGCGTAAATTTTATGAATTTAATTCTTAATTTGATTCATAGAATATTGCAAATAATGCGACTTTGTAATATAATTACATAGAAGTTAATGGGTAGAAAAACCTATATGATGTGAAAGGAGATTTTTAAAATTATGAGAAAACTTTTAAAGAAAGTTGCTACAGTAGCTTTAACTGCTACAATGTTAACAGCTATTTCAGTTTCAGCTTTTGCTGATGAGGATGACACATATTCATTCGTTGGAAATCCATATTTATTCAATTCAGAGGTATTTGATGATAACTCTACATTAGGATGGTGCCCAACAAGTGAAGAGCAGATCATGGAGAAAGTTGAAGTTGATGGATTAGATTATGATGTGTATGCATACTCTAATACAGCAGTTAAGAGCGGAGCTGATGCTCTTGCAGAATCTGAAGGAACAGAGGATGAAATCGCAGAAAGCAAAGGACAGCTTTCAGATAAGACAATGACATTCAAGATTCTTAAGAATGCTACAGATTTTGCCTGGAACTTCCAGATGCAGCTTGGTAACCCAGATGCAGCTTGGGCTGATAACCAGTCACAGTTCAGAGCAGGTGGTATTGAAGCTGGTGAATACACAGTATATGCTGCACCTTCAAAAGGATTTGTAGCTATCATCCAGGATGGTAAAAATGTTGATATGACAGTAAGATTCCATTCAAGAGATGAGGATTCTTGGAAATATGTTGATTGTACAGAAGCAGCTATCACAGGTGACGGATATGATGCAAGTGCAATTTACACACAGCCATTTGATGATGAATATTTAGCATTCATCAATGCTTTAATCGCTAAAGATGGTGGAGAAGCTATTGAATATGTAAAAGGTAATGAAGATAAAGCTTCTTCTGAAGATGTAACAGAAGCTAAAGATGATAAGAAGACAGACAGCTCTAGCTCAGATAAGAAGAGCACATCTTCTGATTCAGATGATGAAGGCGGAATCTCTGGTGGATTAATCGCTGGTATCGTAGTTGCAGTAGTTGCAGTTATCGCAATCATTGCTGTAGTTGTTAAGAAAAAAGAAGATTAATATTATAACCCATTAATTAATTTTAAAAAATTGCAGGCTGTATATTATTAAAATATACAGCCTCTTTTTATGTTAATAGTATTTTGTTTTTATATATAGCGTTAAAAAAATAATTATAAAGACATTGTGTAGAAAAAATATGTAAAAATCTTTATTTTTTTGTTGAAAAAAAACAAATACTGATATATAATCTTTATACAATTGAATTAGTGTCTAATTAATTCAAAAATATTTATTTCAAAGAAGGAGAAGTAAGATGAGAAGTTTAAAGAAAGTCGCTGCAGTAGCTTTAACAGCAGTTATGACAATGGCTATGAGTGCAGTAGCATTTGCTGATCAGACAATTACATTCCATTTCCAGAATAACAAGAATTGGGATCCAACAGGAGCTTGGATTTATCAGGGTATTGCGTTTACAACAAACGTAACACCAGCAGATAAATGTGCTGTAGTAACACAGGAAGAAAACGGTGTTAAACAGGTTTGGCCAGGTGCAAAGATGGATAACGACACTAAAGAAGGATGGAAGAGTATTCAGGCAACATTTACAGATTCATACACAACAGATGGTATGGTATTAATCTTCAATAACTATGTTGGTGATTCTGAGACAAATGATACAACAACAGAAACAGATATCGAGAATATCAAAGCTTCTGGAATTCCTACAACTGCTAATGCAACAAAAGAGCAGACAGGAAATGTCATTGTTAATAAGAAGCTTATTGAAAAAGCAGGCGGAAGCGTAACAGATGTATACGTAGAATTTGATGGATCAAATACTACAGTATCTCTTAACGAGGCTCCAGCTGCATATACAAGTGCTGCAGACGCTGCAGGCGCAGCTACAGAAACAACAACAGCAGCAGCAGCTACAACAACAAAAGCTGCTACAGGTGTTAAATCTGCTACATCTTCACCAAAGACTGGTGATTCAGTTGCAGTATCTGTTGTTCTCTTTGGAATAGCTTCAGCAGTTGCATTCGTTGCAGCTAACAAGAAAAAAGTTGAAGCTTAATTGAATAGGCACAATTGAATAATCGAAAGAGAAGTCTGGAATATGGCTTCTCTTTTTTGCCCTAATAAAATAAGGCTATTTATAATTAACAGAGGTTAAAACTCATGAAAAACTTACTTTTTATTTACAACCCACATTCAGGAAAAGGATTAATAAAAGATAATTTAGCTGAAATCATAAACATCTTTGTAAAAGGTGGATATGAAGTTACTGTTTATCCAACGCAGAGAAGAAATGATGCCAAGGAAAAAGTAAAATACAGTGGTTACAACTATGATATGATTGTATGCAGTGGCGGTGACGGAACATTAAATGAGGTTATTTCCGGACTTATGGATTTACCGGTAAAACCTGTATTAGGCTATATACCTGCCGGTTCAACCAATGATTTTGCACAGAGTATCAAGTTGTCCAAAGAGATGGATGAGTCAGCTCGTGCGGCGATGAATGGTTTGCCAATTCTTGTTGATATAGGTAGTTTTAATAAAAAGTATTTTGTATATATAGCAGCATTTGGTCTGTTTACTGATATTTCCTATGCAACTCCACAGGAGATGAAGAATGCATTGGGACATCAGGCATATCTTATAGAGGCTGCTACTAAAATTCCAAATTTAAAAACATATAATATGAAAGTTGAATATGATGGTGGAAAAATTGAAGGAGAATTCATATATGGTATGATTTCTAATTCTATTTCTGTTGGAGGAATTAAAGGTATCACCGGCAAGAATATTGTATTAGATGACGGTTTGTTTGAAGTGAGGCTGGTTAAAAAACCTAAGAATCCATTGGATCTTTCTGCTGTATT
Source organism: Lachnospiraceae bacterium RM5 (assembly GCA_900110975.1). Classification (GTDB taxonomy): domain Bacteria; phylum Bacillota; class Clostridia; order Lachnospirales; family Lachnospiraceae; genus Bovifimicola. Next base: position 22,402 of record FOFK01000012.1, read on the forward strand.
TGGAAATTTGCTGGGCGTCGATATTAAAATTGACAGCGTGGTTTCATTTAAGACTTCTAAGTTAAAGATTGAGTCGGACGAGAAAGTCTCATGGGTACTCGATGGTGAATTTGGAGGTGCACTTAAGAAAGTGAAAATAGTAAACCATAAGCAGGCAGTTAAAATAATGTCAGGCATTTCGAAAGGTTAATATAGAAAGGAAACGATTTCATGACTAAAAGAGAGTTAAAGAAAATTGTGAAGGAAATTGTTGCAGAAGCTAAGGAAGAAAAAAATAAAGTTGAATTAACCAAATTACAGGAAATTTCACAGGAATATGAACTTGGAGAAAAGGATATGGAATATATTCTTCAGACATTGGATGAGGAAGACATAAAAGTTAAAGAACCAAAGAAAAAGAAATCAAGCAAGACCACTACAAAGAAGAGCACTAAAGCTAAGAAGGCTAAGAGTGAAGAAATAGATGAAGAAGATAAAGTGGCTGATGATATAAAAGATGATGAAGATTTAGATGAAAATTTAGATGATGATAAGACAGAAGACGTACTTGATGATTTAGAAAACCTTAAGAGTGAGGAAGAAATAGAATTATCTCTTGAGAAACTTGACGGACTTATTTCTGATGAACCAACTGATGAGGCATTAGAAGAAGAGGAAGAAAATATTGATTTAAATGCCATTGATTTATTAGATGGTGTTGGAACAGAAGATCCTGTCAGAATGTATTTAAAAGAGATTGGTACAGTTCCGCTTCTTACACCTGAAGAAGAAAAGAGACTTGCAAAGAAAAAATCTGAAGGTGATGAAAGAGCGAAAGCAAGACTTATTGAAGCTAACCTTCGTCTTGTTGTAAGTATTGCAAAGAGATATACAGGAAGAGGAATGAGTTTTTTAGATCTTGTACAGGAAGGTAACCTAGGATTAATCAAAGGTGTTGAAAAATTTGATTATGATAAAGGTTTCAAATTAAGTACTTATGCAACATGGTGGATAAGACAGTCTGTTACAAGAGCATTAGCTGACCAGGCAAGAACGATAAGAGTTCCGGTTCATATGGTTGAGACAATTAACAGAATGTCAAAGATGCAGAGAAAGCTTACGTTAGAGCTTGGAAGAGAACCATCAAACAGTGAACTTGCAGAAGCACTTAATATGCCTGAAAGCAAGGTGTTAGAGATTATGCAGATAGCAAGAGAGCCTGCATCTTTAGAAACACCAATTGGTGAAGAGGATGATTCAAACCTTGGTGATTTTGTAGCTGATAATAATACAATTACACCAGAGGCTAATATTGAGGCTGTAATGCTTAGAAATCATATGGATAAGCTTTTGCTGGATTTGAAAGATAGAGAACGTCAGGTTCTTATCTTAAGATTTGGATTAGAGGATAATCATCCAAGAACCCTTGAGGAAGTTGGAAAAGAGTTTAATGTTACAAGAGAGCGTATCAGACAGATTGAAGCTAAGGCTTTAAGAAAGTTACGTAATCCCGTAAGAAGCAAGACTATAAAGGATTTCCTTGAAAGCTAAAAAAATATTATAAAAATAATATTATAAAAGCTAAAAAACATTATAAAAAAAAATGCAGGAAGTTACTTGATACAGAGTAACTTCCTTTTTTTACGGAGGCTTAAAGAGGCTTAAGGTGGTAAAGAATGCTTTATTGTGTTAATATTACATCATGGAACATGGAAATAAATACATGTAAAAATATGTAAAGAATAGGAAATTAATATGGATTTATTTGAATATATGAGTGAGAATGCAAAAAAAACAGAGGCCCCTTTAGCTGCCAGAATGAGGCCTGAGACCTTAGAAGAGATGGTAGGGCAGAAACACATTATTGGTGAAGATAAGATGCTTTACAGAGCAATTAAAGCGGATAAATTAACGTCTCTTATCTTCTTTGGACCGCCTGGATCCGGAAAAACCTCTCTTGCAAAAGTGATTGCAAATACGTCAAATTATGAGTTTTGTCAGATAAATGCCACGTTATCCGGCAAGAAGGATATGGAAAAGGCTGTTAATGACGCGAAAAATAATCTTGGAATGTATGGAAAAAGAACCATATTGTTTGTTGATGAGATTCACAGATTTAATAAAGGCCAGCAGGATTTTTTACTGCCATACGTTGAAGATGGTACTGTTGTTTTGATTGGAGCAACAACAGAAAATCCTTATTTTGAAGTAAATAGCGCTCTTATATCAAGATCCATGGTTTTTGAATTAAAAAAACTTGATAAAAATGATATTGAAGAACTTATAGACAGAGCCATAAAAGATGATACAAAGGGAATGGGTGCATATAATGCAGTCATTGAAGATGATGCGAAAGAATTTCTTGCAGATATAAGTGAGGGTGATGCAAGATCTGCATTAAATGCCATTGAACTTGCAGTTCTTACTACAAAAAGAAATGAAGATGGTGTAATTGATATTACATTAGATGTAATAAGTGAATGTATCCAGAAAAGAAAAGTAAGATATGATAAGGATGGAGATAATCATTATGATACCATCTCAGCATTTATTAAGAGCATGAGAGGGTCTGATGAAAATGCCACAGTTTATTATCTTGCAAGGATGCTTAATGCGGGTGAGAGTATAGAATTTATTGCAAGAAGAATAGTTATTTGTGCTGCAGAAGATGTGGGACTTGCGGATCCTTTGGCACTCCAGGTTGCAATATCTGCGTCAAGGGCTGTAAGGGAAATTGGTATGCCTGAGGCAAGGATTCCTCTTTCTATGGCAGCTTTATATGTTGCAAGAGCAAAGAAAAGTAATAGTGCATATCTTGCCATAAATAAGGCTCTTGATTTTGTGAAAAATAATGAAAGTTATGATATTCCATCATATTTAAGGGTTGGAAGTTATAGCGGAGCAAAAGAATTAGGACATGGAATCGGATATAAATATCCTCATGACTATCCCGGACATTTTGTAGAGCAGACCTATCTTCCTGAGGAGATAAAAAATATTATATTTTTTGACGAAGCCCCATAATTATGGTAAAATCTAATAAGATATGTCCTATGATTTTATAGAACAAACTTGAAAAAGTTTAGGAGAATCCATAGTGAAAGAATTAATTGGGAAATTATCCAGAGGTAAAATAGAATATCTTTCAAAAAAACTGATAATCTCTGTATCTGAGATAAATATAGATATGTATGAAAAAGAGGTTTATAAAGGCAGTTTTGATATTGATAGTGCTGACGAGAGCACAATCAAGGGGATAGTTTACTCTTTTAATAGCAATTTCAAGATTATAAATAATCAGTTCATAGGAAGATATAATAAGATTAATTATGAAATTAATTCTAAATATTTAGAAGCGCCGGATACTTTAAAGGGGAATATTTCCATTGTAAGTAATGCCGGGGAAGTAACCATTCCATATGAAATCCATATAAAAAGTGCAAAAGTTAATAATAGTGTTGATGGTATCTTTTCTTTTGTTGAGCTTGCAAAAAATGACAGGGATGAAGCAAGAAAAGTATTTTTATCATCAGATTTTGAAGACCTTATTCTTAAAGATGATATAAGGTCTCATCTTGTTTACAAAGGATTAATAATGGGTGCTGATGTAAACAGGGATATGGAAGAATTTCTTGTATCTGTAAATAAAAAGAAACCGGTACATTTGCATATCGAAGAAGAAACAAAAGAATATGGAGTGTTAGAAGAACCTTATAGTGATTCTGTAAAACTTACCCTTGATAATCATGGATTTGCAGAGGTAAAGATTAGTACGGATGCTGATTTTATCACATCTTTCAAAGAAAGATTAACAGATGAAGATTTTGCCGGAAATGTATATGAATTTGATTACCTCATAGATTCAGACAGGCTTCATGCGGGAAATAATTATGGAAAAATAACTTTTAAAACCATATATGAAACACTTGAACTTAAGATAGTTGTAAAAAATACTAAAGAAAAAGTTATAAAATCAAATAAACATGAAGTAAAGGCTGCACTTGTTGAATTAAACAGATTATATATGCAGTTCAGACTTCATAAAATTTCAATTGACAGATGGTCTGAAGAAGCACTTGAAATTATTGAAAAAGCAAGAGCTTATGACGATAAGAGTGTATTTTTAAAACTTTTACAGGCACAGATTTATATTATAAAAAAACGTGGTGATGAGGCTAAATATCTTATAGATTCTGTTGCAGATGAAGTGGTTGAAAATAAAGATAAAGACATCAGATTATATTGTTATTATCTTTATGTAAAGACTCTTCATAAAAGGGAATTAGAACAGACCTTACATGCAACAAAACAGATTAAGAAGTATTATGAAAATGGTTATGATAAATGGGAATTATTATGGATTCTTTTATATATTGATACTTCTTATGAAAATAATAAAAGTTTAAAACTGGCAAGAATAAAAGAGCAGTTTAATTTAGGCTGCAGATCTACACTTATTTACTATGAAGCATTGTATGTATTAAATAAACAGCCTGTTCTTTTAAGGGTTATAAATGATTTTGAACTTTTAGTTTTGAATTTTGGAAGCAAATACGATGCAATTGAATACAGGCTTGCAATTCAATTTTCAGAGATTGCAATGCTTGAAAAGAAATTCAGACCTTTAGTATTTAACATACTTGTGAAATTATATGAAAAATATAAAGATAAACAGATTCTTACTGCAATTATAAGTGTTCTTATCAGGGGCAATATGACTGATGAGAAATATTTTGGATATTATTCTTTAGCAGTAGATGAGGATATTTCCGTAACAAGACTTTTTGAGTATTATGTTCTTTCGATGCCAAAAGATTTTGACGGAACCATAAAAAACACTGTACTTATGTATTATGTTTATAATGGCAATCTCTTATATGACAGGGAAGGATTCTTCTATTCAAAAATTATTGATAATAAAGATAAATATCCTAATGTTTATAAAAATTATAAAAAGTCCATGGAAAGTTATGCTTTATTAGCTTTAAGAGAAGGAAAAAATGATGAGTATACTTCCAAGGTTTATAAAGATGTATTAGTCCCTGCAATGATAAGGGATGAAAATGTAAATCAGCTTATTGATATATTATCATCTTATAAGATAACTGTAAAAAATAAAGAGATAAGCAATGTTTATGTGCTTTATAAAGAGATTAGTGAGAAATTCACATTTCCTGTAAGAAATGAAACTGCTTATATTACTATGTATACAGATGATGCAAACATTCTTTTTATGGATATTAATGGTAATGTTTATCAGGAATCCGTAGATTATGAGATTTGCAAATTATATGATGATAAAGATATAAAAGAGTATGCATTTGAAAGTCAGAGTTCATCTCTCTTTGTTTTGATTTCGGAGATTTCAGATGTTCTGAAAGAAGAAAAAATAAGAACAAGAAAAGATGCCGCTATGGTTAAAAATCTTATTTCTTATGATGAAATCAGAAAAGAGTATAAGAAAAAATTAGTTAATTATCTTATTGATTATTATCATGAAAATCCTGAAGATGAAGAGATGGAAGAATTTTTAGATACCATAAAGATTTCAGGATTAACAAGGGAAAAGATAAATAAACTTGCTGAAATATATATTGCCATAGGAAGATATGACAGGGTAACTGATATTATAGAGAAATATGGTTACAGAGGCATTGATACAAGAAAATTATTTAAGTACTGTATCAGAATGATAAGGAAAGATGATTTTGATCTCGAGGATGATTTACTTGTAGAATGCGCAGCTTACGTATTTGATGATAAAAAATATAATGAGGTAATATTAGAATATTTATGTAAATATTATAATGGAACCACCTCGAAAATGCTTGAAATCTGGCGTATTTCAAAGGAATTTGATTTTGAAAGCAGGGATTTGGAAGAAAGACTTATTGCACAGATTTTATTTACAGGCAATAAACTGGGAAGCATTTCCACTATTTATGATTCTTATTATAAAAAAGGCGGAATAGAGATGATAAGATATGCATATATGTATTATCTTTCATATGAATATTTTGTCAGGGAAAATGAAGTGGATCCTCTTTTCTTTAAGCATTTAACTGATGAAATTATAAATGATTTTAAGATAATGGATTTATGCAAAGTCGCATTTTTAAAATACTTTTCAGAAAAGGATGAACTATCTGAAAATGCTGTCTACCTTGCAAAAGTGTGCATAGATTATCTTGCAAAGAAGAAACTTATTTTTGATTTTTATAAAAAATATGCAAAATACTTTAATATACCTTCGGAAGTGGCTGACAAAGTAACTATAATTTACAGGACTGAGCCAAAAGATAAGGTTATTATCAATTACTATATTGAAACTGAAAACAGTAATACTGATGAAGATGATATTTTATCTGAGAGTGAATATATCTCAGATGAAATGAAAAGATGCTTTAACGGCTTGTATGCTAAGTCATTTACATTGTTCTATGGAGAAAAAATTATATATTACATAAGTAATGTAAAAGATGATAAGATGACATTTTCTGACCGTTTGGAATATGTAATGGATAAGAATAATGTCATCAGAAATAATTCAAGATATGGAATTATTAATGAAATGGCAATGCTTGCTGATAAGAAAGAAAAGGATGAGATTGTAAAATCTGCAAACAGATATTTTGTGGAGAAAAATCTCATTGATAAATTATTTGATTAGATTAAGAAATAATATTTTAAAAAATAAAAAGAAGGAGGGTTTTGATATGAAAGAATCGTTTTGTGTTCTTGCGGTTGATTTTTGCAAGGATTATAGTCAGATAGCATATTGCAATGAAACTATGTCAGAACCCGATTCTGTCAGTACAAAACTTGGTGACCAGCTTTATCTGATTCCTACAGCCGTCGGATATATAGCAGATGAAGACAGATGGTGCATAGGTGAGGAAGCTATAAGCTATAAAAAGCTTGATAATGAAAGTGTTTGTACAGATATGCTTGATGCTATTCTCACTGAAACAGGGATTACCCTTTCAGAAAAAAAATATAGCGCCCACGAAGTGGTCACAGAGTATTTTAAAGGTTTATTAAACCTTGTGGAAAAACTATATCAGATAAAGGAAATTGATAAGATAGTTGTAAGTGTGGAATATCCTGACAGGATTTTAGTTAATCTTATCAGAAATATTTTAGGTGACTTAGGTTTTTTAAAGGATAATATTAAAATAATAGGCCATTCAGAAAGTCTTATTTATTATACTATTTTTCAGAAAAAAGAACTCTGGGTTAATGATGTACTTGTATTTGATTTTAATGAGAACCAGTTTTTCGTACGAAGACTTACCACTCACAGGGCAAGAACCCCACAGCCTGTTATTGTGGAAGAAAATGACCTTTCTAAAAAGTTTAAGATGGAATATTTAAGTGATCCTGAAAAGAAAAAAGAGATGGACAAGGAATTTTTAGTCCTGATTAAAAGACTTTGTGAGAAATATGTTGTATCCACTGTATATCTTACAGGAAAAGGCTTTTATGAAAACTGGATGGAAGAATCCATAAGATTCTTATGTCTGCGAAGAAGAGTATTTCAGGGATATAACCTTTTTGTAAAGGGTGGTGCTTATGCAGCAATAAGCATGCTTGGAATAGAAAAAGAAAATGAATATCAGTTTGTATGTGCAGGAAGAACTGTCATAGATATTTTACTTGAAGTGGATAAGGAAGATAAAGATGTTTTTGTTACTCTTTCAAAGGCCGGAACAAACTGGTATGAAGCGGGTGCAAGGGCTGAGGTAATACTTGATGATGTGGACAAAATAAGACTTAAGCTTGTATCTTCACTTAGTAAGTCGGAAAAATATTTAACTATTGATTTAAATAACTTCCCTCAACGTCCTAACAGGACAACGAGAGTTGAAATAATATTAGCATATAGAAATGATACCCAGTGTATAGTTGTTGCAAAAGACATGGGATTTGGAGAGTTTTTCAAAGCTACGGATTCAAGTGTCAAAACAACAATTAACATTGAGGAATACATTTAGGTAAGAGAGGTGATTTTTTATGAGCGGTCTTATACTTTGCAGCAGAAAATCGGATATACCTTATAAAATACCTGATGCCGGCATAAATATTTATTCAATTGAAGAGTTATCTTATTATTTATATAATAATGCATATTTTCTTGATGAAAATTTCTTTTCGGATGAGCTGATTGATTATATTGAAAAAAATTTAAAACTAAGCAAAACGGCAAAGAAATTAAGAGACGGGATGCTCATGAAACAGAATTTTGCCGAGCTTGTAATATATGTCCTTAGTTCTTCAATGTACTACAAAGAGGCAGAAATAAAGGGATTTGAAAAAGAATTAAAAGCCATCGGATCTAAGAGTATGTTGGAAAAAATGATGGCAAGGGCAAATATGCTTTATAAAAATGAAAAATATATCACAGCTAAAAAGACATACAAAAATATTTTGAAAAATAAGATGCATGAAAAACAGGATGATTCTTTTTACAGTGATGTATATACAGGGCTTGGAAAGATATATTTAAAAACATTTTATTTTGAAAAAGCTTTGCTTGCATTTGAAAAAGCTTATGAATTAAATAAAATAGAAACTACATTAAAAAATCTTATTAATGCAAAGCTTCTGAATGCCTTTGATAAGGGAGAAGAAGCTGATTTTGACAAGGAAAATGAATTGTTTCCGGGCATTGTATTCAGGGTGAAGGAAGAATTTAAAGATACATATGAAAAGATATGTGCAAGTGAAGAATATGAAAAAAATGATGGCATTTTTAGATATGATGGCAGAAAAAATGTAGACGATTACTTTGAAAATATATATAATACATTGGAAAAATGGAAAGAAGATTATAGAAATTATTTATCATAGTTAATAGAAGAGGAAAGGATATAGTTATGGCTAAGGAACTTGAAAAAAATTATGACCCAAAAGATATTGAGGAGAGATTGTATGAAAAATGGATGGAAAATGGATACTTTCATGCAGAAGTAGACAGAAGCAAAAAACCATTTACAATTGTTATGCCACCTCCAAATATAACAGGTCAGCTCCATATGGGACATGCCTTAGATAATACAATTCAGGATATCATTATCAGAACAAAGAGAATGCAGGGTTATGAAGCTTTATGGCTTCCAGGAACTGACCATGCATCTATTGCTACAGAAGCAAAGATTGTTGAAAAGATGAGAGAAGAAGGTGTTACAAAGGATGACATTGGAAGAGATGGATTTTTAGAGAGAGCCTGGGAATGGAAAAAACAGTATGGCGGAAGAATTGTTTCACAGTTAAAGAAAATGGGTTCTTCATGCGACTGGGACAGAGAAAGATTTACAATGGATGAAGGCTGTTCAGAGGCAGTTAAAGAAGTATTTGTAAAACTTTATAATCAGGGCGTTATTTACAAAGGTGAAAGAATAATTAACTGGTGTCCAAAATGTCTTACATCTATTTCAGATGCGGAAGTAGAATATGAAGAGCAGGCAGGAAGTTTCTGGCATTTAAGATATAAGATTAAAGATGAAGACGGATATATTGAACTTGCTACAACAAGACCTGAAACATTACTTGGTGATACTGCAGTTGCTGTAAATCCAAATGATGAGAGATATAAAGATTTAGTTGGAAAATATGTTATTCTTCCAATCGTGCATAGAGAAATTCCTGTTGTTGCAGATGATTATGTTGATATGGAATTTGGAACAGGTGTTGTAAAAATCACACCTGCCCATGACCCTAACGATTTTGAAGTTGGTTTAAGACATAACCTTGAAGTGATTAATGTATTAACTGATGATGCAAAGATTACTGATGACTATGAAAAATATGCAGGAATGGACAGATACGAAGCCAGAAAAGCTATCGTTGAAGATTTAAAAGAAGAAGGCGCACTTGTAAAAATAGAAGATTACAGCCATAACGTAGGTACATGCTACAGATGTCATACAACTATTGAACCAAGAGTTTCAAAACAGTGGTTTGTAAAAATGCAGGGACTTGCAAAACCTGCTATTGAAGCAGTTAAGAATGGAGAAACAAAATTTGTTCCTTCTCACTTTGATAAAACATATTATCACTGGCTGGAAAATATCAAAGACTGGTGTATTTCAAGACAGTTATGGTGGGGACACAGAATACCTGCATTTTATTGTGATGATTGTGGTGAAATGGTCGTTACAAAAGAAAGCTCATGCAAGTGTCCAAAATGCGGTAAGGAAATGAGACAGGATCCTGATACACTTGATACATGGTTCTCATCAGCATTATGGCCATTCTCAACACTTGGCTGGCCTGGTAATACAGAAGAATATGATTACTTCTATCCAACAGAAACTTTAGTTACAGGATATGACATCATTTTATTCTGGGTTATCAGAATGATGTTTTCAGGTATTGAGCATACAGGAAATGTACCATTTAAGACAGTACTCATCCATGGTCTTGTAAGAGATTCATTGGGAAGAAAGATGAGTAAGTCATTAGGAAATGGTATTGATCCTTTGGAAGTTATTGATAAGTATGGTGCTGATGCACTTAGATTTACACTTATCACAGGAAATGCTCCTGGTAATGATATGAGATTTTATTATGAAAGAGTTGAAGCTTCAAGAAATTTTGCAAATAAAGTATGGAATGCTTCAAGATTCATAATGATGAATATGCCTGAAGAAGGAATTGCAGATATTGATAGCATTGATGTATCTAAGTATACAGATGCAGATAAATGGATTTTATCTAAGTTAAATAAACTTATTAAAGAAGTTACAGAAAACATTGAGAAGTATGAACTTGGTGTTGCAGCAGACAAGCTTTACAGCTTTATCTGGGAAGAATTCTGTGACTGGTATATTGAGATGGTTAAGCCAAGATTATACAATGAAGCAGATGATACAAAAGAAGTTGCTCTCGCAACACTTAAGTATGTTCTTGAAAATTCATTAAAACTCTTGCACCCATATATGCCATTTGTAACAGAAGAAATTTATTGTACATTAAATGAAGATAAAGATTCTATTATGATTCAGAGCTGGCCTGAGGCTAAAGAAAAATTTGCTTTTGAAGCTGAAGAAGAGGCTGTTGAATTATTAAAAGAAGCTGTAAGAAATATAAGAAACCAGAGAGCTTCATTGAATGTAGGACCATCAAAGAAAACAAAAGTATTTGTGGTTACTACAGATTCAAAGGTTGCAGAAATATTTGATAAAGGAAGAGTATTCTTTGAAGGGCTTGCATATGCAAATGAACTTAGTATACAGGCAGATAAAGATGGAATAGGAGATGATGCAATATCTGTTGTTATTCCAAAAGCAACAATCTATCTTCCATTTGATGAGCTTGTTGATGTAACTAAGGAAATTGAAAGACTTACTAAAGAAAAAGAAAAACTCCTTAAAGAATTAGACAGATCCAAAAAGATGCTTTCTAATGAGAAGTTCTTAAGTAAGGCTCCTGAAAGCAAGATAAATGAAGAAAAAGCTAAGCAGACAAAATATCTTGAAATGATGGAACAGGTCGAAAAACAATTAGAAAGATTAAATAAATAAAATAAAAAATATTTAAATGAAAAATCATTGTGAGTTATATCGCAATGATTTTTCTAGGTGTAAGATAAAAAAGGTATAAGTATCAGGTTATGGAATATAATGAATTTAATTACAATAATGCAGTAGAATATATTTTAAATATCCCAAGATTTACAAAGAAAAATCCTCTTGAGAATACAGCTGAATTTCTTAATGAATTAAATATAGATAAAGATTCTGAAAAAATAAAAATTATTCATGTTGCAGGGACAAATGGTAAGGGAAGTGTCTGTGCAATGCTTGACTCAGTACTCAGGGCGAATAAAAAAAGAGTGGGACTTTTTACATCTCCACATCTTGAGAAAATAAATGAAAGAATAAAGATTAATGGTAAAGACATTGATGATGAAGAATTTTTAGATGCCTTTAAAAAGGTTATGAAGGTAGTTAAAAGTTTAGAAGAAAAAAATATTGCCCATCCAACATTTTTTGAATTTATTTTTCTTATGGCGATGTATATTTTTTCAAAGAATGATTTAGAATATGTAATCTTAGAGACAGGAATGGGTGGAAGGCTTGATGCTACAAATTCCATAACAAAAAAATACCTTACAATCATAACAAAACTTTCTTTAGATCATACAGAATATCTTGGTGATACTTTAGATAAAATTGCAATTGAAAAACTTGGAATTATAAGAAAAGATACGAAAAATATTTTTTATGATGTAAATGATGAAATTACAAAAATTATTTTGGATGAATCAGAAAAAGTGGGAGCTTTGCCTGTTAAGTGTAATATAAAAGATTTTTATATAGATAAAAAATCATTTAATGGTGTTGATTTTTCAATGGTTTGTGGGTATTATAAAGGTTACAGCTTTAAAATACCTTTTATGGCAGAGTATCAGGTTGAAAATGCTTTGATTGTTTTAAAAGCCGTTGAAAATATTCCTGAAATTAAGGACAATATTAAAGAACTTAAAGAAGGTCTTTTAAATGTAAAATGGCCCGGAAGAATGGAATTTATCACATCAAATGTTGTGGTTGACGGTTCTCACAATGCCGATGGTATAGATGAGTTTGTAAAAGAATTTAAAAATACTTTTGTTAAAGGGGATAAATATATTTTATTTTCCGTTGTTAAAGATAAAGATTTTGATTATATGATAAAAAAACTTGCATCTTTAAATACGAAAAAGATATTTATAACAAAGATTGATTCTGCAAGAGCCCTTGATACAAAGGAAATTTTAGATAAGTTTAAATTGTATAAAGATTTAAATAAAGACTTTAATAATGATAAAAATTCTTTGGATATAGAAGTTATTGATGATACAAAAAAAGCCCTGGATAAAGCAATAAGTTCATTGAATGAAGATGATATATTGTTTTGTACCGGCTCATTGTATCTGGTTGGTGAGATAAAGAAAGGAATCCATTATGATTAATTATGATGAAGAAATAAAGAAATTTACACCAAGCCTTGAGGTTGATGATACAGAAGATGCTATATATAACAGCAATATAAAAGATATTACAGATGTTATTCAGGACTTATTAGAAGAAATGAAGGGAAATGAGTAATATGTATTGTTACAAATGTGGAAGTTTTTTAAATGGAAGCGATATGTGTAACAGCTGTGGAGCTAAAGTGCGTGTTTACAAAAAGGTGTTACAGTTATCAAATTCATATTATAATATGGGCCTTGTTAAGGCAAAAAACAGGGATTTAACAGGTGCTTCTGAATATTTAAACAGAAGCTTAAAATTAAATAAAAGAAATACGGATGCAAGAAACTTATTAGGTCTTGTTTATTTTGAGATGGGCGAAGTTGTTCAGGCTTTTAAGGAGTGGATTATCAGTGACAATCTTCAGCCTGATGATAATATTGCCACAAAATATATAAAAAAATTACAGTCGAATCAGACAAAATTAAATACAATAAACCAGACATTAAAAAAATATAATGTGGCTCTCAATTATGCAAAAAATGGTGATGATGACGTTGCAATCATCCAGCTTAAAAAGATATTAAATATAAACCCTCATCTTGTAAAAGGACATCTCTTACTTGCCCTTATTTACATGAAAAAAGGTAATTATGAGAGAGCTAAGAAGCCAATAACAAAGGTACTTAAGATAGATACAAATAATCCTCTGGCAAAAAGATATCTTATTGAGCTTAATACTGCAACTGAACTTAAAATTACAGATACTAATTTAAATAAAAATAAGCAGAACGTTTTCAGGGATTATGAAAAAGAACAGATTGAAAAAGAAATAAGAAGCGGATATGACATAAATATTCCGGATAAACAGGAAAAAACATATTTTAATTCCAATTCTTATATATTTACGATTATCAATATTTTTGTTGGTATTGCAGTCGGCGTTATTGCAACATATTTTCTTATTATGCCTGCAAGAGTAGGGGAGATTAATGCAAAACATAATAAAGAAATGTTGAAACTTGACAGCAGGATAGAATCATTAAATAACGATAACAGGACATTAGAGGACCAGGTAAGTTCCATCACTTCTGAGAGGGATAACTTATCCGGACAGCTTGAAAATAAAGGAACTGAAAGTTCCCAGATTCTTGGTGATTATGATAATCTTTTAGCGGCGATGAAAGCTTTTAACAGCAAGGATTATGTTAATGCAGCAATAGATATTTCAAAGATTGTTGATGCAAACAGATCCCAGGCATTTACAGAACTTTATCAGTCAATTCAGCCTGAGGCTTATAAGCAGGCTGCTACAGCTTACTATAATAATGGTGTGAATCAGGCAAAATCTGCCGGAAATGTAGATAAATTAAATACTGCCATTTCAAATTTAACAGAGGTATTTAAGTATGATTATCAATCGGTTGATTATGCCACAGCCGCAAATTATTTAGGAGAAGTTTATGAAAAGAGATATGACATTACAATAGGTGCTGATGTTGCCACAGCTGCAGCATATAAGGAAGAGGCATTAAATAATATGGCTAGTCTTATAAATAATGTATTGTCACAGGATTCTGGTAAAAATTCAAAGGCTATTGAAAATCTGCAAAATCATATTAACTCACTTACAGCCAAGTAAAGGGATTAGTTAGATGAAACGGAAAGTCACATATAAAGAACGTTTAAGAAAAAAAAGATCAGATAGAATAATGGCTAAAAGAAAGAAAATAATAAAAGTTACATTGGTAGCAATCCTTATTTTAACTACATTTATTTTTGGTATCTCATTATTGATTTATAATATGATACCGGCTTTGGAACTCAGGTATAGTACCTTAAAGATTGAGGCTGGAAGCGATTTTAATGAATATTCCATGATAAAAAAAATAAAAGCCGGAAATAAAAAAGAAGTTAAGATTGATTTAGGCGGATTAAATACAAATGTTCCGGGTAAATACAAACTTACATATACTTTTAAAGATATAGTAAGAAGTATGGAAATAAATGTAAAAGATACAAAACCTCCTGTTATAGAGTGCTATAAAGAGTATGAGGTTGAGCAGTATGGTACGGTTACCATGGCAATGCTTGTTGCAGCTGTTCATGATGTAAGTCCTACAAATATTACATTTAGTAATGGCCTTTCTGAATATACATTTAATGAAGAGGGCGTGGAAAATCTTGAAATAATTGCAACTGATTCCTATGGAAATACAACTACAGAAGTTGTAAGTGTTAATGTCGTAGGAGAAGATGTAATGGCACCTGAAATTCATGGTGCGGATGAAATAACTGTTCCTATTAATGAAGAATTTGATATAATGAAAGGTGTAACAGTAACTGATGATAAGGATGATGCACCAGTTTTAACTGCTGATATTGAAAAGCTTGATACATCAGTTCCGAGGGAAGTAACCATAACTTATACAGCTACTGATAAGTCAGGAAATATAAGCTATGTTAAAAGACGTGTGACAATTAGCAGAACTGTTGCAAATTATAATAATACTGATTATGAAATAACCTGGGATACAACAGGAATTATCAGTCAGCCATATTTAATAGCCGTAAATAAAGACTGGAATACGGTAACAGTTTATACAAAGGATGAATATGATAATTATACCGTGCCATATAAGGTGTGCTTATGCAGTATTGGCGATTCTACACCTACCGGTTATTTTATAACACTTGAGAGATACAGATGGAAAGCTCTTTATGAAAACAGTTATGGACAGTATGCCACAAGAATTACAGGACATATTCTATTCCATTCGGTTCCGTATTATAGTGAAGAACCATCGGATTTGGAATATGATGAGTTTAATCTTCTTGGAACACCTGCAAGTCTTGGATGTGTAAGAATGTGCGTGGAAGATGTAAAATGGATATATGATAATTGTCCAAAAGGATTTCCATGTGTAATCTATAATGACCCTTCAAGCCCTGGTCCAATGGGAAAACCTGAGGCTATTAAGATAGATGTTACTAACTTTGCGAAGAGGGGCTGGGATCCAACAGATCCTGACAGTGAAAATCCGTGGCTGAATTAGGGTAGTGGTTTTTAAATTGCATTTATCGTATTAGTCTGATTATTTTGCAACCACCACACTAGGAGTTTTGAAAAGGTTAGGAATATTAATATTGCCGAAAGGTGGATATTGATTCAATATAAAATTTTAGTGGAAGGAGAATCTTTTTTATGAATCAGGAAAAAGTAATTGTTATTGATTTTGGCGGACAGTACAATCAGCTTGTTGCACGTCGTGTCAGAGAATGTAACGTATACTGCGAGATTTATTCATACAAAACAGATCTAAACAAAATTAAGGAAATGAATCCAAAGGGAATCATTCTTACAGGAGGACCAAACAGTTGCTATGAACCGGATTCTCCAACATGTGGCAAAGAGTTATTTGAGCTTGGTGTTCCCGTGCTTGGACTTTGCTATGGTGCACAGCTTATGATGCACGTACTTGGCGGAAAAGTTGAAAAAGCACCTGTAAGAGAATATGGAAAAACTTTGGTTAATGTAGATAAAAAATCAAAATTATTCTCTGATGTAAAAGAAGAAACTATTTGCTGGATGAGTCATTTTGATTATATTAAAGAAGTTGCAGATGGATTTGATATTGTTGCTACAACAAAGGATTGTCCTGTGGCAGCAGCTGAAAATGTAAACAAAAATCTTTATGCAATTCAGTTCCACCCTGAAGTACTTCATACAGAAGAAGGTACAAAAATGTTATTTAATTTTGTACGTAATATCTGTGGATGCGAAGGTTCATGGAAAATGGATTCTTTTGTTGAAAATCAGATAAAAGCAATTCGTGAAAAAGTTGGAGACGGAAAAGTTTTACTCGCTCTTTCCGGTGGTGTAGATTCAAGTGTAGCAGCGGTTTTATTGTCAAAAGCAATTGGAAACCAGCTCACATGCGTGTTTGTAGATCATGGTCTTCTTCGTAAAAATGAAGGTGATGAAGTTGAAGAAGTATTTGGACCAAATGGTCCTTACGAGCTTAATTTCATCAGAGTAAACGCAAAAGACAGATATTATGCAAAACTTAAAGGCGTTGAAGAACCTGAAAGAAAACGTAAGATTATAGGTGAGGAATTCATAAGAGTCTTCGAGGAAGAAGCTAAAAAGATTGGAGCGGTTGATTTCCTTGTACAGGGAACAATTTATCCTGACGTTGTAGAAAGCGGTCTTGGTGGCGAATCAGCAGTAATTAAATCACATCACAATGTAGGAGGTCTTCCTGATTATGTTGATTTTAAAGAAATTATTGAACCACTTCGAGATTTATTTAAAGATGAAGTAAGAAAAGCAGGTCTTGAAATGGGAATTCCGGAAAACTTAGTTTTCCGTCAGCCATTCCCAGGTCCAGGCCTTGGAATAAGAATAATTGGCGAAGTAACTGAAGAAAAAGTTAAAATCGTTCAGGATGCAGATGCAATTTACAGAGAAGAAATTGCAAAAGCCGGCCTTGATAAAACAATCGGACAGTACTTTGCAGCACTTACAAATATGCGTTCTGTAGGTGTTATGGGTGATGAAAGAACCTATGATTACGCAGTTGCCTTAAGAGCAGTAAATACAATCGACTTCATGACAGCTGAATGTGCAGAAATACCGTTTGAAGTATTACAAAAGGTAATGAGCAGAATCATAAATGAAGTAAGAGGAGTCAACAGAGTATTTTACGATTTAACAAGTAAACCACCTGGAACAATTGAGATGGAATAATTTTAGAAAGCTCGCAAAAGCCTATAAAATAGGCGGTTGCGAGCTTGTTTTTTGTCTTGCGGTACTATTTTGGTACTAAAATGAGCTGGTGTTTAAGTTGTTTTAAAATTTCTTATTCAACTGATTTGAGGATGACATCTAAAATTGAAGATACTAAAACTGAAAGTGAAGATGAGATAGAAAAAGACCTTGAAGCAAATGAAATGTTAGATTTGGATGCTTTTTTCTAGTGATAACAGCAATGATAGCGTAATCAGGTGAAAAGATATCAAAAACGGCACCTTTGATAGCAAAGAAATGAGGAAAAATGTAGTGCTATCAAAAAGTGCCGTAAAGATATCAATATCATAATATTTGCTATCAAATTAGATAGCAATAAAAAATATACTGGGTGCAGGTGCTCCTGCCAAGACGAAAATTATGTAAACGCATGAGCGTTTATATATTTTTAGGGAAAAGGTCCGACCTTTTCCGCATCTTGCAAACCCAGTGAACACTACTTTTGGAAAGGATGAAGAGTAATGGGATAGATAAAAAGAAGTTGGTATGGAATTGATTTTTTGAGGTACGAAAGGGGATTTTGGTATGGCAGGTGGAAAGAGATGTAAATGTCAATATTAAAATGTACATTCTTATAGTATCATTTACAGGTTTAATATAAGATACTTGCTGATCTTAAGGCTACGGTTGCTAGAATTGATGTGATTAGATATGAGTGTGAGCTAAAAGAAGAAAAAGCTGAAAATAAAATGAATGAGGCGAAGAAGCTTGAAAATGTAGCCAAGAAGATTATAAGTAACGAAAAGAGAATCTACAATGAAGCTAAAGAAAAAGGCGATAATTATATTGAAGAATGTAAAAGCAAAGCCAGGGATGAGGCAATGGCTGAGAAGAAGAGCATGATTGATAGACTCAATGACACTATTGCATCTCTTAAAGCAAAGATTGTTTCGCTTAAGAATGAGATAAGCTCGTTATTGTTCAGGAAATCCAAGTTAGAGAAAGAGGTGAACTATTTAGATGAGATATATAATGATAAAGTCCAAGAGGCTTCTCTAATTATTGAAAGAGCGGAAATCAGAGGGGAGGAGATAATTCAGGATGCAATGGATAAGAAAGACTGCATTGGAGAGTATAGGAACCTACAGGAAGTGTTCGGGATTGTTTCTGCTGAAAAGTATTATAGAGTGAAGAAGCATTTACAAGAGACTTATAATGAACTGAACAACCTTTGCGGAGATAGTTTTACAAAAATGTTTCCTGATGTCTTTGATATGAATAAGGATGAATTGTCGGCTTTTGGTAAATCTGAATATAAGAATTATGGAAGAGAGGATGTCGCAGACAAATGTGAGCTATTAGCCGCCATATGTGGAGCTTATGAGGAGATAAGGGATAAACTATAAAATGTCAAGACCTAATGTACAAAAAATATTATATAAAAATGTACAATTAGTCTGTTTGTTTCAAATGGTCTTTTAGTCTATATGACTTTCCTGATATTGGTACAACATGTGCATGATGTAAAATCCTATCCATAATGGCATTTGCAACAACTGCATCATAAAATATCCCATCCCACTCATTAAAATTCATATTTGTTGTTAATATAGTACTTTTCTTTTCATATCGCATATCTGTAAGTTGAAAAAATAGATTTGAATCTTCTTTGTCAATGGGCAGATATCCAAGCT
>FOFK01000007.1 GCA_900110975.1 Lachnospiraceae bacterium RM5
CGACATATTTATTGAAGTTGGAATAAGTACCTATATTTTCATCAACTTCATCAACAATGAATTCATAAACAGCTTTGACATTAGCACCTTTGATTTGAAGTTTTTGAGCAATTAGCTGTTTATGTTTGTCTAGTTTGCTTGCCTTGTTACGATGTGCAGGTTTGCCTTCATAGCCGTCATAATACTTTTTGACAGTTCTGCGATCAATCTCGTATTCTCGTGCAAGCTTAGAAAAGTTTGGTTTAATCTTACTCAATTTTAAGATTTTTAACTGAGTGATTAGTGACATTTCCAATGAGAATCACCTCCATGGAAATGGTATCACATCAGTATAGATTGTACATTTTTATTTTCCATTAAATGTACATTCTTATAGTATCATTTACAAGGGATAACGGCAAATCATTTTGCCAAAGGAAACGAGGTAATTGCGATAGAGCCATCAGAGCAGATGCTTAAAGATGCATGGACGGATTATCCGTACAGACAGATTATTGGCGATGTCGGTGCGTTATCTGAATTTGATGATGGATATTTCGATGTAATTATCTGTCACAATGTTCTTGAGTATATAGATGATAAAAAGGCCGTTATAAGTGAACTTAGCAGGGTGTTGAAAAATGATGGGTTTATCTCAATCGCGAAACATAACAGAGCCGGTCGTGTAATGCAGATGGCGGTGCTGCTTGATGATTTTGATAAGGCGAATGCGCTTCTTGACGGACACAACAGTACAGCTTCCAAATTTGGTTCGATAAGATATTACGAAGATGAAGATATTTTAAAATGGGAGCCGTCATTAAATATTTCAGAAGTTCGTGGAATAAGAACATTCTGGGATTTGCAGCAAAAACAGGAATTGCATGGGGATGAGCAGTGGCAGGAAAAAATGGTACAGCTCGAAAGAAAAGTTGCAAATGTGACTGAATACAGAAATATTGCATTTTTTCATCATTTGATAATGAAAAGACGCAACAAAGATTTATAAAGAAAGTGGTAAAAGAGTAAGATGGCACAACAAAATATATACGATAATGATGAGTTCTTTAATAGTTTTAAAGGAATAAGAGAACAGGATATTAACTATAACGATATGATTGAAACACCGATTCTGCATAAAATGCTGCCGGATTTAACAGGAAAAAATGTTCTTGATATCGGGTGCGGAATGGGACAGCACGCAAAGCAGTATTCGGATATGGGAGCAAAATCGGTGCTTGGAATTGATATTTCTGAAAAGATGCTTGCATTTGCAAAAGAGCACAATAGTGCACCCAATATAACTTATTGCAGGATGGCATTTGAAGATTTAGAAAAATTGAGTGATAAGTTTGATGTAATAACAAGCTCGCTGGCGTTTGATTATGTAAAAGATTTTGGAGAACTTATGAAAAAGATTCACAATCTTTTAGTGCCGGGAGGAAAACTTGTTTTTTCAATGTCTCATCCAATCTCAACCGCCTATGACGGTGTCTATGACAGGTACACAAGAAACGAAAACGGAGAAAAGCTATATGCAAATCTTCATAACTACAGCATAGAAGGAATCAGAAAAGTAAAGTGGGTAGTGGATGATTATGAATTATATCACAGAAAAGTATCAACGCTTATTAATGAAATGATAAGCGCAGGATTTGTGATTGAAGAATGCCAGGAAGCAAAATTGCCGGATGATATACCTGAAGAAATGTATCAAAAGTACCTTGATATGTTTGGAGGTATAATTCACCATCCTGATTTTATTTTCTTCAGAGTGAGCTGCTAAGCGGGTAAATTACAATCTCGGATTCTAATAAATAGGGAAGCGGGAGAAAACTATAAAAATTGCTGAATCAAGCATTATTATAGCCTTTTAAGGAAAAAAATGGGGGTATTTTTTAAAATATGGCTATAAAAATTTAGGAAAACAGAAGATTTATAGCTCTTATGCATGAAATTTGAGGAAAAAAGAGAAAAAAGGCAATAAAAATTAAATAATGTAGAAGATTTATAGTTTTTAAAAAAATATGTATAAGAAGAGAAAAAGGAGAGTTAAGAGGAATGTTGAGATTGAGACAATATAAAAACTGTGATGCAGAGATAATTAACGATTGGATTCAGGATAAAGAAATTTTTATGAAATGGGGAGGATCCCATTTTGGCGAGTTTCCTATATCGGCACGCATCATTGATGAAAAATACAGGATGAATAATGGCGATTGTGTAGAACCGGATAATTTTTATCCGTGGATTGCAATTAATGAGGAGAATAAGGTTGTGGGCCACTTTATCATGAGGTATATTGGTGGTGATAATAAACTGCTCCGTTTTGGGTGGGTTATTGTTGATGATACTATTAGAGGAAAAGGATATGGATCACAGATGCTACGTCTTGGTTTGAAATATGCATTTGAAATATTTGGCGTAGACAAGGTGACGATAGGTGTTTTTGAAAATAATGAACCTGCGCATAATTGCTATTTGAAAGTTGGATTTAAGGATAAAGAAGTAGTTTGGGATAATCCTTGGAATGTCATTGAAATGGAAATTTTGAAATCGGATTATGAAGGAAATACAATGGTAGAAAAATAAAGGATGCATTTGAAATTCAGATCATATAGGATATTTAACATGTTATATTTTAACTAATTAATGGTGAGGTAAGTGTAGATGAAAAATGATATTGAAATAAAAACAAGTACGGATAACATAGACTTTGGTGAAGTTAGTGAAATATTAAACTTTTATGGCCTTAGTGATTATGGGAAAGAAATACAAAAACAAATATTTCAAAATAGTTATGCAGTTGTATTTTTAAAAAAGGATAATAGGATTGTTGGAGTTGGCCGAGCAATTTCAGATGGTATTACTCAGGCGGCTATATATAATATTGCAGTTCGAGATTCATATAGAGGCAAAGGATATGGAAAGTTAATTGTAGATGAATTGGTTAAACAATTAACAGGATGTAATATAGTTTTATATACTCATCCAAAACATATAGGCCTATATGAACATTGGGGATTTTCAAGGTTACATACTGCATATGCGAGATATATAGATGAAACACATTATCGAGAAGAAGGATTTATTGATTAGTAATTAGAATAACTTATCGTCAACGATTAGTTATGTGAAATATTCAAAAACATACTTAAGTGATAGGATATAAAAATCAAGGAATATAAGTTGTAAAAACTTAAATAACTTGATTTTTTATACTCTTACGACTAACAGACATGACAGTAGTTGCCAAGAGAGGTAACTACTATTTTTTATGTTTTAATTATATATTTAAGCTTATTTATTATGAGTGAAATAAAGAGAGAAAAAACGGATTATATATACAAAAGCAATTGCGGGATTTAATTGATAGAAAGGAAGTGTGATTATATATATGGTAAAAGTAAAATATTCTGGTGTTAGAGAGAGCAGGTCTAATAGATATAACGATTTGGGAACAAGTGGTAGAGAAATTGAAGAAAAATTTAAAAAGGGATGTTTAAAAAGAGCAGATCGAAGTTTTGCTCAAGGGCTACAGTGTCAACAGATAAACAGTATGGCAGCACTCATGTCACTTGAGGATTCTGTTTTTATTTCACATTCACCTCAGGGATGTGTTGGTTGTGCAATAATGGCTGTTGACATGTACCGTGTAGGACAGATTCATAGAGGAGAAAAAATTATCAAAAATCCAAGGCTTATAGTAACAAATATTGACCAGAAAAGTGTTGTATTTGGTGGTGAAAATAAGCTTCGTGAAGCGGTGAAAAAAGCAGTGGAAAGGTATAATCCGAGGATTGCATTTATTTATGCATCTTGTGCATCGGGAATTATTGGAGATGATATTGATGCAATTGCATTGGATTTACAGTCGGAATATCCTGATACTGTTATGGTACCGATTCATTGTGAAGGATTTAAATCAAAGATATGTGCATCCGGATTTGATGCTGCTTTTATTTCAATAAATAAGTATATTTTGAAGAAAGAAAAAACAGAAAAACAGGACAATTTGGTAAATCTATTCGCACCAACAACAATAAGCTATGCGGACCAGAAAGAAATGGAGCGTATGTTAAGTCTTCTTGGAGCTGAAGTAAATTATATTCCGTTTTATAGTTCTTTGGAAAAAATAAAGAGAATACCGGCGGCAACTGCCTCGACTTCTATTTGCAAGGTATTTGCAGATGAGTTTATGAAGACATTGGAGGAGGATTATGGTATTCCATACTCTCATACAGTAATGCCTATTGGAATTCGTAATACGGATAAGTGGTATCGAGGTATTGCAAAGGTTCTAGGAAAGGAAAAAGAAGTAGAAGAAATCATTACAAAAGAACATGAAAGAATTGAACCACTTGTTGCAAGGATTCGTGAACGATTACATGGAAAAAGGGTATTTATTTGTGGAGGTACAGGCCGTTCATTTGCGGCAGCAGCTTTGATTGATGATTTTGGAATGGAGTTAGTTGGACTTGAGACACCTACATATGATGAAGATGCACAAGTAGATATTGAATATTTAAATAATATTCATAAGAATTTTGTTGTAGATATAGCCAATATGCAGCCGTTTGAACAGGTGAATTTAATTAATAAGCTTCGTCCGGATGCATTCATTGGAGTTCCTGAGTGGGCAGCAAAGCTGGGTGTTCCAACAACCCATGTTCTGGATGGAAAACGTCCGACTATGGGATATGATGGACTTCTTTATCTTGGGAATAAAATTGCAGATCAGCTTGAAAATCCGGGCTTTAATAAGAAGATTGCAAAACATGTGAAGCTTCCTTACAAGGAATCATGGTATAAGGAAAATGCATTTAAATATATAACAGAGGGAGGAAACTGATATGTCAGCGATAATGGAAAATCCAAAGGGCGGTTGTGTACTTGCAGGTATTAATTCAGTGCTTGGAGCAATAAATAAGGTATGTCCAATCTACCATTCGGGACCTGGCTGTTGTATGCAGACAACAGCAGCAGATCAGGGGCAGTCAGGACATAAATCATCTTGCTTTGTTTCTGGTGTTTCACTTCCTTCAAGTAATATGTTAGAAAAAGAGGTTGTATTTGGTGGTACAAAGAAATTAAGAACAACTATTCAAGGGGCAATTGATATTATTGATGCAGATGCGTATTTTGTGCTTACCGGTTGTACTGCAGGCATTATAGGTGATGATGTTGTAAGTGTTGCAAATGAATTTTCGACAAAGGAGCACCCTATATATGCTATTGAAACACCTGGTTTTGCAGGAGATAGTAATTTGGGTTATGAAATAGTATGGAATACAATGATTGATCAGGTGATAGAAGAGAATGTATCTAAGGATGAAACGCTTGTCAATATATTTGGAATTGTTCCTTATCATGATCCTTTCTGGAGTGGTACATTAGAGGAGATAGATCGAATTCTTTCTAAGCTTGGACTTAAGGTGAACACATTTTTTACAAAGCATCAAAATATAGAGGATATTAGAAAATGCTCTGGAGCAGCTTTAAATATTATTGTAAATCCATGGCTTTTTAAGGGACCTGCTAGAAAGTTTGAGGAAAAGTTTGGTGTACCAAGCATAAGGATACCAGGACTTTTTGTCGGAGCGACAGATACATCAAGGTTTTTACGTCAGGTAGGGGAGGCGCTTGGAATTGATAATTCAATAGTAGAAGCTGTGATATCTGAAGAAGAAGATTACGTATATAGTTATTTAGGTCAGGCAATTGGAGTAGTTAGTTGGAAGAGATTTGCAGTTGTTGCCGATGCAAATAATGCGGTGGGATTTACAAGATATCTTGCAAATGATTACAGCTTTAGTCCTGTACTTGTCATTATCTCAGAGCCGATTTTTAGATCTGAAGATAAGGAACGTATTATTCATGAAATTGAGACATTAGAATATGCAAGCCCTCCTAAAGTGCTGTTTTTAACTGACCAATATGAGATAAATAAAGCAATTCGTGATGAGGAAAAAGATATAACATTGCTTGTAGGTAGCAGTAATGAGCGTGAAATTGCATTGGAAAAAGATATACAGTTTATACTAGGAGCATTTCCGGTGAATGAAAGATTGATTTTTAATCGTACTTATGCAGGATATAGAGGAAGCCTCACTTTTACAGAAGATATTTATGATAATAACTAATTGGGAGGTGTTCTAATGAATTCTATTACAGTACGTGAATTGAAGGAGTATTCAAAAAGTGATTACCTTTTGATTGATATTCGATCTAGCTTAGCATATGAAAACGGACATATTTTGGATGCTATTTCTTTTCCGGAACCCTTTGATTTGGAACAATTAATAGAAATAATACATATAAGTGGAAAAAAGAAAACGATTATTTACTGTACAATGGGAGAACGAAGTAGAGAGTATGTTAGTCAGCTTTATGACGCAGGTTATGAGGCATACAATCTGCATCGTGGATATAAAGAATGGCTTTTACAAGGTGAAGATTATTTGTCTGATGAGGAAATGTCCAGGTATTCAAGACAGATGATATTGCCGGAGTTTGGAAGTAGAGGTCAGAGAAAACTTAAAAGTGCAAAGGTGCTTGTGGTTGGAGCAGGAGCCTTGGGAACAGTTGCACTTACTTATTTGGCAGCTGCAGGTGTTGGTTATATTGGAATTGCGGAGGCAGATACAATTGAAAGCTCCAATTTACATAGACAGATACTGTATGGAAAAAGTGATATTGGAAAATCAAAGAACACTGTGGCAAAGACAAAGCTACAGGAGATGAATCCTTATATCAGTGTTAACCAACATGAGACATTTTTGACTCCGAGGAATATTACTGAAATTATTCGTGGATATGATTTTGTAATAGATGCAACTGATCGAATTGAAACAAAATTCCTAATAAATGATGCCTGTGTCCTTGAAGGAATAGCATTTTGTCATGCTGGAGTTGTTGGCTTCGAAGGTCAAGTGATGACATGGAAGGAAGGTGGATATCCCTGCTATAGATGTATTTTTGAAGATGTACCACAGGGTTATATCCCTAATTGTGCGGAAGCAGGAATTATAGGTGCAATGTCGGGTGTGATAGGAAGTATACAGGCATTAGAAGCTATAAAGTATGTGACAGGAATAGGGGAATTGTTGCTTGGAAAAATCTATCATCTAGATGGACTGACAATGAAATCAAGAATAGTATTTATTCATAAAAAATCAGAAGCTTGTATGGTCTGTGGTAAAAATAGAACAATTAATGATGTATCACAGTGTGAGGAAAAATATAGACATAAAGAGTGTTCTATTTAGGGGTTATATTACTAATAATGATTTAGAACATACTTTTATGAGATGAGGTGTGTAATCATTCAATCCAAAAAAGTTATAAGTAAAATTTATTACATGCAATAAACTACATAGATTATACAAAAGTTATCTGATATGATATTATTTCTCTATCATAAATAAGAATTATTCAGAACACAAGTTTAAGAGTAATCTTAAACATAGATTACATTAAATAAAATTCTGCATAATTATTATAATCAGAGTAACTGACTGGAAAACCAGAGGTTGACAATGCATTAAGCATGTTCATACCTCTGGTTTTTGTTATCTATGATTAGAAAAATGTAGAAAGAATATGGAGGATTAGAATGTTAGTAAAACAGATAAAAAAAGTTAGTGTCATCATATCATTATTGCTTGCCATTGCGGTGGCTGTATTTATCCCAAATTCAGCAAGTCAGCCAAAGGCGGATAAGCCATACTTTCTTTATTTTTTGTATATAGTAGGAGTGATAATCGTTCTGATTTATCTGGTTTCATTTCTCAATAAAAAAGTATCAGAGAAATTTGAAAACATTGCTCCGCTACTTGCAGGAGGGGTATTGCTTTTAAATATTATAAATCTGATTTTTAGTAAATATTCACTGTTGCCGGTATTGTTCTTTCCGTCACTGGACAGAGTATTTGCAGTATTTGTAAAAGACAGGGAATTGATTATTCAATGTATGATTGCTTCTGCAAAACTTCTGTTAATCGGATTTTTTGTTGGTGCAGCTTTGGGATTTACAACAGGAATAGTAGTAGGATTCAATAAGAAATTATCATATTGGATTAATCCTTTTATCAAAATAATCGGACCAATACCTGCAACGTCCTGGTCGCCATTGGTATTATCGCTTTTTAGTACATCATATCAGGCGGCAGTGTTTATGATAGCTTTGGCAGTATGGTTTCCAATTACAGTTATGACAAGCAATGGAATACAAAATGTTCAACAGACTTATTTTGAAGTGGCAGATACGTTAGGGGCAGGAAAATTATATAAAATATTTAAAGTAGGGATTCCTGCAGCATTACCAAGTGTATTTTTAGGATTCTTTTATGCGACTACAGGCTCATTTATTACTCTGGTTACAGCTGAGATGTTTGGATGTAAATCGGGAATCGGATGGTATTTGAACTGGCAGAAAAGTATGATGCTATATGCGAATGTGTATGCAGGACTGATAATATTGGCAGTTTTATGTAATTTAATTATTACTCTTTTATTCAAAATAAAAGACAGATTGCTGGGATGGCAGAAAGGAGTAATTAAATGGTAGGCGAAATTGTAATTGAAAATGTATCAAAAAGTTTTATTAATCCGGATGGAAGTGAAGTTAAAGCTTTAAATAATGTTAATTTAAATGTTAAAGCCGGATCTTTTATATCCTTGATTGGACCTTCGGGCTGTGGAAAGACAACATTACTCAGAGCAATTTCAGGATTAAATCTTCAGGATAGTGGAGTGATACTTCTTGACGGGGAAGAAATTAAGAAACCCGGACATGACAGAGGATTTGCTTTTCAGCAGGCAAATTTGTATCCATGGTTATCAATAGAAAAAAATATTTCTTTTGGATTGAAAGCAAGAGGAATATATAAAGAGAAAAAACAGGATGTAAAAGAATATATAGAGATGGTTGGTTTAAAAGGATTTGAAAATTCATACCCACATCAGCTATCAGGTGGAATGAACCAGAGAGCCTCTCTTGCAAGAGCATTAGTAGGTCACCCTAAAGTATTGTTGCTGGATGAACCACTTGGGGCTTTAGATGCATTCACCAGAATGAATATGCAGGATGAAATTCTTAGAATCTGGAAGGAACAAAAAATAACCATTATCATGGTTACTCATGATGTTGATGAGGCTGTATATTTGTCTGATCAGGTTGTGATAATGACACCTCGACCTGCAAAGATTGAAAAAGTTATTGATATTGAACTTGGAAGACCCAGAGCCAGAGGTAATAACGACTTTCTTAAATACAGAACAAAGATACTTGAGATGCTAAATTATGCAGGGGATAACATAGAACCTGAATATTATTTATAAAAAAAAAAGAAAAAAGGTGGTAATTAACATGAAAAAAAGAAGTAAAATTTTAGCATTGACTCTCAGTGTTTTGATGGTCACAGGATTACTTACAGGATGTGGAAACACAGAAAATAAAAATAATAAAAGTTCAGATAGCAATGTAGTTAAAATTCTGAACAATAAGGAAAGCTTGTGTCTTGCGCCGGTACATATAGCTATTATAAACGGATACTTTGATGAAGAATTTAAAGCAATTGGGCAGGATTATGAAATTGTAACATCGAATATTGATACTATTACAGAACAGATTACAAGTGGCGAGATTAATGCCGGTTATGGACTTACAGGAACACTTATGCAGCCGATTTCAAATGGTCTTGAGATTGCGTTTGTTACCGGATTGCACAGAGGATGTACAAAATTTTATTCAAAAAAAGGTAGTGGAATAGATAGCCTGGAAGATTTGAAAGGTAAGACAATTGGTGTTGCCTCATTATCTGACTCCGCTCCAATCCAGCTTAAGAGAAAATTATATAGTCTGGGATTCAAGGTGAATGGAAGTGATGCTGATATTCAGTTTGTAACATATGCAATGACAGATTTACCAACAGCTCTTGATAATGGTGCAGTAGATGCAATAGGAATTCATGATCCTGTAGCTTATAATGCAGAAAAAAATTATGATTTTAATAAAATTCTGGATATTGGCGAGGATGAAGTGTTTTCACAGGAATATTGCTGCCAGGCATATGTCTCACAGGAACTTATAAAAAACAATAAAGAAGGTGCAGCTGCATATGCAAGAGCAATTCAGAAAGCAGCAGCATTTGTTCAGGCAAATCCCGAAGAAGCGGCAAGACTTCAGGTTGAAAACGGATATATGCCATCTGAGAGTAATGATGATATTGTCAGATATGGTGAAATACTATCCCTCTTAAATTATGAACCTTCAGTGACACTTGGAAGAGAAACATTTGAGGCATCTTTCAAAGATTTACAAAAAACGGGAGATTTAGATCCAAGTCTTGATTTAGACGAATTTACAAAAAAAGTATATCCTGATTTGGAAGGAGTTCCGGACTCTGTTGTATACGATGCTGATAGTAAGACATTTATTGAAAAATAATTAAAGTAAAAAAATAAGAATAAACAGTAAGAAAAAAGGAGAATATTTATGAAAGCACATAAAATTATTAACGTCATAGAAATATTAGTTTTAGGTATTATTATTGCAGGGTTGTTTACATTTGCAAAAGTTTGTGGAAGTATGGGTGGAATGGCAGGACCATGTCATAAAACAAAAGCCGTTGCATTGATCGCGTCAATTATTTTAATATTAGTATCTGTTGTCCAGATTGTATTAAATAATGAAAAAGTAAATATTGTTATTGCAGTCATCCAGTCTGTTGGTGGAGCTGTTATTGCTTTGATTCCGGGTGTAATTGCACCAGTCTGCAAAATGAAATCTATGCATTGTTATGTATATACAAGACCTTTCCTCATTATTTTGGGAATAGTTCTTGTGGGAATAGGAATTGTTGATATTTTAATTTTACTTAAAAAAAAGTAAGAGGTGAAAGAATTGAAAACTTTTCACAGGTTGATTAGGAAAAGTATAGGTTCAAAAATATACAGAAGTATTGGTCTTGTGTTAATAGGTGTGATATTGTCATATGCATTGGTTTTTGTGAGTCTTGTCTCGGTAGGCATGGAACATGGAACTAAAAATGTGGCAAATCGCATGGGTGCGGATCTTATTGTTGTTCCAAAAGGAAGTGGAAAAGATCTTGAGAGATTATTACTAACTGCAAAAAAAAATTATTTCTATATGGATGAATCGGTTCTTGATAAAATCGTGAATACAAAAGGTGTGGCAAAAGTATCGCCACAGACTTTTCTTATGACTATGGAAGCTTCATGCTGTGATCAGTCTGTTGAAATCATAGGTGTTGATATGGATTCTGATTTTACAATTACTCCATGGATAGATAATAAATATCTGAAATCAATTGAAAATGGAGAAGTAATAGTTGGAAGTAAAGTTGACATAAGAGAAGACCGGACATTTAAAATGTTTGGTAAAGTGTTTAAGGTGGCATCGGTTTTAGAAGAGAGTGGTTCCTCTATGGATGAAACAGTCTTTGTCAGCAGAAATAAGATGGATGAAATAATGACTCTGGCTAAAGCAGCCGGTCAGGGAATGATTAAGGATGTAACTCAAAAAGATATTTCTGCAGTGTTGGTAAAAGTTAAGGATGGTGTAGATTTACAGAGAATAACAGCGACGTTGGCTGAAATTGAAGGTGTCGATATTGTCAGCAAAGACACAGTTTCAGAAAAACTGACAGGTAGTCTTAAAGATATGTACATTCCATGCATAATATTTAGTGTAACAATCATAATAGTAACTGTACTTTTGTTGTATATTATATATTTTATTATAATCAGGGATAGAAAAAAAGAGATAGAAGTTTTAAGGATAATTGGTATAAGCAGAAAAGGTGTAAAAAGCATTTTAAGAAATGAAATAATATTTATATCAGTTGTTGGTTCAGCAATAGGGACTTTGTTTGGAACAATATCATTTTTTGTTATGTTTGAATTAATAGATAATGTCAGTAATGTGCCTTTTACATATCCAAGTTTGCGGGAAAGTGTGTTGATTATTGCAATAGTATTTATATTGACAGCGGGACTTGGACCTGTATGTTCAACTGTAAGTATAAGAAAAATTTGTCCAAAAGAAATTTTGGAGTAGATTGATTAGAATAAATATGAGGTAATTTGTAATGGAAATAAGGTTAGAAGGAATCACTAAAAAATACCAGAGAAATAATAGAAAAATTTCTGTGTTGGATGATCTGAGTCTTACAATTCCAAATGGAAAGTTTGCACTTTTCAGTGGTGACAGTGGAGTTGGAAAAAGTACACTTCTTAATATTATTTCCGGAGTAAGCAGGCCAACTTCAGGAAAAGTATATTATGGGAAAGAGGAGATTACAGCTTATAATGAAAAACAGTTATCTGACTTTAGAAGAGAAAACCTGGGCATTGTTACACAAAACTGTGAGCTTATTCCTTATTTAACACTCTATGAAAATCTTGAATTATCCTATGAATTAAATAAAGGTCCGGTGGATGAAGATAAGAAAAAAGATATGATTAAACAGTTGAATGAATTAGGTTTATATAATCTTGAAAACGAATATCCAAAGAATTTATCCAGTGGTGAAATAAAAAGAGCTGCTATTGCAAGAAGTATAATTTCAAAACCGGAAGTTGTTATTATGGATGAACCCACTGCAAATCTGGATAGAAAAAATGTCACCAGGGTTCTTGAGGTTTTGAGGAGATGTAATGAATCAGGAAGTACGGTGATTATCAGTTCCCATGAAGGACAGGCAATTGATTTTGCCGATGTAAATATAAATCTTTCGGATGATGAATAAACTTGGTTGGTTTTGAAGAGTTTATAATAAGTGCTTGAATTATTAAATTATTATATGTTAATATCAGATGTATGATGCTTGAATTTAAGAATTGAGTGATTTATAAATGATTGTAATATAATATAGGAGATTATTATGAAGATATCAACAAAAGGAAGATATGCATTAAGATTAATGTTAGAGCTTGCAGCAGATAATACGGGACATCCAAAAAGTATAAAGGATATTTCTCAGAACCAGGGGATTTCAGAAAAGTATCTCGAACAGATTATATCTATGCTTAATAAAGCCGGATTGGTGAAAAGTATAAGAGGAGCCCAGGGTGGATATGTTCTTACAATGAAGCCGGAAGAGTATACGGTAGGAATGATTTTCAGAGTTACTGAAGGAGATCTTGCACCTGTAAAATGTGTAAGTGGAGATGAGTCCTGTGACCGAAAAGCAAATTGTATTCCTGCGCTTTTGTATGAGAAAATAAATGATGCAGTGAAGGATGTAGTAGATACAACAACATTAAAAGATTTGTTGAGCTGGCAGTCTGAATAAAAGAAAAAATAAATGTATTAATTAAAACAGTAAGTCTATTTTGACTTACTGTTTTTTTGTCTATTCCAACAGCTATCAAAAAAATTATTATAACAGTTATAAAAAAACAACTTGACATATGGAAATTTAATGATAGAATATCCATATCATAGTAATTAACTAGGAATTGGAAAAAACTACTAAAATCAAGTAAAAGTAATAATATTTACTTAAATGTAATTAAGAGAGGAAGAAATGAGATATGAGTAAATTAATATATTTAGATAATGCAGCAACAACTCAGGTATATCCGGAGGTACTTGATGCTATGAACCCTTTTTTTACAGAATATTATGGAAATCCATCAGCGGTTTATTCATTTGCCGGAGAGGCTAACAAAAGTGTATTGAAATCAAGAGAGACAATTGCTAAAGCTCTTGGAGCTAAAACTGAAGAAATTTATTTTACAGGTGGAGGAAGTGAATCAGACAACTGGGCACTTAAAGCAACTGCAGAAGCATATGGAAGCAAAGGTAAACATATCATTACAACAAAGATTGAACATCATGCAATACTTCATACAGCAGAGTATCTTGAGAAGAAAGGACTTGAAGTAACTTATCTTGATGTGGATGAAAATGGTGTTGTTAAGTTAGACGAGCTTAAAGCAGCGATAAGACCTGATACTATTCTTATTTCTGTTATGACAGCAAATAACGAAATAGGAACAATTCAGCCAATTGCTGAAATCGGTAAAATTGCCAAGGAGAATGGAGTATTATTCCATACAGATGCGGTACAGGCATTCGGACATATTCCAATCAATGTTGATGAGATGAATATAGATATGCTCAGTGCAAGTGGTCATAAGGTAAATGGACCAAAGGGAATTGGAATTATGTACATAAGAAAGGGTGTTAAGATCCTTTCATTCATTCACGGTGGTGCCCAGGAACGTCAAAGAAGAGCAGGCACTCATAATGTTCCTGGTATTGTAGGATTTGGAAAGGCAATAGAGCTTGCTACAGAAGAATTAGATAACAGAATTAAATATGAGACAGAACTTAGAGATTATCTCATTGACAGGGTGTTAAATGAGATTCCTTACGTGAGACTCAATGGTCACAGAACAGACAGACTTCCAAATAACGCAAACTTCTGCTTCAGATTTATTGAAGGCGAGTCATTGCTTATTCTCCTTGATGAAAAAGGAATCTGCGGTTCAAGTGGTTCTGCTTGTACATCAGGATCTCTTGATCCTTCACATGTTTTACTTGCAATTGGTCTCCCTCATGAAATAGCACATGGTTCATTAAGACTTACATTGTCTGAAAAGACTACAAAAGAAGATATAGATTATACAGTTGATGAACTTAAAAAGATTATTGAGAGACTCAGAAGTATGTCACCATTATATGAAGATTTCATAAAGGAAAAAAAGATTTCTTAAAGATAAATTAATATGATTTACGAAAATAATAATTTGAAGATAATGATATAAAATTAATGACATATGTAAAAAAAGATAGAAAAAGGAGAATAATAGATGTATAGTGAAAAGGTAATGGATCATTTTAATAATCCAAGAAATGTAGGAGAAATAGAAAATCCAAGTGGCGTTGGAACAGTAGGAAATGCCAAGTGTGGAGATATCATGAGAATGTATCTTGATATAGATGAAAACGGAGTAATTAAAGAAGCTAAATTTAAGACATTTGGCTGTGGTGCAGCTGTTGCAACAAGCAGTATGGCTACTGAATTAGTTGCAGGAAAGACAGTTACAGAAGCTCTTGAAGTGACAAACAAAGCAGTAATGGAAGCACTTGATGGTCTTCCACCTGTAAAGGTTCATTGTTCACTTCTTGCTGAGGAAGCAATTCATGCAGCACTTTGGGATTATGCAGTAAAAAATGGAATTGAAATTGAAGGACTTGAAAAACCTGTTACTGATATTGGAGAGAAAGAAGAAGCTCCTGTTGAAGAATATTAGTACCACCGGACTCACGGACCAGTGTAGTGAATATCCAATTATGAAAGGAAAAACGTTATGACAATTCTTCAGTTAAAATATGTTATAGCACTTTCGACATCAACATCTATGAGGGAAGCAGCTAATAAGCTGTTTATTACACAGCCGGCGTTATCCCTTGCAATTAATGATTTAGAGGAAGAACTTGGAGTTATACTTTTTGCAAGAACAAACAGAGGAATCAGTTTGACAAAGGAAGGCGAAGAGTTCTTAGTATATGCGAAACAGGCTGTAGGACAGTTCACACTTATCGAAGAGAAATATGACAGAGACAGAGGCGGAAAAGAGAGTTTCTCTGTTTCAATGCAGCATTATGTTTTTGCTATTCATGCTTTTGTAAAAACCATAAAACAATATGAATCAGAGGAGTACAATTATTCAGTTTATGAGACGAGAACAAATGATGTGCTGAATAATGTAAAGAACTTAAAGAGTGAAATAGGAGTAATTGCATATACTTCAAGTAACGAAAAGATATTCAGAAAATTATTAAAAGAATATCAGCTTAAATTTACACCTTTAATGGTAAGAGATGCATATGTATATGTCTGGAAGGATCATCCTTTGGCAGGTGAAAGTGAAATTTCAATTGATGATTTGAACGAATATCCATGTGTAGCATTTGATCAGAGCAGCGACAGTGGTTTTTATCTGTCAGAAGAAGCTCTGGGTGATTATGATTTTAAAAAGATAATCAGATCAACAGACAGAGCAACATCCACAGAATTAATGTCAGCAATGAATGGTTATTCCATAGGAACAGGTGTAATGACAGACAGTGTAGTATTACAGGATGGGTTTGTTGCAATTAAACTGAAGGAAGAAGACCCGATTACAATTGGTTATATAGTGAAAGAAAATCACTTTTTAAGTAAAATCGGTGAATCTTATGTTGAAGAATTGTTAAAATATAAAGAAGAATAAAATAATAAATAATAATAAAGAGGAAATTCCCTTTTTGTCAGGCAAAATCAAGTCTGACGAAAGGGGATTTTTTTGATTGTGCATATTTAAAATCCATGACGTAGCCCGCTACATCGAGGCTTTCAGATACATGTAAGTAGGATAAGCAGGCAAGTATTCATCGCATTAGTCCGGTTATTTTGCAATCACTACACTAGTTTATATAAATTACGCGCTTATTGTATTTTTTTTCAATATACGCGTAAAGATATTCAAGCTGGATAATCATAATTACGCGCATAATTCAAAAAAAGAGCTGTATACGCGTAGAAATTTAGACCTTTTTTTCAAAAACCATCTCAAATATTACGCGTATATTATTAATTAATTGTATTTTGCGCGTAAAAAGTAGCATACATATACAAATATATTACGCGCATAAAGCCAGATAATTGCTGTATACGCGTAATTTTATCACACATGCACCAAATGACTACGCGTATACAGTTAAATAATTAGAATATGCGCGTAATCTTCAATATTATCAATGTTTAGCTACGTCGAAGTTTTTCAAGATGTACAATCTGGATAAGCAGGCAAGTATTCGGTCTGGTTATTTAAGAATCGCAAAACTACGTTTCCGGATACGCACCATCAGGCAGACATCCACCATCAGGCAGACATCTACATATTAGTCTTGTTATTTTACAACCGCAACAATAGAAAAGAGAATATGTCATAGTGATAAGTTTAGCATATCACGAACGATAAGTTTTGAATAATTTTCAAATTCCTACGAGTGTGGTAGGATATGTTTATTCCAATAAGGAACACGGTTTAAGCGGCTATTCCTAAGGATAACAGCTTTTATCATTCCTAATAAAGTAGTTAATTATTATAAAGTTTTTTTAAGGAGGATTCTATTATGAGCGAAATCAAACAGAGTGCATTAGAAATTATCGGAGGAACACCTATATTACAGGTGAATGGGTATGCAAAGAAAAGAGAAATTACAGAGGCAACAGTACTTGCTAAACTTGAGTATTTAAATCCGGCAGGATCAGTTAAAGACAGAATTGCATTAGCAATGATCGAAGATGCAGAGGCAAGTGGAAAATTAAAACCTGGAGCAACTATCATAGAGCCAACAAGTGGTAATACAGGAATTGGTCTTGCAGCAGTTGCAGCTGCTAAAGGTTACAAAGCAATTCTTACTCTTCCTGACACAATGAGTGTTGAAAGAAGAAATCTTCTTAAAGCTTATGGAGCAGAACTTGTTCTTACAGAAGGTGCTAAAGGAATGAAAGGAGCAATTGCAAAAGCAGAAGAACTCAATAAGGAAATTGAGGGATCAATAATCCTTGGACAGTTTGTAAATCCTGCAAATCCAAAAGTTCATAAAGAAACAACAGGTCCTGAAATCTGGAAGCAGACAGAAGGAAAAATCGATATCTTCATCGCAGGTGTTGGTACAGGCGGAACAATTACAGGTGTAGGTGAATATTTAAAAGAACAGAATCCGGATGTAAAGGTAGTTGCAGTTGAGCCTGCTACAAGTGCAGTTCTTTCAACAGGAACACCGGGAGCACATAAGATTCAGGGAATTGGAGCAGGATTCGTACCTGATGTACTCAACACTAAAGTATATGACGAGATTATCACAATTGAAAACGAAGATGCATTTGCAGAAGGAAAAGCGTTTGCTACTTCAGAAGGTATCCTTGTTGGTATTTCTTCAGGAGCTGCATTAAAGGCAGCAGAAATTCTTGCTAAGAGACCTGAAAATAAAGGCAAAACAATTGTGGCATTGCTTCCTGATTCAGGAGACAGATATTTATCAACACCATTATTTAATTCATAAAAGAGGTGAGGATAATGGGAAAAAATTCTTTGGATTCTGATTATTATATTAAAGAAGTTGAAAAGATGGTTAATGAAGTGGAATTTGGAAAAGTTACTTTAATAATTCAGGATGGAAGAGTTATTCAAATTGATAAGACTGAAAAAATAAGATTACAGCCATAATAAAACTTTTAAAAACTAAAAAAATATATAAGACGTGATCTGACTCCCGCTTTATATATAACCAGTGGTGAGTAGGTATTTATACCGGTGGGAGTCAGATATTAAGATGCCGTAGCCGTAGGAAAGGCATAGGTTTACAAAACTGAAGTTGATGGTTCGAATCCATCCGGTATCGTTTCAGCATTTTACTTGCTGATTAGTAACAAAAAAACAGAGAGTGGGTGTCATATGAGCAATACATATAAAGACTTGCAGAATTCTCATCCTTGTTTTGGAGGACACAAAAATAACGCGGGAAGAATTCATCTTCCGGTGAGTCCGGGATGTAATATAGCCTGTCGGTTTTGTGACAGAACCATAAATGATGTAGAGGAAAGACCGGGTGTAACTTCTAAAGTTTTAAAACCTTCGGATTGTGAAGAGATTTTAACAAAAGCTTTAGAAATATGTCCTGACATTAAAGTGGCAGGAATTGCAGGACCCGGAGATACGTTAGCAACAGATAATGCATTTGAAACATTTAAGATTATTAAAGAAAAATTTCCTGATTTAATAAAATGTATGAGCACTAACGGATTGCTGTTGAATGAGAGAGCACAGGATGTGATAGATGTGGGAATTGATTCCCTTACAGTTACGGTAAATGCTGTGGATCCCGAAATTGAAAGCAAATTGAATGCATTTATTATTTATCATGGCGAAAAAATAGAGGGTGTTGAAGCAGCAAAGATTCTTATAAAAAATCAAATTGAAGGAATTAAAAAAGTTGCTAAAGCAGGGATAACAGTAAAAATTAATACTGTTCTGGTTCCGGAAATCAACGGTGATCATATTGAAGAAATTGCAAAAACCGTCAAAGAAGCGGGAGCAAGTATTTACAATATAATACCTTTGATTCCTCAACATGAACTGAAAAATCACAGAGCCCCTGTTTGTGCAGAGATTGATGAGGCAAGAACAAAAGCATCGAAATACATAGATGTGTTCAGACATTGTCAGCACTGTCGTGCAGATGCGGTGGGAGTACCTGGAAAATCAGAATTTGGTGATCAGATTTATCAGAGAAAACTGAATGTAAAGGAGACATTTTCACATGGCTAATGATATTTACAGAGTAGCGGTAGCTTCCAGTGATGGAATAGTTGTAAACAGTCATTTTGGAAGGGCCGGGAAATTTTATATATATCAGATTAGTGAAGAAGAGGAACTTAAGCTGATTGAAGAGAGAAAAGTAGTTCCTGTGTGTGAAGGTGGCAATCATAATGATGAAAAATTGAATGAAAATCTTAACAGATTAAAAGATTGTGATTTCATTTTAGCCAGCAGAATAGGAGATGGTGCAGCATTTGCAGCAAGTAAAAAGGGGATTGAAGGGTTTGAGATTCCCGGAATTATTGAGGAATCTATCCTGCAGCTATTGAAATATATTAAGTTAAAAAAATTATTTGAATAAAAAATAGAAAGGAAGTAATTATGAGCGAAATTAGACAAATAGCAATATATGGTAAAGGTGGTATAGGAAAGTCAACAACTACACAGAATTTGACAGCCGGATTAGTTGAACATGGAAAGAAGGTAATGGTTGTTGGTTGTGATCCTAAGGCAGATTCAACAAGATTATTACTTGGAGGTCTTGCACAGAAGACAGTTCTAGACACTATTCGTGAAGAAGGCGAAGATATTGAACTTGACAGAATTTTGAAAGAAGGATATGGAGGAACACGATGTGTTGAATCCGGTGGACCTGAACCGGGTGTAGGATGTGCAGGAAGAGGTATTATCACATCAATTAATATGCTTGAGAACCTGGGTGCTTACACTGATGATTTGGATTATGTATTTTACGATGTATTAGGTGATGTTGTCTGTGGTGGTTTCGCAATGCCTATCCGTGAAGGTAAAGCAAAAGAAATATATATTGTTGCAAGTGGTGAAATGATGGCACTTTATGCAGCTAATAATATTTCAAAAGGTATTAGGAGATATGCAAGAACAGGTGGAGTCAGACTTGGTGGAATTATCTGTAATTCAAGAAATGTAGACAGAGAACTTGATTTATTACGTGCATTTTCAAAAGAGTTAGGAACAAAATTACTTTACTTCGTTCCAAGAGATAATATTGTTCAGCATGCAGAGATTAACAAGAAAACAGTTATAGAGTATAAGCCTGATTCAAACCAGGCACAGGAATACAGAAATCTTGCGCAGGCTGTAATCGAAAATGAAGATTTTGTTATTCCTACACCGATGACACAGGAGAGACTTGAAGAAATCCTTATGGAATATGGAATGATGGAACTTGCAGATGATTATAAGATTTAAATTTTTTTATTAATAACAATTTGACAGAAAAAATCAAAATAAATTTATATAAAATTCTATGAGCTGACTGGACAACCGGAGGTTCAAATTGATAGGAGGAAAAAAATATGGGAATTTATAATTCAATTACAGAACTTGTTGGAAAAACACCTCTTCTTCAGTTAAACGGTTTCCAGAAGAAGAATAATATCCAGGCAAATATTATTGGAAAGTTAGAGTACTTTAATCCAAACCAGAGTGTAAAGGATCGTATAGCACTTGCTATGATTGAGGATGCAGAAAGCAAAGGACAGTTAAAACCGGGAGATACAATTGTTGAGACAACCAGTGGAAATACAGGAATAGGCCTTGCAGCCATCGCGGCATCTAAAGGATATCCTTTCAGAGTATATGTTCAGGATCAGGTAAGTGAAGAGAGATTTAAGGTTATCAAAGCTTTTGGAGGTACTACTATAAAACTCACAGAAGAGCCTGCAATTGCAAAAACATTAAAAGAAACAAATGGCGATTTTGTTGCGGCAATAAAGAGTTTAAAGGAAGAAGTACTGGACAAGGAAGAAAATGTATTCTTTGTAGATCAATGTTCAAATCCTGCAAATCCAGCAGTACATAAGAGAACTACAGGCCCTGAAATCTGGGAAGATACAGAAGGAAAAATCGATATTCTCGTTGCCTGTGCAGGAACAGGTGGAACAATTTCAGGAACAGGAGCTTATCTTAAAGAGAAGAATCCTGATATTAAAATCGTAGGTGTTCAGCCGGGACCAAACTCACTTCCAAGTGATGAAGTTCCACAGCCTGAAAATGAAATTACAGGAGTACATCCATTTGTTGGTGTTGCGGATAATCTTATTCCTTCAACACTTGATAGAAATATTTATGATGATTATATTGCAGTTGAAGCATTAGATGCGTATGAAACAGCGCGTCAGGTTGCTAAGACTGATGGTATTTTGGTAGGTGAGTCGTCAGGAGCTGCATTGTTTGCGGCAAAGACACTTGCAGAGAAAGAAGAAAATAAGGGAAAGAATATTGTAGTAATTTTCCCTGATACGGGACTTAGATATCTTTCTACCGGACTATTTGATTAGGAGGACTAAAAATGGCTATTAATACTAGTAATTCAAATGTAGCTACGAGAGAAAACCGAATAGGTTCAATTACAGGATATGTTGGAACGTTAAAGGATTTGGCATCACAGAGTGAATGTGGAACTTTAAAAGGTTGTTCAAGATGTTTTTCACAGTCAAGCACCTGTTTATCAATGTGCGGACTTAGCCAGCTTGCAGGAATCAGGGACGTGGCCATTATTCATCACGGACCTGCAGGATGTTCTGTAACAAGTGCAAATTCATATTATATGTCAAGAGTAATGGCAAAGAAGAGAGGAGTAACAAGCAGTACAGTATATGTTGGAACTGATATGAATGAAAATGATACTATTTTCGGTTCAACAGCAACACTTAGAGATGTAATACTGGAAGTTAACAAAAGATATTCTCCTAAAGCTATTTTTGTCTCAAGCTCATGTGCTACAGGTATTATCGGCGAAGATATTGACAGCATTGTTGACGATGTAAGGGAAGAGGTTGGAGTACCAATTGTTGCTGTTCATTGTGAAGGTTTTAAATCAAGAATCTGGGCAACAGGTTTTGATATTTCAGATCATGCAGTTTTACAGGAAATTGTTAAACCTCCAAGAGAGGGAGTTAAGACAAATAAGATTAACTTTAAGAACTTCTTTGAGAGTGCCAGACCTGAGATTATAGAAATGTTTAAGCAGTTTGATCTTGAACCTGTATTTTTATACTGTAACTCAACAATTGAAGAGTTGTCACATCTTTCAGAAAGTATAGCTACAACCTGTATTTGCGGCACTTTAGGTAACTATCTTGGAAATGCACTTGAAGAACAATATGGTGTGCCATATGTAAGAAGTATTAACCAGTGTGGTATAACAGGTTTTGAAACATGGTTAAGAGAAATCGGTAAGGTTACAGGCAGAAGTGATAAAATTGAGAAATATATAGAAGAGCAGCGTGCAATTTATATTCCACAGATTGAGGAAGTTAAGAAGGAATTGAAAGGACTTACAGCAGTGCTTGGAATGGGTCCGGGATATACTTTTGAAGTATCAAGAGTACTTAATGAACTTGGAATTAAGGTTGTATGGGCACTTGCCTGGCATTATGACAAGAAGTATGAGGATGGAAATGTTCCTCCTTCAATGAAATATCTTCTTGATAATGACATTGATTTTGAAGCAAGTGTTGCCGATCAGCAGAACTATGAAGTAATGAATATTTTGAATAAATATAAACCGGATATGTATCTTTCAAGACATCCGGGCTCAACAGTATGGGCAATCAAAAATGGTACACCGGCAATTTATGTTGCTGATGAATACTCAATTTTTGGCTATCAGCATACATTGGAATTTGCAAAGACAATTGTTGATGCAATTAAGAACAGAAGTTTTGAGGAAAATCTTGCAAAACGTACTAAGTTACCATATACAGATTGGTGGTATAAGCAGAACGTTGATACATTTTTAGAAGAGGTGAAGTAGAATGGCAAAATTATTAGATAAACAAAGATATAAATGTGCGTTGGGAGCTATGCAGTCTGTTCAGGCAATTACCAGAGCCTTGCCAATACTTCATTCAGGTCCGGGCTGTGCACAGAAATTATCTGAATCAACTGGAAGTTCAGGTTATTTCTCACCTAACATTTTTCCATGTACAAGTATTAATGAAAAAGATGTTGTATTCGGTGGTGTTAAGAAATTAAATTCAACAATCGAAAATGCATTAAAAGTAATAGATGCAGATTTATATGTAGTATTAACAGGTTGTATTCCTGAAATTGTTGGTGATGATACAGGTGAAGTTGTATCAAGATTTGAGGATGCAGATAAGCCTGTAATATATGCACCAACAGCAGGATTTAAAGGAAATAATTATAAAGGACATGAGCAGGTTGTTGATGCAATTGTGGATCAGTATCTGAAAAAATCAGAGACAAAACAGAAAGGTCTTGTAAATATCTGGGCTGATGTACCATATCAGGATTTGTTCTGGTTAGGAAATTTACGTGAACTGGAAAAACTTATTAGTGAACTTGGATTAACTCCAAATACAATATTCGGATATAACAGGGGGATTAAAAATATAGATAAAATTCCTGAGGCAGAATTTAATTTACTTGTATCTCCATGGGTTGGGCTCAACAATATGAAGAAGATGGAAAGAAAATTAGGTATTCCATATCTTCATTATAAGACTCTTCCAATAGGAGCAACAGAGACAAGCAAATTCTTAAGAGAAGTTGGAAAGTTTGCAGGAGTTGATGAGGAGAAAGTTGAATCTGTAATTAAAGTGCATGAAGATTATTACTATTATCTGATTGAAAGATATGCAGATCTTTTCCTTGAAAACAGAGTTATCAACAAACAGTTTACGGTTGTATCTGATGCACATTATGCTCTTGGAATTACAAAATTCCTTGCAAATGATTTAGGATTGGTTCCGGCTAAGCAGTTTGTTGTTGATGATACTCCAAAGAACAGAAGGGAAGAAATAGCTGAAGAATTCAAGAAACTTAATTTTGGATTAGAAGCAGAAGTTTCTTTCGAGACAGATGGATTTAAGATTCATGAAGAAATAAAGAATCATGATTACCACGGTTATCCACTTATACTTGGTGGTTATTACGAGAAGGAAGTTACAGAGAGTCTTAAGGGTAACTTCTTAAATGTATCATATCCGGTTCAGGACAAGGTTATTTTGGATGATTCATATGTGGGATACACAGGTGGAATCAGACTTATTGAAGATATTTATACTGTGGCTGTCCAGAGATTTAACTAGTGTATGAGGTGATACAA
This sequence comes from Lachnospiraceae bacterium RM5, assembly GCA_900110975.1. Classification (GTDB taxonomy): domain Bacteria; phylum Bacillota; class Clostridia; order Lachnospirales; family Lachnospiraceae; genus Bovifimicola. The sequence goes on from FOFK01000007.1 coordinate 24,443, forward strand.
TGGCGTATAAAATAGCAGTAGGCTCGTCCGATGGAATAAATGTAGATTTAAAATTTGGTGAAGTAGAAAACTTTCTGATTTACGAAGTGACGGATTCTTTTAGATTAGTTGAACAAAGAGCTGTTACTGGTGGAAATAGTGAAGATGAAGGTAATGCAAATAATGTAAATAGTTCTGATTTAAGTTTGGAAAGCAACTGCAAAAAAAGCAATTGTAAATCATCAGGCTGTGGTGGCAACGGAGGCGGCTGTGGAGGTGCTGAAGGTGTTCAAAAAAAAGTTTCACTGATAGATGATTGCAGATGTGTGGTCTGTAGAAAAGTTGGATTTCAGGCGCAAAAGCAATTTGAAAAAAAGGCTATTTCAGTGTTTGACGTTGAGGTTCCGGTTGAGGAAGCTTTGAAGAAGATTACATATTACTATGAAAAGATAGATAATCATAAGACGTTAAGAACATAAAGGCAGAAACGGAGACAGACTTATGGAAAGAGGAGATAATACAAAATGTTTGCATCTTGCAAACGAAGATGTGGGAAAACATTACGGTGCTGTAAGTTATCCAATATATCAGACGGCAACTTATGCACATCCGGGAGTTGGACAGAGTACAGGATATGACTATAGCAGGTTACAGAATCCTACAAGAGAACATTTGGAGAAATATATTTCACAGTTAGAAAATGGTAAAGACGCGTTTGCTTTATCAAGCGGAATGGCTGCAATTACCCTATTGTTTGAAATATTTGAGCCGGGAGACCATATAATAGCTGAAGCGGATTTATATGGTGGAAGTATCAGACTTTTTAATAATATTTCAAAGAAAAACGGATATGAATTTACATATCTTGCATGTGCAAATGATGATATCGAAAAACATATAAAAGAGAATACAAAAGCAATTTATTTAGAGACTCCTACAAATCCTATGATGAGTATAACTGACATAGCGGCTGTCGCAGAGATTGCAAAGAAAAGAAATCTTATTCTTATAGTTGATAATACTTTTTTGTCTCCATATTTTCAGAATCCATTGAAACTTGGTGCAGATGTGGTTATTCATAGTGGAACAAAATTCCTTGGAGGACATAATGATACACTGGCAGGTTTTATAGTAACTGCAAATGATAAAATAATTGAGAAATTAAGATTCTTAATTAAGACAACGGGAGCAGGGCTGGCTCCATTTGATGCATGGTTGATTTTGCGTGGAATTAAAACATTAGGAATCCGAATGGAGAAAGCTGAGAAAAATGCTTTGGAGATTGCAAGGTGGTTAAAAAATAGTAAGCATGTATTGGATGTTTATTATCCGGGATTGCCTGATCATCCGGGGCATGAAATTATTAAAAAGCAGGCAAAAGGATTTGGCTCAATGATTACATTTAATGTTGACAGCAAAGCAAATGCATTAAAAATACTAAAGAAAGTTGAATTGATAAGATTTGCGGAAAGCCTCGGAGGTGTGGAGACACTTATAACATATCCGACTACACAGACACATGCGGATGTTCCTGAAGAAGTAAGAATCAAAAATGGTATTACAGACAGGACATTAAGACTTTCAACAGGAATAGAGGATGTAGAGGATATCATAGAAGAACTGGAGTCAATATTTTGTGAACTGGATTAGCGGTCTGGTTATTTAAGAAACGTTACACCAAAGTGGTGATAAGAGTGATAAATATATATGAATTGAGGTGATGTAAAATGGCAGAAAGAAATTTGGATTTTGGTACCATAATAGACAGACGTGGTAAGAAAAGTTTAAAATACGATTTTGCAAAAAAAAGAGGTTATCCTGAAGATGTATTACCTTTATGGGTTGCAGACATGGATTTTAAAACATCATCTTATGTTGAAGATGCACTAAAGGATGTAGTGAATCATAATATTTACGGATATACAAATATACAGAGGGGAGACGGATTTTTCGAGGCGGTTGCAGGATGGATGAAAAGACATCATGACTGGGAAGTTAAATCTGAGTGGCATGTTATTACACCAGGTGTCTGCTTTGCAATAGCCTGCGCAATAAAAGCTTACACAGATGTGGGTGATTCAGTTATTATTCAACAACCGGTTTATTATCCTTTCAGCAGTCTGATAATTCAAAATAATAGAAAAGTTGTCAGCAATGATTTGATTTATGATGGTAAAGGTCATTACCTGGTTGATTTTGAAGATTTTGAAAATAAGATTAAAGAGAATGATGTGAAATTATTTATTCTCTGTAATCCTCACAATCCGGTAGGAAGAGTCTGGACAAAAGAAGAACTGGAGAAACTTGGAAAGATTTGTAAAAAGCATGGTGTTATAGTGTTTAGTGATGAGATACATTTTGATTTCATCTGGCATGGAAAACACCAGATTTTTCAAGAGGTTGAATCTGACTTTAAAGAGTTTACAATAACAGCTACTGCTCCAACCAAGACATTTAATCTTGCAGGACTTCAGCAGTCAAATATATTTATTCCAAACAGGAAATTAAAACATAAATTTATTTCTGAATACTATGCAACAGGAGCAGATGAGCCAAATATATTTGGAATTGCTGCAACTATAGCGGCATACAAATATGGAGATAAATGGCATGAAGCATCAAAAAAATATATTAAAGATAATATTGAGTTTGCAGATAAATATATTAAGAAAAACATTCCGGGAGTCAGGTTGATTCCTACAGAGGGCACATATTTAATCTGGCTGGATTTTAATGAAACAGGTATTGAAGCAAAAAAATTAGATGATATGATTGTTAACGAGGCAAAACTATGGTTGGACAGCGGAAGTATTTTTGGAAAAACCGGAGAGGGATTTCAGAGAATAAATGTTGCCTGCCCTAGAAGTATTCTTGAAGAAGCTCTTTTAAGAATTTCCACGGTGATAAGTTTAATATATCACGAATGATAAGTTTTGAATAATTTTCAAATTCCTACAAGTATGGTAGGATATGGTTATCCGGTAAGGGATAACATTTAAGCGGCTATCCCAAACAAAAGGATAGCCGTTTTTAATTTGTAAAAGGAGAATGCTTATGGAATTTAGATTTAAAAGTTTGATAAGAGCAAATTATAGATTTGGACGAATGTGTTGTAAAAAAGAACGATGTTGTAGAACTAAAAATATAATATAAGAAATATAGAAAATTAAAAAATAAATTTTAAATTAAAGGAGAATAAAATTATGAGTAATTATAAATTTGAAACATTAGCACTTCACGTAGGACAGGAGCAGGCTGATCCAGCAACAGATTCAAGAGCAGTACCTATTTATGCAACAACTTCTTATGTATTCCATAACAGTCAGCATGCGGCAGACAGATTTGGTCTTAGGGATGCAGGAAACATTTATGGAAGACTTACAAATTCAACACAGGGCGTTTTTGAGGACAGAATAGCAGCGTTAGAAGGAGGTATTGCAGGACTTGCAGTTGCATCAGGAGCTACAGCAATTTCTTATACTATTCAGGCACTTGCAAAAGCCGGGGAACATATTGTGGCACAGAAGACAATTTATGGAGGAAGCGCAAACTTACTTGCACACACACTTCCACAGTATGGAATTGAAAGCACACTTGTAAATATCCATGATTTAAAAGAAGTAGAGGACGCAATTCAGTCAAATACAAAGGCAATCTATATTGAAACATTAGGAAATCCAAATTCAGATATTCCTGATATTGATGCACTTGCTGAACTTGCTCATTCACATGGTTTACCACTTGTAATTGATAATACATTCGGAACACCTTATCTCATCAGACCAATTGAGCATGGTGCTGACATTGTAGTTCATTCAGCTACAAAATTTATTGGAGGACATGGAACTGTTTTGGGCGGTGTAATCGTAGACGGAGGAACTTTTGATTGGGCTGCATCCGGAAGATATCCATGGATTTCAGAACCAAACCCAAGTTACCACGGAGTGAAATTTACAGAGGCTGCCGGCAAAGCTGCTTTTGCAACTTATATCAGAGCTATTCTCTTACGTGACACAGGAGCTGCAATCAGCCCATTTAATGCATTTGCACTTTTACAGGGAACAGAAACTTTATCACTCCGTCTTGACAGACATTGGGAGAATACTAAGAAGGTAATTGAATATCTTGTAAATAATCCAAAGGTAGAAAAGGTAAATCATCCTTCTTTAAATGAACATCCTGATCATGCATTATTTGAAAAGTATTTTCCTAATGGTGGCGGAAGCATCTTTACTTTTGAAATCAAGGGTGGAAGAGAAGAAGCATTTAAGTTTATTGATAATTTAAAACTCTTCTCACTTCTTGCAAATGTTGCAGATGTTAAGAGTCTGGTTATTCATCCTGCTTCTACAACTCACAGCCAGTTGACAGAGGAAGAATTATCTGCATCAGGTATTAAAGAAAATACAATCAGACTTTCAATTGGTACTGAGCATATAGATGATATTATTGGAGATTTAGAAAACGGATTTGCAGCAGTATAAAAAATAAAATTTTATTTATCTTTTAAGTGAAATTAAAAGAAGAATGAAAAAAGATAGAACACTGACTTGTTCAGTGTTCTAGTTTTTTAGAAATGTTGTTTTTTATTCTTTTCAAATTAAATAATAAAGTGTATTATATATTCATACCATTTTACTATGATATGATGTTATAAAAAAATTATATTTTTTAAATATATGTAAATTTTCAAAATCAATTATATGGAGGATAGAATTATGTGTTTTACTAAAGATATATCAAATTACATACGAAACGGTGAAACTTCTTCAAAAAAACTTGGTCTTGAAATAGAACATTTTATAATAGATAAAAACGGGGATCAGATTGAGTTTGACGAAATTTCTTCTCTTGTTGAGTCAGTTGGTAATAAAATAGATGCTTCGCTTCATTATACTGATGGTTATGTTGTGGGATATAATACAAATGAATATGTCGTCAGTCTCGAGCCATCATGTCAATTTGAAATAAGCGTATTTCCATATTCTGATATAAGTGAAATTCATCGTATTTATAATGATTTCAGGGCTTTATGGGAGCCTGTCTTCGAAGAAAGAGGTTACAGCATAAAAACATCCGGAACGCTTCCTAAAGTTGAGTATGGTATTATTACTCCGGATGAAATCCCTCTCTCTCCAAAGAAGCGCTACGAATATATGAATAAGCATTTTCTTGAAACGGGTAAATATGGCAAATATATGATGCGTTCATCTGCTTCAACACAAGTTTCGGTTGATTACTCTTCAGAAGAAGATTTGATAAGGAAAGTCAGAATACTTCAAAAACTTTCTCCTATATTTATGATTCTTCTTGAAAATAAAAATGATGCAAATTCAACAATGAAAGATTCACCTGATAAGCCTCACCTTTTAAGAATTCAGCAGTGGGATGATTTAGATCCTGCCAGAACAGGTTTATTACCACATACATTTGATGATAATTTTGGATATGATTCTTTAGCTGATATCATCTATAACACGCCACTAATACTTTATCCTGATTCAGATGGAACTGTTTATGTTGCTGATAAGAGTGCTAAGGACTTATTTAACTTGTCTGTTATAAAAAAAGCAGAACTTACTGATGACAGAAAAAAACAGCTTATTGAACATTTTATTTCCATGGGCTTTTTTCATTTACGTGTAAAAACTTATATAGAAATCAGAGTTGCAGACAGCGTTCCAATTGAAAGAGCTCTTGGATATGTTGCTTTAATCAAAGGATTAGTTTACTCAGATGAAAATTTAAGAATTCTTGATGAAAAACTTGATGATATCGCAGAAGACGATGATATTTATAACGCTATTGAAGAAATTAAAAAGGAAGGATTTAATGCAAAAATTTACCACGGTAAAACTGCTGCAAATTGGGCTGACCATCTTATTTCTATTGCATCAAACGTATTAGAATCTAAAGATAAGGAGTATCTTAATAATGTGCGAACTTTTTGGAATAACATCAAATAGAAAAATTAATATAAACCGATGGCTGAATGAATTCTTTTCGCATGCTGAAGCTCATCCTAATGGATGGGGACTTGCTTCTTTTGATGATGGGCACGCCCTTATTGAAAAAGAGCCACTTCAGGCTTCAAGAAGTTATTATCTTAAATGCAGACTTAAGGAATCTATTGAAACTTCTTGTTTTCTAGCCCATATCAGAAGAGCAACGATTGGTGATGATTCCTACTCTAACAGTCATCCATTTGTTGCTACTGACAACTCCGGCAGGAAGTGGACTCTGATTCACAATGGTACAATTTTTGATGCTCCTGTATTAAATGTATATCAGCATTATCAGAAAGGTACTACTGACAGTGAAAGAATTCTTCTGTATCTGGTAGATCAGATTAACAGACAACTAAATACTAATCCAAATTTTAATGATGAAAATGAAAAATTTGAATTGGTTGATAAAATAATCAGGGAACTTTCTCCTGAAAATAAGCTTAATCTTATTATTTATGATGGAGAATATTTTTATGTACATAAAAATGCTGTGGGAACTCTTTATGTTAAAGAACAGTCTGGTATAGCTGTTTTTTCTACCTGCCCGCTTGATAGTAACAGTGGTAGTTGGAATGAATTTCCACAGAATAAACTTCTTGTATACAAGGAAGGTTCTGTTGTGTATAGTGGAAAAACCCATGAATATTCATATGTGGAAGATCCTGAAAAAATTAAATTGCTGTTCCTTGAATATTCACAATTATAAATTTATTGTAAAAATTATTGAGTGGTCTAGTGTAGCATTCTAGTTATTTAAGAATAGCTACACTAATTATTTTGTGATAGCCACAGTAGTGATTTAAGTATGAGGAGATAGACAAAATGAAGAAAGTAATTGTAGGAATGTCGGGCGGCGTAGACAGTGCGGTTACGGCATTGCTTCTTAAAAATGAAGGATATGATGTAACCGGCGTAACTCTTCGTACCTGGCTTTCGGAATCAGGTGATGAAGGTCGTTGCTGTGAACTCGATGATGCCCGCAGAACCTGTTATAAAATAGGAATTCCATATTACCCTTTAAATTGTACCGATGTTTTTGAAGAAAAAGTTATAGAACCATTCATAGATGATTATCTGAATGGCTTGACTCCAAATCCATGTATAGAGTGTAACCGGTACGTTAAGTGGGAAAAGATGCTTTATTATACACAGGTATTTCATGCAGATTATGTGGCAACGGGACATTATGCTTCGGTGATTAAACTGGATAACGGGAGATATACTGTTAAGACTGCTCTTCATGCGGAAAAAGATCAGACATATATGCTTTATAAGCTGACTCAGGAGCAGCTTGCTCATACACTTATGCCACTTGGCAATATGTCTAAGGCAGAAGTTCGCAAAATAGCAGCTGACGAAGGTTTACTTGTAGCAAATAAACCTGATTCGCAGGAAATATGTTTTGTTACGGAAGGCAGCTACGCTGACTACATAAAGGAGCATGCTAAAAGGGATATTCCAGGTGAAGGTAATTTTATCGACGAAGATGGCAACGTATTAGGCAGGCATAAAGGTATCATTCACTATACTGTAGGACAAAGAAAGGGTCTTGGTATAGCTCTAGGTTACCCTGCATACGTAAAAAGAATAAACGCAGGTACTAATGAAGTGGTTCTTGCAGGTGAAGAATCGGTAAAGATAAAAGAAATCGCATGTAATAATTTGAATTTTCTTTCTATAGAGCCACCGGCACCAGGCAGGATAATTAATTGTTTTGTTAAGGTAAGATATCATCACAAACCTCAGAAAGCCACTGTTAAGATAAAGGAAGAAGACCTTGCAGTAGTGGTGTTTGATGATCCGGTAAAACTCCCTGCACCCGGACAATCAGCTGTATTTTACGATGAAAACGACTGTATAATAGGTGGCGGAAAAATAATATAAAATACATATTTTCAAAAATTCCATCTAAATTAGGGTTCTATGCGACTATAGATGGGATTTTTTTATTCGAAAAATTAAGGATTTTAAAAAATCCATCTAAAATGGGGTACTACTTGGTCCTAGATGGATTTTTTTGTTTTTTTAGGAAAAAGATTTATTTAGTAGCTATAAAAATAGCAAAAGTAGGAGAAATTATGGCTTTTTTAGGTGTAAAAAAGGCTAATTTAATTAAAGAAAGCTATAAATATTGCTAAAAAGAAAAATTTATAGCTATTTCGAGCAAAAAACAGGCTTTATCAGTAAGAAATGGCTATAAAATAGCGAAAATAGAAGAATTTATAGCTTAAGGGAATTTACACATAAATTTGGACTTGACTAGAAACATCATAACAAAGGTAGAAAAATCCTGCTTTTTTATGATATAATTTTAATAAATTATGGTTTTGTATTTTTTTAGTTGATTTTCTAGAACAGGAGAATACTTAATGGTTTTACTTGTGATTGATACCCAGCAGGGAATTACTGATGAGAGACTTTATGGATATAAAAAATTAGAAGAGAATATCAGGAAGCTTATCAAAACTTCAAGGGAATACGGTGTTGAGGTAATATATGTGCGGCATGATGACGGACCAGGATCAGGTTTTTCTAAGGGAGATGCTGATTTTGAAATCTATGAGGGATTTGCACCAAGAGATGGGGAAAAGATTTTTGATAAAAATGTAAACAGTGCTTTTAATGATTCCACAGGACTGGTTTGGTACCTGGAATCTAGGAATATAAGGACTGTGATTGTCGTTGGACTTCAGACAGATTACTGTGTTGATGCTACAGTAAAAAGTGGGTTTGAAAAAGGTTATAAAATGATTGTGCCGGAGTATTGCAATTCTACTATAAGTAATGATTATATGGATGCAAAAACCACATATGAATTCTATAATAAAAATATGTGGCCGGGAAGATATGCCACATGTCTATCAGTTGAACGTACACTTGAATTGATAAGAAATTATAATAAAAGTGAGAGTTCTCCACGTATTAATGCTTGTGGTACTGGGAAAATAGAAACGGAGAGACTCATTCTTCGTCAGTTTCGTATAGAAGATGCAAAGTCTGTTTTTGATAATTGGGCAGGTGATGAAGTGGTTCAGAAAATGTATGGTGAACCTGTGTATCCGACAGTTTCGGAAGTGGAAAGCCTTTTGAAAAAATATATAGCCGGATATGTGACTGGTTATTCATACAGATGGGCTGTGATTGAAAAAGAATCCGGCGAGTGTATCGGTCAGATTGCCTTTTTTCTTGTAGATGAGTATGGTAGCTGGGGTGAAATTGAGTACTGTATTGGTGTGTCTTATCAGGAAAAAGGTTATGCTACTGAAGCTACAAAAGCAGTGATTGATTACGGTTTCAGGAAAATTGGATTTAATAAGATTCAGATATGTGTCAGACCATCAAATATAAAATCAAAAAAAGTTATTGAAAAATGTGGTTTTGAGTATGAAGGTATGTTAAGAGATTATTTTTTTATAGACGGTGAATATGAAGGCAGGATGTATTATTCATTAATAAATCAGAACTTGCACTAAAGATTATAGGAGGGAAAAAGGTGATTTCGTTATTAATTTCATTTGTAGTATTGATTATTGGATTTGTAGTTTACGGCAGATTTACTGAAAAAATATTTTCTCCTGATGACAGAAAAACACCTGCTATTGCTATAAATGACGGTGTTGACTGCGTGCCTATGAAAACGTGGAAGGCTTTTTTAGTTCAGCTTTTAAATATTGCGGGGACCGGACCGATTTTTGGGGCTCTTATGGGTGCAGTTTTTGGTCCTGTGGTATTTTTATGGATAGTATTTGGTTCCATCCTTGGTGGAGCAGTTCATGATTATATGAGCGGTATGATAAGTTGTCGTAATAAAGGTGCATCCATTGCAGAGCTTTCCGGCGAATATCTTGGAAAATTTATAAAATGGATAATGCGTGTATTTTCGGTAGTTTTGCTGGTACTTTGTGGAACGGTATTTGTTACAAGTCCTGCAGGGCTTCTTGATAAGCTGACTCCTGGTTGGATGAATGGAACATTCTGGGCAGTAGTAATACTTGTATATTATTTGGCAGCGACACTTCTTCCAATAGATAAGCTTATTGGTAAGCTTTATCCTATATTTGGTATTCTGCTTATTGTAATGGCAGCAGCAGTTATTGGTGGAATAATTTTTTCTGGTGGAAAATATACAATTCCTGAAATATCAATACATAATCTTCATCCTAATGGAACACCTATATGGCCATATATGTTTATTACCGTTGCCTGTGGAGCTGTTTCAGGCTTTCATGCTACGCAGTCGCCTATGATTGCAAAATGTATAAAGACTGAAAAGGAAGGTAGAAAAATATTTTATGGTGCGATGATAAGTGAATCTGTTATAGCACTTGTATGGGCAGCAGCAGGTGTATCTTTCTATGGCACAACACAGCTTCTTAATGATGCTCTTTCAAATGGTGCATCTAATGTGGTATATGAGATATCGACCGGTGTTCTTGGTGTTGTGGGCGGAATACTGGCTATTGCAGGGGTTGTTGTTTGCCCTATCACTTCAGGTGATACCGCATTTCGTAGTGCAAGATTAATACTTGCTGAGACATTCAATCTTGAACAGAAAAAAATAAAAAATCGTCTGGTTATAACTATTCCACTTCTTCTTATTGGTGGATTTCTGACCTGGTTTGCAATAGTTAATGATAACGGATTTCAGATTGTATGGCGCTATTTTTCATGGAGCAACCAGACGCTTGCCATGATTACACTTTGGGTATCAACTTATTATCTGATTAAAGAAGGAAAATATCGTTTTGGATCATTTCTGACAGCGTTTCCTGCAACTTTTATGACTGCGGTAAGTATAACTTACATCCTTATGGCTAAAGAAGGATTCAATATGGATAAGGCGATTTCATATATTGCTGGTGTATCAGCTGCAGTTACTTTGTTTGTTGTTTATCTTATAGTGCTTATAAGAAGTCTTGGTAATAAGAATAATTAGAATGATAAAATAAAAAAACTCTGATTGTTTTTAAGATTTAATAAAATAAAATTATATGCCAGCGGAGGTTGAGTAGAATGGATGAAAATAATGAAACTTATGAAAATAATGAAGTGACGAAGGTTGATTATTTTAAGTGCCTTGGATTAATGTTTGTTAGTGGTGTTCTTTTTTTTCTTATACCGGATGATGTGGGAATTATAGGCTGGATATTGTTTGCTGTAGGGACTTTTTTGCTTGTTATAGGAGTATTTAAGATTGCATCAATTATGCATAAACCGGAAAATATGCCGGCTTCTGTCATATGGTTTGCAGTATTTGTGATCGCAGCTGTTTACATACAAATCTGTGGTTTTACATATTTATATAATACCGGAGGAACAGCAAAAGGTATAATTATTGCGACTTTAGCCTTATGTATGAGTCTTGGTTTATTAATTTTTTCATTTGATGAAAATAATAAAAAATTATACAATGTGACGGTTGCCCTTAGCATAGTTATATGCGCGTTGCTTTTAGGATTTGCTCTGTATCTGAATGTAAGGGATGGATTTTCTGATGCCAGTGTCTATGTAGGGACAATGCTTTTAATTGAGTTTTTAGTAATAGGTGAATTTGCATTAACTTCTTTAAAGAAGATTTTTGGGAAAAAACAAAAATAATTTTATTTTATCATCCATAGGAATAATGATTGCAATAATAATAGTGACTTTATTGACAGTTTGATAAAAAGGTGTTATAACAACAATCAGTGAATAAATAGGAAAAGGTGCTTCTCCTGTGTATGGGGAAGCGTTTTTTGTTAATGGAAATTTGAAAGGAGTTATTTATATGAACGGCTTTAAGGAAACAATGTATACATCTTTTAGCGATAACAATATGATTCCTGGCAATTATTTTGAAAAATACAATGTTAAGCGTGGACTTCGTAATGCTGATGGAACCGGTGTAATGGCTGGTGTCACAAATATTTGTAATGTCCATGGATATGTAATTGATGATGGAGAGAAAAAACCTGCTGAGGGTGAATTGATTCTCAGAGGCTATAATATTAAAGACCTTATTGGCAGAGCTGAAGAAGAAGACCGCTTTGGTTTTGAGGAAATTGTTTATCTTTTACTTACAGGTAAACTCCCATCATTTGATGAACTTGAGGAATTTAAACAGCTTTTATCAGATAACAGAGAGCTTCCTGAGAACTTCTTTGAGGATATGATTCTTAAAGCACCATCAAGAAATATAATGAATAAAATGGCAAGATCTACTCTTGCACTTTACTCTTATGATGAGGATCCTGAGGTTTTAACACCGGAACATGAGATAGATACAGCCATATCTCTTATTGCAAAAATGCCTGTTATTATGGTTAGTGCATATGAAACAAAAAAAAGATTTTTTAATAATGATTCAATGATAATGCATCCATTAATTAAAGGACAGTCGACAGCAGAAAATATTCTTTCAACATTACGTCTTGATAGAAAATTTACACGTGAAGAAGCAAAACTTCTTGATCTTATGCTTATGCTTCATGCAGAACATGGTGGAGGAAATAATTCAACTTTCTCATGCCGTGTACTTACTTCGTCTGGAACAGACCCATATTCTGCTTATGCGGCAGCAATTGGTTCGCTTAAAGGTGCAAGACATGGTGGTGCGAACCGTAAGGTAACAGAGATGCATGAGTTCATTAAGAAAAATGTTTCTGATTGGACAAATGAAGCTGAACTTGCAGAGTATTTGAAAAAAATACTTAGAAAAGAGGAAGGCGATGGAAGCGGACTTATTTATGGAATGGGTCATGCAGTTTATACACTTTCTGATCCTCGTGCAGTAATATTGAAGAAATATGCAGGAAGAATGGCAAAAGGTACTGAATTTGAAAAAGAATTTAATCTCCTTCAGTCCATCGAAAAACTTACACCTGTTGTATTTGAAGAGGTAAAACATTCTGGTAAAGTAATGTGTGCAAATATTGATATGTATAGTGGATTCGTATATAGAATGCTTGGTATTCCTGAAGATTTATTTACACCATTGTTTGCAGTTTCAAGAATGGCAGGATGGTGTGCTCACAGATTTGAAGAGATAAACAGTGGTAAACGAATTATCCGTCCGGCTTATAAATCAATTTCACATGAAAAAGTATATGTAGAAATTAATGACAGATAAAAATTTTTTAGAAAAGAGATCTTGTGATGAGGTCTCTTTTTTGTTTAAAGAAATATTTTAAAATGGTATAATATTTGAAAAGATGGATAATAAGAATTAGGAGGACTGTAACCATGGATATGGCAGGATTAATGCAGATTAAAAAAAGATTTGAAGTATTTAACAGGGAACATCCAAAGATGGTACCTTTTATAAGAAAAGTTCGTGAAGATGCTTTCAAAGAAGGTGCTATTGTTGAAATTAAGGTAACATCTCCGGAAGGAAAAGAGTATGTGTCAAATCTCAGGGTTACAGCAAATGATGTGGAAACAATAAGAATATTAGCAGGAAATAAAGGCGGATTTTAAAATACAAGTACTTATAATTTATGGATTAAAGCATGGGTGGATTTATGAGCGTATATGAAAAATTAGAAGAAAATAAAGAAGAGGGACATGTTGACTTTATGAGTAAACTTGTTCCTAATATAGATAAAAAAACAATAATAGGGGTTAAGACGCCTGCAATGAGAAAGATTGCAAAGGATGCTTTCGGGACTGATGAGGCTAAAGAATTTTTAGAAGATTTACCTCATAAGTACTTAGAAGAAAATCTTGTACATTCCTTTATAATCGCGATGATTAAGGATTTTGATGAATGTGTGGAAGCGGTGGAAAAATTTCTTCCGTATGTTGACTGCTGGCCTGTTTGTGATCAGGCAACACCAAAAGTATTTAAGAAAAATCATGAGAAATTACTGCCTTTGATAAAAAAATGGATTGATTCAGACCATGTCTATACTGCAAGGTTTGGAATGCGTATGCTTATGAATGAATTTCTGGGTGATGATTTTAAAGAGGAATATTTAGAACTGGTAGCTAAAAAGTCAGGAGAAGATTATTACCTTAAAATGATGGTTGCCTGGTTTTTTGCCACGGCACTTGCAAAACAGTATGATGCATCAGTTGGATATATTGAGAGGCACGAACTTGAATCATGGATACATAATAAGGCCATACAAAAAGCGGTGGAGAGCTTTAGGGTATCTGATGAACATAAGGAGTATCTAAAGAAATTTAAGGAGAAGTAATGAAAGAATTGGTAATAGCTGCTATTAAAGAAAATTTAGAGGATGTATTATCATTTGTGGATGATGAGCTTGATACAACAGATTGTCCTGTAAAAACAAAAATGCAGATAGATATTGCTGTTGAAGAAATATTTGTAAATATTGTAAATTATGCTTATGGGGGAAAAACGGGTGAAGTTAAAATAAAAGTTGAATTGCAGGATAAGCATGGTTTGAAAATTACTTTTATTGATAAAGGCATTCCATATAATCCGCTTGAAAAAGAAGATCCGGATATTACTTTATCTGCACAGGAAAGAGAAATAGGCGGACTGGGTATATTAATGACAAAAAAATGTATGGATGATATAAAATATGAGTATAAAGGATGCAATATTCTTACAATTAATAAGGTTTGGTAAAAATTATAACAGGGTGATAGGTTTATGAATAAGAAAAAACATAAAATAAGTATAGTATTTAAAAGTGTTATTGGTATTATCTGTATAATGATATTATTTTCCGTAGCAATAGGAATAATGGGATTTAGAAGTTATACAAATGCTCTTTTAGAGCAATATTCAGAAGGTGCATTTAATACAGCAAAAATTGCTAAGAAAGAGTTTGATGTTGATAAAATAGAAGAATATGCAAAAAGTGGTGGAAAAACTGAAGAATACCTTGAAGAATGGCAGAAAATGTCAGATCTTTGCAATGCTTCAGGCTCAACATTTGTTTATGTTATAAGACCGGATCTTAAGGATTATAAGCATATAACATTTTTATTTTCTACCATAAATAAAAATAGTGATTATTCCTGTTATGATTTTGGATATGTTCGTGAAACTACAAATGAAGAATACATGGAAAAATATCGTAACTTATATGAAAATAAAACAAATAAGGAACTTCTTGTAAGGGATAAGGGGTATATTGAAACAGATCCACATATTACTGCAATGATTCCACTTAAGGATAATGATGGAAATACAGTTGCCATTCTTTGTGTCCAGCGACAAATGGATAAACTTGTAAAAGTCCGTAATAACTATATTGCAAAGATATTTTATATTTTTTTAGTTTTAATAATCTTTGTTATAGTAGTACAGGCTGCATATCTTAATCATGTTTTTTTGCGTCCGTTTACAAGTATTACGGAGGAAACTATCAGGTTTTCAGATGAAAATACTTTGCCGGAAAAGAAATTATCTGAAAAAATAAAAAGTAATGATGAGATCGGAATTTTAGCAGATTCCATAGATAATATGGAAGAGAGCATTATAAAATATATTGATGAGGTAACTAAAGCGACTATTGAAAAAGAACGTATTGCAGTTGAATTTGATCTTGCAGGTAAAATTCAGGTAAGTATGCTTCCAACTACATTTCCTGCATTTCCGGACAGGAAAGAATTTGATATTTATGCCTCTATGAATCCTGCTAAGGAAGTGGGAGGAGATTTTTATGATTTCTTCCTGATTGATGATGATCATCTTTGTCTTGTTATTGCAGATGTATCCGGCAAGGGAGTGCCTGCCGCATTATTTATGATGGCATCAAAAATTTTATTTGCTAACTATGCCAAGATGGGTAAATCTCCATCTGAGATATTAGAAGCTGCTAATAATGCAATATGCAATAACAATCCTGAAAATATGTTTGTCACAGTATGGCTTGGTATTTTAGAGATTTCTACAGGGAAACTTAGGGCTTCTAATGCCGGTCATGAATATCCTGCATTAATGGAGCCTGATGGTAAATTTGAAATTTATAAGGATAAGCACGGTTTTGTTATTGGTGGTATGAAAGGAATAAATTATAAGGAATATGAGGTCGGTTTAAAGAAGGGATCAAAACTTTTTGTTTATACAGATGGCGTGGTTGAAGCTACTAATGTAGGCAAGGAACTTTTTGGAAATGAAAGAATGCTTGACGCCTTAAATGAAAAATCCGTAGAATCTCCAGAGAGTATATTGGAAAATATAAAGAAATCCGTTGATATATTTGTGGAAGATGAGGAGCAGTTTGATGATTTAACCATGTTATGTTTAGAATATAAAGGGAAGTGATTTTAATGTATCCTATTTTTGATATAATAGCTGAATTATGCAGTTATATAATAAAAACATGTCCGGAAGATTTTTTTGTAAAATACAGCTGTTTATCATCTGTACAAAAAAGCAGGATAGATGAAGAGATAGAAGAAAATCTGAGTTTCCTGTTTGGTGAAGAAAATATTATAAATTTTTCTGATTTGGAAAATACAGAAATAAATGATAAAATTAAAGAGTATTTTGAAATCCTGAAAAATAGAGAAGATTATCCTGCAATATTAAGGCTTATACAGATTCTTGATAAAAGCTTAAAATGTGTTTTAAAAGAAATAATTAATGAATTTCAGCGTGATAATTTTTCTGTTGCTTTGAATTCCAACAGGGAGTCAACGGGACTTGGATTATTGCCTCGTTGCTTTTGTGTATGGGAGAGAAAAAATAGATTATCACACAGTTATAACAGAATGGATAATTTCCTGACTAATTTATTATTAATGGAAAATGATATATTAGGTGATCTGATTGATAAACATTTTTTCTTAAGTAATGAAATGTTTAGAGAATTTGGTGAAAAAGGAACTCTTAAGGTTGCAGCTTCACCATTAAGTACAGAAAGACATTTTGATGTAAAAACTTATGAAAAAGATAATGTAATGTACTATGAAATAGTATATGAAACGAATGAAGATAAAAAGGAAAATCCATATATTAAAGATAATGAGCTGATATGGAGTAAGATAAAAGATTGTAAGAGTGATATTATTATTTTTCCTGAGATGATGGGAAATCCTTATATGGTGGATTTTATACAGGAAAAAATCAGCCGGTATAAAAGAGATTTAGAGATTGATAATATTAATAAACTGCCGGATTTGATTATACTTCCATCTTTTATGGAGAAAAATAAAAATACAGTTTTTGTTTTAAATAGTTCAGGTGAGGTAATATGCAAGCAGAGTAAACAAAATCCTTACAGGGCTGAGAATGGAAAAGATGCATATTTAGAGGGAATTATAGCAAATAAAGTTATAAATATTTTTCACTATGAGGGAATAGGCAGAATAGCTATTTTGATTTGTAAAGATTTTCTGACAACAAAATATATGGAAAAGCTTATGAGATGTTTTAAGCTTACATTAATACTTGTACCATCTTTTTCCACAGGCTCTTATGATTTTGTAAGGTCATTTGATTTATGTGCCCATGATGATTGTAATGTTGTATGGATAAATACTTGTGCTTCGATAATTAAGGGAAAAGAAGCAAATTTTAAGAATATAGGTTATGTCAGAAAAAGAATCAGCAGGGAGGATGACGAATCCCAGATGCTATGTGGAATGAAAATATGCAAAAATGCATTTGATGGGAAGTGTGATAAAACCTGTATTTATTATGAGACATTAAATAAAGTTTAAAAAATATTTTTTAAAGGAGCAATTTTTTATGACAATTGAAAATGTAAAGAAGGAAGATGTTCTCGCACTTAAAGTTGAGGGAAGAGTTGATACGACGACTGCACCAATGTTTGAGGATGAAATTAAAAAGAATATTGAGGGAATAAAAGAGCTTGTTATTGACCTGGAAAAAATGGATTATATTTCATCAGCAGGCCTCAGGGTTTTACTTTCAGCACAAAAAATTATGGATAAACAGGGAAAAATGAAAGTGAAAAACGTAAATGAAAATATTATGGATATTTTTGAAATCACCGGATTTGATACAATACTGACAATAGAATGATTTTTTATAAACTTACAGAAATAGAGATAGAGGACAAATATTATGGCTGGTATATCTAAACCTTGTATAAAACTTAATAATGCCACAAAAGAGTTTCAGTCTGGAAATGATGTTGTAAAAGCATTAGATAATGTTTCACTTGAGATTTATCCGGGAGAATTAATTGTTGTGCTTGGAGAGTCAGGTTCCGGCAAATCCACATTATTAAATATTATTGGATGTATGGATGAATTGACAAATGGGAAGATAGAGGCATTTGGAAAAGATATTACAAATCTTTCTGAAAAGGAAAGAACTAACTATAGAAGAGAAGATGTTGGTTTTGTTTTTCAGGATTATCATCTTATGCCTGAATTATCTGCAATTGAAAATGTTGAATTTATTGCTGAGCTTGTGAAAAATCCTCTTTCTTCAAAAGAAATGATAAAAGCTGTAGGTTTGGAAGCAGAAGAAAAACGATTTCCAGGACAGTTATCCGGAGGACAGCAGCAAAGAGTAGCGATTGCAAGGGCATTAGTTAAAAATCCAAAGATTATTCTTGCTGATGAACCTACTGCAGCGTTGGATTTTAGGTCTGCCAAGGAAGTGCTTTCAGTACTTGTGGATGTAATCAGAAAAGAAGAAAAAAAAGGTGGAGATAAAGATAATAATAAAACAGCTCTTGTAATAGTAACCCATAACCGTGAGATTTCAAAGATTGCAGACAGAGTTGTAATTATGAAAAATGGATGTATAGAAGAAATAGTAAAAAGAGATGATTATTGCAGTGTAGATTCGTTGGAATGGTAATGTTTAAAATGAAAAAGATGATATTAAAAAGGTTAGTGCGATATATTTTAAGACAGAAAAGTGCATGTTTTTCAATGTTTATCATTGTGGTTTTTGCTGTTATGGCTTATCTGGGAATCAATTATTCTGCACTGGCTATGAAAGATAATGCTAAAAGATATTATGATAAAACAAACTTCAGGGATATAGAGGTTGTTTCAACAATGCTTTTATCAGATGAAGATCTTGATAAAATAGGGGAGACTACAGGTGTAAAAGAAGTTGAGCCTGTATGGTTTACATCTGCAAGCGTTGATATGAAAAAGGAAATAGGTGTTGATGTTGTTTCTCTTACAAAGAATATCAATACTGTAGATATAGAAGAAGGACGTATGCCTGAAAATACGGATGAATGCCTTTTAGAAAGAGAAGTTATTGAAGAATTAGGATTAAAGATTGGTGATACGGTTAATATTAATGAAGATAGATTTCTTGCAAAAAAAAGCTTTAAAATATGTGGTATTGCAAGACATGCAGATCATCCGTGTCTTAAGCTTCATGTGCCGGGGAACCGTTATGTGATTGTAAAAAAAGAAGCATTTGATTTGGAAAAATTAAATGGGAAATGCATGAAGGCTGTTATCAGGGTTAAAGGAACTAAAGGGTTAGACAGATTTTCAGATGAATATATAAAAAGATGCAAAAAGGCTTGTTTAAGTCTTAATTATTTGTCAAAACAGCGTATTAAGGAAGAATATATCTGGGATAATGAAAACCTGGTAGGCTCATTTATAGACAGCGTAAAACTGGATATGAGTAATGTGCGACCATGGCTTGTTTTTGATGCCTGGGGTTCATCTTCTTATTATGCGATTCGCAGTGCTTATGAAAATGTGGCAGATATGGGAGTGACATTTGCGTTATTATTTGTGATAGTCGGAGCATTGGTAATATATTCATCAATAAACCGTATGGTTGAGGAAGATAAAACCTTAATTGGAACTTCTAAGGCCATGGGAGTTAAGAGTTATGAAATTATTATTATATACCTTGCATCGGCAATAATTCCTGCATTTATTGGTATGTTAACAGGAACACTTTTTGCTTATCATTGTATACAAAGGATATTACTTTCAATATATGGGAATTTCTATGTATATGGAAGAGGTATGCTGAAATTCAGATTTTTAATGACGTTCTTTGTTTTTATTATAGGGATGTTAATAGTTATTCTGGCTGCAGCTATCGCATGTTTTAAACTTCTTAAAGAGCCTGCAGTAAAGTTATTAAATAACAGACTGATGGCTGTTAAACTGCATGAAAAAGTTGGAAAGAATAATAAAAAATCATTCTTTTCATTACATACCAGAATGATTTTTAGAAATATAATTATTGAAAAAACCAGAATATTAGTGATCGTTGTTTCAATAGCAGGATGCGTCGCACTGCTTGTAACAGGTTTTACAATAAAAAGGTCTGTTGTTAAATCTCTTGACAGACAGTTTCAGGATGTTGAATTATATGATTTGAGAATAGATATAGCTGATACAGAAGATAAAAATATAAAAGTGTCAGAAAATATTAAAGCTGTTTTAGATGACATGGATAATAAAAATCTAAGCTATATGGAGGTGTATGATAAAACCGTACTGTTTACTGCAGGTGGAAGAATGAACGGTGGTGAAATAGTATGTGGGGACTTAGATAAATTAGAAAATTATTTTGCAATGAGAGATTATAAGTCCGGCAGCAAAATAGAAAAAACCTCCGGTCATGGAGTTTATATAAGTCTTCGGACTTCTGAAACTACGAACCTTAAGAAGGGCGATAATTTTATAATATACGACAGTAAGATGATGCCCGTAACCATTAAGGTATTAGGCGTATTTAACAATTATGTAGGTGGTCAGATGATTATGTCAGATGATACATATACAGAGCTTTTTGATGTAGAGCCGGAAAATAATTGTTTTCTTGTAAAGTGTAATAATAAATATTGTGATAAGATAGATGAGATAATAGAAACTTCCGTGGAAGATAATTCTTTAGTAAACCTTACTAAGATGTCAGATAAAAAAGAAGAATATAAAAATTATACTTCGGCCTTAAATATAATTTCCGGATTACTTACGGGTATAGCTGCATTTATGGCAGGAGGAGTTTTATATAATCTTATTTATCTGCAGTATTATCGAAAAAAACGAAGTCTTGTTGTTATGAGAATAAATGGATTTTCTGTAGGTGAGACAGTAAAATATGTTCTTAGTGAGTCACTGGTTACTCATATACTTGGAATGATTTTTGGAATTTTTACCGGAGCTTTGCTTGCATACAGAATAATATGTCTGATGGAAGGAAGACAATTACATATTGTCAGGGATGCAGATCCTCTAAGTTTCCTTTTTTCAATGCTTGTAATGCTTTTATTTTCAACATTTATTCATATAGTAATTGTTAAAGCTGTGGCAGGACTTAAACCTAATTCATCTGAATAAAAAAGTGAGACGAAAAAATGAGTATTTTTTGGAATGAGAAAAAATATAGGCCGGAAAATGATGGCTATGGATTGTTTTCAACTGAATATTTTTTAGTGCTTTTAGGAATTTTAGTTATAGCAATTGTTGCTGTTATAATATTTGGAAAGAAAGATAAAAAAAGCAAAGAAAAGATTATTAAGATTTTTGCATGGGTGCCCCTTGTTATGGAAATATTAAAATTTATAGTTTTATTTTCACAAGGATGCTATACCTCTAATTATTATCCTATTGGCTTTTGTTCATTAGTAGCATATCTTTATCCTATATATGCATATGCAAAAAATGAAAAGATAAAAAGAGCGATGAGATGTGTTATCTGTATGGTAATGCTTCCTAGTGGATTTGTCACAATTTTATTTCCTAACTGGATAGGACATTACAGACTGTTATCATATTTTTCGCTTCATAGCTATATATGGCATGTGTTAATGATTATTTATCCAATATGGACATGGCAGAAAGATAGGGAAAAGCTTTATTTTATGGATATGGTACGTGGTGATTCTGTTATAGTCATACTTGTACCTGTTATAGTTTTAATAAATAAAATTTTTGGTACAAACTATTGGTTTTTATCCGCACCAACAGATAATCACCCCTTTGCGCCTATATATAATACAGCAGGGGAAGTGATATACTTTGCAGTATTTATTTTAGCTTTTGCTTTAGTAGCATGTATTTTTGGAATACTTGAAAATATACTTATAATGAGGCTTTTAAAGGAAGAAGAAAAAATTTGATGATTTTGATGTGCGTGAATTTTTTGTCCAGCTTGTAGCAGATTTGAATAAGAAAGGTTTTTAAAATTTATAGAATAATTTTATAATATTAAGAGAAATATAAGAGAAATCTTTAGAATTCTATGTTATTATATTTTATGTTAATATACGGAGGCTAGTTTGTTTTGAAAAATGTAAAAGAAAATAATAAGATAGAAAAGAAAGTGCTATGGACACTATTTTCTCTTCTTCTGGCTATCTTAACTGTAAGAGCCATTACAAAGATGAATGGTGATATGTCCATGGGACATTTAATAAATATAATAAGTGAAGCGCATAAAGGATGGATGCTTCTTGGAGTTTTATCCACAATTTTATTTGTACTTTTGGAGGGCTTGTCACTTAGGATAATACTTAAAAGTGCTGGATATCCGAGGGGAAGAAAAAAGGGACTTATTTACAGTACATCAGATGTATATTTTTCGGCAATAACACCATCTGCTACAGGAGGTCAGCCGGCAAGCGCATTTTTTATGATAAGAGACGGAATACCTGTTGGAATTACGGCAGCAGTACTTATTCTTAACCTTATGATGTATACTATTTCCATTGTAATTCTTGGGATTGTATCAATTATAATAAAACCTGAAATATTACGTGGTTTTGGAAAATATTCATTGCCACTTATATATATTGGATTTGCTTGTCTTACAATACTTGCAATAATATTTATTCTTATTTTTGTAAATGGTGACAGATTTTTTAGAAGACTTAAAATAATGGTACTCTTCCTTTATAAAAAAAGGATAATAAAAAAGCCAAGAAAACCTATGATATGGCTGATGGAAAATGAAAAGGAATATAGCAGTTTTACAGACCTTGTAAGAGGAAATAACAGGATTGTAGTGCGTGTGCTTATAATCAATATACTTCAAAGAACATCACAGATTTTAGTACCTGTGTTTGTATATTTTGCTTTAGGCGGTAAAAAGAGTCATGCACTTATTATTTTTACAAAGCAGTGTCTGATAACCATAGCTTACAATTTTATTCCGATTCCGGGTGCAATGGGGATATCAGATTATCTGATGTTTGATGGTTTTTCAAGAATAATGAAAGAACATATGGCATATAATGTTGAACTGATTGCCAGAGGAATTACATTTTATATGTGCGTCGCAATATGCGGTTTAATAACGCTGGTTGGGTATATATGTGGAAGTAAAAAAAATGAAAATTAATTTAGGAGATGGAATAAAAATTATGAAAGAAAGAAAGATAGGATTTTATGATTATACGGTTGTACTTACATATCTTGGAATGATTTGTGCATATGTGGGTATTACAAAGGTAATTAATGCATCTTACAGAGATGCTCTGCTTTGTCTTATGCTTGCAGGTGTATGTGATATGTTTGATGGAGCTGTTGCTTCAACAAAAGAAAGAGGAAAGAGGGAACAAAGATTTGGAATCCAGATTGATTCTTTAAGTGATCTTATCAGTTTTGGTGTTCTTCCTGCGCTTTTTGTTTATGGTATATCAGAACATGATATTTATTCAGAAATTGTAGGTGCCATTTTCATTTTATGTGCACTTATAAGATTAGCATTTTTTAATGTGTTAGAAGAGGAAAGACAGTCTGAGCATCCTGATGCACCTAAGAGATATCTTGGTGTTCCGGTTACTGTAATTGCAGGATTCCTTCCAATCGAATATATAATTTACGATGCAGGAGTATTTAAAAATACAATTTATTTCGTAATTTTCTTATTTATTGTGGCAATAGGATTTATTTCACCTGTTGAAATTAAGAAACCCGGACTTGCAGGGAAAATATGTATTGTTATTGTAGGTATTGGTGAACTTATATTTTTACTTTTAGGTACGGGGTTAACTGTTTTATGATTAAATTTGATAGTGTAGATTTTCTTTATAATACGCCTGTTGGAAGGGCTTTATTAAAGGTACTTGTAAGAAAAAATGTTTCACGCATTGGTGGAAAAATTTTGAATTCATCTCCTTCAAAAGTTGCAGTTCCTTATTTTATAAAGAAATATGATATAGATTTATCAGATTGTGAAAAAAATAAATTTAATTCCTTTAATGATTTTTTTACAAGAAAGAAAAAATATGATATATCCTTTAAAGATGGGAATTTGATTAGTCCATGTGATAGTTTTTTAAGTATATATAAAGTTAATGGAAAAGAATTTAAAATAAAAAACTGTATGTATACGGTTGACAGATTATTAAGAAGTAAGAAACTTGCGGAAAAATTTAAGGACGGATATGTTTTTGTTTTCAGATTGGAACCAAGACATTATCACAGATATATATATTTTCAGGATGGGGAGATTTTGAAAGAAAGACGTATAGAGGGAGTGCTTCATAGTGTAAGACCTGCAGCTTATGAGAATCATAAGGTGTTTGTTGAAAATTCCAGGGAATACGTACTTATGAAAAATGATGATTTGGGATTTTTTGTACAAATGGAGGTTGGTGCACTTATGGTTGGGAAAATTCATAATCATAAAACCCAGCCTAAGGTAAAAAAAGGACAGGAAAAAGGTTATTTTGAATTTGGTGGCTCAACAATAATTGTTTTGTTTGAAAAAGATAAGGTAAAGCCTGCAGATTCAATATCAGATAAATGTGATACGGGATTTGAAATTCCTGTAAAGTTAGGTTCAATAATTGGCAGCTATACAAAATAATGGAGAAAAAGAATGCAAGATGGTTTTAGCATAAGTAAAAAAAGAGAAAAATTTATTCCCGGATATTCCGTTTTTCCACTGCTTACTTTAATAATAATTAATTTTGCTGTATATAACGGAACCAGATTACTTACAGATGAGATGCATCATTATGATTTTTCTTTAGTTGTTGATAAGCATATTTCTTTGATGCCGGTATTTGTAGTTCCTTATTTACTTGCATATGTACAGTGGATAGCAGGTTATATACTTATAAGCCGTGTGGGAAAAGATTTTTGTTATCAGTATATAGGCGGTGAAATATTTGCAAAGGTAATGGTTGGTATTATTTTTGTTTTAATTCCTACAACTATGAGAAGACCTGAAATACTTGTAAATAATTATTGGATGAAAATGGTTGATCTGATATATAAAATTGATCCACCTACAAATCTATTTCCGTCAGTACATTGTATGGAAAGCTGGATATGTTTCAGAGCGTGTTTAAAAATGAAATCCGTCAGAAAAAGTATAAAAATTTTTGTTGGTATATTAACATTTACAATCTTTTTAAGCACTGTATTTATGAAACAGCATGTGGTGGTAGACATTATTGGTGGAGTTTTAATAGCAGAAGCAGGACTGTTTTTAGGAAGAATTATCTGGAAAAAGAAGCAAACTAATCAAAACATAGAATACAATAAAATTTGAATATAAAAATATAAGATAAAAAAGAAGGAGAATTGCAATGAACGAAGTAATGGTTAAAAGAAATGAATTATTGGCAGAAAAAGTTATAGAGGGTTTGATATCCAGAAATATGACAGGATATTATGCAAAAGATAAAGAAGAAGCATTGAAAATTGCTCTTAATATTATTCCTGAAAAAAGCGTAATTTCAATGGGTGGTGCCATGAGTGTGCGTGAAATAGGACTTGTGGATGCACTTAAAAATGGTGATTATGATTTTATTGACAGGGATAATTATGAAGATAAAAGACAGGCAATGTTAAAAGCATATGATGCAGATTTCTTTTTAGCAAGTGCAAATGCAATTACAGATGATGGCGTTATCGTAAATATTGATGGAAATGCCAACCGTGTATCTGCAATTGCACAGGGTCCAAAAAAAGTTTTATTTATTGTTGGAATAAATAAGGTCTGCTTTGATATAGACAGTGCAATGAAACGTGCAAGAAATGTTGCAGCACCAATTAACGCACAAAGATTTGGTTTATCCACACCATGTTCAAAAACAGGAACATGTATGAATTGTAAATCTCCTGATACTATATGCTGTCAGTTTTTAATTACAAGATTTTCAAGACATGCTGACAGAATACATGTGATTCTTGTAAATGATAATCTGGGATTTTAAAGAAAAATTTTATAAATAATAATATGACTTTTATTGGGGAAATGGTGGTTTGAAAATGTAAAGGAAAAAGAAGAAGGTGGAAATATGGCGGGTTCTAAAAAGGATAATCAGGGGTTAGAAACCTTTTTATCACCTCTTGCGGTGATGGCATTTGCTGTAGGAACAAGTGTAGGCTGGGGGGCATTTGTTGTTACAAGTAATACATATTTAAAACAGGCGGGGCCTTTAGGAAGCATAATCGGCCTTTTAATTGGTGCGGTTATAATGCTTTTTGTATGCAGTAATTATCATTACATATCAAATAAAAATATTTATAAAGAGGATGTATTTACCTACACAAAAAATATATTTGGCTATGACAGGGCATTTTTAATTGCCTGGTTTGTATTTTTATTATATATTTCGATATTCTGGGCGAATGCAACAGCCATTCCGCTTTTTGCAAGATATCTTATTGGAGACTTCTTTTGCTTCGGACATTTATATACATTATTTGGTTATAAAGTTTTTTTAGGGGAAATATTATTAACTATTGCAGTTATCTGGATTACAGCATTTATTTTGATTAATAGCAAAAAATTAGTGTCAAAGGTTATGATTATCCTTATGGCATTGTTTTTGCTAGGTGTTGTTTGTTGTTTTATAGCAATTCTTGTAAAAAAGCCGGATGACATATCATTATTTTCTCCTTCATTTTCAAAAGGTTCAAATTCTTTTAAGCAAATAATTTCCGTTGCATTTATTTCACCATGGGCTTTTATTGGATTTGAAAGCGTTATGCATTCGTCGCAGGAGTTTTCTTTTTCAAAAAATAAGATTTTTAAGATTTTAGCCGGTTCCGTGGTTATAACAACACTTCTTTATGTTTTTCTTATTCTTATCTCTGTTGGTGCATATCCCGGAGAGTGTTCAAGCTGGTGGGAATATATTAATAATCTTTTTAAGTATGATGGATTAGACGGACTTCCTATATTTTTTACAGCAAAAACTTATCTTGGAAATATTGGAATAGTTTTAATGTTTATTACACTATTTTCTCTCGTTGTTACAAGTCTGATTTCAAATACATGGGCGCTTATAAGACTTATGTATGTGGCAGCAAAACAGTCAGTTATCTCAGAAAAATATACAGTTTTAAATAAAAAGAAAGTTCCTGCAAGGGCAGTTATAGCTGTAGCTGTTGTTTCTTCTTTTGTTCCGTTTCTTGGTCGTTCTGCAATTGGATGGATAGTTGATGTAACCACAATAATAGCCACATTATTATATGGTGTTGTTTCTGTAGCAACAATGAAATGTGCAAAGAAAAATAATGATAAAAAGCATTTTGTTTTTGGACTTATTGTTCTTCTTTGTATGATTGTTTTTGGAATATCCCAGCTTGCACCAATATTTGATGCAGGTTCTCTTGAAGCAGAAACATATTTGATTTTTATCTTGTGGTCATTATTTGGAATGATATTTTTCCACAGGGTAATATCAAAAGATCATGCAAGACATTTTGGAAGAGCAATAATTGTATGGGTTGTATTTATTTCATTTATTATTATTCTTGGATTTGTCTGGATGAATAAGATTAAGAACAGGGAAACAAAGAAGGTTATTTTTAATCTTCATGAGTTTCATGAAAAAGAGATAAATGATGAAATAAATAGTAAGGGAAATGTTGATAAAAATAACAGGGTACATGATATATCAGAAGATGAATATATTGATACACAGATTGACAGACTTGATAAGGTGGAATTAGTTACAATATCAGTTGTTCTTGGACTTTTTTCCATAGCGGTTTTCGGTCTTATCAGTAATTATTCTTCCATGAGAAAATATGAAACCTTACTTGAAAATGAGGTGGCAAAAAAGACGGCGCATATTCTGGAAATGCATAACAATCTTGTTCTTGGAATGGCAACTATGGTTGAAAGCAGGGATAATTCCACAGGTGGACATATAAAAAGAACCAGTGACCTTGTGAGGATTTTGGTTGAAGAAATAAAGAAGGATGAAGACAGGGAAGAAAGTATTGACACTTACATAAAAAATAATGAGAATTTCTATGAGAATGTAATTAAGGCAGCACCAATGCACGACCTTGGAAAGATAGCCGTTGACGATGTGATTCTTCGTAAACCTGGAAGATTTACAAATGAAGAATTTGCTATTATGAAAACCCATGCAAAAGAGGGTGAGCGTATTCTTACAGAAATACTTAAGAATACTGATGATGAGAAATTTAGGGATGTTGCAAAAAACATGGCTCATTTCCATCATGAAAGAGTGGATGGTTCCGGATATCCTGAAAAACTTAAGGATGAGGAGATTCCGTTAGAAGCAAGAATTATGGCAATTGCTGATGTATACGATGCCCTTGTTTCTAAGCGAGTTTATAAAGAAAAAATGAGTTTTGAACAGGCAGATAAAATCATTTTAGAGGGAATGGGAACGCAGTTTGATAAGAGACTTGAAAAGTATTATTTAAGTGCCTGTCCTAAATTCGAAGAATATTATTCTTCGCTCCAGGATGAGTGATTACTGATAGTGTCCCTGATGATATTTAAGATGATATTTAAGATAATATTCAATATAATATTTGAGATAATATTCCAGATAGGAAAAGGTGCAGAATATGCAGGTGTTTTTTGAAAAGATAAACAGTAAAGATAAAGAGTGTGCTATTATAAAAGCAGTTGAAAAAAATAAGCAGATAGAGCTTGCAATAGAAATGCTTGAAGGTAAAAAAAGAAGTATTCCTGTTACGCTTTCTGAACAGGCTCTGTTTTGTGATATTAATGATATTTTTTATATTGAGTCGGTTGATAAAAAGACATTTGTATATACAAAGGATAATTGTTATTCTGCAAAGTACAGGCTGTATGAGTTAGAAGATATGTTAGGGCCTTTCTTTATGAGATGTTCTAAATCCATGATTATTAATCTAAAGAAAATTAAAAGTGTTAAATCTGAAATTGGCGGAAGAATGAATGCTACATTACTTAGCAAGGAAGTTATTATAATATCCAGAAGTTATGTAAAAGAAATGAAAAGGAGGTTGGAATTGTAAATGAATAAAGTGAAAATAATTTTTATACAGACTATGATGATTTCAACCGGAATGCTTCTGGTGCTTGGAATAGAAGGGTTTATTAAACATTTAAATGGCAGTGATATAAGTTTTTCCTGGTATTATCCAATTTCCATAATTATTACAGGATTTTTATGTGCCCTTCCAACACTATTATTTTATTTAAATGAAGATGGAAGTTTTGGGATTATAAAAATAATAGGGCATTTTATTTTGCTTTTACTGATAATAATTTTTTGTGGAAAAATATTTAAGTGGTATAAAGAAGCAGATGAGCTGATTTCAATGGTAATAACGTATATTGTGATATATGTATCTGTGTGGTTTGCCACACTCTGGCTGATGAAAATTGATGATAATAAAATTAATAATGCATTAAAAGAAATTCAGGATGAAGAATAATAAAAAAATTAAATAAAAAGGTCAAAAAGTGCAACTTAATCCATGGTTTATGCAACTTGGTTTAAGAGCACTTTTTTTATTGCAATAATTATGATAATGTCAGTTTAAAGCAATTCAGAAATAATGGAAATAAAAAAGGATGGATGTTTATGGAAGAAAAAAATGGATTGAAAAAAGAAGTTAAAAAAGAAGTGATAAAAGTTGAAAATCTTGTAAAGAAATATAAGGAACACCTTGCAGTTGATGATATTTCTTTTGTTGTTAATGAAGGAGAGCTCTTTGCTTTTTTGGGAGAAAATGGTGCAGGCAAAACAACAACAATAAATATTCTTTGTACGATTTTAAAAAAGACAGATGGCAGTGTATTTGTTTGTGGAAAAGAACTTGGTAAAGAAGATGATGAGATACGAAAAAATATTGGAATAGTTTTTCAAAATTCCGTGCTGGATAAGAAGCTGACTGTGAAAGAAAATTTAATTACAAGAGGATATTATTACGGACTTACAAAGAAAGAAATAGAAAAAAGGCTTGAAAAGATTGGAAAAAATCTTGAGATAGAAAAGATATGGAATATGAAATATGAAAAACTTTCAGGAGGCCAGAGAAGAAGAGTAGATATAATAAGGGCGCTTCTTCATAATCCTAAAATTCTTTTTCTTGATGAGCCAACCACAGGTCTTGACCCAAAATCCAGAAAGCTTGTATGGGATTATATTGAATATTTAAGAAAAGAAAAAAATATGACGATTTTTCTTACAACACACTACATGGAAGAAACTAAAGATGCTGACCAGGTTGTGATTTTAGATAAAGGAAAAATAATATGCAAAGGTACACCATCAGCTCTGAAAAGCAGGTATACAAGTAAAAGACTGGTCTGGTACGTTAAGGAAAGTACAGATGCCAAAAATCTTATAGAAACAATAACTGATAATTATGTATATGATGCTGATCATTACAATATATTTATAAAGAGAGAAGATAAAAAAGAAACGGATAATAATAATAATGATAATGATATGATAACAGAGTTTGTCTATAAATATAGGGATTTAATAAAAGATTATGAAGTAATAAAGGGCAGCATGGATGATGTATTTCTTAATCTTACAGGAAAGGAGTTAAGATCATGAGAGGATTTATTGGATTTACAAAAAGAAATTTACTGATATATTTTAAGGATTTTGGGGCTGTTGTTTTTTCAATGCTGACATCCATAATAGTTTTTGTTTTATATATGCTTTTTATAAAAGATTCATATATTGATGCAATTAATGAAACTTTAAAAGGTCTGGAAAAAATAGTAAATACAAAGGATATAGATATGTTTGTAAATTTACTTTTACTTGTGGGGGTTCTAGGTTCAGCACTAATAACGGTTCCATTTAACAGTTTATCAACAATAGTGAGAGATAAAGAAGAAAAAATTGATTATGATATTTGTGCAACGCCATTAAAAAGATGGCAGATTGTATTATCATATTTTACAGCATCTGCATTGTCAGCATTTATTGTAACATCAATAATTTTAACAGTCGCTCTCTTAATACTTTCATCAAAAGGAAATACATACATAGCGACAAAAAATATTTTTTCAGCATATGGACTTTTAGGAATAGGCTCTCTTTCTTCTACAGCATTTTTTATGATAGTTGTTCTTTTCTTTAAGTCAACATCTTCAAGCGGCTCTTTTTTTGGAATATTATCAGCTGCATCAGGTTTCATAATTGGTGCATATATGCCTGTATCACAATTTTCGGAAGGAATAAGAACTTTATGCAATATTTTTCCTGCAACTCATATAACTATGTTATTTAGAAATATATTGCTTAGTGGGGTTTTGAATCACATAAATAAAGACATTGATGGCCTTGATAAAGGTGAATTTGTAAAAAGTATGAAGGGTTTTTTATCCTTTAAAGCAAGTATGTTTGGAGAGGTTATAAGTCATTCCACAACTATAATTTACATCATGAGTTTTTCTGTGGTGAGTATTATAGTTATGATTGTGATGTATTCAAAGACATACAAGAGAAGTTAGGGAGCTACATCTAAAAAAGGTAGTGGAGTTATGATGATTGCAGGTAATCTGTGTGATTACTTGCAGTTTTTATTTTAAAAAATCTTATAAGCAATATAATAATTATAAAATTATAACCAAATTTGGTTTTAATTTTATAAAACTATATATTGACTAATTGATTTATTAAAACACTAAATATTGTGTTTGGATTTGACAGGAAAAATAAAATAGATTATAATACATACAAAATGTAATTATATATGGTTGGTAATAATAATATTAAAACCAAAAACTTAATAAAATGGTTTTAATATATACATATTGATATTATGAAAGGTGGTGAGAAATATGAAGAAGGCATATGAAGCAAGATTATTACCATTGAGCAATGAATCTATTGATTATAATTTTTTTTTGGATGAATTAATTGATGCATCTGCTAAATTAGAAGTATATAAAGAAAAAGTATCTGATAGTAAATTAGGCAATAAATGGTTTTTGCCTACATTGCAGCAGATAGAAGCATTGGAATCCTCTAAGTTGGAGGGTACACAAGCAACGTTGGATGGTGTATTAATGAACCAGGCGATTCCGACGAATGAAGATGTGAATATAAATGAAGTAGTAAATTATTCAAATGCAACAAAAAAAGGTTTATATATACTAAATCGAGAAAGATTTTCAAATGAATTTTTTCAGGAGATTCATTTTGTGCTGATGGAAGGGAATGTTAGAAAACCAAAGTTGATAGGAAAATATAGAACTGAGCAGAACTATATAGGAAAAAACGATAAAACCCATGAAATAACGTTTATTCCACCAGAATATAATAAAGTTCCTGAATTGATGGATAATCTTATTTCATATATCAATAATCCGACGGATTCTTTTAAGCCGTTGGTTAGAACTGCAATTATTCATGCTCAATTTGAAACGATTCATCCATTTATGGATGGTAATGGTAGGGTTGGAAGGATGCTTATACCGTTTTATTTATACTACGCAAAGCAAATTGAACTACCATGTTTTTTTATTAGTGAAGCATTGGAACATGACAAGTTGAAGTATTACACTTTATTGAATAATATTAGAGAAAATGATGATTGGAATGAATGGATTAAATTTTTCTTAAAAACAGTTGTTAGTCAATGTGACAGATATATAAATATTGTATCCGCTATAAATAAACTTCATGATCGACATTTGGAAATAGTGAGTAACTTCTCAAAAGCAGCAAATGTTATCCCGGTAATGAATATGTTATATGAGTATCCTATTACAACGGCTAAACAGATTGTTGAAAAAACAGGACTTCCATTAACAAGTATCAATAGGTTACTTAATATGATGGTCGAACAGAAGATTTTAATCACAGATGGAAAGCAACGAAATCGAAGATATATTTATTATGGGTTGCTAGATATAATACGATAGTAAAAAAAGAAAGCACATACAATCAAGTATATGGTTATATGTGCTTCCAAATGAGTGTGATATAATCACAACTCCGTCGCAAGAGTCATTATATCATACTTTCATTTGGAATGGTGTAAAATTTTTTAAAAACTGACGAAAAACGATTACACTATTTCTGGTCAGTGAAAGGTAAATGAAATGACAAAAAAAATAAGATACAAAAATATGGATAATTTTCAATATGATTTATATGGAGAGATATATGCTGGAACGGCTGTAAAAGTAGGTAAATATGGATTTCCTCAGCTTGCAAAGGAAAATTATATACCAACTAAAAATGTAAAATCATTTAATTATCTACTGTCTACAAAAAATCTAAACAATTATTGGATGCATTGTTTTTGTGATGATTATCAATTTGAAAGATTGTGGACGAGGTTAGATTATTATTTGGATTACATATTAAAATTAAAGGGTTTTATATCGACTGATTTTAGTCTGTATAGAGATTATAGTGACGATGTTTTGATATGGAATTGCTACAGAAATCGTTGTATTGCTTATGCAATACAAAAAGCAGGTGGAATTATGATTCCAACAGCCAGCTTCGGATCGGAAAGAACCTGGGATTGGTGCTTTGATGGATTGCCAATGAATTCGTCGTTAGCAATTACAACTAATGGTACTTTGAATGATTCTGAAGCAAAAAGGATTTTTGTTGGTGGTGTTGATGCTCTTATTTGTAAAAAGCAACCTTCTAATTTAATTGTATGTGGAAAGTATCCGAATTGGCTTGATACAAAATATCCTGATGTTAACATTGTATGGATTCCTAGTTATAGTCAGCAATGGCAGAGAAGGAGGGCGATATAATGGGTGGATATGGTGGATCAAGTGGTAGAGGGAAAAATAAGATATATTATGATACAGGAGGACACAAAGTCAAAGATTTAAATGCTATAATTGTAGCCGAGTATTTCATTGATAAAGGAAAATATGTAGCTTTTTTGCAAGAAAAACCTCCTGAGAAAAGAGCAGATTTATCTATAGATGGTGTTCATACAGAAGTTAAAGGTATGTCTTCGCTTAGTTCTAACAAAGTTGCAAACAATATTAAAGAAGCTTTTGAACAGGTTATAGCGGATAATAAATGTTATAGTCCAGAAACACATAGAGATGGTCAAGTTATTATCTTATCTAAATATCCGGATTTAAAAACTGCTTATAGAACAGTATGGGGCGGATATAGAAATGCTAAAGTTAAAGGTTATGTTCAAGGTGATGTGTTGTTAATGCATGATAATAAATTATATAAGATTGGAGGAAAGTAAAATGGCATCATTAAAATGTTCAAAGTGCGGTGAGGGAATACATTATCATTCTTTACCACAAAATATAGAATATATTTATTTTTCAAAAATGGCATGGAAGAAGGTTTGTAATACTAGATTTGATAAAAATAATAAAGATATGGATGAATCTGGAAAATATCCTAAATTGTATCGTTCGAGCACGATTGAGAATGATTATTCGGGTGAATTTTTGAAAATCTGGAAATGTCCTGTATGTGGTACGTTACATTTTTTTGATAATAAAATTAATGTGAAAAAGGTATTTGTTAAAAATGATAATGTTGATATTGTTGGTTATACAGAGATAGGTGTTATGTTTGCAGATTATTTGTGGGATGATATTACAGAGCAAGATATATCAAATGATATGTTATCATCGATAGAACCCTCATTTTATGTGGGATCGTTTTTAAATTATTTAGTTATCTCAAAAACTGAGGATTTTTCGGATATTGAGTGTTATAAGTTATATCTTGCAGACTGGATGAAATAATATGGAGGACACCTATATGAATGATTTACATATACATATAAAATTTTCATGCATAGTGGTTTAATTGATGATACTGAAAAAGCAAGGCAGTTGCTTATAAAACTCTGAATAAAGTTGTTATTAAATTTTACTATTTAGTGTATAATAGATAGTAATATGAATGTTGGCATACATCGTGTCAATATTTAATGGAATCGTGATTTTTATAAATTAAAAAAAAAGTATGCACTAAAAGGTTATGGAGAAACTTTATTTGGAGGAGGGCAACATATGGAGTTAAAAGCAAAAAACAAAGCTGCGTTTGGTCTTGGGGCGTTTGGAAAAGATATTGTGTACATGCTTGTTAACAGCTATCTGTTATATTATTATAACGTTGTTCTAGGGATGAGCAGTGCATTTATTGGTACACTTTTGATGGCAGCAAGAATTTTTGATGCAGTTAATGACCCGTTTATGGGAATTGTTGTAGCAAAGACAAAAACAAGATGGGGAAGATTCAGACCCTGGATTTTTTCTGGAACGGTTTTGAACGCTGTTATGATTTATGCACTTTTTGCTGTTCCAACTTCTATTGAAAATCATGGAATGAAAATCTGGCTTGCCGTTGTTTATATTGCATGGGGCATTTCTTACACGCTTATGGATATTCCTTTCTGGTCAATGATTCCTGCAATTACAAGCCCTGGAAAAGATCGTGAACAATTATCATCTCTTGCGCGTTCCTGTGCAGGAATTGGTGCGGCGCTTCCTACTGTTCTTACTATGGTTATTGTGCCAGTACTTAGCGGAAGCAGTGTGGTTGCAGATTATAGAATCGGTTTTAAATGGTGGTCGCTTATTGTTGCTATTGTGTTTATTATTTCAGAAGTAGTATTTTGTATTTTTGTACCTGAAAAAAATGTTGTGGAAATGGAAAGTCCAAGCATAGGACAAATGTTTTCATCGTTGTTTCGTAATGATCAGGCACTTACCGTTGTTGGTGCCGTAATTCTTGTTTATACAGCATTAAATCTTGTTGGTAATCTAATCTTATATTTCTTCCAGTTTGATATTGGTAATGAAAAATTTTATAGTGTTTTTGTTGGTGCATGTTTTATAACACAGGTTATAACAATGATGTTAGTGCCAATGATTAGAAATAGTGTTAAGAAGATAAAATTATTCCGTATAGGTATTTTGGTACAGGTTATAGGATTTGGTATATTGCTTGTATTTGCGTTAACAGAAATTTATCATCATGCGGGATGGTGGCTTATCTGTATCCCTGGAATGATAGTTTATGCAGGATATGGAATTTTAAATGTTATGCTTACAATCTTTCTTTCAGATTCAGTTGATTATGGAGAAGTTAAAAATAAGAGCAGAGAAGAATCAGTTGTTTTTTCAATGCAGACATTTACAGTTAAGTTGGCTTCCGGAATTGCCATATTTGTGGCAGGTGTAGGAATTGACCTTATTAAACTTGATGCGGATGCTGAAAAACAAAGCTTATCTGCGTTAAGAGGACTTAGATTTTTGATATCTGTTCCATCAGTTTTATGTCTTATTGCTGCATTGGTGCTTTTCACAAAGTGCTATAAACTAAGCGATGAGAAGATGGATGAAATCGCTAAGCAGTTAAAGCAGGAAAAAAACAATAATAGTAATTCACAATGACAAAAAAGGAGAACCGTGGATGATTAAAATCTTAGAGTGTGATAATAAAAAAGCATTTGTTTTAAATACTGATAATACAACTTATTGCTTTAAGGTTATGGAAACAAATCATTTAGAGCATCTTTATTATGGTAAAACCTTTGGAAATCCTGATAAATTAAGCATAGATGACATTCTTGCAATGAGTGAGAAAAAGGAATTTGAAGAAGGCAATATGATTGTCTATGATGCGGAACATAAAAATATTACCTTTGAAAATATGTGCCTTGAAATGTCTTCTTATGGAAAGGGTGACATCAGGGAGCCTTTTATTGAAATGACTTTTTCTGATGGCAGCAGTACCTGTGATTTTATATTTAAAGATTTTATAGTTGATAATGAAAAGGAAGAGTATCATACTCTTCCTGGTTCTTATTTTTCAGGGGATGGCTGCAAACATTTAAAAATTATTCTTACTGAAAAAAATCATAATGTTGATCTGGAGCTTGATTATTTTGTATATGAAAATGAAGATGTTATTTCAAGAAGTGCAAAGGTTATAAATAATGGGGAAAAAGATGTATTATTAAAAAGAATAATGAGTGCCCAGTTAGATGTTAATGCAGATGATTTTGTGGTAAGAACTTTTAATGGTGCATGGGCAAGAGAGATGGGCGTTAATGATACAAATATTAATTCAGGAATATTTATAAACTCATCTTTTACAGGTACATCTTCAAACAGGGCAAATCCATTTATTATACTTCATGAAAAAAATGTAACGGAAGATAACGGAAATCTTTTTGGGTTTAACCTTATATACAGTGGAAACCATTATGAAAGTGTGTCTGTAAATTCTTATGGAAAAACAAGGATACTAACAGGTATTAATCCTGAGCAGTTCTCATTTTTATTGAAAGAAGGAGAATGTTTTGAAGCACCGGAAGCTGTGCTTAGTTTTTCGGATAAAGGTTATGGAGGATTAAGTGGAAATCTTCATGAATTTATTAGAAATCATATTATCAGAAAAGAGTTTAGTAAAAAAGAAAGACCTGTTTTATTAAACAGCTGGGAAGCCTGCTATTTTAATATAAATGAATCCAAACTTATAAAGCTTGCAAAGGCTGCAAAAGAAGTTGGTGTAGAGTTATTTGTAATGGATGATGGATGGTTTGCAAATCGTAATGATGACTCCCATTCGTTAGGTGACTGGTACGTAAATAAAGATAAAATTCCGGGAGGTTTGTCAGGACTTGCTAAAAAAATAAATGCACTTGGATTATCATTTGGTATCTGGGTTGAGCCGGAAATGATAAGTGTTAATAGTGAACTTTATGAAAAACATCCTGACTGGGCATTGGAAATTAAAGGATACAGCCACTCGGAAGGAAGAAATCAGAGAATACTTGATCTTTGTAATCCAAAAGTTTGTGACTTTATAATAAATCAGATGAGTGAGGTTTTTGAATCTGCAGATATTTCATATGTTAAATGGGATATGAACAGAATTTTTTCTGATGTTTATTCGCCTTATCTTAGAGATAAAGCCGGAAATTACCAGGGTGAAGTTTTTCACAGATATGTTTTGGGATTGTATAGAATAATGAAAACACTTACAGAAGAATTCCCGGAAATTTTATTTGAGGGATGTGCATCCGGTGGTAACAGATTTGACCTTGGAATTCTTTGTTATTTTCCACAAATCTGGGCAAGTGACAATACGGATGCCATATCAAGGGCATATATTCAGGAAGGATACAGTTATTCATATCCTTTAAATACATTTACATCCCATGTTTCATCAGTGCCAAATCATCAGACCCTCAGAAGTGTTAATTTAGATACAAGATTTGCCATTGCTTTCTTTGGTACATTTGGTCTTGAATGTAATCTTTCAGATATGCCGGAAAAAAATCTTGAAGAAATAAAAGAGATGGTTAAGCTGTATAAAGAATACAGGGATGTTATCCAGAATGGAACATATTACAGGGGAAGAAGTGGAAATATACATGAATGGACCTGTGTTTCAAAGGATAAAAAGCGTGCTGTTGGAATGATTATGCAGGAGCTCGTAAAACCAAACACCCAATTTGAAATGTACAGGGCAAAAGGTCTTAATCCTGATTATAAATATCATTTTTATAATATTTCAAAACGTCATGATATCAGGAAATTTGGAGACCTTATAAATACTGTGGCTCCGATTCATGTTAAACAGGATTCTGCGCTTCATAATGTTATAGCAAAATTTGTTACCATGCCTGGAGAAATTGAAGATTTAACAGTGCTTGGAAGTGTCCTTATGAACGCGGGAGTGAAATTAAAACCTGCTTTCTCAGGTACGGGATATAATGAAAATACAAGATATTTTCAGGATTTTTCATCAAGACTTTATTTTATGGAAGCAGTGGATTGATGAAATTTTTTGAAAATAATCTGTGGAAATGGAGGAATATACATGTTTTCGGATTATGAAGCTTTTTTTGCACCAGGAAGGGTAAATCTTATAGGTGAGCATATAGATTATAATGGCGGATATGTTTTTCCATGTGCACTTACAATTGGAACATATGTATTTGTAAAAAAAAGAGATGATGATAAATTAAGGTTCTTTTCCTTAAATAAAACCAGATTTGGTGTTAAGGAAAGTAATCTTAAAAATATGGAAAAAGGTATAAAAACAGAATCTTTTGCTGATTATCCATTAGGAGTTATGTATACTCTTACAAAAAATAATTATCCCGTAACATCAGGGCTTGATCTGGTTTTTTATGGAAATCTTCCAAGTGGTGCAGGACTTTCTTCATCTGCTTCCATGGAAGTTGTAACAGCATATATGGTAAAGGAAATGTTTGGATATGACCTTGATTTTATAGAAATGGCAAAACTCTGCCAGTGGTCAGAAAATAATTTTAATGGTGTAAATTGTGGCATTATGGATCAGTTTGCATCGGCTATGGGAAAAAATAAGAATGCAATATATTTAAATACTAATACTCTTGATTATAGCTACGTTCCTGTACCTATGGATGGAATAAGTCTTGTTATAGCAAATTCAAATAATCCTCATAAGCTTTCAGATTCTGCATATAATACAAGAAGAGAGGAATGTAGTAAAGCACTATTACAGCTTAAGAAAGTGTTAGATATTAAGAATCTGTGTGATATTATCCCTGATGAATTTGAGAAATACAGGGATGTCATTGAAGATGAGGTGGTAAGAAAAAGGGCAAAGCATGCTATTTATGAAAATGCGAGAACTAAAGAAGCTGTTAAGGTGCTAAAAGAAGGAGATTTAGAAAGATTTGGAGAGCTTTTAAAAGAAGCGCATATGTCAATGAAGGATGATTATGAGGCAACAGGAAAAGCGCTTGATACACTATTTTTCGAGGCTATAGACTTTGATGGCTGCATAGGTTCAAGAATGACAGGTGGCGGATTTGGAGGATGCACAGTATCGTTTGTAAAAAAAGAAAGGGTGCGGGAATTCAAAAAGAAAGTGGGAACCGCTTACGAAAGAAAGATGGGAATCAGGGCTGTTTTTTATGAAATGGAAATAGGTGACGGACCTTCTAAGAAAGACAGT
Organism: Lachnospiraceae bacterium RM5; assembly: GCA_900110975.1. Lineage (GTDB taxonomy): Bacteria > Bacillota > Clostridia > Lachnospirales > Lachnospiraceae > Bovifimicola. Next base: position 64,461 of record FOFK01000007.1, read on the forward strand.
AAGGTGATATATGATTTGATAAAGAGTCCGAAGTTCCTTGATATTGTTAAAGGTGAGATGAAAAAATATTTTTAAATCAAATTTAACTTAATGATTGTTTTAGATTCGGAGAAATAATTATGGAAAATTCGTATAAATATTTTGAAAATCATGGATGTAAATATTATCCATGTCATAAAAATGTTGAAAATATAAATTGTATGTTTTGTTATTGTCCTATGTATGGAGAAAAAAACTGTCTTGGAAATCCTAAATTTATTGAAAGTAAAGGGAAAATTATAAAGGATTGCTCGGATTGTTTATTTCCACATATTCCTGAAAATTATGATAAAATAATGGAGTATCTAAGAAATATAATTTTTGAAAAGTCATGAGAAAATTTATCAGGAAAATTTTAAGAACAAAATAAAGATTATAAATATATTTTTGGAGAATGATAATGAATAAATATATGAAAATTGCTGATGAGCTTGCAAGAGATAATTTAAAGACATCCGCAGGTGGCCCCTTTGGAGCGGTTATTGTTAAGGATGGGGAAATTGTTGGAAAAGGTTCAAATCATGTACTAAAAAATAATGATCCTACAGCCCATGCTGAGATTATGGCAATCCGTGATGCATGTAAAAATTTAAATACATTTGATTTAACAGGATGTGTAATTTATACATCCTGCTATCCTTGTCCTATGTGTCTTTCTGCAATAATATGGGCAAATATAAAAGAAGTTTATTATGGTAATACAAAGGAAGATGCTAAAAATATAGGATTCAGGGATGATTTTATTTATGAATATTTTGATAAACTTATCAGTGGCTGTGATAATGAAACTTTAAGGTTAATGCCTGTGGGTAGGGAAGAAACAATAGTTGCCTTTAATGAATTTATGGTAAAAGAGGATAAAAAAATGTACTAAATCTTATTTGACCGGGGAGAGTGATAAGATTAAAATATTTTTAGGGTAAATTTATTCATGGCAGGTGCAGAGTATGTTAATTACTATTTGTGATGATATAGAAACAGAAGCAAAGAAAACTGAAAATATTGTAAAAGATTTTGTTGATTTAAGTGAAGTGGATACTAAAGTTTATTCTCCGGAAGGGATGCTTCTTGAGATGGAAAGCAATCATTTTGAAGGCAACATTGTGATTTTAGATATTCAGTTTAAAGATGAGAAATATACAGGTATAGACCTTGGAAAACGGATAAATGAAGAATATCCATTGTGTCAGATAATTTATCTTACAAATTTTGATTACTATCATTCAGATGTATATGATACAATTCATTGCTATTTTGTAAAAAAAGATATGATTGAAAAAACTCTTCCAAGGGCATTGCAAAAGGCAATAGATATTGTAAATCAAAAGAGGAATAAAGAGTATATTAAGCTTGTTGACAATGGAAAAATTATTTACGTGAAGCAGCGTGAAATTGATTACATTGAAAAAGATGGAAGACTTATTTTTTTTAATCTTGAAAATGAAAGATATATGAGTTATATGTCCATAAAGGCTTTGATGAATAATCTTGCAGATAATTTTGGAAGATGTCAGTCAGGATTTGTAATAAATTATGACCATATAGATACTGTTAAAAATGATAAAATTATTTTACAAAGTGGCAGGGAAATTCCTATTGGAAGAGCATATAAAAAAGAGTTTATGCGAAATTATTTAAAATATATGACAGACCGAATATAAATTTGTAAAGGCAGGTTTTATTTATGACCGGTATTATTCTTTTGAGTATGGCTGTTTTTTGTGGTGTATTAACTATCGGACAGATGAGTTTGTTAAATGCAAAACATAAGTTAAAAGCTAAGAATGAAAAAAATAATGATCAGATGATTAATCAGGATAAATTATATATAAGTTCTTATAAAGAAAATATGAAGATGAGATATTTAAAACATGATATCAGGGAACTTATAAGAAATAATCCTGAATATCAGAATTGTGAAACAAATGAGGATCTTTTAAATACGGTTTTTAAACTGAAAAAAGAGTTTGCAAATAAATACGCGGTTGAATTTAGTGTAGATGAATGCAGCGGATATGATATATCAGGTTTTGAAAGAGAAGATCTTGTAAGATTATTTTCCAATATACTTAATAATGCTATTGAGGCTGCGTCATTATCAGAAGAAAAATATGTAAAAGTACATATAAAAAATGAAAATGGAAAGAGTGCTTTTGTTTTTATCAATAGCATAAAAAGGGGAAGTTCTCCTATTGGAAATGGATTTAAAACAAGTAAGGAAAATAAAGATGATCATGGGTTTGGAACTAAGATTATTAAGGAAATTGCCGGAAAATATAATAAAAAAATTGTTGTAGATGAAAATGAAAAAGAATTTATTTTAAAATTGGAGTTATAGATAAATATTAATAAGAAAGATATACAGGGGGAAATGTTATGTTTGGTGTTATAGTAATGAATTCAATTTATCCATGTTTGTTAATTATTTCTGTGATTATTCTTTTTAGATATCCTCTTAAAATAAGGAATGGTATTGCAATTTATATTTTAGGATTTTTACAATACCTCCTATCATATGAACTTATCAAGATTTTTAATGGCAGGGATTTGATTTCTTATATTGTATTCGGATTTTGTTGTACATTAGAATATCTGGTATTGTTATTTGTTGTTTTTATGGTTGAATATGAAAATATATATTTAGCGACGGTTATTATGATGATATATGTACCTGTAGCAAATGCACTTATGATGATACCTGTAAGTTTTTCAAAAAATTTATCTAAAGTATTTAGTCAGTATCTGGATTCAAAAACATCGGATCATGGCTTTTATGAATTAATAGTACTTTTTATTACAATAATATCGGGAATAATATGTTCTTTTCTTTTCAGGAAAATATATGTGAATTTAAAAAATAAAAATCAGACAATTTACAAAGGCGTAATGATAGCATTATTCTGGATTATTTTTTCTTCTGCCATAATAAGAAGAGTTTATAATAAAAAAGCACTTGCGAGTAAAGGAAATATTGTAACAACGCAGATTGCCATTACTACTGTTCTTACTTTGGTGACAATATTTTTATCCGTTAATTTTATTATATATGCATATAATAAATATGAGTTAAGAAAGTTAAGGTTGGAAAATAAAGAGACAAAAAAATGGATTAACAGCCTTCATAATCAGAATGCAGAAGTTGATAATGTTAATAAGAAATTTGAAAAAATTATTGAGTCTGAAGATAGCATATCTGATTTGAAAAATAAAAATGAATATGCAGAGGCGCTTGATATTTCCCTTACAGGAAATATTCTTCTTGATACTTTATTTGCATATTATAAAAAACAGGCAAAAGAGAAAAATATTGTATTTGAGATACAGAGCGAATTATTTGATAAAGATGAAATAGATAAAAAATTAGAGAATATTGAAAAATATTATAGTGACACGGAGTTTATGAATGTGGTTGATATTGCAACTATAAGCGATGGTGTGCTATCAGTATTTTTTGAGGAAGCTACGGATAACGAAGGTTATATTTTTGTAAATATAAAACATGGTGGTGGAAAGGTTGTATTAAATTATGAGTTGAATAAAGAACTTTCCATAAAAGAATTATCTTTTGGTATATGCAACAGATATAAGAAATTAAAGAAAGTCCGTTCTGTTATTTATCTGAAAAATGGAATTTTAAATCTTGAATCCGGTAAAGGAAAGCAAAGATTTTCTGTAATGTTTCTGGTATAAAATAAGGGCAGGTGTTATTGATAATAAGTTATAAATAGTTTAAAATAAAATCATATTTTGTTGTGTGACGAGGAGAAGATGAGTTGTTAAAAGTAGATGGAATCAGAAAAAGTTTTTCTGGTAATGATGTTTTGAGAGGTGTAAGTTTTTCTATAAAACAGGGCGAAATTTATGGACTTATTGGAAAAAATGGTGCGGGAAAAACTACGCTTTTAAATATAATGGCAGGCCTTATGGATAAAGATGCGGGAACATTAAAGAAAGATGGAGTTATTGGATACCTGCCGGATTTGCCCAATTTTTTTGAATATTTAAAGACTGATGAATATCTTGATTTTCTTTTAATGGATAAAGATAAAAAAAGAAGAGATGAACTTCTTGATATGGTGGGATTAAAAAGTGGTCTTAAGGTAAAAACAATGTCACGTGGAATGAGACAGAGACTTGGTATTGCTGCAGCCTTAGTAAATAATCCTGATATTATTTTATTTGATGAGCCTACCAGTGCACTTGATCCACTTGGCAGAAAAGATGTAAAAGATATTTTGCTTAATTTAAAAGATAAAGGAAAAACGATTGTATTATCAACACATATTCTTGCAGATATGGATAAGATATGTGACAGGGCCGGATTTTTACATAATGGCATTATTGCAAAAGAAGTGGATGTTAGGGAAAGTGCTGATGATAAGTCTTATATTATAGTTGGATTTAAAGAAAAAATTGCTGATGATTTTCTTCGGATTTTTGAAACTTATGAAAAGATAAATGAAAATATGGTTAAGATTTTTATTGATGGAATGAGCAAAGACAGATCCCAAAAGAAAATTTTTAAAATTCTTTCTGAGACTGAATATGAGGTATCATCCATAAGTACTAAGGAGCATACCCTTGATGATATTTTTGAGGAGGTGTGCGTAAAATGAATAGAATAAAATGTTGTATAAAAAAGGATTTTAAAGAATATTTCAGAACAGGAAAAATATTTGCTTCAATTGTTTTATGTTCAGCAATATTTTTCCTTATTCTTGTATCAACTTTAGTATTTTCAAATATTCCTGATATTTTAAACCAGGAATTAAAAGGGCTTGATATAAAGAATTTAGAGGAATTGATGATAAATCTTTATCCTAAAAAAGTTCTTGAAAGTATAGGGATTTTTGCATACTATATTGGATTTTTTTATTCGATGATAATGATTGTTGTTGTTCATAGCATTCTTCCAAATGAAAGAAAAAATGGAAGGTGGATACTGCCAAATGAACAGGGATATAAAAAAATGGATTTTGTTATTTCAAAATGCTTTGTTTATGGAATAATGTCATTTGCTTCGGTATTTATTTTTTATATGCTTTATTTTTTTGCTGCAAATATTTTTATGGAAAAAAATATGTATTTTTCTGATGCATTTATTTTAGCATTTGTACATGGAATAAATCTTTTTATGATAATAGTCTATACACTTTTAATGTCAGTGTGGTATAAAAGCGGACTTTTTGCAGCGATATCAATGATTGGAACAGTTCTTTTGGTTCCTGATATTATGACATACTTTGATTTTGGAAAATATTTCCCAACATACATGTTAACTTTTGTATATGAAAGTCAGCTTGAATACAGTGATCTTATAATACCATTTTTGATTAATATTATTTTGATTGTGATTTGCTATTTTATTTCAAAGTGGAAACTGGATAAAACGACCGGGGTTTAAATAAAGTGGAAACTAAATAAAATGACCAGGGTTTAAATAAAATGGAAATAGTATTGAAATAAATTAATATAAATAATATAGTATTACTTATAGTGTTATGTGTGATTGAATAATTATGTGATTGAAAGTGATGAAATTAAAGAATTTCATGAGTTGATAGTTTCATAAATTGAGAATTTCATGAGTTGATAGTTTCATAAATTGAGAATTGTATGATTAGATTGATTTGCGATTTTGCGTGAAAAAAGGAGACAAACATTGAATAAACCAATTGTAACTGTAATAATACCAACATATAAGAGAACAAAGTTTATTAAAAGGGCTGTGCAGTCGGTTTTAGACCAGACTTATGATAATATTGAAATATTGATTGTTGACGATAATATAAAGGATTCAAAAGAAAGCCAGTATATTAAAATAAATGTTGAAACTATGGATGACAGAATCAGGGTTATTAAAACAAAAGGTCAGATTGGTGGTGGAAAAGCCAGAAATATGGGCGTTTTAAGATCTACAGGTTCATATATTGCATTTCTTGATGATGATGATGTTTTCCTTCCTGAAAAGATAGAAAAGCAGCTTGAGTTTATGATGAAGTATAATTATGATATGTCTATTCAGGATGTAGAATGGTATGATGAAAATGAAAAATTAGTTGAGCATAGAACTTTTGATTTTATTAAAAGTGATAAGCCGGAATATATGTTAAAACAGCATATATTACATTCTTTATGTCCAACAGCTATATATATGATTACAAAAGAAGCGTTTTTCAAAACAAAAGGTTTCGGGCAGACAAGCATGGGACAGGATTTTAGATTTATGCTTTCATGTTGTACAAGGGGCTTAAGGATAGGCTATATGAAGGGTGCTTATGTACATCAGTACCTCCATTCCGGAGAAAGAATTTCTATTGGAAACAACAAAATTGAAGGCGAAAAAGCATTGTTCGCAATTAAGAGTAAGTACCTTAGTATGCTAAGCCCAAAAGAAAGAAAATATGTTAAATTCAGACACTTTGCAGTTCTAATGTTTACGTATATAAGAAGCAATCAGGCAGTAAAAGCAATTCCTTACGCTATAGCTGCATTTGTAACTTCCCCAAGTGATACTCTTTTAGAATCAAAGAGATATTTTGGTGGAAGAATGAAGTGATTTGTAATTTCTTCATTCTAGTTAGTAGTTTGTTTTTGTGAATTACTAGAATCTCGTGATTTTTTTGCTCTATCTAGTAGTTTATTTTTGGTGACTACTAGAATCTCGTGATTTTTTTGCTCTATCTAGTAGTTTATTTTTGGTGACTACTAGAATTTTGGAAGTTTTTCTGTCTATCTAGTAATTTATTCTTAGTGATTACTAGAAAGTTGGAAGTTTTTCTGTCTAGCTAGTAATTCAATTTCGGTGACTACTAGAATCCTGGAAGTTTTTCTGTCTAGCTAGTAATTTATTCTCAGTGACTACTAGAATCTCGTGATTTTTTCTGTCTAGCTAGTAATTCAATTCTAGCGACTACTAGAATCCTGGGATTTTCTTCAAAATTCTAGTAATTCTTCTTCGGAGACTACTAGAATTTTTAACTTTTTTTCATCTTGCTAGTAAATTAAAAGAGTGTTTTGATTTCTAGAAGAGAATCCAGACACGCATATAATTTTTTATTTAAAGTTTCATCCGGATCTGTAAGGTCCGGTACCATTATGACATTACAGCCTGCCGAATAAGCGCTTTCAATTCCGTTTGGAGAATCTTCAACAGCAAAGGTTTCAGATGGAGGAAGGTTTAAATTCCTGCAGGCATATTCATATATATCTTTTGCAGGTTTTCCATATTTAACCATATCGGCGCAAATTATCTTATCAAAAGAATTTTCAAGAGAGATTTTTTTCAAATGTTTAATAGTTCTTTCATAGTCATTTGCAGTGGCAAGGGCAGTAAGAATATTATGGCTTTTAAGCCATATAAGAATTTCTTTTGCACCCTTTTTTAATGGAATACCATCTTTTTCAATCATTTTATTTATAAGTTCTTTTCTATAATTTCTGACTTTGTCATAATCAAAATCATCTCCATATAGGCTTTTGAATTTTTCAATAACAAAAGGTCTTCCAAGGGATCTGAAATCAAGGGCAAAATCATCGTCTGCCTTATATCCAAAATGTCTTAAAGCTTCAGGCCACGCTTTATAATAATATTTTTCTGTATCTGTTATTGTTCCATCCAAATCAAAGATGACAGCTTTAATGTCTTTTTTGTTTTCCAAAATTGCTTCTCCTGTTGTTGCTATTGTTACTGTTGTTGCTATTATTTTTATTATTTTTATTGTTTTTATTGTTTTTATTATTTTTGTTATTCTTGTTATTCTTATTATTGCTATTAATATTGTTATCTTTATTTTTATTATTGTGTCTCTGTTTTGCAGACGTTTTTTCTTTTCTTTTTTGTTTAATTGTATTTTTATTTGAATTGTCGGATGTTTTTGAGTTTCTGCCTGTGATTGAATTGTTAGAAGCATTTGAGATTCTTCCTGTGATTGAATTGTTAGAAGCTTTTGAGTTTCTTTCTGTTGGTGAAGAATTTCCTGCCACAATTTTTCTTGGTTTTATCAGACATTTTTTATCAAAACCGATTAAATCTTTTCTGCCTGCCTTAAGTAAAGCTTCCTTAACAAGCTCATAATTATCAGGGTTTCTATATTGTATAAGAGCACGCTGCATAGCTTTTTCATGTGGGTTTGTTACTACATAAACTTTTTTTAGATTTCTTGGGTCGAGGCCTGTGTAGTACATAACCGTTGAAATTGTTGAAGGAGTAGGATAAAAATCCTGTACCTGTTCAGGCATATATCCTATATCTCTTATGTGTTCTGCAAGTTCAATTGCTGCATCAAGATCAGAACCGGGATGTGAGGACATAAGATAAGGAACGAGATACTGGTCTTTTTTGATTTCCTTATTTATTTTCTCATATTTTTTTGCAAATTCCTTATATACAGCATTTTTGGGTTTGCCCATTTTGTCTAAAACTTTATCTGATACATGTTCCGGAGCGACCTTTAATTGTCCGCTTACATGGTATTTGCAGAGTTCCCTGAAAAATGAATCATCTTTATCATTTATGAGATAATCAAATCTGATACCGGAACGGATAAATACTTTTTTTACACCATCAAGTTTTCTAAGACTCCTAAGTAAATCAAGATAATCTTTGTGGTTGATTATAAGGTTTTTACAAGGTGTTGGGAAAAGACACTGCCTTTCTGTACACACACCATATTTTTCCTGTTTTTTGCATGCCTTATTATAAAAGTTCGCGGTTGGTCCGCCAACATCATGAATATATCCTTTGAAGTCTTTATCTTTTATAATGGTTTTTGCCTCATTTATAAGGGATTCTTTGCTTCTTGAACTTATCATTCTTCCCTGGTGAAATGTAAGAGCGCAGAAACTGCATCCGCCATAACATCCTCTTGCACTGATTAAACTGAATTTAACTTCTGATATTGCAGGAATTCCCCCCGCTTTTTCATATGAAGGATGGTAAGTTCTCTGGTATGGTAGGGAATATACATCATCCATTTCCTGCCTTGTAAGTGGCATGGATGGAGGATTTTGTACAATGTACTGCTTATTTGGATATGCCTCTACCAAAGGTTTTGCAGAATATGGGTCTGTGTTTACATATTGTCTGTAAAAACTTTTGGCATAATTTACTTTATCATTTTTAAGTGATTCAAAATCAGGTAAAAGTTCATAATCGCTTACAAAGGATAAATCACTTGTTTTAAATACCGTGCCTTTTATATATGTTATGGCAGACACAGGTATGCCACTATTTAATGCTTCTGCAATTTCAATAATGGAATGCTCGCCCATGCCATACATAAGAAGGTCGGCGCCTGAATCCATAAGGATTGAGCGTTTTAATTTGTTAGACCAATAGTCGTAATGGGCAAGTCTTCTAAGGCTTGCTTCGATACCACCGATGAGAATAGGTGTATTTTTATATGTATGTCTGATTAGATTGCAATATACAATTGTTGCATAGTCAGGGCGTTTACCCATAATACCACCGGGAGAATAGTTATCTGTTTTACGCCTTTTCTTTGAAACTGTATAGTGGTTAACCATGGAGTCCATGTTTCCGGCAGAAACTAAAAAAGCAAGGCGTGGTTCGCCAAATTCTGTGATACTTTTATCATCTTTCCAGTCGGGCTGGGGAATAATTCCAACACTATATCCATAGCTTTCAAGTAATCTGCTTATAATTGCGGTACCAAAAGAAGGATGATCAACATATGCATCACCCGATATATATACAAAATCTAATTGCTCATTTTTATCTTTAAGTTCTTCTTTTTTTATTGGTAAAAATCCTGACATAACATACACCTGTTAATTTTTTAAAATATTTCCTGATTGAATCTCATTGAATTATATTAAATTACATTCAGTTTACTATATAAGAGAAATTAATGCTAGTGTATCGGTCTAGTTATTTAATAACCACTATATAAGTTGCATATAAGATATAAATCCATCTAAAACGGGGTAGTGGTGCAAATAAGATGGAATTTATTTAAAGCTTGAAATTTCAAAGCAAGAATGTCTCAATAATAGTACATTTCTCAACAATAGTATATTTTTAATTAATAACAAAAACAGGACCGAAACTTAATGATTACAAATCATGAGTATCAGCCCTGTTTCAAACGATTCAGGCACATAGCCATTATAGCTTTTTTATTTTTTCTTTAATACGATATCTTCGCCTAAGAAATCATCGCCGTCGATTGTAAGTGTTTTGTTTTTCTTATCATACTTAACTTCGCTTACATCTCCGTCAACTTCCATCTGTAAAGTATCGCCTTTCCATTTAGCTTTGAATTTCTGTGTTTCGCCTTCATCACCGATCTTGTAAGAAAATGTTCCTTTGCTACCATTTACTTTGATAGTAAGTGTTACTTTCTGTCCATAAAAATCCTGTGATGCTGTATATGTTCCGTCTTTGCTATTGAAAACAAAAACAAGAAGTAATACAACAACAGCAGCGATTACAACAACGCCGGCACAGATCCCGATAATGAGACCAGTTTTCTTTTTGTTATTCTCTTCCATAAAGACCTCCTATAAATTAAAATAAAATAACAGGCTTATGACTTTTTGGTTATATTAAAATATAAGGAAAACTGTCATAAGCCATAATAATTTTACCATTTTTCAGGTTTTATGTAAAGAAAATATATAGTCGATTAAAGATGTTTAATGTATTATAAAAATAAACAAATATTATACAAGGAGAAGGCGTTATGGAAAGATTTGATGTTATTATAATTGGCAATGGTCCTGCGGGTTTATCAGCTGCAATTACTTTGAAGATTAGAAATAAAAATATTTTGGTTCTTGGAAATGGTGAGGTTAGTATTAAAGTTTCAAAAGCCCATGAAATAAATAATTATCTTGGAATTAAAGCGGTTTCGGGAAAAGATTTGGCAGAGAAGTTTTTGAGTCATGCAAAAAAGATGGGTGTTCAGATTTTGGATGAAAGAATAAGTGCTGTTTATAAAATGGGAGATTATTATTCTTTACAGGGAAAGTCTGGGGAAATGTATGAATCAAAGGCTGTCATAATTGCGACGGGTGTTGATTTTGGAAAGCCTTATGCCGGTGAAGAAGAATTTTTAGGAAGGGGAGTAAGTTATTGTGCAACCTGCGATGCACCTTTGTATAAAGGGAAAAAGGTTGTGATTATTGGTGCTACAAAGAAAGAAGAAGGGGAAGCTGTATTTATGAGTGAAGTTGCGGGAGAAGTAATTTACATTCCTCTTTATGAAGGCGAAGTTTCCTTTGGTGATGTTAATGGTGACAATCCGAATGATATTAAAGATGACAATTTAGATGATATAAAGGGCGACAATCTGGAAAATAAAATAAAAGTTGTTAGGGACAAAGTTGTTGCTATTGAAGGGAAGTTTAAAGCTGACACTCTTGTTCTTGAAAATGAAAAAATTAATGCAGATGGATTTTTTATTTTAAGAGACAGTATTAATGCGAAAAATCTTGTGCCGGGCCTTGTGATGGATGGAAATCACATTAAGGTGAACAGGCTTATGGAAACAAATCTTAAAGGTTTATTTGCCTGTGGTGATATAGTAGGAGTGCCATATCAATATATAAAGGCAGCAGGTGAGGGGAATATTTCGGCTATATCTGCAGCAAAATATCTGGATGAGTTGAATAAAATGAATTGAATAAAAAAATAATAATTTACTTGTTTTAGTTGTTGACAGATAATAAACACAATGTTAAAATGAGAATCGTTTTCAAATTTGAAAAATGAGGAGGGAGAATTCTGTCCTTTTGTGGATGGATAAAGTCGTATGGATTCAAAATCTAAGTATAAAACAAAGCAGCGCACTTTGCTTTTGGAATATTTTGAAAATCTTGAAAAAGATCATGTTACTGCAGCTGATGTATATTTATATTTCAAGGAAAATGATATTAAAATTGGTCAGGCAACTGTATACAGACAGTTAGAGCAGATGGTTGATGAGGGTATTTTAAATAAATACACTATTGATGCCAATACACCTGCATGTTTTGAATATATAGAAAAAGCCAAATGCCATGATGATATCTGTTTTCATTCTAAGTGTGAAAAATGTGGTAAACTTATGCATTTACATTGCGATGAATTAAAAGAAATAAAGAAGCATCTTGAGAAGAAACATGGATTTTTCCTTAATACACAAAGAACAGTTTTTTATGGAGTATGTGAAGAGTGCAGTGAGAAAAATTTTAATGAAAAATGTTAAAATTTATTGTGACTGATACAGAGATATAATTAAATGGGTTTATATGCATAAATCACTTGTGACAAAAAAGGAGTTTGAAAATGATAAAAAAAATAATAGGGACCGTGCTTATATGTACGCTTTTAATAGGATGTTTAAGCGGATGTAGTGCACCTGAAAAATTAAAAAAATTAAATAGTGATAAAATACAGGTTGTAACTACTATTTTTCCTGAATATGACTGGGTAAAAAATGTTTTAGGAGAAAATAAGGATAATATAGACCTTACGCTACTTCTTGATAATGGTGTAGATCTTCACAGTTACCAGCCAACAACGGATGATATATTAAAAATTTCAACATGCGATATGCTCATTTATGTTGGAGGAGAATCTGACGGATGGGTTGAAGATGCTATAAAAACAGCTGAAAATAAGGATATGATAGTTATTAATCTTTTAGATACGCTTGGAGATAAAGTTAAAGAAGAAGAGATAGTTGAAGGTATGGAATCTGAGGATGAAGAAGCAGAAGAAGCAGAAGAAATAGAAAATGATGAGCATGTATGGTTGTCGCTTAAAAATGCTGAAGTTATAGTTGATGAAATTACAGATGGTTTATGTAAGCTTGATGAAAAAAACAAAGACAGCTATACAAAGAATGCTGAAGAATATAAAAATAGCTTAGCTGGGCTTGATAAGAAATTTGAGGAAAATATTAAGGAAAGCACTAATGATACAATTTTAGTTGCAGACAGATTTCCTTTCAGATATCTTGTGGATGATTATAATATTAAGTATTATGCTGCATTTGCGGGATGTATGGCAGAAACAGAAGCAAGCTTTGAAACAATTACATTTCTTGCAAATAAGATAGATGAGCTTAAGCTTGAGAATATTTTTATAATTGATGGAAGTGATGGTAAAATCGCTGATACGGTTATAAAAAATTCAGGCAGGAAAGATGTGACAGTATTAGAACTTAATTCAATGCAGTCTGTTACAAATAAGGATATAAGTAATGGTATGGATTATTTGTCCATAATGGAATATAATTTATCAGTACTTGAAGAAGCATTGAAATAATAATTATTTAATAAAGCTTATAATAATTTTTTTAATTTATAATAAAGTTTAGCAGACACAGGAAAGTTAATAATGTAGTTGTAATGGAGGATAATATGTCATTACTTGAACTTAAGGATGTATCTTTGGGATACGATTCACAGATAGTAGTGGAAAATTTAAATTTTAAAGTAAATAAAGGAGATTACCTTTGCATAGTTGGAGAAAATGGTTCCGGAAAGACTACGCTTATGAAAACTCTTTTAAAATTAACTCCTCCATTGGCAGGAGTGATAATCAGGGATGATGATTTGAAAAAAGGAGAAATAGGTTATCTTCCACAGCAGACCCTTGTACAAAAAGATTTTCCTGCATCTGTAAAAGAAATTGTATTATCAGGATGCCAGGGTGGAAAGAAATTCAAGCCTTTTTATACAAAAGAAGATAAGAAAAATGCAGAAAAAAATATGAAAAGAATGGATATTTTAGATTTGCAAAATGAATGCTATAAGGATCTCTCGGGAGGCCAGAAACAAAGAGTTTTGCTTGCAAGAGCATTATGCGCAACCAAGTCTATTCTTTTGCTTGACGAGCCTGTTTCGGGGCTTGATCCTATGGTTACAATGGGAATGTATGAACTTATAGCGAAATTAAATAAAGAAGGTCTTACGGTTATTATGATTTCTCATGATATTTCTGCTTCTGTAAAATATGCCAGTCATATTCTGCATATTAGCAAAAAAATATTTTTTGGAACAAAAGAAGAATATATACAGAGTGATATTGGGAAATTCTTTTTAATGAGTGAGGGAGGCAAAGAAAATGCTTGAACTAATAATGTTTTATATGGGATATGAATTTGTAAGATATGCATTAATAGTTGGCGTGTTGATTGCCCTTTGCTCTTCACTTCTTGGAGTTACGCTTGTTCTTAAAAGATTTTCATTTATTGGTGACGGATTATCCCATGTGGCTTTTGGAGGAATTGCTATAGCCAGCGTTCTTAATCTGACAAATAAAATGTATCTTGTTCTTCCAATAACAATCCTCTGTGCTGTTATTCTGCTTAAAAATGGGCAAAGCGCAAAGATTAAAGGAGATGCTGCAATAGCCATGATTTCTGTTGGAGCATTAGCACTTGGATATCTTCTTATGAACATTTTTTCCACATCATCAAATTTATCAGGTGATGTATGTACAACATTATTTGGCTCAACTGCAATACTTACGCTTACAAAAGATGAAGTGATTCTTTGCGTGGTATTATCAATAATTGTTGTTTTATGTTTTATAATTTTTTATAACAAAATTTTTGCTGTGACATTTGATGAGACATTTTCAAAAGCTACAGGAATTAAAACAGACAGATATAATCTGCTTATTGCTGTTTTAATAGCAGTAATTATTGTGCTTGCAATGAATCTTGTAGGATCACTTCTTATATCTGCACTGGTGATTTTTCCGGCATTGTCAGTTATGAGAATTTTTAAAAGTTTTAAGCAGGTTACCATCGCATCTGCTGTGCTTTCTGTGGTCTGTGCATTCTTTGGAATAATGATTTCCATTATTGCATCGACTCCTGTAGGTTCCACAATAGTTGCAGTTGATGTAACAGCTTTTATTATTTGTTCTATAATTGAGAAAGTAAAAAGATAAGGAATATTAAGTAATTAAGTGATTAAATAAAAATAACTCCCCTGTTAATCCGGTTATGTTGCGACCACCGCATTAGAGAATTTACAGCCTGACACAATGAAATTCTCTACCGGAAAACAGGGGAGTTTTTATTTTATTATTCGCTATTTGAAGTTAAGTAAATTTTCAGGTGAAATTAAGGACATTGTTTTAGTATTTTATTTTTTCTTAAAGGCATTTGCTGTGCTTCCAGGTGCCGGTGTGCCTTTATATGCAAGCTGAATCTGGATGGCTTCAAGTCTGTAACTGTATCCTGCAGTTCCAGACTGTTCACCGTTTTTAGCCCATCCCATCCAGCCAAACTTCTGAGCCTGCACTCTGTAGTAAACATCAAAGTTCTTAGCAAGTTCGCCTGTAAGTTCAATCTGAATGGCTTCAAGTCTGAGAGCTTTGCCTACTGTTCCTGACAATTCATCATCTTTAACATAATTCTGCCAGCCCTGTCTTTGAACATGGGTTCTGTACGTGATTGAGCCATCATAATTCTTTTTGTCAATAAGCTTGATTTTGATAGATTCAAGACGTTTTGCTTTACCAACAGTACCTGATGTTCCACCGTTAGTTGCGTATTTCTTTTCCCAGCCAAATGTCTGAACTTGGGTTTTATATCCTACGGTTGGGATAGCCTTCTTATCATAGTATGGTTTTTTGTCCGATTCACTTGGTGCGCCTTTGCCTTTTTCTACAAGCTGGATTTTAATAGCTTCAAGTCTGTAACCGTATCCGGCACTACCTGAATCTTCACCGTTCATAGCCCATCCGAGCCATCCTAATTTTTCAGCCTGTACCTTATAATAAATATCATATTCATCAGCAATTTCGCCTTCAAGTTTAATGCTTATGGCTTCAAGTCTTAAAGCTCTTCCAACAGTGCCTGATAATTTATCGTCTTTAACATATCCCTGCCAGCCCTGTTTTTGAACGTGTGTTCTGTAAGATACTGAACCATAGCTTGATGGAATAGCTTTTCCATTTTGGTCTGTAAGTTTAATCTTAATAGCTTCAAGACGTTTTGCTTTACCAACAGTACCTGATAAAGCACCGTCTTTAACGTAAGATTTTTCCCATCCGAATGATTGTACCTGAACTTTATAGCATACTGATGGGATGATAGTTCCATCATCTACTACATGGAAAATTACTTCGTCTGAATTTCCATATGCATCTTCTACCTCGCATGCATAACCATAGAAATTATCTGAACTTCCAGGATAGGTTATATTTAATGTATCTTTATGCTCGCTGCTTATATCTTTATACATAGTATCGTAGTTATCATTTGATGCGTATTTATATACTTCAAACCATGTGTATTTAATACCGTTTGTATTATTTGCTGTTACATCTACAGCAAGGGATAATTTATTTCCTTTATTTGCTGAAAGCGTTTTACTTGAGGCAGTAGTGCCTTTAACATAAGCTTTTAAATTATTTTCTATTCCAATGCTGAATTGAATGGTAATTTCGTTTTTGTATTTATCTTTTACGGTACATACATATATTACAGCTTTGTTTAAAGGACCTGTTGTATATGAAGAAGAAGTGGCTCCGTCAATCTTGGTGCCATCAAGTGTATACCATGAATATTCAAGGTCCTCACCTGTTGCTTCGACTTCTAATTTTTTGCTTTCTCCGGCATTAATAGTATAATCTGCAGAGCATTCATTCGTGCCTTTGACATATGCACTAAAGTTTGCATTGATTGATGCGGTAAAGAAGAAAGTATATGTACTATCATTAAATCCATCATTTACAACGCATTTATAATCTGTCTTTTCAGTAAGAGCTTTAGTTGTATATGTATCTTTTGTGGCACCTTTAATTAATGTATCATTTTCATACCACTTATAAGTTACTTTGTCCGGATATTTTGTTGAAGCTTTAACTCCAAAGGTTGCTGTGCTACCACTGTCTATAACTATGTTTTGGTTTGTTGCTGCTTCAACAGAAAAATCTGAATCAATTTCTAATCGTACAAGTACATTGACTGAATTATCAAATTTATCAGTTACTTCACAGGTATACATTGTATCTTTTGTTATAACCGGTGTTGTAAGTGTGTCTGTAGAGCCGCCATAAACGTCATTACCATCTGAATCGCACCATCTGTATGTAATTCCTTCTGTATCGTTTGCTGATGCTATAACTTTTAATGTTGCTGTTTCAGAATATGGAACTGATACAAAATATGTACCTTCCGAATCTATGCTGTCATATTCAGAAAGTGTTGCCTGCAATTCATTTTTAATACCTACTGTGATAGTGAAATATATACTGTTTCCATATTTATCAGTTACATTACAATAATAGCTTTTTGATGAATCAGTTATAGCGGCTGTTGTAATAGAAGGGGAATCAGGGTATAAATTGCTATCTGAATCTGACCAGTCGTAAGAAATTTCATCTGTATCATCAGCAGTTGCAGCGATTGTTAAGGTTGTGCTGCTTCCTTTATCAACAAATACATTTATGTATGAACCTTTGTTTTCGTAGCCTGTTAAATATGCTTCTAAATGATTATTAATTCCTATTACAAAGCTGACAGTATCAGTATTGCCATATTTATCTTCTGCATAAAAATCAACAGATGTTCTTGTGGTAACATTTGTTAATGTGTAAGTTGTTGTATCTTCTGCCAGTACGTTTCCGCTATTGTCTAACCACTGATATGTCATATCTTCTAAATCATATGCTGTAACAACAGTATTTAAGACAACATCATCTCCGGGATCAATGCCAATATAGACATAATCTCCATAATCTTCATAATCTTTTGCATGAACTTCAAGGTTATTATTTACTTTTATTACAAAATATGCATAAGCAGTATTTCCATATTTATCAGTTGCCACACAAGTATAATCTTTTCTTTCGGTAATGGTATCAGTTGTGTAAGATAAAGAATTAGCACCGTCTATAAGATCGTAACCGTCATACCACTTAAGTGTAATATTTTCTGTATCATCTGCGGAAAGTTCCGTATCTAATGTAGCGCTGCTTCCATAATCAACAGTAATATATTTCATATTTCCATAACAATCAGCTGGTTTTAATGATAAATGATTTTCAGGTCTGATGGTAAATGAAAAATAAATTTTATTATTATATTTATCTTCTACCACGCAATTATAATATTTTACAGAATTGATTTTTTCTGTTGTAAAAGTACTGTTAGTTGAAAGGATTGCTTCTTTTCCGGACTCTGTCCAGGTATAGGTTAATCCTTCCATATTATCAGCTGATGCAGAAATTTCTAAATCTACATAATTATCAGGTGTTGCACTGATAGTGATTTCTCTGCCTGCTGATTCATAGCCTACAACATAGGCACTTAAGTGGTTTTCTATACCAATAACAAATGTTGCTGTAATACCATTGTTTCCGGCATCCCATGCAGTACAGGTATATTCCGCAGCCTCTGTTAAAGGACCGATTTCAAGTGAATTAGATGTTGCAGATGGGATTTTCTGATCATTCTTTCGCCACTCATATGTGATTCTTGACATATCAATTGCACTTGCTTCGATTTCTAATTTAGTTGATTCACCGTATGGAACGGTAAATTTTTTATATGAAGTAGTCATATCTTTGATATTTACTTTTAAGTCATTATCAACATAAATGTAGAAATATATATACTGGGAATTTCCATATCCATCTTCAACAAGACAGTAAACTGTTTTATTTTTGGTAACGTCTGAAACGGTGTATGTATCAGATGTTTCAGAGGTCAGGTCATAAGAGTCATACCATTTATAAGTTAGTTTTGACTTATCATTAGCTTCTGTCGCAACTTTTAAATCTACATTATTATGTATTAAAATAGTTTTGTTTTCTTCTGTGGTATTCTTTTTGTCGTAAATATATGCGTTGAATCCATTATCAACTTTTATTGTAAAATAAAAATCTTTTGAATTTCCATAACCGTCATCAACTTCGCAGGAATAGTAAGTTTCTGAATTAATTGAATCAGTAGTTATGCTGCTTGTAGTAAGAGAATCAACCAATTCATAGTTCTTGTACCATTTATATGTCATTTTAGAAGTGTCATCTGCAGTTGCAGTAATAGAAAGAGTTTTTGTATTGCCGGGAATTACGCTGTATTCTGTTTCAGTCACATCTTCATCAAGTCCTGTAATATTTGCTTTAAAACTATTATCTATATATACGTTAAAATTAATTGTTTCACCATTAAAAAATCCATCGCTTACATAGCAGTAATAATGTGAGGATTTTGATATTCCATCGATGGTTAAATCTGAAGTTGTACAATCAAGTTTTCCATTGCCGTCATACCATTCATAGGATACATTGTTTAAATATATTCCTTCTGTTGCAACAGATAACGTAAATTCTGTGTTTGGCTTAACATAAATATAAGCATAGTCATCTTTTTCATCTGTATCTTTAACATATGCATTAAATTCATTATCAAGTTCCACTGTAAAATACACATAGATTACGTTGTCATAACCGTCATCCACTACACATGTATAATATTCATTGTCTGTAACATTATTTACTGTATAAGTGGAGCTTGTTGCACCGTTAATGTCTTCATATCCATCTGTACGCCATTGGTATTTAAGCTTTGAAGAATCATCACATGAAACGTTAACTTTAAGTGTTGCAGATCCATATGGTGCGACAGTTACGGTATCTTTATCTGCTGTTGCAGTGAAATGATTTTCAACACCTACTGTATAATATATAGTCGTATAACTTCCAAAGCCATCATTAACCTCGCATGTATAATTTGTAGCACCATTTATTGTACTGGTTGTGATGGTATCAGTGGTTGCACCGTTTATTAAATCACCATCATTGTTATACCACTTATATGTTAGTTTGCTTAAATTATCAGCTGAGGCAACAACTTTTAATGTGGTAGTAGTACCTTTTGCGATTTTTGTTTCATAATATGAACTTTTGTCCTCACCTGATTCTGATGCCCATGCTTCAAAATTGTTTTCCATAATAACGCCTATAGAAAAAGATTTAATTACGTTATCTGTTGATTTATCTTTAACATCAAGCGTAAGATAAATATTTGTATCTATGGAATTTCTGGAAAATGTAGATGCTGTTTCATCGATATCATCATAGTTATACCAATGAAATTCTAAATTTTTATTGCCCTTATTAACGACAATCGGCTCAATATTAATGTTGCTTTCCGGAGTTGTATAATAATATATATAGTCACTTTCATTTTCATGACCTTTTATAAATACATTAAATTCTTCGCTTTTTGACAGGGTTACGTTGAATGAGCCGTCAGTATTGCTGTCCCAATATTTAGCACAAAAATAATAGGTTTCTCCCGCGGTTAGAACAGTTGATATTTTAAAATTACGATTTTCTCCACCATCATCATTTGACGTGATTTGCTCGCCGTCTTTGTCATAGAGATATCCGTAAGTATCATCATCTCCTAAAGATTCGAAGTTATAGATGTTTGTTTCGGTAGGAGAAAAAGAAAAATATTCAACATCTCCCGGTGATAAGATAACGGCCTCAGAAGTCTGACCTACAGAAATAGGAATAGAATCCGTTTTCATGTCATATCCAGTTGCATAGGCATTTACTAAACCGAATGAATAAGATGAGAAAATGGTTTGTATTGCCATACCGCTGATTACTAAAAAAGTCCCCGCTTTTTTAGCTAGATTACGTAATTTGTGATTCATACGCAATGCTCCTTTCTTATTAAATTTTAAAGTGGATAATTAATCAAAATATTTTACTTTTGATTTTATCCACACCTCACTGAATTAGATGGTAATATTATACTATATGTGTCGGAGTTCTTCTATAAAATTTAACCTTAAAAATATGAAAAATAAAAAAATATTCTTGCAATACTTTATATATTATGATATATTTGCATTTCGTGATATATTATTAAATTCCTTGCCCCTTACATAGATAAGGAGCTAGAGACCATAAGGAGGTAAAGACGAAATGAATAAGTATGAATTAGCAGTTGTTCTTAGCTCAAAGCTTGAGGATGATGCAAGAAACGAAGCTCTTGAAAAAGTAAAGGAATACATCGTTCGTTTTGGTGGAAACGTTACTGGAGTAGAGGAAAGTGGAAAGAAGAAATTAGCTTATGAAATTCAGAAAATGAATGAAGCTTTTTATTACTTCGTAAAATTCGAATCTGATTCTGAGTGTCCTGCAAAGGTTGAAAATGCCATTCGTATTATGGAACCTGTTATCAGATTTTTATGCGTTAAAGATGAAGCAGAATAAGATTTGACTTAGGTTATAAATCTTTATAAGATTTGGAAGGAGGAGATATTATGAATAAAGTAATTATTATGGGAAGACTTACAAGAGATCCGGATGTAAGATATTCACAGGGGGATACACCACTTGCTGTAGCCAGATTTACTTTGGCGGTAGACAGAAGAGGTAGAAAAAGCCAGGATCAGCAGACAGCTGATTTTATTTCCTGTGTAGCATTTGGTAAGACGGGTGAATTTATTGAAAAATATTGTCATCAGGGAACAAAGCTTGTTTTAGATGGTAGAATCCAGACAGGAAGCTATGTTAACAAAGATGGTAATAAAGTGTATACAACAGATGTTGTTGCAGAAAATGTTGAATTTGCTGAGAGTAAATCAAGTGCTGAAGGATATAATGCAGGATCTACGAATGAAGGAAGAGCAGAGAGACCAGAACCTCAGAATGCAAGACTTGATGATGGTTTTGTTAATATTGATGACGGCGTGGAAGACGAAGGACTTCCTTTTGCTTAAACTGGTAAACTGCTTAATTTTAAAATGGATGTTTAAGATTTTTTATATTAAAAAGGAGTCAGATTATGCCATACAATAAATCAGATAGAAGCGATTCTCCAATGAAGAGAAGAAATGGTCGCAGAAGAAAAAAAGTTTGTGCTTTTTGTGGAACAAATGCACAGCCAATCGATTATAAAGATACAAATATGTTAAAGAGATACGTATCTGAAAGAGGTAAAATTTTACCTAGAAGAATTACTGGAAACTGCGCAAAGCATCAGAGAGCTTTAACTGTTGCTATTAAGAGAGCAAGACACATTGCTTTAATGCCATATACAGTAGATTAATTTTAAAAGTAAAACCGGAAGTCATCCTGCTATGCAGGGTGGCTTTTTTTACGCCTTAAAAATGCCCTGAGAACCGTTAAATTATTTGCAAAAACACATATTTTCTAGTATAATTATGTATAGTTATGATTAGGAGGATTAAAGATGGTATCATTAAGTAAAGGCGGAGCTTATCTGATTAATGGAAGTGAGCTTGTTGACGCCTCTGAAGAAGCTTTTTTAAAGTCAAAATTAGGAAATGATTTTTTATCTAAGGAAGAAGCTTTAAAAAATACAATAGCTTATAATATTTTAAAAGAACATAATTTATCAGGAAATATGGATAAATTACAGATAAAGTTTGATAAATTAACATCTCATGATATTACATTTGTCGGCATTATCCAGACTGCAAGAGCATCGGGACTTGAGAAATTCCCTATACCATACGTACTTACAAACTGCCATAACAGCTTATGTGCTGTAGGTGGTACTATTAATGAAGATGATCACATGTTTGGACTTACATGTGCAAAGAAATATGGTGGTGTATATGTTCCGCCTCATCAGGCAGTTATTCATCAGTTCGCAAGAGAAATGCTTGCAGGTGGTGGAAAGATGATTTTAGGTTCTGATTCACATACACGTTATGGTGCACTTGGTACTATGGCTATGGGTGAAGGTGGACCTGAACTTGTAAAACAGTTATTATCACAGACTTATGATATTAACAGACCTGAAGTAATTGCTATTTATCTTAGCGGAGATGTAAATAAGGGTGTTGGTCCTCAGGACGTGGCACTTGCTTTAATCGGAGCAGTATTTGCAAATGGCTATGTTAAAAATAAAGTATTAGAATTTGTTGGTCCTGGTGTTAAGAATTTAAGTGCTGATTTCAGAATCGGTGTTGATGTTATGACAACAGAGACAACTTGTTTATCATCTATATGGCAGACAGATGATAATATTAAAGAATTCTATGATATTCATGGAAGAACAGAGGATTATAAAGAATTAAATCCTGGTAAGGTTGCTTATTATGATGGAGTTGTATCTATTGATTTAAGTAAGGTTAAACCAATGATTGCAATGCCATTCCATCCAAGTAATACATATACAATCGATGAGGTTAATGAAAACCTTGAGGATATCTTAAGAGAAGTTGAGAAGAAAGCTTTGGTTAGCTTTGATGGTAAGATTGATTATACTCTTATGGATAAGATTGTTGATGGTAAATTATATGTAGATCAGGGTGTTATCGCCGGATGTGCAGGTGGTGGATTTGAAAATATCTGTGCAGCAGCTGATATCCTTAAAGGTAAAAATATCGGTGCTGATGAATTCACACTTAATGTTTATCCAGCAAGTACACCAATTTATATTGAACTTGCAAGAAATGGAAGACTTGCAGACCTTATGGCAACAGGTGCTATTGTTAAGACAGCATTCTGTGGACCATGTTTTGGTGCCGGAGATACTCCAGCTAACAATGCATTTTCAATCAGACATTCTACAAGAAACTTCCCTAACAGAGAAGGTTCTAAGATTCAGAATGGTCAGATTGCTTCAGTTGCACTTATGGATGCAAGATCTATTGCAGCTACAGCAGCTAATAAAGGTTTCTTAACACCTGCTACAGACTTTGATATGGAATATACAAATCCTAAATACGTATTTGATAAATCTATTTATGCAAATCGTGTATTTGATTCAAAGGGTGTTGCTGATGAAAGCGTAGAAATTAAATTTGGACCAAATATCAAAGACTGGCCATCTATGCCAAGTCTTACAGATGATTTGATTATAAAGATTGTTTCAGAGATTCATGATCCTGTAACAACAACAGATGAGCTTATTCCTTCAGGAGAAACTTCTTCATACAGATCTAATCCTTTAGGACTTGCTGAATTTGCTTTATCAAGAAAAGATCCAGCATATGTAGGAAGAGCAAAAGAAGTAAGAGAAGGGGAATATGCAAGAGAAAAAGGTGAAGATGCTATTAATTCTTTACCAGAGTTAAAAGATGTTTATGATGCAATCAAGAAAGCATATCCTGATAAGAATTTATCAGATATTGGTATTGGTAGTGCAATCTATGCTGTTAAACCGGGGGATGGTTCAGCAAGAGAACAGGCTGCATCATGTCAGAAGGTTCTTGGTGGATGGGCTAATATTGCAAAAGAATATGCAACAAAGAGATACAGATCAAATCTTATCAATTGGGGAATGTTGCCATTTATTTTTGAAGAAGATAATCTTCCTTTTGCAAATTCTGATTATATTTATGTGCCAAATATTGCAGATGCAATTAAAAATAAAAATTCAGAAATAGAAGCCTTCGTTGTAAAAAATGGGGAACTTAAAGGGTTTGAACTTAGATTAGGCGAACTTACAGATGATGAAAGACAAATCATTTTAGACGGATGCCTGATTAATTATAATAGAGCAAAATAATTGCCGGTAAGTGAGGTGTAGCGAATGAATATAATTACAGAGGATGACAGATATTTATTTGGACAGGGCAGACATTATGAAATTTATGAGAAACTTGGTTCTCATGTAATGGAGATTGATGGAGTTAAGGGAACTTACTTTGCTGTATGGGCTCCAAAGGCAAGAGCGGTAAGCGTTGTAGGTGATTTTAATGACTGGAACGGATACATTGATATAATGGAATGTCTTGGTACTTCAGGTATCTGGGAAAAATTTGTACCGGGAGTTTTTGAGGGACATATTTATAAATATGCAATAACAGGACAGGATGGTAATACACATTATAAAGCAGATCCATATGCATGCTCCTCTGAAATGCGTCCGGGAAATGCTTCTAAGATTGGAAATATTGAAGGATATGAGTGGGGCGACGATAAGTGGATTAAGGAAAAAAATAAAGAAGCAAAGAATATCGTAGATTCTGCAATGTCCATATATGAGGTTCATATTGGTTCGTGGAAAAAGGATTTCTCATACAGTATGGATGGCTTTTGTGGATATAAACAGATAGCTCATGAACTTGGTGACTATGTAAAAGATATGGGATATACACATGTTGAACTTATGGGTATTTCTGAACATCCTTTAGATGAGTCATGGGGTTATCAGGTTACAGGATATTATTGTCCGACATCAAGATATGGAGATCCTAAGGATTTTATGTATCTTGTAGATCATTTACATAAACTTGGAATTGGTGTAATTCTTGACTGGGTACCTGCTCATTTCCCTAAAGATGAGCACGGTCTTGCAATGTTTGATGGTGGCCCATTATATGAATATGCTGATTCGAGAAAAGGTGAGCAGAGAGACTGGGGAACAAAAGTATTTGATTATTCAAAGAATGAAGTATTTAACTTCCTCATTGCAAATGCTCTTTACTGGGTTGAGAAATTCCACATTGATGCTTTAAGAGTAGACGCTGTTGCATCCATGCTTTATCTTGATTATGGAAGAAGAGATGGAGAATGGGTTCCTAATCAGTATGGTGGAAATGGAAATCTTGAAGCAATGGAATTCTTCAGACATCTTAATTCCATTATGGAAAAGAGAAATCCAAGAGCATACTTAATTGCTGAAGAGTCTACTGCATGGCCTGATATTACAAAGAAGCCTGAAGATGGCGGACTTGGATTTAAATTTAAATGGAACATGGGCTGGATGCATGATTTTATAGATTATGTACAATTAGATCCATATTTCAAGAAATTTAATCATAATAAGATGACATTTAATCTTACATATTGCTTTAGTGAAAATTTCATTCTTGTACTTTCACATGATGAAGTTGTTCATTTGAAGAAATCCATGTTTTATAAGATGCCTGGAGATCTTGAAACAAAAGCTGCAAATTTAAAAACATCATTTGCATATATGTTTGGTCAGCCTGGCAAGAAGTTATTATTCATGGGACAGGAATTTGGTCAGAGAGAAGAGTGGTCAGAAACAAGAAGTCTTGACTGGTATCTTTTAGATGATCCTATTCATTCAAATATTAAGGATTATTTCAAAAAGCTATTACATCTCTATAAAGATAATCCGGTTTTATATGCTTATGAAACAAAGGCATATGATGGATTTACATGGATTAATCCTGATGATGGAGATAATTCAGTATTCAGTTTTATTAGAAAAGAGCCGGATACATATAATGGAAGTTTGGTATTTGTATGTAACTTTACACCAATTGAAAGAAATGGATATGTAATAGGTGTTCCTAATCCGGGAGATTATGAAGTTGAACTTAGTTCAAATGACGTATATGGTGTTAACAGAGCTACTTATAAGGCTGAGAAGATGCCTGAAGGTGAAAAGATGCATGGTTTTGATTATAAGCTTGTGATTAACCTTTCAGGATATGAATCAATCATAATGAGAACACCAACGGTTAAAATTAAAAAAGTTACAAAACGTACAGTTAAGAAAAAATCCAAATAAACAATGAGGGACACTGAAATATGGTGTCCCCTTTTGTGCATAATCAAGATATGTATATTTAAGTGTAAAACATACATGTGGCGTAGCCACATGTGTATTTACATAAAAACCGCTCTCGCAAGCTAGCTTGCAGAGGCGGTTTCTATGTAAATATATGTGTCACTTCGTGACATATATGTTTTACACACAATAAACATTATAGTGGCTATGCCACATGCATGTTTTGCAATTGATATATACCTAATTGCATTATAACCATATATCATGGAGAAATTACAAATGGAAAATATAAGTAAAAAAGAATCGGTTATTAAAAGAGGAGAAAAGAAAGTTCTTGATTTTGTTGACAATAGTAAGTCCATCAGCGCTATAAGAAGAGGTCTTATTTTAGCTATTCCTTTTTTGTTATTAGGTTCTGTATCCCTTATTCTTTTACAGATACCAGTTCCTGCTTACCAGAATTTTATTAAATGCTGGGGAGAGGGTGTATTACATACAATTTTTGATATGGGATATACGGGAACATATGGAATATTATCAATCATTATATCGTTTACGGTATCTATATCATATTTTCGATTAACTAATATAAAGCATAATTATTTATATATTGGTTCTATTACATCTGTAATTGCAACTTTGATATGTTTAGGGCTAAGATTAAGAAAAACAAGTATTGTTTCCTTTGGAACAAGCGGAGTTTTCGTAGCACTTATCATTACAATTATTGTATGTAAGGCATTTGTTGGTATTATACAAAATTTAAAAAATCCATTCAGACTTTATGCAGATGGACTTGATCTGGAATTTAATGATTCCCTTATCGCCATGATACCTGCAATAACAATTATTATTGTAACCATATTTATTAATTATCTTATTGTTTTATTTTCAAGCTGTAATTCAATATATGAGATTATTAATAAGGGCTTTGAATACCTCTTTAGTGGTGTAAGAAATAATTTCATAGATGGATTCTTTTACGTTGTTGTGGAAGGATTACTTTCATTTATTGGTGTCCAGGGAAGAGATATATTAAATAATTTATCAATTGGTGTATTTCAGAAAGATTACAGGGTCGCAGGAATACTCAGCCATCAGTTTTATCGTAACTTTGTAACTGTCGGCGGATATGGTGTTTTAATGTGTCTTCTTATTTCCATTGTTTTATTTGGAAAGAGAACTATAAATAAAAATCTTGCAAAATTGTCTATATTGCCATCGATTTTTAATGTTAATGAAGTGCTTTTGTATGGATTTCCTGTTATTTATAACATGTATCTTCTTGCACCTTTTATTCTTATGCCTGTGGTTTCATATACTCTTTCTTATGTTGCATTCAGGTATAAATTAGTGCCTCCTATTTGTAATGACGTATCATCTACCATGCCGGTTATTTTAAGTGGATATTTTTCTACAATGTCCATAAGAGGCGCGCTTCTCCAGGTTGTTATATTAATTGTTGGTGTTGTTATCTATGCACCATTTGTAATTATGTATGATTCCTCAAAGAGAAAAAGTGAGGCAATGAGGGTATTAGAACTTACTGATATCTTAAAGAAAGCTGAAGAAGAAAAGGAAGATATAAAGCTTTTAGAACTTCAGGGAACACCGGGTGCTCTTGCAAAATGTCTTGCTGCTGATATAAAAGATGCTATTGCCCATAAGGAAATCAAACTTTTCTATCAGTTACAGTATGATAATAATAAAGAGTGTATAGGTGCAGAAACACTTATGAGATATACTCATCCTATTCATGGATTTTTATATCCTCCTCTTGTTATAAAACTTGCAGATGAATCAGGAGAACTTTCAAAACTTGAAAAAGCCATGTTTGTTCTTGCAGCAAAGGATTATGCAAGACTTAAAAAAGAAACTGAAAAATCTTATAAGATATCTGTAAATATAACCATTGCTACATTGTTTGAAGATGGATTTGTTAAATTCTTAGAAAATCTTAAAGAAGATTATTCTTTGGTTGACGGAGAAATATGTATCGAAGTAACAGAGCAGATGGCTATAAAATCAGATGCCAAGTTTGAAGAGATTTTAAATAAAATAAAAGATCTTGGATATAAGATTGCTATTGATGATTTTTCAATGGGATCAACATCCATAAAATATTTACAATCAAATAAATTTGACATTGTAAAACTTGATGGTGCAATTGTAAAAGATATGATGTTTAATGACAGAAGCAAGGATATTATTTCATCAATCGTCTATCTTGCAAAATCCCTTGATTTTAAGGTTCTTGCCGAATTTGTTGAAAATGAAGAACAGATGATGGCATTAAAAGAAATCGGATGCGATTATTATCAGGGATATTACTTTAGCAAAGCTGTTACCAGAGATGAATTTATTGGAAGAATATTACAGGAAGAGCGAGAGAATATAAAAAATGACAGGTAAAGATATAAAAATAATTCATACTGCAGATATTCATCTAGGGTATGATTCTTATGAAGAAAATTATGATTTTGACAGAAAGCAGGAAATACAGGAAACTTTTCACCGTATTATTTCTGTAAGTATCAAAGAAAAGGTAGATCTTATTCTGATTGCAGGAGATTTATTTGATACTCCAAATCCACCATCAGAAGCGGTGGATTATGTTATAAGACAGTTTAGAAGGATTCCTGAGATTTTTGTTATAATTTCTCCTGGAAATCATGATTATTATACAGAAAATTCACCTTATGATGAAATTGGAAAATGTTCAAATGTACTTATATTTGACGGTGCCATGGATTATTTTGAACTTGATATAAGAGGTCAGATTGTAAGGGTGTTTGGTGCTGCCTTTAATACCTCAAGATGTTATGATTCTCTTTTTAATCTTCCGTTGATTAAAGAAAATACAAAAGAAAAAGATGTTATAAATATTGGTCTTTTACATGCATCTTTAGAGGGTAAGAGTACAAATTCAGGTTATGATCCAATAAAACTTGAAGATATAAAAAATTCAAATCTTGATTATCTTGCTCTTGGTCATTTTCATAAGCCAACAAAGATAAAGCAGGCAGGTAATACCTATTATGGATACTCAGGATGTCCTGAAGCTATGAGTTTTAAGGATACGGGAAGAAGAGGAATTTATATTGGTGGTGTGTCAAAACATTATGCAGGCCTTAGATTTGTTGATATAGCAAAGAGAAAATATATAAAATATGAACTTGATTTAACAGATATTGATTTATCAAGGATTTCAGCTACTGAAGAAGATGCTCTGGTTCGTCTTTTATCCAGAAAATTAAAAGAAGATTATGGTGATGATTACGTTAATAATCTTTACCAGGTAGTATTAAGCGGAAAAGTAAAAAGCAGAATTAATATAGATGCAATTTATAATAGTTTTATTGATGTAAAATTTTTAAAGATTGAAGATAAAACTACTCCTGTTGACAGCTCTATTCTTTCAATTGGAGAGAAAAAAGAAGAGGTCATAGAAAATAACAGATTTTATATTAAAAGTATTTTTATAAAAAATTTTGGCGGACTTGAAAATTTTCAGATGGAATTTGATAAAGGCTTTAATTTTATTTATGGAGATAACGAATTTGGAAAGACAACCATAATGGCATTTATAAGAATGATGTTTTATGGAAAAGGTTCAAAGTCCCAGGATTTATATAAAAATTACAGGAAAAAATATAAGCCGTTAAATGGTCATTTAATGGCTGGAAATATTAATTTTGTTATTAATGATAAAGAATACCTGGTTACCAAGGAATTTGGAAATACCAAGGGTGAAGATATCTGTGATGTCTATGATTTGCAGGAAGGAATAAAAAAGCCCTTTTCAAGTGATAAGGAAATTGGAGAATATTTTTTAAATATATCTGAAGAAGAATTTGAAAAGACTTTGTTTGTAGGAGAAAATACAGGATATATAACAGATAATGCCATTGAAGGATTATTTATAAAACTTGCAGATATGGAGCTTGAAAAATTAGGAATACATGGCAGGGCAAGTGATATAAATAAACTTGAAAAGGACCTTGAAAAGTTAAAATCAAAGCGTGGTAATAAAGGTAAGATTATTGATAAGGCAGATGAAATTACAAAAAGCCAGGAAAAGATTTCTTATCTTAAAAAAGAATTTAAAGATGTTACAGGCTTTGATATGGACGAAGAAGAAGATATTGAAGATAAGATAAATGAAAAATACAATAAAAATAATCTTTTATATAACATCATGCGGATACTTACCATAGTTTCATTTGTTGTTACCATCTTTAGTTCACTGTTCTTATTTATAAAGAAAAGTGAAGATGTGGGAATGTATATGATTCTTGGCATTGTTGTTACTTTGATTTTTATGGTGCTTTCTTTCTACTTCAGGAAAGTCAGAAATGATTATCATGAATATGATTATGATGAAGAACTGGTGGAAAAAATTATATCAGAAATTGATAAACACAAAGATGGCATCGAGAGGATGAGACAGGAAAGAGTCGGGATGATTGAGCGCTATAATGACATGGTTGCTGAATATAAGGAGCTTAAAAGTAATCTTTCCAATATTGAAAGAGATGTATTTAAACCAATAAGTGCAAGGGTGATTGACCTTGTGAATATGGTATGGGAACAGGAAGTTTTAGAAATAATTTTAGATGAAAACAGAAATTTATATTATAAAACTGCCGATGATGCAAACTTTAGAAGTATTAAATATTTAAGTACTTCTATGACAAGGCTTATGTATATCTGCGTAAGAATTGCCATTTGTGAAATGTTAAATGAAAAGGGCATCTGCCTGCCAATTCTTATTGATGATGAACTTAATGCTTTTGATGAAAATAATTTTAAGAGAACCATAAATTTATTTGAAGACCTTGATATGCAGGTAATATTATTCTCTTGTAGGAAAAAGGAGGTATAGGGACGTGGGAGAACTTTATGATAAAATATTAGAATATACGGAATCAGATTTTTATCCGTTTCATATGCCGGGGCATAAAAGAAATGTGCTTGATGTAGATAATCCATATTTCTATGATATTACAGAGATTGATGGCTTTGATAATCTTCATAATCCTCAGGGGATTTTGAAAGATAAGATGGATGCGGCTAAAGAATTTTATGATTCTGACAAAACATTTTTCCTTGTTAATGGCTCAACATGCGGAATAATGGCTGCGATTTCTTCAGTTGTAAAAGAAAAGGAATCTGTTCTTGTTGCAAGAAACTGTCATAAATCAGTTTTTTCAGCAATATATATAAATAATTTAGATGTTCAATATGTGCTTCCTGATTATATTGAAAGATATGGAATTGATGGAGGTATTTCACCTTCAAAGGTGGAAATGATGCTTGATAAAAATCCTGAAATAAAGGCAGTTATCATAACATCCCCTACTTATGAAGGAGTTGTATCAGATGTTGAAAAAATAGCAGAAATAGCACATAGCAGAAATGTTGTTTTAATTGTTGATGAAGCCCACGGTGCGCATTTTGGAATACATAAAGCATTTCCTAAATCAGCACTTTCCCAGGGAGCTGATATTGTTATACAGAGTCTTCATAAAACACTTCCTGCACTTACACAGACAGCAATTATGCATGTGAAAAGCAGGCTTGTTGATATAAAAAAATTAGAGGCGATGATTTCTGTCTTTGAAACTAGTTCTCCATCATATGTTCTTCTTGCAAGTATTGATGCATGTGTTTCTTCACTTATTGCAAATAAGGAGCTTATGTTTGAGGGACAGATAAAGATGATAAATACTTTCCTTGAATATGCTAATTCACTTGAAAAAATAAAGCTTGTGGGAAAAGATATTGTTGGAAAAAATTCTGTTTTTGATTTTGATATAAGTAAACTTGTATTTTCTACAAAAGATATAAATATGACAGGCGAAGATGTTTATGAGATACTAAGGGATAAACATCATTTGCAGCTTGAGATGGCAAGCGTTGATTATCTTATTGCCATGACTTCTCCTCTTGATAATGAGGATGGAATTATGCGTTTATTTACAGGAATTATGGATGTTGAGGGTATGGCGGTTTACGACAGAAACGGTGTAATTTACAGAGGCGTTACAAGTCCTGAACTTATAGAACCTGAAAATGTAATAACAATCTATAATGCATTAAATGCAAAGAAAGAAACAATGGATTTAAATAATTCCATAGGATATATTTCAGCTGAATATATATATGCTTTTCCACCTGGAATTCCTATAATTGCACCGGGTGAGATTGTAAAAAAAGAGCATATAGAGCTTATTAAAAGATATAAGGAATCCGGCTTGAATGTTATTGGCGGTTCAAAGGATGCATTAGAAAAGATAGAAATAGTTTCCCGTGAGGAAAAAATTACAAAGGAAAATAAAAGAGAAGAACTTAGCAATAAAATATTTATGATTATGGGTAAGAGCTCATCAGGAAAAGATACGATTTATAAAAAATTACTTGAAGAGCGTGCCTTGAATCTTAAAACCATTACAGGTTATACAACAAGACCTATGCGTGATGGTGAAGAAAATGGAGTGCAGTATAATTTTGTAAATTATGAATTTATGAAAGAACTTGAAGATGCAGGAAAGATTCTTGAAAAGAGATGTTATAATACTGTTCATGGAGACTGGTATTATTTTACGGTTGATGATGGAAACATTAATTTATCCATGAATAATTATCTTATGATAGGAACACCTGATTCTTATAAGAGTATAAGAGATTATTTTGGTAAGGAAGTTGTTGTTCCAATCTTTGTAAATGTCAGTGATGATGACAGATTATTAAGGGCTTTTGCAAGGGAAAAGAGTAGTGATAATCCTGATTATGCCGAGATGTGCAGAAGATTTTTAGGCGATGAAAAGGATTTTAGTGATAAGAAATTAAGAGAGCTTGAGTTAAAAAAATATTATCAGAATGATGATTTTGCAAGATGTTTTGATGAGATTAAAAATGATATTTTAAAAACTATTATGATGATTGGCTCAAAAAGATCTTAAAAATTTGTTTGAATTTTGACATGAGGTGGCGTAATGTATGGCTTTGATGGTATAATAGGTAATGAACATATAAAAAATCATTTTAAGAAGGCTATAGAGAAAAACAGAATAAGTCATGCATATATCATTGACGGTGAGAAAGGCATGGGAAAAATGATGATGGCAAAAGCATTTGCCATGACTCTTCTTTGTGAAAATGAGGATGATGGGAAAAGACCTTGTCTTAAATGCAGATCCTGTATTCAGGCCATGTCTGATAATAGTCCGGATATTATTTATTTAAATCCTGATAAACCATCAGTAATGTCTATTGAGTATGTAAGGGAAAATCTTATTAATGACATAATGATAAGACCATATAGCTACAAGTATAAGATTTATATAGTTAATAATGCTGATATGATGAACTCATCAGCGCAGAATGCTATTTTAAAAACAATAGAGGAACCACCGGGATATGGAATAATTATGCTTTTAACATCTAATATGGGAAGGATGCTTACTACTGTAAGATCCAGATGTATAAAGCTTTCAATGGAGCCGTTGGACAGGGAAAAAATAAAGGAGTATCTTATGAATAATGAACATTTAGTAAGTTATCAGGCGGATGTGGCAGCAGCATTTGCAGCCGGCAACCTTGGAAGAGCAAAAAAACTTTCGACTTCTGAAGATTTTGCTAATATGCTTCAGGAGATTATAACTCTTTTAAAATATATTAAGGATATGCCTGCATATGAAGTGGTTGCTGCAGTAAAAAGAGCAGAAGAATATAAATTCCAATATGAGGATTATCTGGATATTCTTATATTATGGTTCAGGGATGTGCTTTTATATAAGGCATGTCAGGATGCAAACCAGATTTTATTTAAAGATGAAATAAGTATTATAGATAAATATGCAAGAGATGTGTCTTATAATGGTGTTGAGGAGATTTTAAACGCTATTTATAAGGCTAAAATAAGATTAAAGGCTAATGTTAATTTTGATATTGCAATAGAAATGCTTTATTTAACAATAAGAGAAAATCTGATATAATACCTACTGGAGGATTAGGACTAAGATGAAAAAAATTATTGGCGTAAGATTTAGAAAGGCAGGAAAGATTTATTATTTTTCTCCTGCAAATCTTGAAATAGAAAAAGGATGTCACGTTATTGTAGAGACAATAAGAGGTGTTGAATATGGAAGTGTTGTTCTTGGAATGAGGGAAGTGCCTGATGAAGAGATAACAACACCTTTAAAAGAAGTTATAAGAATTGCTACAAAAGAAGATGATGAAAAAGAAAAGGAAAACAGGGAAAAAGAAGCTAAAGCATTTGAAATATGCGAAAAGAAGATTGAGAAACATGGTCTTCCTATGAAGCTTATTGGAACTGAATTTACTTTTGACAACAACAAAGCATTGTTTTATTTTACAGCAGAAGGAAGAGTTGATTTCAGGGAACTTGTAAGGGATCTTGCATCGGTTTTTAAGACAAGAATTGAACTCAGACAGATTGGCGTAAGGGATGAAGCTAAGGTAAGAGGCGGATATGGAATTTGCGGAAGACCTCTTTGTTGTGCGACTTTCCTTTCTGATTTTGCAACTGTTTCAATTAAGATGGCAAAGGAACAGAATATTTCTTTAAATCCATCAAAGATTTCCGGTGTATGCGGAAGACTTATGTGCTGTCTTAAAAATGAACAGGAAAATTATGAATATTTAAATAAAAACCTTCCAAATATTGGAGATATTGTTACAACGGGTGACGGTCTTAAAGGTGAAGTTGTTGGCGTGAATGTACTTAAACAGCTTGTTAACGTGGTTGTTGAGGATAAAGATTCAAAAGAAAAGAAACAATATGATGTTAAGGATCTTAAGTTTAAGAAAACAAGAAAAGATAACAATGTAAATAAAAATTCAAATCAGGATATTGATTATAAAGAACTTAAGAGTTTAGAGGAGTTAGAGAAAAAGGAAGGTGCATCTAAGATAGATGATTAATGAATTTAACTTCTTAAAAGATGGAGAGAGGTTTGATGATCTTGAGATAAAAGGTTATAAGATTATCCAGAATAAGGATGGCTTTTGTTTCGGGATAGATGCAGTACTTCTCTCTTCTTTTGTAGTTGCGGATAAAGATGATAAAGTTATAGATTTAGGAACAGGAACAGGAATTATTCCTATTCTTGTGGAAGCAAAAAAGGAGCCTTTACATTTAACAGGTCTTGAGATTCAAAAAGAAGTTTATGATATGGCATGCAGAAGCGTAAAATATAATAACTTAGAAGATAAGATAGATATTGTAAATGGAGATATTAAGGAAGCTTCTAAAATATTTGGAAAAGGGAAATTTGATGTAGTTACAACAAATCCGCCATATATGGTAAATTCCTCAGGATTAAAAAATCCAAATATGAAAAAAGCAATTTCAAGACATGAGATACTTTGTAATCTTGATGATGTTATAAGGGAAGCCTCATATCTTTTAAAACAAAAGGGAAGAATTTATATGATTCACAGACCTTCAAGAATATCATCCATAATATGTACCTTAAATACTTATAAACTTATGCCAAAGAGAATTCGTTTTATTCATTCATATGTTGATTCAGAGGCTACAATGGTAATGATAGAGGCAGTTAAAGGTATGGGTGAATTTATAAAAGTTATGCCACCTCTTGTGGTATATGAAAAAAATGGCGAATATACAGAAGAAGTAAAAAGAATTTATGGAAAATAATTTAGAGGAATGCTTATGTATGGAAAGTTATATTTATGTGCGACTCCGATAGGAAATCTTGAGGATATAACATATAGAGTTTTAAGAACATTAAAAGAGGTAGATCTTATCTGTGCTGAAGATACCAGAAACAGTATAAAACTTTTAAATCATTTTAATATACAGACACCTATGACAAGTTATCATGAGTATAATAAAATTGGCAAAGGTTTTTATATAGTTGATAAATTAAAAGAAGGTAAAAATGTTGCTGTTATCACAGATGCAGGAACACCGGGAATTTCGGATCCCGGGGAAGAAATTGTGAAACAGTGCATTGAAGCAGGTATTGAAGTTACATCACTTCCCGGTGCGACAGCCCTGGTTACGGCTCTTACAATTTCAGGACTTAAAACAAAAAGATTTGCATTTGAAGCATTTCTCCCTCATGATAAAAAAGAAAGAAAACAGATTCTTGACAGTCTTGTTAATGAAACAAGAACGATTATTATTTATGAAGCACCACATCATCTTCTAAATACGCTTAAAGAATTATCTTCATACCTTGGAAACAGAAGAATAACCATATGTAAAGAACTTACAAAACTACATGAAAAGGCTATGTATGGGTATATAGATGAGTTTATAAATAAATATGAAACTGATGCGCCAAAGGGTGAGTTTGTCCTTGTTATTGAGGGAAAAGAGTTTAGTGAAATATGCGAAGAAGAAAGAAAAAAATGGGATGATATTACCATTGATGAGCATATGGAAATTTATTTAAACCAGAATATGAAGAAAAATGATGCCATGAAAATGGTTGCAAAGGATAGAGGGATAAGCAAACGTGAAGTTTACGCTTATCTCTTAAGGGATAAAGAGTGATTTTTGCAGGTAAATGTACAGGAATATTGTATAGGAATATTGTATAGGAATGTTGTGCATAAAATTATTGGAGATATAGCATGAGTAATATTGAGAAGCTTGCAACGTTTTTGAAAGAAAAAAATTATAAAATGGTAGGAGATATTATGTATGATTCAATCAGGGTTTTCCTTAGGATTGATGAGTATTATTCTCCGGAAAATATGTATGATAATACAAATAAAACTATGAAAAAAACAGCTTATGCCGTTGTTGTTGCTGACTGGAACAGCAATAAAAGAATAAACAGGCTTACCATAAAAAGAATTAATCAGATGGTGACAGGATATTTAAAAAGTGCAGGCATTGAAGAGGTTAAAAAGATATCTCTTGTTATATGTGATGATATCGAGATGGCAAAGGAATTTGCAAGTGTGGGAATGGACATATGGTTTTTGGATATCAGGGCTAAAGACATTGTGCTTTTTGAAGATATGCCAGAGGATTTTGATGATTTTGGTAAGGAATTAAAAGAGTTTGTTAAAAATGGCGGCTTCGATAAGCATATTGATTTTAAGAAGGATATTCCTTATGTTACAATATCTTTATGTGTTATAAATACATTAATTTTCCTCTTTATGATAATTAAGACGGGCTCATTTAACGCTGTTGGTGTTAATAATGAATTTCTCTATATGGCATCAAAATGGGCTGTTAATGGAAAATATGTTTTTAAAAATGCTGAGTTTTACAGACTATTTACTGCCATGTTTGTGCATTATAGTTTAACTCATCTTACGGGAAATATGTTTTCGCTTATACTGCTTGGGAATAAGGCAGAAAAAACAATTGGAAGACTTAATTTTATTATGATATATTTAACTACCGGAATTATAGCAAATGCGCTTTCAGGATATTATAATTACAGCCTTAATAATTATACATTTTCTGCGGGTGCATCAGGTGCAATATATGGAATTTTAGGCACAGTTATGGTAGTTTTGATGTATAAAAGACAGAGAAAAGGAACTATTTCAAACTTTTTTCTGGCGGCTCTTCTTCTTATAATGGCAGGAAGTTCTACCGGGAATGTTGATAATATTGCGCATATGGTAGGCCTTGTTACCGGAATTATCGGAGGAATTGTTTTTGGAAAAAAAGAAAAAATTATTTAATAAAAATATATAAGAAAATTATTTAAGAGAGGTATTTAAAATGAAAAAAGATAATTGTATTTTTTGTAAAATTGCAGCAGGTGAAATTCCATCCCATACATTGTATGAGGATGATGATTTTAAGGTGATATTTGATTTAGGACCTGCAACTAAAGGACATGCACTTATTATCCCAAAAGAGCATGCAGATAATTTATTTGAACTTGATGATGAAGTTGTAGCTAAAGTATTGGTTCTTGCAAAGAAGATTGCTACAAAGATGAAAGATGCTTTTAAATGCGATGGTTTAAATATTGTTCAGAACAATGGTGAATGTGCAGGACAGTCTGTTAATCATTTCCATATGCATATTATTCCCAGATATGAGGGTGATAATGCTCTTCCACTCTGGAAACCGGGAAGTACAGATGATGAAACATTAGCTGAGCTTGAAAAGATTTTTAAAGCATAAATTAAAGCATAATTTAAAGCGTAATTTTGAGGTGAAATATATAAAAGAACCAGCCGTATTAGCTGGTTCTTTTTGACTTAGGTTATTTATTATCTTATTTGTTATAAAGATATTTGTTTGTATATTTATTTAATTATTATGATTATTTGCCTGTTTTGGTCTGCTGTCTGTTTTTGAAACACTGTCTATGAGGTCAAGAATAGTTGTTACCGCATCAGTGCTTCCTGATTTTTCCATTGCATCAATATATAATTCTTTGTTTTCATATATTGATGTTATGGTATCTACAAGCTTTTCTTTGGTAAGGTCTTCTTCTTCGATTACCTCGCAGAAACCTTGCTTTTTAAATGAATTTGCATTTAATATCTGATCGCCCCTTGCTGCATTTTTTGAAAGTGGTATTAAAAGAGAAGGTTTTCTTAATGCAACTAGCTCGCAGATGGCATTTGCACCTGCTCTTGAAATAACAACATCTGTTATTGCAAAGAGATCTTTTAATTCATCTTTGATATATTCATATTGAACATAGCCTTCAACGTCCTTTAAGGATTCGTCTAATTTCCCCTGTCCACATAAGTGAATAATCTGGAATTTTTTAAGAAGTTCGTCTAATGCTTCCCTTACGGCGACATTTACATTATGGGCACCAAGACTTCCGCCAATTACCATGATAATAGGTTTTTTCTTTGTTAATCCCGTAAAGTAAAGGCCCTCCATTACATTGCCTTCCATTAATTCTTTTCTCATTGGTGAACCGGTGAGTAAAGCTTTTTCTTTTGGAAGATATTGGGCAGTTTCCGGAAAGTTATGGCATATTGTAGTAGCTGCACTATATGAAAGTTTGTTTGCAAGGCCCGGTGTGATATCTGATTCATGAATAATAACCGGTATTTTATAGTGTTTTGCAGCTTTTACAACAGGTACAGAAACAAATCCGCCTTTTGAAAAAACAATATCCGGTGAGTATTTTTTTATAATGGATTTTGCCTGGGAATAACCTTTTAATACTTTAAAAGGATCTATAAAATTCTGTAAAGAAAAGTATCTTCTTAATTTTCCTGTGGAAATACCCTCGTAATCTATACCCATTTCGGTAATGAGCTGTTTTTCGATTCCTTCATATGATCCAATGTATTTTATCTCATATCCTCTTTCTCTAAGTCCCGGGATAAGAGCCATATTTGGGGTAACATGTCCGGCAGTTCCACCACCGGTTAAAAGAATTTTTTTTGACATATATATTTCCTTCGTTTCCTTTTGTTTCATAAAGCATAAATCTTTGCTATATAGTATAAAATACTACAAAAATGGGTGAAATACAATAAATAAAATTAACTTACTTGAAATATATTATAAGTAGTTATATAATTGACGATGTATGACGAAATTTATGTAAATATATGTTAGTAGGAGTGATTTTATGGAAAAAGTAACGTTTGACTATTCGAAAGCTGTGAATTTTATTAATGATGATGAAATTAAGGCAATGGAAAATATTGTTGCAACAGCAAAGGATACATTGGTGAATAAGACTGGAGCAGGAAATGATTTCCTTGGATGGATTGATTTACCTGTAGCATATGATAAAGAAGAATTTGCAAGAATTAAAGCAGCAGCAGAAAAGATTAAGAGTGATTCTGATGTATTATTAGTTATCGGAATTGGTGGTTCATATCTTGGAGCAAGAGCTGCAATAGAATTTTTAAGACATAGTTTTTATAATAATCTTTCAAAAGAAGATAGAAAAACACCTGAGATTTATTATGTTGGAAACAGCATCAGCTCAACATATGTTAAGCATTTAATGGATGTTGTTAAGGATAAAGATTTTTCAATCAACATGATTTCTAAATCAGGAACAACTACAGAGCCTGCTATCGCTTTCAGAGTATTTAAGAAAATGCTTATTGAAAAATATGGTAAGGAAGAAGCTGCTAAGAGAATTTATGCTACAACAGATAAAGCTAAGGGATCTTTAAAGAACCTTGCTAATGAAGAAGGATATGAATCATTTGTTGTACCTGATGATGTTGGAGGAAGATTCTCTGTACTTACTGCTGTTGGTTTATTACCAATCGCCGTTAGTGGTGCTGATATTGATAAACTTATGGAAGGTGCTGCATCTGCAAGAGAAATGGCACTTAACAATGAATTTAAGGATAATGATGCATTAAAATATGCTGCTATCAGAAATATTATGCTTAGAAAAGGTAAATCAGTAGAAATCCTTGCTAACTATGAGCCAAGCGTACATTATGTTTCTGAATGGTGGAAACAGTTATACGGTGAAAGTGAAGGAAAAGATCAGAAAGGTATTTTCCCAGCATCAGTTGATTTAACAACAGATTTACATTCTATGGGTCAGTTCATCCAGGACGGTGCAAGAATCATGTTCGAGACAGTTATCGAAGTTGAAGAACCTAAGGAAGCTTTAGTTCTTGAAGAAGAAGATGTTGATTTAGACGGACTTAACTATCTTGCAGGAAAGACAGTTGATTTCATCAATAAGAGTGCTATGAATGGTACAATTCTTGCTCATACTGATGGAAATGTTCCAAACCTCATGGTTAAGATTCCAGCTCAGAATGAATATTATCTTGGACAGTTATTCTATTTCTTTGAA
Source organism: Lachnospiraceae bacterium RM5 (assembly GCA_900110975.1). Lineage (GTDB taxonomy): Bacteria > Bacillota > Clostridia > Lachnospirales > Lachnospiraceae > Bovifimicola. The sequence goes on from FOFK01000007.1 coordinate 105,733, forward strand.
TTTGCATGTGGTGTAAGTGGATATATCCTTGGTGTTAATCCATTTAACCAGCCAGGTGTTGAAAGCTATAAGAAAAACATGTTTGCTTTACTTGGAAGACCAGGATATGAGAAGGAAAGAGAAGAATTATTAAAGAGATTATAATTTCATGATATTATTAAATTGTTAAATAATTCAGGAATATTATTAATTTGCTAAATATTAGAATTATTAATATTTTGAAAAGGTATAAAAAATGCCGGGCTTTTGGTATTAGACCATCTTATGATGGGGATACCAAAGCCCGGCGGTTTTTTTGTTTTACAGTAATATTATTTGCATCCGTACCATGCGATACCTTCACTGCGCCATGCACTTGTAGCAGTTAAATGATTGTGTTCAATCAGGCTTGATGTAAAGTTATGATTGAATTTTGATTGTGATGGCTTGCAATCCCTGTAAATTGGAACATCTTTTGAGGTATCTGAATACCATGCGATACCTTCATATCTCCATCCAAGTCTTATAAGAGTATTTTTTTCGTTTGATGACATTGTATATAAATGTTCTCCTGTATTTGGATTAAATACTCTGAAAACCGGACTTGAACTCATTTTTGGCACGTAACAAAGAATGCCTTCGTCTCTCCAGGTTTTTCCGGAAGTAAGATGATTTTTTTCTGCTAAACTCTTTGTATATAAGTGTTCTCCGGTTTTTAAATTAAAAACTCTATATACAGGAACACAGTAGTTGCAGCTTCGTTTACAACTGAATATTGACTGTTGTCTTAACAACCAGTTTGCATAAGCATTTATATTTTCGCTGTATGTGGCAAGTACAGGGTAATGGCCTTTATCTGTGTATTTTCCAAGTATCTGCCATCTTGAATAATTCATATCAGATGAATTTGTCAGATAGTTTCCAAGGTGTTTAACATCGTAGTACATTTCATTGAATGATACTTTGTTTTCATTGTAATAATTTACATACAGATTTCTAAACTGCGAATATTCAGTAAGGTCGTTGTAGATTTTTAGAAGCCTCATATGATAAAAATCTGATGGATTGGAATGTGAGCCTGAATTTGCTGAATCAAAATCCCACAATGGTCCATTTGAAATTTCACCGCCTTTATGGTCCTGATACCAGTAATTGCTTGTTGTTACAGCGTCTACATTATTGAGATAGTCGTTAACAAGCATCATTTGTATAACGGATTTTTCATCAAGTAGAGTGGCAATATCTTTCCAACCGGCAGCGGTCTTAGGATTGGTAGCAATCTTTTTTTCTAAAGTATAAAGGTCGGATTTAAATTCATTAAAACGTTCAGTTGCATCCGCATAATCAGGATCTTTTATACAAAAGACTTTGTTATAATAGTCTTTAAAATAAATATCATCGCTGTTTGCAAGTCCGTCAAGTTCGAAAATAACGCCATTTTCTGAGAGGTTAACCCTTCCTTCACCAATTTCAATTTTCTCACATATCATGTAGTTTCCACGATATTCGCCGTTTATCCATAAATCAACAAAAGCATAATCAGGAGTTTCTTCCATGCCAAGTCGTTTTCCAAGATCAAAAGCAGTTGCATTTCTTACCAGTGTTGGATCTGAAGAGTTAGCGATAAGAAGCCATTTTTTTGCCTTCTCCATACCAAGTACACTTTTTTTCTTTTCAAATTTTATCTGATATCCTTTTTTATCAGTCTCTGTCCAGGAACTGTTTCCTCTTCCTTTGAATTCAACATTTCCTGCCTCCGAGAGATTGTTTCCGGAATTTGCAGGATCTGTAAGTTTAAAAGAATTATTTTTATATTTAATATCTTTTCCATTTGCGTGAACCGTGCTTAAATCGGTATCTTTTAATGTTATGCTGATACATGGGATATCTGATTTTTTAATAATAAAATATTTTGTGTTTCCGGAATCATCTGTTATATCATAGGTGGTATTTGTGTTGAAACCTGTTAAAACAGTGGACTCTGTATTGGACTCTGTATTGGAAACTGTATTGGACTCTGTAGTGGAATCTGCATTGGACTCTGCAGCATAATTGGCAGTAGAAGTAATGTCTTGGTTGTTTTTAATTCCTGTTATTAAGGAATTTGTTGTATCCACATTACAGGTGCTGCTGCTTTTTATCATACCATTATAGTGAATTACTAAATTAGCTAAATCAGCGTCAGATGGAACGAAAATATAATCTAATGTTCCGTCGTTGAAGCTTTCATAAAGCATGTCTGTGTAGAAAGCAAAGTTTGAAGTCTGATTTGCAAAGTTAGAGTAATCTATACTGATACCAGCGATGTTAGTGCTGTTATATCTGTTGGCAGCCTGCCCTGGTTCAGTTGATTTGTTTGCTTTGGATGCTTCAAGTGCCTGGCTTGTTTCGCCTGATTTGAGTGTTTCGTTTGTTTCAGATGCTTCGCTTGTTTCACCGGCTGTTGCAACATTATTTTTATCTGCAATATTTAAGTTGCTGGCATTATTTGCGTTATTAGAATTGTTTGTAGTATCAGCATATATATTCGTTGCATTTAGTGGTGTTAAATTGTTTAGTGGCATTGATAAACATATAGCTGATAAAGATAGTGCAATTAATTTTTTTAATTTCATTTCATTTTTCCTTTGCATAAAAAAGTATAGTCTTTTAGTGTTGTTGAAAACATTATAGTTAACTGATAGTTAGACTGATAGTTAGAATAGCAGTTAATCAATTTAAATTATTATGTTTAATATAAAACATAACAGTATGTATATATTTTACTATAGATTTATTTTTTATCCAAATATAAAATTCCAATGGTGATGAGAAGAAATTATTGATTACTAGTAGATGGAAAAATTTCTCGAGATTCTAGTAGTCGGTGAAAGTGAATTACTAGCGGGAGGGAAAAATGCTGAAATTCTAGTAGTCGCCGAAAGTGAATTACTAGCGAGAGGGAGAATTTCTCGAAATTCTAGTAGTCGGTGAAAGTGAATTACTAGCGGGAGGGAAAAAATGCTGAGATTCTAGTAGTCGGTGAGAAAGGATTACTAGCGAGATGGAAAAAATGCTGAGATTCTAGTAGTCGGTGAAAGGAAATTACTAGCGAGAGGGAAAATTTCTCGAAATTCTAGTAGTTGGTGAAAGGAAATTACTAGCGAGAGGGAAAAAATGCTGAGATTCTAGTAGTCGGAGAAAGGAGATTACTAGCGAGAGGGAAAATTTCTCGAAATTCTAGTAGTCGGTGAAAGTGAATTACTAGCGGGAGGGAAAAAATGCTGAGATTCTAGTAGTCGCCGAAAGAAGATTACTAGCGAGAGGAAAAAACTGCTGAGATTCTAGTAGTCCGCGAGAAAGAATTAATGGAAATTACTAGCGAAAGGAAAAATCTCTCGAAATTCTAGTAATCGTTGAACGTCATCGAAGAAGAATTGCTGTAATTTGATTTATATATTGATAAATGATATAATCAAGCATTATGGAGGATGCTATGAAACAAAATAAAATGCCAGGATATTTTTATATCCCGATATATTTTTTGATTATGATAATTCTTGCGGCACTTGCACTTTTTTATGTTGATAAAAAAGCAGGTGTGTTTGCTTTTATATTTTGCTTTGTGCTTGGAATAGTTGCATTAGCATTTTTCTATTATTGTAAGAATGCGTACAAGCAGGACTTGATAGAATTTGCGATGGATTATACCCAGGTGCAGAAAAAGCTTGTTACTAATCTTAAAATGCCTTATGCAATAATAGATTTAAATGGAAAATTTTTGTGGGGAAATAGCTTGTTTAAAGAATTATGTGATATGGAAAATAACAAGTATATTTCTGATGTGTTTGATGAAGTAAATATTGATAAATGGAATTTATATGCAGGATATGAAGAAAAAAATATAGAAGGGGACAAAAGCAATAATTCAAGCAATAATTCAAGTAATAATTCAAGCAATAATTCAGATAAAGCCGGAAATGATAAGGACAGGAATAATAAAGCCGTAGGAAAAACTGCAGATAAAAAAACTGCAGACAAAAATACTGCAGATAAAAATACTGAAGAAGAGGTTATTGTTTCGTACAATGACCATATTTACAGGCTTGAATATAATCTTATAACCATAGATAGTGGAATGGATGATACAACATCAAATAATATGGTTGCAGTTTATCTTTTTGATGAGACAACAGAAAGACGTTTGAAGAAAGAAAATTTCGAGCAGAAGATGGCTTGTGGTCTTGTTTATATTGATAACTATGATGATGTATTAGAGAGTATTGAAGGTGTCAGAGGTTCGCTTCTTGCTGCTCTTATTGAAAGAAGAATAAATAAGTATTTTAACCAGTATAATGCCATGGTTAAGAGACTTGAAAAGGATAAATATCTTATTGTAATTAAGCAGAAATACATTTCGATTTTGCAGAGTAATAAGTTTTCGTTGCTTGATGAAGTTAAGAATGTAAATATCGGAAATGAGATGGCTGTTACTTTAAGTATTGGTTTTGGTATTAATGCCGCAGAGTATACACAGAATTATGAATATTCGAGAATCGCAATGGATCTTGCTCTTGGACGAGGCGGAGATCAGGCAGTATTAAAGGATGGAGAAAAATTATATTTTTATGGCGGTAAATCTAAGCAGGTTGAGAAAAATACCAGAGTTAAGGCAAGAGTTAAGGCGCATGCTTTAAGGGAACTTCTTGAAAGTAAAGATAAAGTTATAATCATGGGGCATAAACTTGGGGATATTGATTCTCTCGGTGCTGCTATGGGTATTTACAGGGCTGCAATTACCATTGGAAAAGAAGCTTACATTGTGGTGAATAAGGTTACTTCCTCTATTAAGGGTACAATGGAAAATATTAAGGCAGATTCAGAATATCCTGATAACGTATTTATTTCAAGTGAACAGGCGATTTCTCTTCATAATGAAAATACGGTTGTAGTCGTTGTAGATATCAGTAGAACAAACATGGTTGAGTGTCCGGAAATTTTATCTAAGTCAAAAAGTATAGTTGTGCTTGACCATCACAGAAGAAGTTCGGATACTATTGAAAATGCGTCATTATCATATATAGAGCCATTTGCTTCATCTGCATCTGAAATGGTTGCTGAGATTTTACAATATTTTAGTGATGATTTAAAGATAAGAAATATTGAAGCTGATGCCATGTATGGTGGAATTATGATTGATACAAATAATTTCTCTAATAAAGCAGGTGTAAGAACTTTTGAAGCGTGTGCTTATTTAAGAAAATGTGGTGCAGATGTGACAAGAGTTCATAAGATGTTCAGGGAAACATTTGATAATTATAAGTTTAAGGCGAAGGCTATAAGTCAGGCTGAGGCGTATAAAAATATTTATGCCATAACGGACTGCCCTTCGGAGGGCGTTGATTCACCTACAGTGCTTGGGGCAAGGATAGCAAATGATATGCTTGATATCAGAGGTGTTAAGGCATCGTTTGTGCTTACGGATTACGATGATAAGATATATATCAGTGCCAGATCTATGGGTGATTTAAATGTACAGCTTATTATGGAAAAATTAGGTGGTGGAGGTCATCTTGACGTTGCCGGTGCACAGATTGAAGATATGTCCATAGGTGAAGTAAGGGAGTATCTTAAGAAAACAATTGATGAGATGGAAACTGATCAGGAGATATAATAGAGATATAATTTGTAAAAGGATAATTAGATGATTATAAAACCATCATGCCACGAATGTGGCATGATGAATTTGGATACAAATCATCTTTACAAGTGAACTTGTAAGAGTGATTTGTATCCAAATTCCATGTGCGACAAGTCACACATGGTTTTATAAACAAGGTTTTGCGATTAAGATATATAGAATCAAATAAACAGACATAATATCAGGAAGGAGATCTGAAGATGGAAGTTATATTATTACAGGATGTAAAGGCACTTGGGAAAAAAGGTGAAATAGTATCCGTAAATGAAGGATATGCAAAAAATTTTCTTTTAAAGAAAAAGTTTGCAGTTGTTGCGGATAATAAAAATAAAAATGATCTTAAACTTCAGAATGCAAATAATGAAAAAATTGCAAAAGAAAAACTTGAGAATGCAAAGGAAATGGCAAAGAAGATAGAGGATTCAGTAGTTAATCTTAAAATTAAAGTTGGAAGTAATGGCAGGGTTTTTGGTTCTGTAAGTTCTAAAGAAATTGCAGCAGCAGCAAAAGATATAGGTCTTGATATAGATAAAAAGAAGATTCATATGGATGATCATATTAAAAGCGTTGGAACACATAAAGTTAAGATTAAATTACATCCTGAAGTGTCTGCTATGCTTACAGTAAAAGTGGAAGGTATGGAATAATATGGATGAAGCATTAGTGAGAAAAATAATGCCTCATGATACCCTTGTTGAACAGGCTGTCATAGGTTCAATGCTTATGGATAATGAGGCTATTGAAATTGCAACAGAAATAGTTAATGCTGATGATTTTTATGAAACACAATATAAAAATGTTTTTGAAGCAATAACTGCTCTTTATAATGAGGGCAAAAACGTGGATGTTGTTACGCTTCAGGACAGACTTAAGTCAATGCAGGTTCCTGAACAATATTCAGATGCTTCATTTCTTATGGAAGCAGTTGATGCTGTTCCTATTTCCGGTGGAATAAAAGAACATGCACGTATTGTAAAAGAAAAATCTATTTTAAGAAAACTTATTACAATAAATGATGGTATTTCAAAGGATTGCTATACAGGAAAGAAAAGTATCGATGAAATCCTTGAAGAAACTGAAAAGGAAGTATTTAAACTTACCCAGTACAGGAATGTTGGAGAAATGACATCGATAAGGGATATTGTTGTTTCTGCTCTTGGAAATATTGAAAAAAGTTCAAAGATGAATGGCGTAGTTACGGGTATTCCTTCAGGATTTACGGATCTTGATTATATGACAGCAGGTTTTCATAATTCGGATCTTGTGCTTATTGCTGCAAGACCTGCCATGGGTAAAACATCATTTGAATTAAATATTGCTGAATATATGTGCTTTAGAAAGAAAATGAAAGTTGCACTTTTCAGTCTGGAAATGTCAAAAGAACAGCTTGTTAACAGACTTTTATCCATGGAATCAGGAGTTGATTCCCAGAAAATAAGGACAGGAAGTCTTGATGAAGAAGATTGGATGAGACTTGCAGAAAGTTCTGTTGTTATCGGCGAATCAGGTCTTATCATAGATGATACACCAAGTATTTCCATTGGTGAACTTCGTTCAAAATGTAGAAAATATAAGCTTGAGGGCGGGCTTGACATTGTAATGATTGACTATTTACAGCTTATGACTGCAGGTGGAAAAGTTGAAAACAGACAAAATGAAATTTCCGAAATTTCAAGAAAATTAAAAGCACTCGCAAGGGAAATAGATGTTCCTGTTATTGCACTTTCACAGCTTAGCCGTGCGGTTGAAAAGAGAGATAAAAATGACAGAAGGCCAATGCTTTCGGATCTTCGTGAATCCGGAGCTATAGAGCAGGATGCGGATATGGTTATGTTCCTTTACAGGGATGATTATTATAATAAAGATTCTGAAAAGAAGGGCATATCAGAAGTTATTATTGCAAAACAAAGAAACGGTCCTATTGGAACTGTTGAACTGGCATGGCTTCCTGAACGTACTAAGTTTAGAAATCTTCCTAAAAAAGGCTTTGGAGATAACCAATGAGAATAAAAAAAATATATGAGGACAGATATGTATGCTGTCTTTATGAAGATGATTTTGATTTTTATGGAATCGATTTAAAAGAATTTAAATATAATACCCTTGAAAGTGAAGAACTTTTTAATGATATTATAAATAAAATAAATGAGATTATTTCAGATGATGAATCATATCTTATGGTTTCAGAGTTTGATAAAAAGGAATGTGTTTTTGAGATGATTCCTTTTAGTGATTTACTTATGGTTATTGTAAGTAATGAAGGTGCTGAAATGAAAAACAATCTGGATGATTTTGAACTTTTAGATTCTTATGAAGAATTACATCAGAATAAGATAATGTATAAGTTTAAAAATTTAGATAATGTTATTAATTTAGCAAGGATTGTAAAGGGAAATTTTGAATTTTGTAATTCGCTTTATCTTTATAATGATGAGCTGTATCTTGGGATACTGGCACTTGAAGATGAAATATTTAATAATGGATTTATAAGACTAATGGCCGATTATTCGGATGAAAAAGTAAACTATGATTTTATGATTCCACGCATACATTCAAAGGGCAAAATTCTTATAAAGAAAAATGCCCTGCAGATGTTGCAGGACACTTGATTTATATTTTTTGTTGTTAATTTTATAAATTAGCCGATTGACTGAAGATAGTCATTTATATCATTTACAAGATCATCAGGATCAAGTCCGTGAACAAATGCTGCTTCTTCAAGAGTTTCGCCCCATGATGATGGACATCCGATGCAGTGCATTCCTGAATTTATAAGGATAGGTGTGATACCTTCGTCAATTTTTAATAAATCACTTATGATAGTTGTTTTATCTACTTTAGCCATTATTTTTTCCTCGCTTTCAAAATTTGTTTAAACGTAATATACTACATATTTTATTTTTTGTAAATGGATATTGAAGTTAAAGGGATTTTTTTATATAATATTTAATAGATTTGGTTGCAAATCTATATATCGTATAAAGACACAAAAGGAGGTGTAAGTTATGGCACACGTAATTAATGATGGATGTTTAATGTGTGGCGCTTGTGCAGGAACATGTCCTGTTGGTGCTATTTCAGAAGGAGCAGATAAGTATGTTATCGATGCTGATGTCTGTATCGATTGTGGAGCTTGTGAAGCAGGATGTCCTGCAGGAGTTATCGCTGCTGAATAATTCTGGAAAAATTTTATAATATAAAATATTATGAAGCTTAAAAAATAAAGCCGGTGTATATTATATACACTGGTTTTTTATTTGATAAAAATTTTTATAAAAAATGCTTTACATTTTGAAATGTTGTGTTATAATATAGTTACCTGATACGTAGAGGGGTATTGATTAGGTAAGGGGAGGTGGTCGCTTAGATTAAACATCCAGAAATTCATTCAAATAATATATCACGGAATTTATAATTAAATAAAATTACAATTAAACCAAATCTACAAAAAATTTAAAGAAAGGAGATGGCCACAGGCCACAGATGTTTTCTTTGAATTTTCAAAATAATTATTTATTTTATTGTGGATTGTTTTCCTATTCATTAAATTATTTTTTTACAAAATTATTACTTTTACAAAATTAAAAGAGATTTTAAAACACAATTATCAGCAGTCTGGTGACTTTTGTTTATCGGGCTGCTGTACTCTTATTTATGGATTTATTAAGGATTGTTAAGGATTTTACCCTATTTTGATGACTGAAAATAAAAATTATGTTATAATGTTTCAATATGGCGTATTTTGGTTAATTATGCCATGTTATATGTTGACTTATAGATGTTAGATAATTTGGAGAAATCGTATGGATGATAAGAATAGAAATGATAGAAATAGAAACATTAAAAGAAAAAATTTAAGAAGAAAAAAGAAAAAGCAATATTTATTTGGTGCTGTTTTAATGTTTGTTGCAATACTTTTGCTTATGCTGGTTATTATTATTGAGAAGAGAACACCTTCTAAGAAGCATATAAGCGAGACTGATTTTTATAAGCTTTATAATCTTGATATTAATTCTGAGGATAAAGAAATGACAAGTGCAATTATCCTTCAGAACAAGCTTATTGAGAATGAGACTGCACTTATAGACAGTGACAGGGTTTATCTTAAATATGAGTTTTTAAAGACTTATGTTGATGATAAATATTACTGGGATAATAATGAAAATATACTTTTATATACAACTCCGACAGATGTAATTTCTGCAAATGTAGGAAGTAATGAGTATATGGTTACAAATACAAAGAATACTTTGGATTATCAGATAGTTAAGGTTAATGGTCCAAATGTTTATATTGCCATGGATTTTGTGAAATTGTATTCTAATGTTCAGTATAATTTCTATAAAAATCCAAACAGGGTTGTATTAAGAAGTGAGTGGAATGTTGATGTAAAGACAGCAACTCTTAAAAAAGATGAAAAAATAAGAACTGATAAAAACATAAAGTCAGACATTATTTATGGTGCTACAAAGAATGTTAAAGTATATATTTTAGAGGAAAGTTCTAAATGGCTTAAGGTTATTACTGAAGATGGAATATTTGGATATGTAAATAAAAAAGATATTTCTTCTAAAAAAACAGAAACTTTAAAGAATGATTTTAATGAGCCGGTATATACAAATATTTCAAAGGATAAAACATTAAGCATCGGATGGCATATGATTACGGGAAGTGATAAAAACGCTACACTTATCGCCAATGTAACAGATGCAAAGGGACTTAATGTCGTTTGTCCTACATGGTACAGATTTAGTGATAATGATGGAAATATGGAATCTCTTGTAGATGCTTCCTACGTATCAACAGCTCATCTTGTAAATCTTGATGTATGGGCAATGGTAGATGATCAGTCAGATGCATCTAAGGATTCTGAGATATTTACTTATACTTCGAAAAGAGCAAATATCATTAATACGCTTGTATCTGATGCGATTCAGTATAATATAGACGGAATTAATCTTGATGTTGAGTATCTTGATGCACAGACATCTGATGCATACATTGAATTTATCAGGGAATTATCAGTAAAATGCAGGGTTAATGGAATTGTATTATCAGTTGATGTAAGAGTTCCTGAAGCAAGTAATGCTTTTTATAATATTAAGGCAATTGGTGAAGTTGTGGACTATGTAATAATGATGGGTTATGATGAGCACTGGGGCGTAAATGCAGGTGCTGGCTCGAATGCATCGCTTACATGGGTTAAGACAGGTATTGAAAAGATGGTAACAGATATAGATCCTCAGAAAGTCGTTCTTGGAATACCTTTCTATACAAGATCTTTTACTGTTGATAAAGAGGGAAATGCCATAGATTCATCAGTACTTCAGATGGGACAGGATATAAATGAGCTTACTTCGAGAGGTGTGGAATACACATGGGTTGAAGACCTTGGCCAGAATTATGGCGAATATGAAGATGGTGAAAATACTGTAATGATCTGGATTGAGGATGCAGCTTCAATTGAAGCAAAGCTTAAATTAATTGGCAGTTATAATCTTGCAGGAATGGCTGCATGGAGACTTGGAATAGAAGACAGTAATATCTGGAATACCATTATTAAATATACAAATTAAAAGAAAGGCTCTGGTTATGGAAACCGTTTTTGAAAAAGCATATTTAGAAAATGATGAGCTGAATATGGATGCTATATCAAAGGCAGCAGCTTTTTTGGAAGAAGAAAAACTTGTTGCATTTCCAACAGAAACAGTTTATGGGCTTGGAGGAAATGCTCTTTCAAAGGATGCATCAAAACATATATACGCAGCAAAAGGTCGTCCAAGTGATAATCCTTTGATTGTACATGTTGCTGATATAAAAAGTGTATATCCATTGGTTAAAGAATTAAATGAAAAGGCAAAGATGCTTATGGAAAAGTTCTGGCCCGGACCTTTAACCATTATTTTAAATAAAAGCGATATTGTTCCTTATGAAACAACAGGAGGACTTGATACTGTAGCTTTAAGGATGCCTGATAATAAGGCGGCTTTAAAGATGATTGAATTATCTGAAGTTCCTGTTGCAGCGCCAAGTGCAAATACTTCAGGAAAGCCAAGTCCTACAAAGGCAGAACATGTCTATGAGGATCTGGATGGAAAAATCAGCATGATACTTGATGGTGGCGAAGTTGGGATTGGTATTGAATCTACTATTATTGATATGACAGGAGATATACCTACTATACTAAGACCTGGATATGTTACCAAAAATGAGCTTAGCAAATTGCTAGGTGAAGTTAAGTATGATGAAGCACTTCTTATAAGGGATAAGGAAAAAGCTAAAAAAATTGTACCTAAAGCACCGGGTATGAAATACAGACATTATGCTCCTAAAGCGGATTTTATTTTAATTGAAGGTGATGAAGAAAAAGTCATTGAAAAAATAAATGAGCTTGTTACGGAGTATGAAAATAAAGGATATAAAACAGGTGTTATCTGTCAGGATAAAACAAAGGACAGATATAAATGTGAAAATGTTATTTCGCTAGGAAATAAGGAAAATGAAGTTACTATATCGCATAATCTCTATGCGACATTGAGGGAATTTGATAAAAGAGAAACAGATTATATTTTTGGAGAGACTTTTATGAGTGATAATCTGGGAACTGCTATTATGAACAGAATGATAAAGGCAGCAGGTTATCAGATTATTGATGTGTAAGGATGTGGTATTGTTGCGTTACAGTAAAGTAATTTTTGTGAGCACAAGTGGAAATTGCAGATGTATATTATCAAAAGCAATTTTTAATAATCTGAAAAATGATATGGATATTTATGCAGAGGCAAGAGGAAAGGTTGTTTTATTTGAAGAGCCTGCAAATCCTAAGGCTGTTGCAATTGCTAAAAGCAAGGGTATTTCCATAGAAGATGAGACATCAAAACAGCTTTCAAATGAGGATTTTGGTGAAGATGTTTTAGTACTTGTTATGACGGATTTATTAAAAAAGGAAATTTATGAAGAATATGAATCTGCAATAAATGTATATTCTATCAGGGAATTTGCTCTTGAGGCCGTTGATGTTGAAGTAACATATGGCGGAGAACTTGTGGATTATGGCGAATTATATGAACATATTGAAAATCTTGTTACCAAGGTAATTGTAAGAATAAAAGAAATGGAAGAAGAGACGGAGGAAAAGTTATGATAGCTATTGGATGTGATCATGGCGGATATGAATTAAAAAAAGAGATATTAAAATATCTTGATGAAAAGGGCATTGAATATAAGGATTTTGGATGCGATAGTTTGGAATCTGTGGATTATCCAGTATATGCCAAGAAAGTAGCTTTAGCTGTAGCATCAAAAGAATGCGAAAAAGGAATTCTTATATGTGGAACAGGAATTGGTATTTCAATTGCTGCAAATAAGGTGAAAGGCATAAGAGCTGCACTTTGTACAGATTCTTATATGGCAAGACTTACAAGAGAACATAATGATGCAAATATTGTTGCAATGGGTGGAAGAGTAATCGGAGCCGGAGTTGCAGTTGATATTGTTGATGCATTTTTAAATACAGAATTTTCAGGAGAAAAAAGACATATAGATAGAATTAATATGATAGAGGATTGATGATATATGACTTTGAAAAGGAAAGATTATTTAAGCTGGGATGAATATTTTATGGGAGTTGCTTATCTTGCAGGTATGAGAAGCAAGGACCCTAATACCCAGGTTGGTGCATGTATAGTAAGTGAGGAAAATAAAATTTTATCCATAGGATATAATGGTTTTCCAATAGGCTGTTCTGATGATATTTTCCCATGGGCGAGAGATGGAGAAAACAGCCTTGAAACAAAATATCTTTATACAACACATAGCGAACTTAATGCAATCTTAAATTATCCGGGAGGAAGTCTTAAAGGAGCAAAAATGTATGTTACTTTATTCCCATGTAATGAATGTGCAAAGGCTATTATTCAGGCAGGAATAAAGGAAGTAATATATGATTCTGATAAATATGGTGATACACCGGCTGTTATTGCATCAAAGAAAATGTTTGATGCTGCAAATGTTAAATTCACCAGATATGAAAGAAGTGGGAGAAGCATAGAGTTTGAATTATGATAAAAAATTTAACGGATTAAAAAATATTGTTTTAATAACACAGCTTGGTCTTTCATTTATGGTTCCGGTATTTTTAATGCTGATTCTTGGAATGAAGCTTGAAAAATACATTGGAAAAACAGGGCTGATATTCTTGGTTATAATTGGATTTATATCCGGAGGTTATGCAGTTTTTTCACAGTTAAAATCAAGCCTTAAACCAAGTGATAAGGAATTGGAAAAAAAAGAGGAAGAGGAATATATAAAAAATGTTCTTGAACAGATGGAAGAATCCAGACTTGATAGAGACGATAGACGAGATAGTAAATGAGCCATTTTTAAATGAACTTAAAGAGGCAGAGGACACAGAAAATACCGGTAATGCAAAAGATGCAGAAAATATAAAAAATTTTGAAAATGAGAAAGATGCTGAAAATACCGGAAATGCCAGTAGCTATAAGAAAAATAAAAGACTCGCTTTCCTTAAAAATGAAATGGCAATAGTTTTACTTGTTGGAATAATCATATATTTTTTAATCGGCGAGATTATTATATTGGTATTTACAAAGAAATTGTTATATAATTCTATTGGACTTTTTTTAGGAATACTTTTAGCTGTGATTATGTTAATATCAATGACTATAAGTGTTGAAAATGCAATAATGTATAATGATGAAAATAAAGCAAATGCATATCTTAGAAATACAACATTATTCAGACTTATTTTTTGCTTTTTATTCCTTTTTTTGTTTTCATTTACACGGATTTGTAATATTATAGCATTGTTGTTTGGAATAATGTCACTTAAACTATCCGCATATATATCGCCGATAGTGTGGTTAAAAATAAGAAGGAGGTAGAATATGTCAGGCGAAGAAAGTAAAGGAAGCTTTATGATAAAGCTTTTAAAAGAGATACATATTGGAAATGCGACAGTTTATATTACTACCACCCATGTTTGTTTATTATTTGTTTCACTCATGCTTATAATATTTGCATTAGTTGTAAACAAAAAAATAAAAAAGATAAGACCTGAGGATACTCCGGGAACATTACAGAACTTAGCGGAAATGACAGTTGAAATCCTTGATAATCTTACAACAAGTATCATGGGTAAAAATGCAAAGAGATTTGTAAACTATGTAAGTACATTGTTTATTTTTGTTTTGCTTTGTAATATTTCAGGAATATTTGGACTTAGGGCACCAACAGCAGACTATGGTGTTACACTTCCACTTGGTCTTATAACATTTTGCCTTATCCAGTTTAATGGCATAAAGAAAAATAAGGCAAAACACTTTACAGATTTATTAAAGCCAACACCTATATTATTCCCAATTAATCTTATAGGTGAGGTATCTGTACCATTGTCATTATCAATCCGTTTGTTTGGTAATGTTATGTCAGGTACGGTGCTTATGGGTCTTTTATATGGACTCTTACCAAGGCTTGTAACTATTGGATTACCTTCGGTTTTACATATTTATTTTGATATTTTCTCAGGATGTATACAGGCATTCGTTATAAGTATGTTAACCATGGTTTATATAAATGATAAAATAGCAGATTAAAAGAAAATTTATAATGCCTTTGGCAGTCAGGAGGAAAAAAATGAATATTAATGGACAAGATTTTATTCACGGAATGTCAGCAGTAGGTGCAGGTATAGCAATGATCGCAGGTGTAGGCCCTGGTGTAGGTCAGGGTATTGCAGCAGGTCTTGGTGCTAATGCAGTAGGAAGAAATCCAGGAGCAAAATCAGATATTACATCTACAATGCTTTTAGGACAGGCAGTTGCAGAAACAACTGGTTTATATGGTTTCGTAGTTGCAATTATTCTTATGTTTGTTAAACCTTTTAACTAAGAACTGACAAGATAATTTTATCAGTCAGGAAAGGAGGAACAAAACGTGGGAGAGAGACTCTTTGGATTAGATGCACAGACGCTTTTTGATACAGTGATTCTTGCAATCAATATGTTTTTTATGTTTCTTATTTTGTCATATCTTTTATTTAATCCTATAAAAGATATGTTAAAGAGAAGAAAAGATAAAATTGCAAAAGAAAGAGAAGATGCAAAAGAAGCATTAAACAGTGCAGCTACACTTAGAAGTGAATATGAAGTTAAGATTCAGAATGCTTCTAAAGATGCAGAAAAGATTCTTGCTGATGCAAGAAAGAAAGCACTTAAAAATGAGGAACATATTATTTCTGAGGCTAAGCTTGAGGCTGCAAGAATTATAGAACACGCTAAAGAAGAGGCAAAGCTTGAAAAACAAAAAGCATATGAGGACATAAAAAAAGAAATAATAGATGTTGCCACACTTATGGCAGGGAAGGTTCTTAATGAGTCAATAGATGAAAAGATATCTGAAAGACTTATTGATGATACTTTAAAGGAAATAGGTGAGAGTACATGGCAAAGTTAATTTCAAATATTTATGGCGATGCCCTTTTTGAGATAGCAAAAGAAAAAGATAAAGTTGATGTTATGCTTAAAGAAGCATCATGGGTTTTATCTGTGTTTGAAGAAAATAAAGATTTATGTCAGGTACTTTCTCATCCGATGATTAGTAAGGATGAGAAAAAAGATGTTGTGGAAAACATCTTTAAAGGGAATACTGATGATGATATTTTAGGACTTTTGCTTACTATTCTTGATAAAGGAAGAGAAAAAAATATTAAGGATATTTTTGAATATTTTATTTCAATCGTAAAAGAATATAAGAAAATTGGTATTGTATATGTTACAACTGCCATATCCTTAAGTGATGAAAGAAAAAAAGAAATTGAGAAAAAGCTTATAGATACTACCGAATATGAAAGCCTTGAAATGAATTACAACGTAGACAAAGATATTATTGGTGGCATGATTATAAGAATAAAAGACAGAATTGTTGATTCAAGTATAAAAAATAAAATTGATATTATTTCAAAGGATCTTCATTCTATACAGTTAAGCAAATAGTGTAGTACCTATTAAGAAGGAAGGTGGATGTGTTCTATGAGTTTAAGACCTGAAGAAATTAGTGCAGTAATTAAAGAACAAATAGAAAAATACTCTGATAAATTAGATGTATCAAGTGTTGGTACAGTTATCTGGGTGGCAGACGGTATTGCTAGAATTCACGGACTTGAAAATGCCATGCAGGGAGAATTGTTGGAATTTCCAGGAGGAGTTTATGGAATGGTACTCAATCTGGAAGAAGACAACGTAGGATGTGTTTTACTTGGTGAAGGAAGGAATATAAACGAAGGTGATATCGTTAAATCTACGGGAAGAGTTGTTGAAGTGCCTGTTGGTGACGGAATGCTTGGAAGAGTTATAAATGCTCTTGGACAGCCTGTAGATGGAAAAGGACCTATCGTTTCTGAAAAATACAGACAGATTGAAAGAGTAGCACCTGGTGTTATTACAAGAAAATCTGTCGATACACCACTTCAGACAGGTATCAAGGCTATTGATGCCATGGTTCCAATCGGAAGAGGTCAGAGAGAATTAATCATTGGTGACAGACAGACAGGAAAAACTGCCATAGCTATTGATACAATCATTAATCAGAAGGGCCAGAATGTTAAATGTATTTATGTTGCTATAGGTCAGAAAGCTTCAACTGTTGCTAATATTGTTAAAACATTAGAAGAACATGGTGCAATGGCATATACAACAATTGTTGTTTCAACAGCCAGTGATCTTGCACCTTTACAATATATTTCACCATATTCAGGTTGTGCAATTGGTGAAGAATGGATGGAAAATGGAGACGATGTATTAATCGTATATGATGACTTAAGTAAGCATGCTACAGCATACAGAACACTGTCATTGCTCCTTAGAAGACCACCTGGTCGTGAAGCTTATCCTGGAGATGTTTTCTATCTTCATTCAAGATTATTGGAAAGAGCGGCAAAATTATCTGACGAGCTTGGTGGAGGTTCGCTTACAGCACTTCCTATTATTGAGACTCAGGCAGGTGATGTTTCTGCATATATCCCAACAAATGTAATTTCAATTACAGACGGACAGATTTATCTTGAATCAGAAATGTTTAATTCAGGATTCAGACCTGCTGTTAATGCGGGACTTTCCGTATCGAGAGTTGGTGGTGCGGCACAGATTAAGGCTATTAAAAAACTTGCAGCACCAATCAGAGTTGAGCTTGCCCAGTTCAGGGAACTTGCTGCATTTTCACAGTTTGGTTCAGAACTTGATGCCGCTACAAAAGAAAAACTTGAACAGGGTGAAAGAATTAAAGAGATATTGAAACAGGATCAGTATCATACAATGCCTGTTGAAAACCAGGTTGTTATTATTTATGCAGCTACAAAGAAATATCTCATTGATATTGCAGTTAAGGATATTCTTGATTTTGAGAGAGGTCTTCTTGAATATATAAATACAAACTATCCTGATATTTTAGAAGATATCAGAAATACAAAAGAACTTACTGAGGAGAATGAAAAAACTCTTATTGAAGCTATTGAAAAATATAAGAGTACATTAAAAGAAGGCGGTGTATAATCTATGCCATCCATGAGAGATATTCAGAGAAGAAAAAATAGTATACAGTCAACCGAACAGATTACAAAGGCTATGAAACTTGTAGCTACTGTAAGACTTCAAAAGGCAAGAACAAAAGCTGAAGAAGCAAAACCTTATTTTGAAAAAATGTATTCAACAATAAATTCAATTCTTGCACATTCATATAATCCGGGAAGTAAATATCTTTTACCGGCAGGTGATAAGAAAAAGGCATTTATTGTTATTACTGCAAACAGAGGTCTTGCAGGCGGATATAACGCAAACGTTGTAAAGCTTATTACAAAAAATGATGAGTTTACACCAGACAATACGATTATTTACAATATTGGAAAAAAAGGCAGAGAGATTTTAAACAGAAATAAGTTTGAGATTAAAGCTGATTATTCAGATGTTGTAAATGAGCCTATTTACAGGGATGCCATAGAAATCTGCGAAGATATATTAAAGGATTATGAAAATGGCGAATTTGGTGAATTATATATTGCATATACCAAATTTAAAAATACTGTTGTTCATACTCCTGAGTTATTGAAGATTTTACCTATTGGCGGTAAAGATGAGCTTGTAAATATGACTGGTGAAGAAAATGTAAGCGAGGCAGATAAGATTACATTTATGAAATATGAGCCAAGTGAGGAAGAAGTTCTTGACAGAATTATTCCAAATTATATTACAAGTCTTATTTTTGGAACTTTAAATGAAGCGGTTGCAAGTGAGAATGGAGCAAGAATGACTGCCATGGATTCTGCTACAAGTAATGCAGATGAGATGATAGCAAATCTTTCCCTTCTTTATAACAGGGCAAGACAAAGCTCGATTACACAGGAACTTACAGAGATTATAGCTGGAGCAGATGCAATATCTTAAAAATATATTTTGTTTTAATTTGACTAAGTAGGAGGAAAACAAGAGTTTATGGCAGATTTAGAAAATCAGGTTACCGGCAAAATTACTCAGGTAATTGGTGCCGTACTCGATATTAAATTTGATGAAGGAAAACTTCCGGAAATTCATGATGCCATCAAGATAGACGGACCAAATGGAGAACTTACTGTTGAAGTATCACAGCATTTAGGTGATGATACTGTAAGATGTATTGCCATGGGACCTACTGATGGACTTAAAAGAGGAATGGATGCTAAAGCTACAGGTAATCCTATTATGGTTCCTGTTGGTGAAAATACATTAGGAAGAATATTTAATGTATTAGGTGAACCTATTGATAATGGTGAAAAACCTGAAAATGTGGAGTATTTACCTATACACAGAAAAGCTCCTGAATTTGCAGAGCAGTCTACAGATACAGAGATTCTTGAAACAGGTATTAAGGTCGTTGATTTATTATGCCCATACCAGAAAGGTGGAAAAATCGGTCTTTTTGGTGGTGCCGGTGTTGGTAAGACAGTTCTTATCCAGGAACTTATTCATAACATTGCCACTGAGCATGGTGGATATTCAGTGTTTACCGGTGTTGGTGAAAGAACAAGAGAAGGAAATGACCTTTATTATGAAATGAAGGAATCAGGTGTTATTAATAAAACAACCATGGTTTTTGGTCAGATGAATGAACCACCTGGAGCCAGAATGAGAGTTGGACTTACAGGTCTTACAATGGCAGAACATTTCAGAGATAAAGCAGGAAAAGACGTATTATTATTTATTGATAATATTTTCAGATTTACACAGGCAGGTTCAGAAGTTTCAGCACTTCTTGGACGTATGCCATCAGCTGTTGGTTATCAGCCAACACTTCAGACTGAAATGGGTGCATTACAGGAAAGAATTACTTCAACAAAGAATGGTTCTATTACATCTGTACAGGCTGTTTACGTGCCTGCAGACGATTTAACAGACCCGGCACCTGCAACAACATTTGCACATCTTGATGCTACAACAGTTTTATCAAGATCTATCGTGGAACTTGGTATTTATCCTGCTGTTGATCCATTAGAGTCTACATCAAGAATCCTTGATCCAAAGATTGTTGGTGAAGAGCATTATAAGGTGGCAAGAGGTGTTCAGGAAATTTTACAGAAATATAAAGAATTACAGGACATCATTGCAATCCTTGGTATGGATGAACTTTCTGAAGAAGACAGACTTGTTGTTGCAAGAGCAAGAAAGGTTCAGAGATTTTTATCACAGCCATTTAACGTTGCCATGCAGTTTACCGGTATGGACGGAAAATATGTTCCTGTCAGTGAGACAATAAGAAGTTTTAAAGAAATTCTTGAAGGAAAACATGATGATATTCCTGAAAGTTATTTCCTTAATGCAGGAAGTATTGATGAAGTTGTGGAAAGAGCAGCTAAGAACGCTTAATTGGAGGTGTTTTTTTGGAAAATACTTTTAAATTAGAGATAACCACTCCAAACCGTATGTTTTATGAGGGAGAGATTCATTTTCTTGAACTTAATACTACGGAAGGTGAAATAGGTATTTATAAAAATCATGTACCTGTTACAACAGTGCTTGTTCCCGGCGTGATTAAGATATATGAAGATGAAAACGAATCCAAAAAAGCTGTTATTCATAGCGGATTTGTTGAAATTCTTAAAGATAAGGTTACTATAATGGCGCAAATTGCAGAGTGGCCTGAAGAAATAGATATTAACAGAGCTAATGAAGCAAAAATCAGGGCAGAAAGAAGAATTAATAAAGAAGGCGAAGGAATTGATATGGACCGTGCAGAGGCCGCACTTCGCAGGGCACTTGCCAGAATAGAAGCATTAAAATAATAACTTAAGTAGTTGATGGAGGATAAGATGGATTTAGTATTAGTTAAAGATCTGTATAAGAATACAGATAAGTATGTAAACAAAGAAATTGAAGTTGGAGGATGGATAAGAAGCATAAGAGATTCAAAGACTTTTGGATTTATCGTTTTAAATGATGGTTCATATTTTGAAACTCTTCAGATTGTTTATGCTGATAAACTTGATAATTTTAAGGAAATTTCTTCTCTTAATATCGGTTCAGCAATTATTGTAAAGGGTATGCTTGTTGAAACTCCAAATGCTAAACAACCTTTTGAAATTCAGGCAACATCTGTTTACATTGAAGGAACATCCAGTCCTGATTATCCTTTACAGAAGAAAAGACATACATTTGAATATTTAAGAACAATTTCTCATTTAAGACCAAGAACAAATACATTCCAGGGTGTATTCAGGGTAAGATCTTTAATTGCTTATGCAATTCATAAATTCTTCCAGGAAAGAGATTTTGTTTATGTTCACACTCCACTTATCACAGGAAGTGACTGTGAGGGTGCAGGTGAAATGTTCCAGGTCACAACAATGAATCTTGAAGATGTGCCAAAGACAGATGATGGTAAGGTTGATTTTAGTGAAGATTTCTTTGGAAAACCAACAAACCTTACTGTTTCGGGACAGTTAAACGGTGAAACATATGCCATGGCTTTTAGAAATATTTATACATTCGGACCAACATTCAGAGCTGAAAATTCAAATACTACAAGGCATGCAGCAGAATTCTGGATGATTGAGCCAGAAATCGCATTTGCAGATCTTTCAGATGATATGGATCTTGCAGAAGCAATGCTTAAGTACATTATTAATTATGTTATGGAAAATGCTCCTGAAGAAATGGAATTTTTCAATAAATTTATTGATAAAGGACTTAAAGACAGACTTAAACATGTAGCAGAATCTGATTTTGGAAGAGTTACATATACAGAAGCCATAAAACTTCTTGAACAGAATAATGATAAGTTTGAATACAAAGTATCATGGGGATGCGATCTTCAGACTGAACATGAAAGATATCTTACAGAAGAAATATTTAAAAAACCTGTATTTGTTACTGATTATCCAAAGGAAATCAAGGCATTCTATATGAAACTTAATGATGATGGAAAGACTGTAGCTGCAATGGATCTTTTGGTTCCTGGAATTGGTGAAATCATCGGAGGAAGCCAGAGAGAGGATGATTATGATACATTGTGTAAGAGAATGGAAGAGCTTGGTCTTAATAAAGAGGATTATGATTTCTATCTCGACCTTAGGAAATATGGTTCAACAAGACATGCAGGTTTTGGTCTTGGATTTGAAAGATGTGTTATGTATCTTACAGGTATGGCAAATATCAGAGATGTAATACCATTCCCAAGAACAGTAAATAATTGTGAGTTATAGTAAGAGATGGTTATAAATAAAATTAAATTATTATGGAGGATTTATGGACGCTAATAATGAAAATAACGTTGATGATTTATTAAGTGGTATCGACAGTTTTAGTGTAAGCGAAATCTTTAACGGACTTGACGAAAGTTTTGGAAATGATGAAGATGAGGATAATGTAAATACAGATCCTGCAGAAACTTCTGATAGCGCATATGGAAGTGGACTTGACAGTTCTTATGGAACAAATGAAGGCGGCAGTGCATATGCAGACGGGAGCGCATATTCAGGTGGGAGTGCTTATACAGATACCAGTGCATATTCAGATGGAGCAGGTGCGGATTCATCGATAAGTATATCTGATGGAGCATTTGGAAATTCATACTCAGATGCTGATATAAGCGCATATTCGGATACAAGTGCGTATTCAGATACAAGCGCATACTCGGATACAAGCGCGTATACAGATACCAGTGCATATACAGATGGAGCAGGCGCGGATTCATCAATAAGTATTTCGGATGGTGCTTTTGCAGATTCGGCTGTTGATGCCGGATCAGGATATGAATTTGATTTTTCTTCAGTAGGTTCTAAGAGTGCTTATGGTGAAGATACAAATGATTATTCAAGTGGCGGATATATGGATGATACATTATCTGGAAGCAGTGCCTATTCTGATAATGTTTCAGGAAGCGCATATACTGATAATTCATATGGAAGTAATGCAGGAAGTGCT
The DNA here is from genome assembly GCA_900110975.1 of Lachnospiraceae bacterium RM5. GTDB lineage: Bacteria > Bacillota > Clostridia > Lachnospirales > Lachnospiraceae > Bovifimicola. Next base: position 128,857 of record FOFK01000007.1, read on the forward strand.
TACGGAAGTTTGAATTCTGACAGTGCATATGGAAGTTCATCTTCTAACAGTGCTTACGGTGGCGACTCTTCTATTGAGACTTATGTTCCAGGTAAGAGTAAAGAAGCAAATAATACACCTTCAAGCTATGGTGAAGATGATGTTATAAAAGTTGTTAAGCCGGGTGAAAGTGTTGGAAAGAAGAAGGATGAACTTTTATTCTCAGAATATAATGATCCTTTTAATCTTGATGATGATTCTGACAAACCTCAGATTCGTATTTCAGGAGATACTTTTAAAAGGGAATCTTTAAATAAGACTACTGATCCTGACAGTTCTCTTTATTCAAATAATCCATATGCAGATGATGCACTTAATGTAAATAATAATCCATATTCAAATGGTGAAAAGAAGAAGGAAGAGGAAGATTTAGGATTAAGATATAACAATTCAAATTCTTCTGATGGACTTTATAAAGGTGGTTCTGTATATACATTTGGAAAGATTGCTGATAGCCAGAAAGGTTTATTAAGAATTTTTGGAATTATATGTATTGCTGCAATAATTGGTATGTTTGTTACAGGATATTTAGGATATACAAAGACAATTTCTGATGCAAAAAATACATTAGAAAAAGCTTCAAAAACAAAATTATCAAACAGTTATTATACAATAGATTTTAAATCTGATGAGGAAGCAAGAAAGTGGGAAGTTATCCCTGCCTCTATAATTACATATGCTGATGGTAAAATGTTTACAAAACATATAAATGAGGATTCTCTTTTAATGCTTAAACTTAAAGGAAAATCAGATACTTTTATTACTATAACTGTTGATGATAAAGAATATGGCGATAAAGAAAATAAAGATGTTTTAGAAGATATGGGAATAAGTTCCAGTGAAATCATAGAAAATGCAAGTAATACTGATGATAACGGTTTAACTGTTTATGCTGCAATGGGACTAGACAGTAATTATTATAATCGTTGCCATTTTATTGTAACAAAAACAATGAATGATAAAACAGTAATTATCAGAACAGGTAAAAGTTTATCAGTTGAAAGTATTCAGAATGATATTGTTCCGGTAATCAGTTCCATTAAAATGACAGATGAGGGGGTAAAATAAGTTATGGATAGTTATGCAGAATTATTTAAATTTTTAAAAAATATCAGCCCTAATGGAGCATTTTTTATCTTGATTGCATGCTTGTGCTCATATATTTATTCTTCAACTGTTGTTGCTGGAATGGCTGTAAAAGCAGGAGATAATCCGGTTCTTGGATTTATTCCGCTTGTAAATACATATTTAATGTACAAATATGCATTTAATGAAACAAGTAAAATTATACTTATGATAGTTCTTTCTTTTGTTCCTATCGTAAACGCTTTTGTATTGTTTGCATTAATTGGAAATCTTGCAAAACAGTTTGGGTATGGTTTTGGAATGGCGCTTTTAATGTGTTTATTGCCATTTATCGGAATGCCAATAGTTGCATTCAGTTCAAATGATTACTATGACGGAAGAGCAGAAAGATTTGGTGTTGCAAGAGTAATTGCTCTTATGCTTATAACAAGTGCAATTGCAGTTGCTTTAATGTCAGTTCTTGTTAAAGCAATAATTGCTTTATTTGGAATCTCTATTGCGGGATTATAAGATTTTTTAATTTTATAAATTTTATTTTAATTTTAATTATGAAAAGTAAATTTAGTGAAAAAATAATTTTATTTATTTTGATTTTAATCTCTCTTCTTGTTGTAATTACGATATTTGCCGTAAAAAGAGGAGAGAAGAAAATCGGTGGGGAAAATAAGGAAATGTCTGCAACAAAAAGTGAAAATAAAAAAAATACTTTAGCAGCAGATAAGGGGAATGTAAGCAGTGATGAAAGTGATGAAAGTGTTGAAAGTAGGAGTGAGACGGAAGAAGTAACAACAGTTGTGGATGCTACAGAAAATATTGAAGAAAATATTGAAGAAAATATAGATGGAAATATTGATGGAAATGTAGAAACACTAACTTCTGATGCGAATGTTAGTGGAAAAGTTGTTGTTATAGATGCAGGTCATCAAAGATATGGCAATTCTGAAAAAGAACCCATAGGACCTGGATCATCAGAAATGAAGGCAAAAGTTACATCAGGAACAAGCGGTGTGGCGACAGGTCTTGCAGAATATGAGCTTAATCTTACTCTTTCATTAAAGTTAAAAGAGCAGCTTATAAGCAGGGGATACAATGTAATAATGATAAGGGAAACAAATGATGTAGATATCAGTAATTCCGAAAGAGCGACTATTGCAAACAATGCAAATGCTGATGCGTTTATTAGAATTCATGCAAATGGCTCAGAGAATTCTTCGAAAAGTGGCGTCATGACGATTTGTCAGACATCTTCAAATCCTTATAATTCGGATATGTATGAAAAAAGCAGAAGATTATCTGATAATGTTTTGGATGGAATCGTTGGTGCAACGGGTTGCGTAAGGGAGTATGTCTGGGAAACAGATACCATGAGTGGAATTAACTGGTGCAGGGTTCCGGTTACGATTGTTGAAGTTGGTTATATGAGTAATCCAAGTGAGGATAGCCTTCTTGCGACTGATGATTATCAGAATAAAATTGTAAGTGGAATAGCAAATGGAATAGATAAGTATTTTGAGAATTAAAAAAAGTGAGTAGCGGGTTGGGTTGGGCTACTCACTTATAAAATCACTTCGTAGATTAAAATAATCTACGAAACAATTTTTCATAATAAAATAAACAAATATATATTTGGTATAATCTTTTCTTCTTGAAATGTATTATACTACTATTGTGAAAATTTTACAACAAAAATTTTATTAAAAAAATTTTTTTAGTGAAATTTCACATATAAAACATTAAGAAAAATTCATTTGTGGTCAAATAAGTGGTCAGCAGGAGGACAGCGTATGGGAAGACATGGAGAAGGGATCAGAAAAAGAAAAGACGGCAGATGGGAAGGCCGAGTACCAATAATTAATAAAGATGGCAATAGGGGATATAAATATTTATATGCATATAGTTATGAGGATGTTAAAGAGAAAATAAGGATATTTAATATTAGTATTTTAAACGGATGTTCAAATACTAATAAAGTCGAGCAGGAAGCTAATGACTGGCTTAATATCATTAAGAAAACAAGAAAACTCTCCACCTATCAAAAGTATGAAAATATTTATTATAATCATATTCATAAGTACATCGGGCATATTAAGGTTTGTGAATTGACAGAGAATGATTATAAAGAAATAATTATGCGGGAATATTTATCTAAAAAAGATGGGCATTTAGCAAAGAATACAGTTAATAGTATTAAATCTGTTCTAACTCATATTGTTTTATACTGCAATAAAAATCTGGATGTTAGCTGTATAAAAAAGGATTTTTCAGATATTAAATATGATGCAAAGAAAGTTTCTGTTTTTAGTATTGATGAACAAAAGAAACTGCTTAATTATTTAACTAAAGATATTGATAATTATAAATTAGGAATTTTAATTTGCTTCTTTTCAGGTTTAAGACTTAGCGAATTATGTGCTTTAGAAACCAAAAATATTGATATCAAAAAGAAACTTATCTATGTTAGAGCATCTGTGTTTAGAGGGAAAACAGATAATAATACCACTAAACTTCTTATTCACTCTCCAAAAAGTGAGAGTTCTATTCGAAATATACCAATTTTTAGTTTATTAAATATATACTTATCAGAGGCAACTTTTGATAAAAAATATGTGTTAAATGGAGATTTGCCAGCAGAACCAAGGACAATGCAGAATAAATTTAAAAAATTTCAAGAAGAGGCTGGTATTAAACCTAGAAATTTTCATACACTCAGGCATACATTTGCTACAAATTGTATTAATTCAGGCATGAGCACTAAATGTTTAAGCGAAATATTAGGTCATTCAGGTGTTTCCGTAACATTAAATAAATATGTTCATATTTCTGACGAGAAGAAAATAATTGAACTTAATGACTGTATGTCTGATTTGGTCAATTTTCAGGTCGCTTATTAAAAGTTTATGTTAAAATAAAGAAAATATATAAAATTCGTAGATTATTTTAATCTGCGAATTTTTTTGTGGTTTTAAAGAGTCTTTTTCTTTTTTATTTTTTGGGTTAAACCTTGTTGATTATATGAAATTTTAGATAAAAAATCAATGGGATTATAAATAAATAAAAAAAATATGTCGATTAATACGAAATAGATGTCGATTTCACAACTCATTTACACAAAAAGTTGAAATAGATATATAATGTAATTACGTATTATAGACTATCGATTTTAGCTGTTTTGTGGAAAGTAAAAATAATATATAAGTGAATGTTGTAGCAAAAATACCTTTTTTCTTATGGATAATATAAGAGAGAGGGTATTTTTGTTTTGTTTTTAAAATAAGAGTAACAAATTAAATATTGACATATAAAAATATTTATAATAAAATATAAAAATAATATGAATGAACCAAAAACATAAAAATGGTTAAAATTATTGAAGAAAAATTATTGAGATATAAATAATAAGATAAATAAGAGTATAAAAAATTGAAAACGGAGGTCTATTCAGGGGTATGGATAAATTTATAGAAACGCTTTCTATTGCCAAGGGGAAGGAAATGTATGATGGCAATATAAAACGAATTTTAAGTGAAAAGCAGATTCTTGCAAGGATTTTAAAGGAAACAGTTGAAGAAGTTAAAAACTTGGATTATGATGAGATTATAGCCTGCATTGGTAGTGAAATTCTTATAGGTAAGGTAGGTGTTGAGAATAGTAATAGTTCTTTTAGTACTTTTGGAGAAATTGAGACCTTGTCCGAAGAAGATTATCTTATAAATGAAGGAAAAATAACGTATGATATCAGATTTGATTTGTATCTGATGAATTCTGGAATTATAGATAAGGAGCGTAAGGAGCGAATTAAGCTACTTATAAACATTGAAGCTCAAAAGGAATTTAATCCGGGATATGATCTTGTACCAAGAGGAATATTTTATTGTGCCAGAATGATATCATCGCAGCTTGGAAAAGAGATAAAGAATAGCAATTATGATGATGTGTGCAAGGTATATAGTATCTGGATATGTATGGAAACACCTAAAGATGTTGAAAATACGGTGTTTTCGTATGAACTTAATGAAAAAATGCTTTATGGTGAAAAACATAAAAATTTCAGAAGTGATTTATTAACACTTGTAATGGTGTGTCTTCCAAGAAAAATTAATGAGGAGCATACATTGCAAAATATGCTGAGAGTGCTTCTTGATAGCGATATATCAGTTGAGTCAAAAGAGGACATCTTATCGAAAGAGTATGGAATAAAAATGGATGACAATATGAAGGAGGAGGCAAGATATATGTGTAATTTAAGTGATTTAGTGGAAGAACGTGGAATCAGAAAAGGAATGGAGCAGGGAATACAACAAGGAATGGAGCAAGGACTTTCTCAAGGAATCGCTCAAGGGAAACAAATCCAACTTATAGAATTATATAAAGCAGGATTAATAGATAAAGAAAAGACACTTGAATTATTAGGTGTAGCAGAAGATGAATTTGAGGAAATGATAATGGGAATATAAAAATATATAAAATAACGAACAAAAATATATACGAACAAAAATATATACAAACAAAAATAAGCAAATTACTGGCCGAGGTTTAAAACCATCACGCTAATAATTTGCTTTTTATGTAGAAAATCGCAATGTGGTTGTAGAAAGTCACAATGTGGTTGTCGGAAATCATAATTGGTTGTCGGAAATCACAATGTGGTTGGCGAAAAATACGGTATAGCTGTCGAAAAGATAATAGGTAAATAAAATTAGCATAAAAACACATACAATCCATTGACAACAGTAAAATTATAAGGTAAACTTGTCTAGTTGAAAGCGTAATGAAAACGAGAGAAATATCTCTGATTTTAACGGTTTCAAATGATTTTAGGTGATTTTAAATGGGTTGGATGGAAGTCTAGGACACATGCAATCGTTTAAATGATATAAGATTTTGTTTAATCGAAGTTTTGAGAATTTACAGAGAAAGAGAAACAAGTATATTGTTCTTGACGAGTGAGTGGTATCATTCTTGACGAGTGATACACCATTCAAATTGAGTGAGTGGCATCATTCTTGACGAGTGATACACCATTCTAATTAAGTGAATGACATCATTCTAATCGAGCGAATAACAGTATTCAACAGTATTCTAATCGAAAGAATGACAACATTCTTGTAAAACGAACAATAGCATTCCTAGTAATCTGGTACTCTAGTAATTTTAAAAACCTTTGAGTGGCGAAGCCTGCCTAAAAAACAACAAAATCACTAAAGCTATGACTGGCACAACATAATACAACATAACACAACATAACACAAAACAAAACAATACAATAAATCAAAAACATAACAACAAAACCTAAATAAGGGGACAATAAAATTGGGAAAGAAATACAAAATACAAATAACCAAATCCATGGTAGTGGATTTTTTATTTGTATTATATGATATATTCGCGATAGCATCGGCATATTTTCTTGCATTGTGGTTTAGATTTGATGGAAGATATTCATTAATACCAAAGAACTACTTAAAGGCATACGTAAGATTTTTACCTTACTATGCCTTTTTTTGTGTGATTGTATTTTATAGCCTGGGGCTCTATAGAAGCATATGGAAGTATGCATCAGCCTTAGAAGTTGTAAGGTCGATGATTGCGGCTTTAGTAACCGGCGGCTTCCACATGGCCTTCATCACGGCTGTGTATTCAAGAATGCCAATATCCTACTATTTCTTCGGCGCAATATTCCAGTTCATATTAATAACTGGAATAAGATTTTTTGGTCGATTTATAATTGTATTAAAGCGAATAGTAAATAAAATCGATGATGATGCCAAGAGAGTAATGATAGTCGGCGCCGGTGAAGCCGGAAGAACGATTATCAAGGAGATAAAAGGCTCTGAGTATTTAAATGAAATACCGGTCTGCGTAATTGATGCAGATAAGGGAAAATGGAAAAAGAGCATAGAAGGTGTGCCTGTAGTCGGTGACAGGGAAAAAATCCTTGTAAGTGCCGAAGAATATAAGGTAGATAAAATTTATTATGCAATACCTTCATCAGATAAGCAGACACAAAGAGATATACTAAATATCTGTAATGAGACGGGATGCGAATTAAAAACACTTCCCGGAATATATCAGCTTGCAAATGGCGAAGTAGATATAAAACAAATGAAAGACGTTGCCATAGAAGATTTACTTGGAAGAGAACAGGTAAATGTAGATATGGATGAAATATATGACCAGCTTGGTGGTAAGGTTGTTCTTGTTACAGGTGGCGGCGGTTCAATAGGAAGCGAGATAGCACTTCAGGTTGCAAGACACAATCCAAAGGTGCTTATTGTATTTGATATTTATGAAAATAACGCATATGCCATCCAGCATAAGATTTTAAATGAAGTTCCGGATTGCAATCTTGAAGTTCTTATAGGATCTGTAAGGGATAGCAGACGCGTAAACGATATATTCAAAAGATTCAGACCAGACATTGTTTATCATGCAGCAGCACATAAGCACGTTCCACTCATGGAAGACAGCCCATGCGAAGCTGTAAAAAATAATGTAATAGGAACATACAAAGTAGCATATGCAGCTATGATGTATGGAACAAAAAGATTTGTTCTTATCAGTACAGATAAAGCCGTAAACCCAACAAATATCATGGGTGCAACAAAGAGACTTTGCGAACTTGTCATACAATCTTTTGATAAGATGATAAAAAATCACAAAGAATCTATGCTTCCGGTATTGCATGTTCACGAAGAAGATGAAGACGGAAGTATGTATCCTTTAGCAAAAGGTGTTAAAAGAGTAGATGAAAACAACAATCAGATATTTATGATACCAGGCAAAGACGATAAAGGATATACAGAGGCACGCACAGAGTACATTGCCGTCAGATTTGGAAATGTACTTGGTAGTAACGGAAGCGTCATACCATTATTTAAAGAACAGATAAAAAATGGTGGACCTGTAACAGTTACACATCCTGACATAATAAGATATTTTATGACAATACCTGAGGCTGCAAGCCTTGTATTGCAGGCAGGGGCATATGCAACCGGTGGAGAAATATTCGTACTTGATATGGGTGACCCGGTTAAAATAGTAGACCTTGCAAAAAATCTTATCAGACTTTCAGGAATGGTGCCTGACAAAGACATAAAGATAGAATATACAGGACTTCGACCTGGTGAAAAATTATATGAAGAAAAGCTTATGGATGAAGAAGGTCTGACAAAGACTAAAAATAAACTGATTCATATAGGAAAACCGGTAGAATTTGATGAAACAGCATTCTTAAGTAAATTAAATGGCCTTATGGAAGTTTCTTACCAGAATTCAGAAGCGATAAGACTTATGGTAGAGGAACTTGTGGATACATTCCATCCAAGCGAGCCACTTAGTGATGAACAGAAGAAAAAATATGCTGATGAGATTGCTGGGATATTGGCTTGTTAGAATGTGTGTTTTTAGAAAATAAATGGTTTGAAATACAGATCTGTAATAATACAAATTAGAGGATAAAATATCAATGAGAGATTTTTTGAATGATCCTAGATTTGAAGGAATAAAGCCTTTTGAGAAGAAAATATGGCTTGCTTCTCCTACAATGCATGGAGAAGAACAGAAGTGGATTAATGATGCATTTGAGAAAAACTGGATAACAACTGCCGGTGAAAATATTAATGTTATAGAAAAACAGGTTGCTGAAAAGATTGGCAGGAAACAAGCTGTTGCGCTTAGTTGTGGAACAGCTGCCCTTCATCTTGCTATAAAGCTTGCTGCAGAAAAGCTTTATGGAATGCCAAAGGTTGGACATGGATCATTAGAAGGTAGAAAAGTTTTCTGCTCAGATATGACATTTGATGCAACTCTTAATGGTGTATTGTATGAGAATGGTACACCTGTATTTATTGATACAGAGTATTATTCCTGGAATATGGATCCGGTTGCACTTGAAAAAGCTTTTGAAATGTATCCGGATGTAAAGCTTATTGTAGTAGCACATCTTTATGGTTCTCCAGGAAAGATAGAAGAGATAAGAAAGATAGCTGAAAATCATGGTGCACTTATCATAGAAGATGCAGCAGAAAGTTTTGGAGCAACAGTTAAAGGTGTTCAGACTGGATGTTTTGGTGATTACAGCATAATATCATTTAATGGAAATAAGATAATTACAGGAAGTTCTGGTGGTATGCTTCTTTGTGATGATGAAGAAGATGCTAACAAGATAAGAAAGTGGTCTACCCAGTCGAGAGAAGAAGCACCTTGGTATCAACATGAAGAACTGGGATATAATTACAGAATGAGTAATATTATTGCTGGAGTAGTTAGAGGTCAGCTTCCATATCTTGAAGAACATATAGCAGATAAGAAAAGAATATATGACAGATATAAAGAAGGTTTAGAGGATTTACCTGTAAAGATGAATCCATTTCTTCCTAATACAGAACCTAATTATTGGCTTTCTTGTTTATTAATAGATGAGGATGCTATGTGTGAGACAATAAGGGGAGAGAAGAAAGCTGTATATAATTCGGAATTTGGCAAGAGCTGTCCGACAGAGATACTTGAAGCTCTTTGTGCATTTAATACAGAAGGGCGTCCAATATGGAAACCTATGCATATGCAACCATTATATAGAATGCATGAGTTTGTGACTTCAGTTGGGAATGGCAGAGCTAGAAGTAATGCATATATAAAGGAAACTGGAATGGTTGATGTAGGGGCAGATATCTTTGAAAGAGGATTATGTTTGCCGAGTGATAATAAGATGACCGAAGAAGAACAAAATGTGATTATTGGTATTATTCATAGGTGTTTTGAGTAAAATCGAGCGGTTGCCAGATTAGTAATTAAAATTTTAGCAAACACAGGGTGAGTGGAAACTGTGTAGAAGATATGGGTGGATACCATATCTTGATAGGTAACCTGTAGAAATTACTTATTATACAAGGAAAGGTAACAGGAGAATATTCAATAGTTGGAGCGGAGACAGTAGTAATTAAAGATATAGATAAATCTGGAACTTATATAGAGTATCGGCAAATATGAAGAGTAAGTTGACGCTAACTCATGAAAAGGGGGACAACCCAGTTATAATAAATGTGATAAAAATCCCTTTTTTTGTAATTCGAGATTGGCGACATAGGAGGGTGACATGATAAAAGTATTTACATTAGAACAAGCGGATCAATGGGATAATATAGTTTGGTCGTTTGAAAATTATGATGTTTACTGGCTTAGTGGTTATGTGAAGGCATTTCAGATTCATGGAGACGGAGAACCACTGTTAATAACTTACGATAAAAATGGAACTCGTGGAATCAATGTTGTAATGAAGCGTGACGTTGCAAAGGATGAACACTTAAAAGGATTAATTGAAGAGGGTCAATACTTTGATTTTGCAACACCATATGGTTATGGTGGATGGATCATCGAAGGTGAAGATTCTGAGGGACTCTTTGCTGCTTACAGTGCATGGCTTGAGAAAAATGGGATAATCTCAGAATTTGTCCGTTTCCATCCGATGGTGAAGAATCATGAGAAATGTGAAGATTTTTACGAGGTTATTCAGCTTGGCGAAGTTGTCCACATGGATCTTGTTTCTCCAGAGGTCATTTGGAATAACATTATAAGTAAGAACCGGAATATGATCCGTAAGGCTATTAAGAATGATATAAAAATCTACAATGGACGGTTTCCTGATATTTATGAGAGGTTTCGTGTAATTTATAATGGAACAATGGATAAGGATAATGCTGAAAAATACTACTATTTTGGAGAGCAGTTTTATGAATCTGTATTAAACGATCTTCCGCAGAATGCACAGATATTCTGGGCAGAAAAAGATGGATCTGTTATAGCTGTAAGCATCATGATTGGTGCGAATGGCTATTTAAATTATCACCTATCCGGCAGTCTTCGTGAATTCAGCTCATTGGCACCGACGAATCTGTTATTATATCAGACTGCACTCTGGGGCTGTGCAAATGGTTATAGAACACTGTATCTCGGTGGTGGAGTAGGTTCGGGTGAGGATAGTTTATTCAAGTTCAAGAGAGGTTTTTTCAAAGGAAATCTGAATCATTTTTATATTGGAAAAAAGATATATGATGAAGAAATCTATTATAAGCTATTAAGTTTAAGGGATGGGGAAGTATTAAACGAGAGTTATTTTCCAATGTACAGGAGTTAAGAAGATGTACAGAAAATACATAAAACGCTTTTTAGATATTGTTTTATCGGGAATAGCAATTTTAATACTCAGTCCAATTATGCTGATAACAGCATTTTTGGTAAGGGTAAAGTTGGGAAGACCTATAATATTTACACAAGATCGTCCGGGGAAGAATGAAAAGATTTTCAGACTCTACAAGTTTCGTACTATGTCCGATGAAAGGGACGAAAAAGGAAAGCTTTTGCCTGATCAACAAAGACTCCTAAGATTTGGACGTATTCTTAGAAGTACTTCTTTAGATGAGCTTCCAGAACTTGTGAATATCTTCAAGGGAGATATGAGTATAGTGGGGCCAAGACCTTTATTGGTTCGATATCTTCCATATTATAAGCCTGAAGAAAAAATTCGACATTCGGTAAGACCTGGACTTACAGGACTAGCACAAGTTAACGGAAGAAATAATCTTGATTGGGATTCTCGTATTGGTCTTGATGTGGAATATGTTAAAAGGATTAGTCTTGCTGAGGATTTGAGAATAATTGTCGAAACTGTGCTAAAGGTAATAAAAAGGAGCGACATAGCTTCGGGGGATCAACTTGCAATTCGGGATTTGGATATTGAGAGAAAAAATCAGTTAGAGGATTGAAATGGAAATAAGACAACTGAGCGAAAAAGATATTCGAAAGTATCGAAAAAGAGTATATGAGCTTCTTGAGATGTGTTTATGCTTAACATATACAAATGTCAGGTCTGAGGTAATAGACTCTAAAATTGACGGATTAATTCAATATATTAATGATGAAAAAGCTTACACGTTCGGTGCGATAGAAGAAAATGATATGATTGGCTTTTTGTGGGGATATCCAGTTTCGACTCCTTTTGATACGGTTTTTCATGTGGCATATATTGCTGTAAGTGAAAAAGGGAGAAGACAGGGTATTGGCAACAAATTAATGATAGAGGCTGAAAAAAAAACTATGGAATTGAGAATTGATCATGTGGAATTAATTGTTGGGGCAAGTAATGAAGGCTCTATTAGCTTTTATAGTCGAGAGGGATATGAACCAGACCGATTAATTATGAGAAAGCGAGTGACGTAGAAGCATGGATATCGTAATAGTAGCGAATTTTTGTATGGATTTTTCAAAATCGGATAATGGGCGATTTAGTTATTTGGCTAATATGTTGGCAGAGGATGGTAATGATGTGGAAATTATTACAAGTGATTTCTATCATATTACCAAAAAGCCAAGGGATTATTATCCTAAAGAACTGGCCTATAAAGTTACATTTATTCATGAGCCAGGATATTCACGAAATGTTTGTTTAAAAAGATTCTTCAGTCACAAGACATGGGCAAATAATTTGAGAGACTATTTATCAAAGCGAAAAAAGCCAGATGTCGTCTATTGCGCAGTGCCATCACTTGATGGCCCACTATATGTTGCTAAGTATTGTGAAACAAACAAAATAAGGTTTGTTGTAGATATTCAAGATCTATGGCCAGAAGCATTCCAAATGGTCTTTAATGTTCCAGTGCTAAGCAAATTTATATTTTGGCCATTAAAGAAAAAAGCGAATGTAATATATGAACGAGCAGATGCAATATGTGCTGTGTCAGATACTTATTGTAAGCGTGCTGCAAAGGTAAATAAGAAAGTCAAAGATACTACTACAGTATTCCTTGGGACAGAACTTGTAACATTTGATAGGTATGCTAAAGAGAATCCGATACTGGAGAAGAAAGAAGGAGAGATTTGGCTGGCTTACTGTGGAACTCTTGGAAGTAGCTATGATCTCACTTGTGTAATAGAGGCTTTGGCAATTTTAAAGGATGAAAATATTCGCTTCATCATCATGGGTGATGGTCCGATGATGGATGAGTTTAAAAAACATGCGGAAACTAAGAATGTGAAGACCAAGTTTGTAGGACGGCTTAAATATGATGCTATGTGCAGTTTGTTGAAAGCGTGCGATATTACTGTGAATCCGATTGCACATATGGCTGCACAATCAATCATCAATAAACATGCTGATTATGTAGCAAGTGGACTACCGGTTGTTAGTACGCAGGAGAATGAGGAGTTCAGAAGACTGATTAGCGAATACCAAATGGGTTTCAACTGTCGGAATAATGATAGTTCAGATCTTGCTGCAAAAATCAAAACACTTGTTAATGATGAAGAGTTGCGTAATAGGATGGGTAATAATGCACGTAGATGTGCTGAAGAGAGATTTGATCGAGAAAGTACTTATCGTCTTTTAGAACAAGAAGTCCTGAAAAAAACGGGGGGGGTACAGTGGACTAGTTAAATTGCCTGGAGAAATTTGGATCGGATATGCCGGAACCCTTGGAACAAGTTATGATTTACCTCTTGTATTCGAAGCTATAAAAGAAGTAAATGATCCAAATTTGCGATTTATCGTTATGGGAGATGGCCCACTTAAACATCAGTTTGAAGATATTTCAAAAGGTCTAAATGTTACTTTTACTGATAGACTACCTTATGAGCAAATGTGTGGTGTGTTGGTTTCGTGTGATATAGTGATGAATCCTATAATTGGGAAATCAGTAGCAAGTATTATTAATAAACATGCAGATTACGCAGCCTGTGGAAAGCCTGTGTTAAATACGCAAAAGAGCGAAGAATACCGAACATTAGTCAAAAACTATGAAATGGGTTTTAACTGTGATAATAAAGAGAGCGTGGTCTTAGGCATCGAATATATTATATCGAACGTGGTAGCAAGCAATCAAATGGGATTGAATGCACGCAGATGTGCTAAAGAGAGATTTGATCGAAGATTTACATATAAAGAATTAATACATATAATTTATAGGAGATAAAAAGTGAGATCAATAATATTAAACTTCCTAAGAGTTCATCCAAGGATTCTCAATTTATTCTGGAGAATTGCTCATATCCTATTTATGTTAATTGGTTTATTTGTGCCTCTGAAAGCAAATACTATGCTCATTACAGCATTTGCAGGCAGAAAGTACGATGATAGTCCTAAAGCATTGTATGAAGAAGTAATTAAAAGAAATGAATTTAGAGGGTGGGATATTATATGGGCATTTGTAGATCCTGATCAATTTGAAATTCCTGTTGGAAGGAAGATTAGAATAGACACGTGGTCATTCTTTATGGCACTTCTATATAGCAGAGTTTGGATTAGTAACTCGGGTATGGATCGTAATATTTGCATTAATCGTAAAGGAACTATAAAGATTGAGACATGGCATGGAACACCTTTAAAGAAAATTGGTATTGATCAGAATAGTGGTGTGCTTGGTAATTTTAAACCTAATAAAAAGATTGACACCACAACAATCAGATGTTCACAAAGCGAATTTGACAGAGATATATTTGTAAGAGTTTTTAATGCAGATAAAAATTGTATTTTACTTTCGGACTTGCCGAGGAATGATGAACTTTTGTGCTTTAAAGATGAAGATATCATAAAGATTAAAAAGAATTTAAAAATAGACAATAATAAAAAAGTGCTCTTATATATGCCGACTTATAGAGAGTATCTCGTTAACAAAAATAACCAAACATTTATTGCTCCACCCATTAATCTTGAAAAATGGAAAGATGAATTGGGAAATAATTATGTGCTTCTTTTTAGGGCTCATTATGCTGTTAATGCTGCGTTGAACCTCGTTGAAACCGAATTTGTGAGGGATGTGTCTGATTATCCATACATTAATGAATTATATGCTGTATCGGATATCTTGATATCAGATTATTCAAGCGCATACTTTGACTTTTCAATTTTAGACAAGCCAATGCTTTGTTTTGCATATGATAAGGAAGAGTACGAAGAAAGACGCGGATTATATCTTGATCTTGAAGAGAATTTGCCTTGTGCTATTTCAAAAGTTGAAACTGATATAATTAGAGAGATTAATACAATGGATTATAAGAAATCGTGTGAAAAATCACGAGAATTTCACAGAAAATTTGCACCGTATGCCGGAAATGCAAGTAAGGCTGTTGTAGATGAATTGATTGAAAGGTTAAGAAAGTAAATGCATTTTCATACTATTTATATTGGAGTGAATTATAAAACTCCACAAAAAACGATCGAATGGGCAAGATCTATAAAAAAAACAAATCCTAATTCATTGGTGGTAGTGGTTGATAATTCTAGCAACGATGCTTTTGATTTAGAAAAAGAGATAGAAGGTATAGCATTGTATATTGATTCAGGTGGGAACTTAGGTTATTTTAATGGAGCTGCATTTGGTTTGCATAAAATTGAACAGATATATACTTTTGAATGGATAGTGGTATCGAATGTTGATCTTATACTTAAAACTGAAAATATTGATCAAATATTAGACAGATTTAGTGACGCATCCATTGTCGCCCCAGGAATAATATCCTATGATACAGGATTTGATAAAAATCCATACAGACTAAGTAGACCATCAAAAAGGAGTATAAAAATAAAGAAAATTGCCTTTAGTAATATTGTTTTTTATAATATATATGGTTTTTTATCAAGACTTAGAAATGAGGCAATTAAGAAAAAACATAAAGAGACAAAAAAATGCGAAGAAGGAACAAAAATTTATTTGCCATATGGAGCAGTCATATTCTTTTCTAATAAATATTTTGAATCGGGATGTAAAATAGATTTTCCCCTTTTCTTATTTGGAGAGGAATTATTTGTTGCTGAACAAGCAAATAAAAAAAATCAGAATATAATCTATGTTCCATCAATTGAATTTGAAAATTATGAGCATGCATCGACTTCTAATTTAAGTTCAAATAGTGTAAATAAAAGAAACTATAAAGCTATGAAATTCATTTTAGAGGAATTTTATAATTGATTTGGCAGGTGACAAAATGAGTCCATCCGTGACAGTAGTAATGGCAACATTTAATGGAGAGAGATATCTTAGAGAACAGATTGATAGTCTTATAACTCAAACTGTTTCACCCAAAAAAATAATTGTAATAGATGACCATTCTTCCGATCAAACGGTTTCGCTATTACATGAATTGCTTGACAATTGTCCTATTCCTAATATGATAATTGAACATGAAATGAATAAAGGGGTCTCGAAGAGTTTTCAGGATGGTATTGAGCTATCATCGACGGATTATATTATGATTTGTGATCAGGATGATGTTTGGGATAGTCGTAAAATTGAATTATGCCTGAAAGTCATGTCTTCAGAGGATGCTATGGTTGTTTGCAATGCAGAAATTGTTGATAATAACTTAAAATCTAAAGAAATGACAATGTTTGAATATATTCGATTGCCAATTAGATTTTCCGGTGACATGATTAGGCTCTCTCCAGAAAAGATGCTGAGGATGTCTTTGAAAAGAAATTATGTTACCGGAATGTGTATGATGATAAGGGCTGATTTGGCAAAGAAAGCGATGCCTGCTCCTTCTTCTATGACATATGATACTTGGATTAGTTGGGTTGTCTCAAGTTATGGTTCAGTTGTTTTTTTGAATAAAACTTTGGTTCTTTATAGACAACATAACAATAATGTTATTGGAACACAAAAGTCAAAGGAAGAATTGAGCAATTACTATCAACATAGGCATAAAGACAAAATAAATCAATATCGAAAGTATATGTCATTAGTTGAAGAAAGAAATTCTGTGTCTCTAATTGAGAAGGATGCTTTGCAAGCAGCAAAATTTTATAAACAAAGATTAGACATGGACAGCTATTCTGTCTTTAAAGGTGTTAAAGTCATTTTTGTGAATTTGATAAAAGGTAATTACAGAAAATTTACTCCATCAGGTATAAAGGAAGTGTTAAAAGATTTTGCCGGTCTATTTTATTCAAAATAGTATCGAATTTTAACATTTGCATAATAATTGAGGAAGATATTAATGCGTGTAGACAAATGTACGACAATAGATTTTATGATTGATATTTTATTGATCTTAGCTATGTTTGAAAAAATACAATATTCAGTGTTTAAACTATTTGATTTATTGGCTATCGTATTTGTCATGGTAGTTGGATTAATATTATTAAGGGATAAAGTCCTGATACGAGATAACAATATAAAAATCTTTACACTTGCAAAATTGGCACTTTTGTTTTTATATGTATTGCAAGGTTCAATAGTGCTGATTGATGGAAGTGCTGATATATTTGATCAATATTATAAAGGAATTCTAACAAGTGGGATAATGAATACATTTGTTGTGTTCTGCACTACTATCTACTTATCTGTTTACTATAAAACAGGAATAGAACAGTTGCTTATTAAATTTGCAAAGATAGGTGGAATTAATATTATATACAATGTGATTCAATATTTTAATAGAAATATAGATGACACAATATTTATTAGAATTCTACATAGTTCAGTTTCAAGATATGGAACAGATGCATACGGAGCTGGGGTAGGAAGGCTTACAGGGCTCTTTACGGATTCAAATAATAATGCTGCTTTTTTGTTAATATATTTTATTGTTATATATATTCTTATAAAAGATAGTATAGGAAAAAAACGTTTCTTCTTGAACTGTCTACTGGTATTAAGCGGGTTGGAACTAATATTGACGTATTCTCGTACGGGGTGGCTTGGGCTGGCTTTTTGTATCGTGTTCATTATGTTTAAAGAAGGCCTTTTTAAAAACATAAAGCTAGTTCTTCTTATAATTGTTGGATTTGCCTTAGGGATATATGCATATCAAAATAGTTTTGTTTTTAATCAGGTAATGACAGCGAGATTATCAGGGTTAAATGGTGAAAATAGTCACTTGGAAGCTGCCAGGAATGTATTGGGTATCATCCAACAATCACCAATTTATTTGCTTATAGGTGTTGGTGTTAATTGTTTATCTGTACATTATGAAGCATTATATGGACGTGTTGGAATGAAGGCACATAGCTTATATTTGCAAGTATTGTGCGAGGAAGGAATTGTTGGATTGATCCTTACACTGATATTTTGGGGGATGTTATTTTATATGACATACAAGGTGGCTATGTGCGAGAAGAAGTTATATGGATTACCAATAATAGTTGCAACGTTTCTGGTAATGAATTTAACTTATGATTCTGCTTTTCAACCTATATATTTTTGGATACTTACTTTGGCAATTATTGCATATAGAGAAAAGGTTCTTGATGTGAAAACAAATCTATTGGTAAATTAGTAGAATGTGGAGGAGATTTTGTGAATCCGAGTATTATACTAAAACGATGGAAATCAAATATTGTTACATATAAGAAAAATCGAAATAATGAACGGGACTATTCTATATGGATTTTTGGTGAATGGTTTGGAAAAAAGTGCTCAGATAACAGTCTTGCTTTTGCAAATTATGTTGCTGAGAATAGCTCTGACGATTTGAAGCTATTTTGGTTATGTGATGATGGAACTGACACTTCAGAATTACATCAAAAAGTGACGGTAATAGATCGTTTGTCATCAGAAAGTATAGAATTACAAAAAAAAGCTGGTGTTGCTGTGATGAATCAGGGATTTGATGACTTTTCAAATATAGGAGATAATTATCTTGGTAATGCCATTACAGTTAATCTCTGGCATGGTGTAATGTGGAAAAAAATTGGATTTGATTCATACACGGATAATGTTTTATCAAAAATATATATTACATCAGTAAAAGAGAGTAAATCATGTAAAATATTTTGTTCTCCTTCTTCAATTTATACTCATTTTTTTGCCAATGCCTTTAGAGTGGAAAAAAAATGTGCAATTAACGCTGGGTTGCCTAGAAATAGTATTTTTTTTAATGAGAATGAGTTGGAGCAGGCAAGAAAAATAGTGTTAAAAAAAATATCTGAGTTTAGTAAAATAGTAAATGAAGATACAAAAATTATTACTTATATGCCGACATTTAGAGATAAAAATATGTCGACATTTTCCTTTAAGGAGTATAAAAATATTGAATTAGATGATTTTTTAGAAAAGAATAATTGTATTATTGTTCAGAAGGCTCATCAAGTTAATGTTAAGAGAGGAAAAGGATTTGGTACAAATGCTTTTGAACGAATTATTAATCTTGATGATGTTCACCCTCAAAAGCTTCTTGCAGCAACAAATGTTCTGATTACAGATTACTCTAGCTGTTTTTTTGATTATTTATTGTTAGATAGACCAATAATTCAGTTTTTATATGATTATGAGTATTATTCTAAAAAAGATCGAGGATTATATTATGATTCAGCAGATGTAGATTGTGGGAAAATGATATTTAGCGAAGCAGAACTTTTTAATGGTATTAAAGAAGCAGTATATTATCCAAAAAAGTATTCTAAAAAACGAAAATTGGTAAGAAATAAATTTATGGAGTACGAGACGAAGGATAGTAATAAAACTATATACAATCATATTATTAAAGAAATTAGTTTGGTAAAAGAAGAGGTTTAATAGAATGCATAAATTTATTGCTAGGTATAAAAAACTACCTGTACAGGCAAAAGCATCTATCTGGTTTTTGGTGTGTTCCTTTATGCAAAAAGGAGTTACTACAATTACAACTCCAATATTTACTAGACTTATGACTACTTCAGAGTATGGGAACTATAGTGTATTTAACTCATGGATGGGTATTATTTCGATATTTGTTACACTTCAAATATATTCGGGATTGTTTGAACAAGGATTAGTTAAATTCGAGTCAGATAGGAAAGTTTTTTGTTCATCATTGCAGGGACTTAATCTTGTTTTGTGTGTGTTTTGTACTGTTGTATATATTCCATTTCATAGATTTTGGAATTCGATATTTACGCTTACTACAGTGCAGATGCTTGCGATGCTTGCATTAATATGGACGAGTGCTGTTTTTAGATTTTGGAGTGCTGAACAAAGAGTTAGGTATAAATATAAAAATTTAGTGCTAGTTACTCTTTTTGTTTCGACTATTAATCCAGTAATAAGTGTGTTTTTGGTAATCCATGCACAGGATAAGGTAACAGCAAGAATATTAGGTTTATTAATAGCGGAATTAATTGGATATACGGGATTATTCTTCTCACAAATGAAGCGAGGAAGAGTTTTTTATTCAAGACATTATTGGAAATATGCAATTCTATTTGCGTTGCCATTAGTTCCACATTATCTTGCTCAGATTGTTTTGGCTAGTTCTGATAGAATAATGATTCAAAGGATGGTTGGAGAAAGTGAAGCAGGGATATACAGTCTTGCATATACGATATCATCGGTAATGACACTATTTAATACGGCATTAAGTCAAACAATAAGTCCTTGGATATATTCAAAAATCAAAAATAATAAACTTAATGATATTTCTGGGATGTCATATTTGACTATGGGAATAATAGGCATATTGAATATTTTGCTTATTCTTTTTGCACCAGAGATAGTTAGAATGTTTGCTCCACCCTCATATTATGAGGCTATTTGGGTTGTTCCACCTGTTGCATTAAGTATCTTTTTTATATTTATGTATGATTTTTTTGCAAAATTCGAATTTTATTATGAAAAGAAATTCTTCATTATGATAGCTAGTGTTATAGGAGCAGTCTTGAATATTGTTTTAAATTATGTTTTCATTTCGTTATTTGGATATGTTGCTGCTGGGTATACAACTCTTATTTGTTATATTGCATATGTAGTAGGGCATTATTTATTCATGCGTAAAGTTGTAAGAGATAATTGTGGAAATATAAAGATTTATGATCCTAAAATTTTATTACTAATGTCTAGTTTAATTATCGTCTGTGGACTTGTTTTTTCGTTTACATACTTGAACGACAGTGTTCGATATGTGCTTATTTTTATAATCTTTATTATTTGTATAATTTTTAGAAAGAGAATATTAAAAGAAATAAAAAAAGTAATTTTGTTACGTAAAAGTACGGTTTAATGTAATATAGAACAACACATATAAAAATAAACATTTAGGACGTGTTTTAATTATGAACTTTAATTTTTTTAATATTTCTGTGATAGGTGCTGGTACTTGGGGCATAGCTTTAGCTCGAATGCTTTCGATTTACGGTCATAAGATTACAGTATGGTCAGCATTGCCAGAAGAAATAGAGGAATTGAGAAAGACTCGCAGGCAGAAAAATCTTCCTAATATGGAGATTCCACAAGATATTATTTTTACGACAAAGTTATCGGATGCGTGTTTTAAAGCTGAAATTCTTTTGTTTGCTGTTCCTTCTATATTTGTTAGAAGCACAGCGAAAGATGTAGCGACCTTTATTAAGCCAGGGCAGATTATTGTTGATGTAGCTAAGGGAATAGAAGCAGAAACGCTTATGACAATGTCAGAAGTTATATCTGATGAATTACAAAAAGCAGGAAAGAGCAATCCAGTAGTTGCTCTTTCAGGTCCGACTCACGCTGAAGAAGTGGCACGTGACATACCGACAGCTATTGTGGCTGCACATCAGGATATAAGCGTCGCAGAGAAAGTACAAGAAATTTTTACAAATCCCGTGATGCGTGTCTATACAAATACAGATGTCAAAGGTGTTGAACTTTGTGGTGCAATAAAAAATATTATTGCGTTAGCTGCTGGAACAATTTCAGGTCTAGGATATGGGGATAATACAAGAGCTGCATTGCTTACACGAGGACTTGCAGAGATAGAACGATTAGGTCTTAAGATGGGATGTTTACCTGACACTTTCATCGGGTTGGCCGGTATGGGCGATTTAATTGTAACTGCGACCAGTAAACACAGCCGTAATAATCGATGTGGATATCTTATTGGACAGGGGTATAGTTTAAATGATGCTATTAAACAAGTTGGTATGGTTGTGGAAGGTATAAATGCTATTCCGGCAGCAGTAAAACTTGGGGAAAAGTACAACGTGGATTTACCAATTATTTCTGCTGTAGATAATGTGATAAATCACGGAGGAAATCCAAAAGAAGCAGTTAAAAATCTTATGAGACGAGATACTACAACGGAACTATCTAAGCCGATACTCGATATTAATTATGAGTCAGCGATTATTAAGAATGCATCAATAAGATCACAAGGAGAACAGAGTATGAAAAGAGTTATCACTTATGGAACATTTGATCTTTTACATTATGGTCATATTAATCTATTAAGAAGAGCAAAAGCACTAGGAGATTATTTGATTGTGGTTATTTCTTCGGATGAATTCAATTGGAATGAAAAACATAAAAAGTGTTATTTTTCATATGAACAGAGAAAAGCTTTGGTAGAAGCTGTTAGATATGTTGATTTAGTTATTCCAGAGGAAAGTTGGAATCAAAAAAGATCGGATATGCACGAGTATCATGTAGATACTTTTGTTATGGGGGATGATTGGAAAGGAAAGTTTGACTTTCTTAAAGAAGAAGGAGTGGAAGTTGTATATCTTCCAAGAACACCAGAAATAAGTAGTAGTCAGATAAAAAAGGATCTTTATGATGCTAATGCAGTTGATGGTGAAAGTAAGACAAGTCATGAAGATATTAATACTGATCCAGAAGTAAATTAGATTTTTAATTGAATAATAAATATGAATGTTTGACATTTGTATTTAATTTATTATAATAATACCAAAAGGCTTTCTGCCATTGTTATAAAATCCATGTTTTATAATTGTGGCAGAAAGCCTTTTTTTATTTATTTCTCATTAAATTATTCCTTAATTCATTTTGTTCTGTTTTAGAAGTCTTGCATTTGTAAATAAAACAATTTATAATGTGAATTATAAACAAATTTGGGGAGGAGACTATGAGTTATAAAAAAACAGATGCATTAATGAGACATTTGCGAGATAGTGGGATTGCAATACAGGGGAATAAACAGAAACGACAACTTATCAATACGGGGTATTTTCACGGTTATAAAGGATATCGATTTTTCGGAAATGCACAAAGACGCTTGCCTTTTACATCATACGATGAAGTTTATGCCACAATTCAGTACGATTCAGATTTGAAAGCTTTGTTGTATGGAAAAATGATGTTTATTGAGACCGCAGTAAAAAATATAGCGTTGGAAAGTATACTTGTGAATGCAAATTCGGAATCTATTCAGGATATGTATGATAAGGTGGTTAGTGGATACAATAATGCACCTGTTTCGTCAAATGCTGATCAAAAGCGGAAACTACAACAAAATAAGTTGAATTTACAGAATTCCATTCAGGCGAGTCTTGCATATGCTTATAAAAAGAATAATTCGAAAATAACTCATTTTTACAATAATATTGGATACTCGGATGTTCCGGTGTGGGCTTTATTTGAAATAATGACAATGGGTGATTTTGGCTATTTGCTATCATGCCTTATTTATGACGTTCGTGATGATATTTCAAAACGGTTATCATTAAATGTTTCCTGTGATACAGATAGACAATTGATTTATAAATATATCTATACATTAAAAGATCTTCGAAATGCAATTGCGCATAATGCAGTGGTTTTTGACACTCGTTTTAGAAATATAGATCCGTCGCATGCAATGAAACAATGTTTGAAATTGGAAGTAGGATTGCTGTATGTAAACTTTAAGACAATTGGGGATTATATTATTTTAATGTGTTATTATTTAAAAATGCTTAAAGTTTCTAAGATAGAAATAAAAGTATTTATTCGGGAATTTGAAAAGATTACGGATAATTATAGACAAGCTGTTAGTCCGAATGTTGCAACAATGGTGATTCACGGAGATTTGGCATCTAGGATGAATATTTTAAAAAATTATATATAAGAACTTGCATTTTTTGGTGGTTGATGTATACTATAATTACTAATTGGGGTATGCATTTGCGGATGCATACTTGAGAGAGTCGGAGTAATCCGGCTCTCTTGCATTATGGGTATATTGTTTTTGCAAAATGCTTGTAAAAATTTTCAAGATAATAAAGGAAGACAATATCTTTAACAGGAACACAGCGGACTATTCCTGCAAAAGGGTATAGAGTTATACCACTGATAATACTCCAATGCGGTATTTTGCATATAAATCATTGGATTAATTATGATTAATTATAATATTTTTTTGAAAACCATTGATAACTAAATGGGTTTCTGATAATATGTTGCCTGTACTGTTTTAAATAAAAAATTTAAAGGGAGGAAGACAACATGAGACAGACAAGAAAATCTAAAAAAATCGTAGCAATGATGCTTGCAGTAGTAATGATTTTTAGTGCAATATGTTTTAAGTCAACTATTTCTGCAAGTGCATCAGAAACATCAGGAGTAAGCTTTTATTCAATGGGAAAAATCAGCACAAGACAGGGTATAACAACTTATGAAGTATTTGTTCAGACAAATGGCAATGCTAAGGATCAGGAAGTAACAGTTCATTATTTCTATATGCCTGGCCTTGGATGGTGTGATGCAAAAGCTGCATATGTAGCTACACTTGGTGATGGTTCCAAGATTTGGAGAGCAGTTATTACAAGCTATGATTGTCAGTTTGCAATTAAATATGAAGCTGATGGTGAAGTATTCTGGGATAATAATAATGGAAATGATTACACTGCAGCAAGTGTAATAGGTGCTGCACCTGTTACATCTGAAAGATTAAGCGTATTCCAGTTTAACGGTGGTGACTATACAATCAATGCAGTTTTACAGAATTTTGCTTACGAAAAAAATGTATTTGTAAGATATACAACAGACGGATGGAAAACATATAGTGATCAGGCACTTAGCTATGTTAAGACAAACAATGGTGGAACAGAAACCTGGAGTACAAAGGTACCACTTGAAGGAGTTAGTGATTATAGTGGTTTTGAATATGCAATCTGCTACCAGGTAAATTGTACAGAGTACTGGGCAAACTATTTTGGTGCCAACTATGATATTAACTATGCAATGCATTATTAAATTTTAAAATTTATAAAACAAGCCCCCACAAGCCAAAAATAAAATGGTTTGCGGGGGCTTTTAAAGTTTTTATTTGCTGTAGTTATTGTGATATAACTTAGTTGTAACAGCTCTACCTAATAAGATATAATCTTAGGAGGAAACGAGGTATGTTACAAATGAATCAAAACTACGAACCGGAATTCAAGAAGAAGATTGTCCGTATTCATCTCGAAGAGGGACGAACCCTCAAAGGTCTTGCGGAGGAATATGGTATATCCAAAGCAAGCATTTCTAATTGAACAAAACAGTTCCGTGAAGAATGCCAGAAAAACGAAGAAGCCAAAGCCGATTATCATCGACAGAAAGACGAAATCAAGAACTCTATTCGAGATATCTATCACTCACACGGAGGCGTTGATGGTTACAGAACCATACATGCGTATCTTTGTCGAAAAGGATACAATATCAGTCGATTAACGGTTCATAAATATATGAATATCGAGATGCAGCTGTTTTCAATCTCCAGAAAAAAGAAACCGGAGTATGAACATGGAGTTGCCCATAAAGTATATGAGAACAAGCTGAATCAGGATTTTCATTCAGATGAAATCAATCAAAAGTGGTGTACTGATTTCACTTATCTATTCCTGACAGATGGAAGCAAGCGTTATAACTGCACTATTATAGATTTACATGACCGAAGCGTTGTTGCGAGCATAACAGATAGAAATATAACAGCAGATTTAGCGAAACGGACATTGGAAAAAGCCATCCATTCGCAACCAGGAATAGATCCCTGTAAGCTTTTTGGACTGGAATAAGTCTCTCAGAGTTTATAGATATGTTAAATAATTATCTTGTTTGGTATAATTATAAAATGTCAAGACCTAATGTACAAAAAATATTATATAAAAATGTACAATTAGTCTGTTTGTTTCAAATGGTCTTTTAGTCTATATGACTTTCCTGATATTGGTACAACATGTGCATGATGTAAAATCCTATCCATAATGGCATTTGCAACAACTGCATCATAAAATATCCCATCCCACTCATTAAAATTCATATTTGTTGTTAATATAGTACTTTTCTTTTCATATCGCATATCTGTAAGTTGAAAGAATAGATTTGAATCTTCTTTGTCAATGGGCAGATATCCAAGCTCGTCA
>FOFK01000001.1 GCA_900110975.1 Lachnospiraceae bacterium RM5
CTGTATACAACGCTATGTATACAAGAAAAGATGGTCAAGCTAAAAAGAGCGTAGGGTGGATGCCTTGGCACTAAGAGCCGATGAAAGACGTGATAAGCTGCGAAAAGCGTTGGGGAGAAGCAAATATTCCGTGATCCAGCGATTTCTGAATGGGGAAACCCGGCAGGACAAACTCCTGTCACTGTATAGTGAATACATAGCTATACAGAGGGAACCCGGTTAACTGAAACATCTAAGTAGCCGGAGGAAGAGAAAGAAACATCGATTTCCAAAGTAGCGGCGAGCGAAATGGAAAGAGCCTAAACCGTCGTGCGTGCATGGCGGGGTTCGGACTGAGTACGGTATCAGACAAGATTAGAAGAACTGTTTTGGGAAAGCAGGCCAAAGAGAGTGAAAGCCTCGTATTCGAAAGTTGAGTCTGGCCATCAGTATCCAGAGTACCACGAGACACGAGAAACCTTGTGGGAAGGCAGGGGGACCACCCCCTAAGGCTAAATACTACTTAGTGACCGATAGCGCATAGTACTGTGAAGGAAAGGTGAAAAGAACCCCGGGAGGGGAGTGAAAGAGA
>FOFK01000018.1:0-2355 GCA_900110975.1 Lachnospiraceae bacterium RM5
GATAATACTCCATTTGATAAATATGATTTTTCCCATCCATTCTTCTGAATCTGTACTTTGTAATATACATTTGGAATGATATATTTTTTATGTTTCGAATATGTTACTGTCTTTGTATCTTGGTCATCAGATGAATATTTATATGATATTCCACCACCCCAGGTTGTAAAATTATTAAACATTTCTTCATAATTATCAGGTATACATTTAACTGCAGAATTTACTGTTATGTTACTAAAACAGTTATCCCAGCAATAAATCCAATTTAATACATTTAAATTTGAGAAATCCAAGGATCTTATCTCATTATTATTACATGAAATATAACTCAAATCAGGACAATTACTAAGGTCTAACTTTTTAATATAGTTATTAGCACAAGAAAAACTCGTAAGATTTTCACATGGTGTAATGTCAATTTTCTTTAAAAGATTATTATCACACCAAAGTGACTGTATTGATTCATCATTTGTCAAATTAAGTTCATTTATATTATTTTCTTCACAATTAACCGATAATACATTAATACAATTACTTAAATCCAGGCTATCCAGCTTATTATTACTACAATTTAAATTTTTAAGATAACCAACTTCACTTATATCCAAATTTGATAACTGATTATTAGAACAATACAAATACAGTAAATTATAATTTTTACCTACATCTAAATTATTTAATTGATTATAATAACAATCTAATTGTATTAAATTATAATTTGAACTAACATCTAAGCTTATTATTTGATTATAGCCGCAATATAGTCCCTGTAAATCATCATTTTTACTTACATCCAAACCTGTCAGCTGATTATTAGAACAATATAATATCTGCAAATTATTATTTTCACTTACATCTAAACTAGTAAGTTGATTATTAGAACAATATATTTTTTCTATGTCTTTATTTTTACTTACATCTAAATCCGATAACTGATTAAATGAACAACCTAAATTTTTTAAGTTAATATATTCACTTAAATCTAGATTTTTTAATTGATTATTACCACAGTACAATTCTTCCAAATTATTTTTTATACCAATATCCAAATAAGTTAGTTGATTATAATTACAACTCAACAATTTTAAATTACTGTTTTTACTTACATCTAAACTTGTCAATTGATTATTATCACAATATAATTCTTGCAAATTCTCAAAAAATTCAATACCAACTAAACTCTTCAACTCTTTAGTATTGCAATTAATCGATGTAATAACTTTTATCTCATTATTGTTTAAATATCCATCATCATCTGTATCAAAAGTTTCTTTTACATAACTCCTAAAATTATCATCAGGAAAATTATCACTATTAATTGCTATACCATCACCAATAGGACCAGGCTCATCTTGTCCTTTCCATTTAGAGAAATTCATTGTTTTAGTTTCACTATCATAGGTAATAGTTCCACCCCAATCATTATAATTATCATAACAATAATAATCAGCATCGGGATTAAACAAATGCGGCAAAAATGATTCAAAATCACTAAACGATTCTACATCTACATATGAAAACATATTATTCCAACAAAAACAGACTTTAAGATTACTGTTATTACTAACATCTAAATTTGATAAATTATTATCAAAGCAATATAAATATGCTAAATTACTATTTATACTCAAATCTAAGCTTGTTATTTGATTAACACCACATTGTAAGCTTATTAAATCACTATTTTTACTTATATCCAGATTTTTTAATTGATTCTTACTACAGTTTAAATTTTGTAAATTTCCAAAAAATTCTACTCCTTGTAAACTATGTAATTCCATTTCAGAACAAGAAATATTAAACACAACTATTATTTCATCATCACTTAACACTCCATTCCCATCAGTATCAAAATTTTCTTTTATATAATTTCTAAAATTCTCATCTGGAAAATTATCACTATTTATTGCTATTCCCTCATCAAGAGGATCCGGTTCTTCTTGTCCTTTCCATTTTGAAAAATTCATTGTTTTTTTTTCTATATCATACGTAATTGTCCCGGCCCATAATTTATAATCTTCATCGTAAATATTGCACGCAAAATAATTAAAAAACGATTCACTCATAATGAATTTTGATATAAACCGTTCCACATCTATACTTTGAAAACAATTGTTCCAACATGCGCAGCTTTCTAAATTACTATTATTACATATATCTAAATTGCTTAATTTATTATTTATGCACCTTAAGTTTTTTAAACTATAATTTTTACTTATATTTAAACTTGTCAACCTATTATTTTCACAACTTAAAGTTTTCAAATTACCATTTTTGCTCATATCCAAGCTTGTTAACAGATTTTCTCCACAATATAAAGCTTGCAAATTACCATTTTCACTCGTATCCAGGCTT
>FOFK01000018.1:2385-4428 GCA_900110975.1 Lachnospiraceae bacterium RM5
CAAATTACCATTTTCACTCGTATCCAGGCTTGTTAACAGATTTTCACTACAATTTAAACTTTGCAAGTTGTTATTTTTACTTATATCTAAACTTATTAAATGATTACCACTACACCAAAAAGTTTCTAATTTATTATTATTTTCTATATCTATATTTTTTAATTTATTGTAACTACAGTCTATATATATTAAACTTCTATTTTCACTTATATCTATATTTATTAATTGATTAGCGCGACATTCTAAGCTTTTTAAATCAATATTTTTACTTATATCCAGATTTGTTAATTGATTAGCACTACATTGTAAGCTTTTTAAGTCAGTATTTTTACTTATATCCAGGCTTGTTAATTGATTCCAACCACAATTTAAATTTAATAAATTTTCAAAAAGCTCTACACCATACAAATTTTTTATATTATTATCAGCGCATTTAATTTCTGTGACACTACTTATCTCATCATCATTTAAACTTCCATTTCCATCAGTATCAAAATTTTCTTTTACATAATTCCTAAAATTCTCATCTGGAAAATTAATTTCATCAATTGCAACTCCACTATCAGCAAATACCATTAAATCATCATATGTAATACCATTTAATAAATATACCGACATCGATAATATTATTATTTTTCCAATTACTCTTTTTAACCTTAATTTTCCCATAAGAACACCATCCCATCTTTTCTTAATATAAAAAGCTATAAACTACAATTATCAAATTATTAGTTATTTTGTAATATAATTGACTCATCAACTACGCCATTTTTCATAAAATATATAGTAAAAGTACCAAATAGATTATGCCTTTCAATCCAATTATTAAAATCTCCCACTAATATTTCAATATTGAAATCATTATCCTTTGTATCAACAAATATTGTATTGTTGGCTATGATATTATTGTCATATTTAACTTGATTATATAAATTGTTTATCAAAATATCCTTTATTTCTGATTCAATCTGAACATTGTTTAATCCATATAAATCCGTAAAAAATTTTTTTATATAATTTTGATAACCTTCTTTAATTTTTTCTCGAATGTCATTTTCTTCAATATCCTCTTTATAGACATTTCCATCATGTGATTTTTTAACATATATTTTTGTTTCATTTATTTTATTTTTTTCATAGCTAATATCTTTGTCATATAAATTAAATATCCATACATTATTCTTTTCTTTTATTGTATCAGCCAAAGCACCCAGGATATCTTTAAATGCTATAATAATAAACAACCTAATAACAAAATATATAAACCATAAAAGAAAATCCTCTGCATCATAAAAGTTATCATATATAGCTGAATGAAATAGATCCATTATCGCATTTACTATAAAAAATAATATACAACATCCACCACATATATATTTAACTAACATAGTATTATGATAATGTAATATATAATAATTATTATCTTTTTTCTCACTATACAATACAATTACCGCTGCATAAATAGCTACCAAAATTGATAATCCAAAAAAATCGATAAGTTTTTCAAATATAGCAGTCATCACAAGATAATCATTATAATATGAATTTTCCAAATCAATAATACTTTTAATATCTCGAATAAAAACAACTAATAATGACCCATATCCTAATATATATTTAAGCCAACATAAATATATCTCTCCTGCTTTTTTCGATTTTATAAGCATAAACATAACCTCCCATTATAATCAACATATCTATACTATATTATTTTTTTCTATATGCATTTTTTGTGCTTCCGGGTGCAAATGTATCTTTATAAGCTAATTGTATCTGTATTGCTTCAAGTCTATAGCCATATCCCGATGTTCCTGCACTTTCTCCATTTTTCGCCCAACCTAGCCAGCCAAACTTTTGTGCCTGAACTCTGTAGTACACGTCATATTTCTCTGCTAAATCACCTGTCAGTTTTATTTCAATTGCTTCTAACCTTAATCCTTTACCTACAGTTCCTGATAAAATGTCGTTTTGCACATATTGTTGCCATCCAACTTTTTGAACATGAGTTCTATACCTTACTAATCCTATAAGATTCTCGGGATT
>FOFK01000011.1:0-74365 GCA_900110975.1 Lachnospiraceae bacterium RM5
GAAAACGAAAAAATATAAAACAAGGAAGCTCCATCTAAAAAGGGGTAGTGGTGCGAAATAGATGGAAGTTTTGAGAAAGTAAAAATTGTTAAAACAAGGAAGCTCCATTTAAAAAGGGGTAGTGGTGCGAAATAGATGGAAAAAAGGAGAAATAAATAATTATGGCTAAATTAGAAGAAGAACTTAGAGAAGAAATTTATAAAACAGAGAAATTATTAAAAAATGTAAATAAGGAGTTAAAGAAAGTAGATAAATGCCATGAAAAAGTAAAAGTATCTTTTAAAGGTAATTCTATGCAGGCATATATTAATGAATCAGATGGTAAAAAAAATACATAATGCAACAGATCCTATTTTACTTTTGAATCATTATAAAATATAATATTAGCGTAAAGGTAAACTATAATTACCATAATTTAGGGAGAAATGGCGAGGAATCATGAATAAGGGTCAAGTAGAAAATAAGGTTAAAAACAATATAATAAAAGGAACACTGATAATAGTTTTATTATCTATACTTTCTAAAGTCACATCCTTTGTTGAAGAGATTGTACTTGCTGCATTTCTTGGAACAACATATAAGAGCGATGCTTACTATGCGCTGTTGAGTATAAAAGATGTTATTTATCCCATGTTAAATGTGGGCGTTTGGAAGGTGTTTTTGCCGATTTATAAGGAAAAAATTGTTAATAATAAATATGATGAGGCAAATGAGATAGCAAACAATATTATTACGATTTTTACAATTGCATCACTTGTTATAACACTTTTGATGTTTGTATTTAGTGATCTGGTGGTTGTTTTTCTGGCACCGGGCTTTTCAAAAACTACAAAAACTCTATGTTCTAAATTAATAAGATTGTCTGCACCGATGGATATTTTTATTGTAATATCAGCGGTTTATTCAGCTATGCTTCAATGTCATAATAAATTTTTTGGAAGTCAGATAAGGGAATTTGTGTCCCATATTCCAACGATAGTTGCTGCACTTCTATTTTATAGATTTTATGGAGTATATGCTCTTGTAGTTGCTTTAATTGTGGGAAGGTTATTAAAGTATTTAATAGAACTTCCTTTTGTAAACTGGGGATATAAATATAAGCCTGCTTTAAATATCAAAAACAAAGAAATAAAAATTATGTTCAAAAGACTGCCGCCAACTATTATAGCTGAGGGAGCAAACCAGATTAATGTTTTAGTTGACGGAATAATGGCGTCTACAATACTTGTTGGAGCGGTGTCTTCCTTGCGTTATGGAAGCAAACTTACAGCAATTTTTGGAGGGCTTATTTCCGGCGCTGTTGCTACAGCTTTATTCCCACAGATAGTAGAATTCATTGCACTTGATAATGAAGAGGGGCTGTCAAAAACTATAAGAAAAATTATGGATATATTTATGCTTATAATGATACCGGTTTCCCTTGCATGTGTGATGTTTTCAAATACTATGGTAAATGCGGTATATAAAAGAGGAGCCTTTAATGACTATTCTGTGGGTATTACATCTAAAGTGTTTGCGTGCTACAGCATAAGCATGTTTTTTATAGCCTGCAGTACCATATTAAATAACGTTTTTTTTGGTTATGGTGATACAAAAACGCCTATGTATACAAGTTTAATAAATCTGTTTTTGAATGTGTTATTTAACCTGATTCTTATGGGACCATTTGGAGTTGTGGGTGTTGCTTTATCCACGGCAATTTCAGATATAATTATTTTTGTTTACAGGGTTATCTGTATAAATAAATATATTGAATTTGAAAATAAAAATATTATTATAGATTTTCTGAAAGTGCTGTTAATAGCTGTAATTGCTTGTAGTTTTGCAAAAATTATTTGTATAAATATTTCTGTAAATGCATATCTGGAGCTCTTGATAGCAGGGATAAGCGGAATAAGTACCTATTATCTTTTGGCAAAATTATTTAAGATTCAGGAAGTAAATGATATTATTGAGTATGTTTTTTATAAAAAATAGCGAAATATATATTGATGTTATGATATAATAGAAAAACCAGTATAAATAAAAGTTATAATTTTACGGGGCATAAAAAATTTTACAGAGAAAGTTACAGGAAATTATAATGAAAATAGAACGAAGTAAAAATGCAGGAAGAAATATTGTTTTTGGTACTTTTTTAAAGCTGTATGAGATATTACTGCCTTTCATAATGCGAACGGTTATTATGTATGAACTTGGTGTTAAATATCTTGGTCTTAACAGCTTATTTACGTCAATTCTTCAGGTACTTAATCTTGCGGAACTCGGTGTTGGTAATGCTATGGTTTTTTCCATGTACAGGCCGATTGCTGAGGACAATGCATCAAAGATCAGGGCATATTTATGTTTATATAAAAAATATTACAGGATAATTGGTGGTGTTATTTTAGTTATCGGGCTTTCAATTACACCCCTTGTTCCAAAACTTATCCGTGATGATGTTCCAAAAGGAATGAATGTATATATATTATATTTATTGAATCTTTTGGCAACTGTGCTTACTTACTGGCTTTTTTCTTATAGAAAAAGTTTGTTGCAGGCACATCAGAGAACAGATGTTATAAGCAAAGTTACAATAGTTACAAACACTATAATGTATGCAAGTCAGATTCTGGTGCTTGTTTTATTTCAAAATTATTATTATTTTGTTATCGCAATTTTGGCTACACAGGTTATGAATAATGTTGCAACCGCGATTATTTCAAAGAAAATGTATCCGGATTATGACCCTTATGGTGACCTTGAAAAAGAGGAGATAGATAATCTTAATCAGAGAATAAAAGATTTATTTACATCAAAATTTGGCGGAACCATCGTAAGTTCAGCTGATACCATTGTAATTTCAGGTTTTTTGGGACTTAAAATTCTTGCGATATATCAGAATTATTTTTATATAATGAATGCAGTTACTGGATTTATGGGAATCATTTATACATCAATACTTGCAGGTGTTGGAAACAGCATGATTGTAAAGTCGGTAGAAAAAAATAGAAAAGAATTTTATACATTTACATTTTTATTTTCATGGTTGTGTGCCATTTGTGTAAGTTGTTTTCTGGTTTTATACCAGCCGTTTATGAAGTTATGGATGGGTAAAAAAATGCTCTTAAATGGTAAGATGATAGTGCTTTTCTGTATCTATTTCTGGACTTATGAGCTTGTAAAAATGATGAGTGTTTATAAGGATGCAGGAGGTATATGGCATCAGGATAGATTCAGACCGTTGATTGCAGGAATTGTTAATCTGGTGATAAATGTATCTGTTGTAAAATTTATAGGACTTTATGGAATAGTATTATCAACAATTATCAGCATAATATTTATAAATATTCCATGGATTGTAAAAAATATTTTTGAGTATATATTTAAAACTTCACCAAAGAAATATTTCCTTTCTCTTTTAAATTATACCCTGGGAATTACATTGATAGCTGTAATCAACTATTTTGCCACAAATTTCATAAGAGGTGAAGGCATAATAATTATAGGAATCAAAGGTATAATAACAGTATTGATATCTTCAATCTTTTTTGCGATTATATACTTTAAAAGCGAAAGTTTTAAGCCGGCAAAAAAACTATTGCTTAAGCTGTTGCATTTGAATAAATTAATTAAATAAATCAATCATTAATAAAAAATATTTATCCTGCATTCCAGTTGCTTAAGATGGCATGGACAATTTCTTTCAATGAAAATTCTTTTGCAGGTTTTGTTATGAAATCGTCGATATGTAATTTGGAAAGATTTTCTAAATTGGTATCGGCGATTTCTTTTCCAACAAGAATCATTGGAATGTTTCTATCATATGCTATTTTACTATATTCTTTTATTTCTTCTTTTGTGAATGCATCAAAGTCAATGATAATAAGGTCTATAGAGTCATTTTTAAGAATATGTGCAATGTTTTCATGTTTTAAAACACGCGTAATGGCATATTCGCCTGTTGAGTCAATAATGTCTGAAACTCTTGAAAGAGATTTATCATTATCCTCAATGATAGTGATATTATGCTTAACATTGTCATGCTGGCGAAGGTCATAATTTTTATCTTCATTTATGATTTCTAACATAACATCAGCAAATTCAGGATCAAATTGTGTGCCCTTGCCTTTAATAATCTCATTTTTGATAATATCCTGGTCAAGAGCATTTCTATAACTTCTGTTACTTGCCATGGCATCATATGCATCAGCAACCGCAATAATTCTTGCGATTTTAGGAATGTTAGTTCCCTTAAGTCCATTTGGATAGCCTGTTCCATCATATCTTTCGTGATGGAATTTTGCACCGTAACAGATTTCGTTATCATTTTTATATATGTTTTTAAGGAGATGATATGAACATACGGGATGTGCCATAATCTGTTCAAACTCTTCCTGATTGAGTTTTCCAGGCTTATTAATAACGGATTCGGAAACCCTTATTTTTCCAACATCGTGCAAAAGACCTGCATTATAAATAGTTTCTCTTTCCTGATAGCTTAAGTTTAGTTTTTTTGCAATCATCAAAGCATAGTCAGCAACTCGCTTGGAATGGCCGGATGTATAACGGTCTTTAGTATCTATTGCATAAGCAAGTGCATTAATTATCATATTATTTAAATGTTTAAGTTCGATTTGGGATTGGAGTTCTTTTTTATAGGATTCTAAAGTTTTTTTGTATGAAATAAAACAAAATACCGTGATAGTAATAAAAATTATTAAATAAATAACAGCTTCAATATAAAGTTTATTGTAAACATCTTTATATAAATTTTTATCTTTAACGATCATTATAATATGCCAGTTATCCATTACAGTATCAACAAAAATAGTGCATTTCCTGCCTTCATAAGTTGTATGGAAACAGCCGGTTTTAACAGATTTAATTTTTTTTAGAATTTCTTTGGAAATTTTTTCGTTAGTAATTTTTTCTCCATTTCTATTTTTATCATGGTGAGCAATAACAACACCGTTATTATCAATAAGAAAAGCATATCCTAATTTTTCTACATTTATTTGTTCTGTAATTTCCTGGATTTTTCTTAATTCTATATTTACGGATATAACACTTTTATTATCATTTAAAAGCTTGCTTATGGTAACTATTTTATTGCCGGTATGTGCATTTATAAATGGAGAACTAAGAACAGGTTTGCCATTATTTTTTACAGCATTAATATACCAATCACGTTTGGTTGGATCATAATCATCGGAAGGATTCCAGGAATCGCTTGACATAAATTCATCATTAATATACCCATAAATAATAGTGAAATCCCTATCTGTCTGGTTAGGAAGATGTTTTGTTTCCATAAGAAGATAATCAGAAATCTCTTTATTAGTTCTGCCTAATTTCATCATATAATTAACACTGTTTGAAACATTTTGTATGGTATCATAACTCATCTGAAGATGTCTATCAATTCTTTCAGATTCGTATTTTAAGCTGTTTTCACCAATTGCTTCCACGTGGTGTAAAGATTCTTTATAAT
This sequence comes from Lachnospiraceae bacterium RM5, assembly GCA_900110975.1. GTDB lineage: Bacteria > Bacillota > Clostridia > Lachnospirales > Lachnospiraceae > Bovifimicola. Next base: position 5,474 of record FOFK01000011.1, read on the forward strand.
TTACTGATATTGTATAAAGAATAACTGAAGACAGAAGAAAAAAGACTATTATTATTGTAATTATGAATTGTTTACCATAAGAAGTCTTCATAATAGTTACCTCATTAATATATACAATTTAGTTATAAAAAAATTCACGAACAAAATTTCCACGCACATAAAAACATACATTAATTGTAAAAAATTATTGGTAAAATGTATATAAAAAAATATAATAATTAATTAATTTGTAAAAAAATTATGGTATAATATAACATATCAGAGTAAAAATAAGCGACTGCGAAGCAGGCATTTATTTTTACCTGATATGTTAACGAAAAAACGAAGTTTTTGAGGTTTTATCGAAGCACGTAGTGCTGAAGATAAAAGCAAGAGTAAAAATAAGCGACTGCGAAGCAGGCATTTATTTTTACCTGATATGTTAACGAAAAAACGAAGTTTTTGAATGGATATCGAGGGTAGTTTTGTATGGATGAAAAAATAAAAGAATTAAAAAATATTTTTGAAAACAGTAATTATATTGTATTTTTTGGGGGAGCAGGAGTTTCTACAGAAAGCGGAGTTCCTGATTTTAGAAGTGTTGATGGTCTTTATAATCAGAAATATGATTATCCGCCGGAGACGATACTTAGTCATGGATTTTTTTTAAACCATACAGAAGAGTTTTATAAATTCTACAGAGATAAGCTTTTAATTGATGGAATTAAGCCAAATAAAGCACATTTGACTCTTGCAAAGATGGAAGAAGCAGGAAAGTTAAAGGCTGTCATTACGCAGAATATTGATGGTCTTCATCAGCTGGCAGGTTCTAAAAATGTTTATGAACTTCATGGAACTGTATATAAAAATAAATGTATGAGATGTAAAAAATCTTTTGATCTTGATTATATAAAAAAAGCTGACCTTGTTCCTAAATGCAGTTTTTGCGGAGGTTTAATAAAACCTGAAGTGGTTCTGTATGAAGAAGGTTTAGATGATGATATTATGACAGGAGCCATCCATCATATTACGAAAGCAGATACTTTGATAATTGGAGGAACCTCCCTTGCGGTTTATCCTGCAGCGGGACTTATAAGATTTTTTGGTGGAAAGAATCTTGTGCTGATAAATAAATCAAAGACACCTATGGATAATAATGCAAACCTTGTTATACATGACAGTATAGGAAAGGTATTAGAAGAGGCATGGCAATAAATTTAATTAGAGGATAAGTAAATGGAGACGGAAAATAGTACAAAAGATATAGAGAAATTAAATAATTTACTTGGTTTGATTGAAAATGGCGAAAATATAGAACAGAAAATTAAAGATGCCAAAAAGAATATAAAGAATTTTGAAAAAGAAATAAAAAAAGAAAATTCTCTTATAGATAAAGAAAAAGAATCTGTTGTAAAAGAACAGATGGGAAAATCTACTGAGAGAGAAGATGAAAAGATTTCTAAGTTAAATAAAAGAATCAGTTCTGAAAAAAGCAGAAAGAACAAGGCGAAAAAGCGTGGACAGAAAGAAAGAATAGAAGAAAAGACAAAAAGTTTAAGGATGAAAAACCGCGAACTTAACAGAACAATAAGAACAAAGCTTGGAGAAAATGATCTTCCTACATTTTGTAACAGTACATGGTTTTATGTATTATATTGTACAGAAGGCCTGATAGAATGGCTTATTAAACTTACATTTTTTGCTGTTATGTTTCTGCTTATTCCAATGCTTTGCGTATGTTTTGTGGATTGGCATATCTTTTTTAAGGGATTGCTATTTATACTTGTTTTTATAATTGATTTTGCTATATACATTACGATTTTTCTTGTTACAAAAGACAGGGATAATGGTACGCTAGAGGAATTAAGAAAAGAACGTGATGAAGTAAAAGATAATAAAAAAGAAATTAAAAAAATCAAAAAGGGCATAAAAGCTGACAAAGACGAAAGTATATATGACCTTGATTCTTATGATAAAAATATAAGAAAATATCAGGAAGAACTTGATGAGCTTGAGAAAGACAGAGAAAAGAATCTTAAGGATTTTAAGGATAATAAAAAGGATAATTTAGTTAAGGAAATTGAAGATAAGCATAACGAAGAGATAGAAAAGATTAATAAGCTTATCACTGAGGAAGAGGAAAAGGTTGTTTCATTAGAAAATGCCTTAAATGAAAATAAAGAAAAAATACAGGCAGAAAATAATGGGGCATTACCTGAAAGTCTGATTAATAAATATAAAATTAAAAAGATTATTGGATTAATTGAAAGTAAAGAAGTAAAAGACATAGAAAGTGCCGTAAATAAACTGGGAAGGTAATTATGCAGATTAATGATGATATAACAATTGAAGGAAATGAAAAAATTGCAAGATACCGTAAAAAGAAGCTAATTGTAACTTTGATAGCGGTTGTTATAGTTTGTATACTTGCAATGCTTTTTTATTATTTTGGGATAAAAAACAGAGTATATAAAAAGTATGTTGTTGAAAATAAAATTGATATAAGTTCCGTAGGAAATGTTGGATATCTGCCATATTCTGAAGGAATGATAAGATATAGTGCGGAGGGTGTATCTTATTATGCTGATGGTAAGGAAGTATGGAATAAATCAATCAATATGACAGATCCATGCATTGATGTCTGTGGCGATTATGTAGTTATCGCAGAAAGAGGCTCTAATGATATTGTTCTCTTTGATTTAAGCGGAAGTGAGCAGGATTTTACAGCTACATATCCTATAGTAAATGTATCAGTTTCAAAAAATGGAACAATGGCAGCTACTTTAGATGATGGCGAAGCAAACTACATTGAAATTACTACAAAAGATGGAGAAAAAATTGCATCAGGAAGAACAGTTCTTTCAGGCGACGGATATCCTATAGATGTATCTATTTCAGAAGATGGTGCAAAGGTTGTGGCATCTTATCTCTCTGTAGGTGATGGTGCGGTTAAATCTAAAGTCGTATTCTATAATTTTTCTGAAGTTGGAGAAAATGAAGTAGACAGGGTTGTGGGAGGATTCAATCAATATGAGGATTCCATTGTGCCGGATGTTGAATTCATAAATAAAAATACAGCAATAGCACTTGCGGATAATATGTTTACTATTTATGAGATAGATGAAAAACCAACAAAAAAATATGAGGAGAAATTTGAAAACGAAAAAATCATTTCATCTTTTTATAGTGATTCATACATTGGTTTTGTGCTTGAAAATGCAAAGTCCGGAGAAAATGTTATACAGGTTTATGACATCAACGGAAAGAAAATTATTTCAGATAAGACAGAATATGTTTATACGGACATTCAGTTTAATGAAAAAAATATTTTAATGTATAACGATGAAAATATAACTATGTATTCATTCTCTTACAAGAAAATATTTGATAAAAATTATAAAGGAAAAATTGTAAAAGTTATTCCAATAAATAAAACACATATGATAGTTATATCAGATAATAAAGCAGAAATTATAAAACTAAAATAAGTATTATAATATAAGGGAAAATATATAATTTAAATAATTTTTATTTTCAGAGGAGCGCTTATGGAAAGCTTAATTTTAGGTATAGTTTTGGTATTTTTACTTGTGGCATTTTTAATTGGATACCACATGGGATTTATGAGGTTAATAGTATCTTTATGCCTTACAATACTTTCGTTTACTATCGCTATGGTACTTGTAAAACCTTTAGAGACTTACATTACGGAAAATACAGGATTATATGAAAAGATTTCAAAAAATGTTGAAAAACAGATAGATAAAAATGTCAGTGATTCGATAGATGAAAATAGTATAAATGTTAAAGATTTAGAGGAACAATATATAAAAGATTTAAATGTTCCAAATGTTATAAAAGATAGTTTAATTAAGGGGAATACTGATGAAAACAGGGAAAAACTCGGAGTATATACTTTTTCCGGATATTTATCAGATTATCTTACGAGAATAATAATAAGAGTTATAGCATATCTTATTTTATTTATTGCATTTAGAATTGCCTGCGTACTTGTTGTTGAAATAGCAAATGTTATTGCATTACTTCCGGTTATTAAAGAAGTAAATAAATTTGTAGGCGGTGTTGTAGGTGTAATTTATGGAATATTCATTTTATGGTGCATTTGCCTTATACTTACTTCTATTGCAGGAACAAAAGATGGAAGTGAGATTTTAAGAGTTATAAGTTCAGATACATTTTTAAATTTTATATATAGTAATAACCTAATCTTGAAGATATTAATCTAAGCTTATGGATTTTATATAATTGCAAACCCAACGAAAGTGAGAAAGTGATGGAAGAAAACAGTAAGGCGTATTATCCGAGAAGATATAGATATTTAGATGTAAATATAAAAAAAATCATTCTATATCTTTGCTTTTTTGTAATACCTTTATTTGCTCTTATGTGTTATTTTCTTGATGATATAACTTTTGTTATGGTATTTATAGCTGATAAAGCACTTGGTTTATGTGGAGAAAAATCCTTTGTATTATATGAAAAAATAAAGATTTTTAAGATAAATTATCTGGCGGTAAATCCTGATAAGATAAATATGAATACGGTTTATATAAATTTATTTTTATCTTTAATTGGGCTTTTTATCTGCAATGAAAAGAAATTCAGAGGTCATCCAAAGGCTGTATTCCTCTCGTTTTTTCTTTTAATACATTTCTTAACGAGTATGTATTATTTCTTTGCAGCAGATGTTTCTTTTATAAATGGGACGTATTTTTCAAAGGTGTTTATAATGCAGCAGGTCTGTATATTGTTTATGTCATTTTTAATAATGGTATTTTTCACTGCAATACTTAGCGATAAAAATTATATAAATAAAATTTTATTTATATTATTTACAATTATTTATATGATGGTTTACCTGGTTATAAATTATATAGTGGCAATGCTTATAATATGCAGATTTTCAATAATTTACTCTGTAATTGTATTTATTGGATTTGGAATCGTTCTTGATATTTTAAATATATATATGTTTTGTGAGATGTATACAAGCAAGGTTTCTGAGAGTTATTATCAGAATAACGAACGGGGTAAGTGGAAATGGTAATTTTTTTCCTCAAGGGATATCTCTTGATTTTATTTATTTTTACATTGATTATGCTTATATCCGAGATATTATATTGCATTACACGTCTGCTTTTTAAGCAGAAAATTTTCTGTGGCGATATGATTTTAAATCATGATAAGCTTTTGTCGGTAATAGTGCCAACTAAAGATAATGAGTCGGATATCGGGTATACATTAGAAAGTATTTTAGAAAGTAATTATGACAGCCGGTCTTTGGAAATCATTATGGTTGACTATGATTCTAAAGATGAAACAAGAAAAGTTATAAGAGAATATAAGAAAAATAATAAAAATATAAAAACAATTTTTTATGAAGATAAATTAAGAGGCGAATCAAAAGAAGATATTGATGAAAGTTTAGAGCCTATTATTGATATTGCAGCTTCTGATAATATTGTTATTATCCGCGCCGGTTCAAGAATTGGAAAGAATGTTTTAAAACAGTTTATGATAGCTTTTGAAGATTCATATGTGGGAATCTGTACCGGAAGGGAAATGGCTTTAAACGGTGGGGAAAATATATTAACCAGGCTATTAAATCTTAATATGTCAGGGTTTTATCAATCCTGCATACAGGGTGAAAGTAATATTAACAGACTTATATTAAATTCAGGAAATGTAATAGGCATAAGAAAAAAGATTGCTAAAGAACATGATTTGAATTGCTTTAATTACAGGGATGATCTGAGTTTTATTTATTCAACATATATTTCAGGATGGAAGGTTGAATATATTAACTCGGCAGAAAGTATGGTGGAAGTTGAAAAAGACTGGAAGGCCTATTCAAAGAGAATAAGAGAAAAGGCGACTTCCCAGAATAAATCCATGTTTAAATATTTCTTTAAGACAATCATTTCAACAAAGATTTCATTTGCTGAAAAGTTAGATGTTCTTATGAAACTTTTATCAGGAATAGTGCCACTTTTATATATGATGGGAGTAATGTGTTTCATCGCATTATTTCTTACATGTAATTTAGGTTCATTTTCCTTGATGTTTGCTTTTTCATCATTTAGTTTAATGCTTAGTTATGGAGTGATTCCTTCGATTTTCTATGTATGTTCGTCACAGGTAATTGAAGGAAATACAAAAGAAATTTATCTGTATTCTTTAAATATTATATATATATTTTTTGTGGGATGGAATTATATAATGGGGTTAAAAGATGCAATTATTGGAGAATTTGGTAAGAACTGGACCTAGGTGAAGTATGATATATATTTTTTTTATAATATTTATTTTATTTAGTATTTTTCCATTGGTTATTTCTCTTGAAAGCTATAATAAATATCGTTATAAAGAGGTTTATGTAGATGATGGTTTTGTAAGAGTGGGCAGATTTTTTGGGAAAAGTTTTTCTAAGATGATAGAAAGAGAACTGCCTAAAATAAAGGGAAATGTTATCTTTCTTACAAGAGAAGAGGATATAGATAAGACGGAAGAAGATGGGGAAGAAATATACCCTGATATTGTGGAAAATCTTGTGGTCAGAAATCAGATGAAAGCGTCTTTAAATGTTAAGGAATTTAAAAAAGAGATATATTGCAAGGGAGACGTGGATTTATCAAAAGGAAATCTTAAAATAAGGGCTGCGTATTCAAAAGGTGAAATGAAAATCGGAGCCAATACTATCGTGAAAAGATGGATAGATGCTGAGAAAAATGTTTATGTTTTTAGTGGCAGTGATCTGGGTTTAAGTGCCAGTTCAAATGAAATGCTTTCCATAAGTGAGGGTGTTTCTTTTAAAAGATTATATGGAAAAAAAATAGAAATCAATTCTACGGGTGAAGAAAGAAAAATTAATTATCCGGAAGATGATATATATGAAAACAAGGATATTAAGTCTAAAAAGAATATTAAGATAAAAGATGGGGAAATAATTTTTGGAAATATTTCCTCAAAGAAAAATATTTATCTTGGAAAAAATGTATTTGTTACAGGAAATATTTTTGCTGACGGAAATATTTTTATTGGGGAAAACACCAAAGTTTGTGGAAATATTATGGCTTATAAAGATATAAGTGTTTCAAAAAATGTTGAGTTAGGACAAAATGGTGTGATTGTATCCGTTATTTCAAGAGGAAGTATTAATTTTAAAGAAAATACAGATGTTTATGGTTTTGTTTCCTGTGAAAAGGGTGGATTTATAAAAGATGAGTGATTTTATTGCAGACTATATTAATGATTTTCTGGTTAATACGCGCCTTTCGCTTAGAATAGAAAATTATAATGAATTTTTATTTTTAGTGGTGCTGATACTTGGTGTATTATTATGTTTTTTTGGCTTTAAATTATATAGAATTTTTTTGTCGATTATAATTTTTATGTCAATAACCATTGAAATATGCATTAGTTTAAAGTGGGATTTTTCAGGCAAAGCAGTATGCTTTGTTTTGCTTGGATGCCTTGCATCATTAATAGTTTTTCAATTTAAAAAATTAGATATCTATATTTTGTCAGGAATTATATGTGCCGCACTTACGGCTGTTGCAATGCCATCAATCATAATGATATTTATCATGTGGGGAATCGGATTTCTAATTGCAACTATTTATCCGGAATACAGCCTTTATGTGCTGACATCGATTATAGGCGGACTGATTATAGCTTCCATATATCATTCAGTGTATCTGCTTATATTCTTAGTGGTTATGGGTGTGGCATTTCAATACTTTATTGACAGACAGGAGGTAAACAGATGAAATATATCATGGCTTTGGATCAGGGAACAACATCATCAAGGTGTATTATCTTTGATAAAGAGGGAAATATTATTTCAAGTGCTGCAAAAGAATTTGAGCAGTATTTTCCAAAGAGCGGATGGGTTGAACATAATCCAAATGAAATATGGTCTTCAACACTTGCGGTAATGGTTGAAGCTATGGCCCTTAAAGGGATTGAGGCAAGCAGTATAGACTGCCTTGGTATAACAAATCAAAGGGAGACGACCATTGTCTGGGACAGGTTGACGGGAGAACCTGTATTTAATGGAATCGTATGGCAGTGCAGAAGAACTGCAAAGATGGTTGATGAGATTAAGAAAAATAATCCGGACATTGAAAAGGTTATCAAAGAAAAAACTGGTCTTATTTTAGATCCATATTTTTCAGCAACAAAGATTGCATGGATTCTGGATAATGTTCCCGGTGCAAGAAAAAAGGCAGAAAATGGGGATCTTATGTTTGGAACTGTTGATACCTGGCTTATTTATAAGCTTACAAAAGGAAAGGTGTATGCAACAGATTATACAAATGCTTCAAGAACAATGCTTTTTAACATACATGAGCTTAAGTGGGATAAGGACTTATTAGAATTATTTAATATTCCTGAATCAATGCTTCCAAATGTAAAAAATTCATCAGAGGTTTATGGTTATACAGATCCACAGATAGTTGGAGAAAGCATACTTATTTCAGGTGTAGCAGGAGACCAGCAGGCCGCACTTTTTGGACAATGCTGTTTTGATGAAGGTGAAGGGAAAAATACATATGGAACAGGTTGTTTTCTTCTTTTAAATACCGGAAAAAACATTGTGGATTCAAAAAATGGTCTGCTTACAACTATTGCATTTGGAATAAATGGTGAGATAAAATATGCATTAGAAGGAAGCGTATTTGTTGCAGGTGCTGCAATAAAGTGGTTAAGGGACGAACTTAGAATTATTGATAATGCAGCTGAAACAGAAAATATTGCAGAATCTGTTGATAATACGGCAGGCGTGTATGTAGTGCCTGCATTTACGGGACTTGGCGCACCATATTGGGATGCATATGCAAGAGGTGCAATAATCGGGTTATCAAGAGGAAGTACAAGGGAACATATTATAAGGGCAACCCTTGAATCCCTTGCGTACCAGACCTTTGATGTATTAAAATCTATGGAAGAGGATTCAAAGATTGGCATAAATTCATTAAGAGTTGATGGTGGTGCAAGTGCAAATAACTTTTTACTTTCTTTCCAGTCGGATATATTGAATTGTGAAATTATAAGACCTAAAGTTATTGAAACAACAGCACTTGGAGCTGCTTACCTGGCTGGTCTTGCAAGCGGGTATTATAAAGATATTGATGAAATAAAAAGTAATTGGAAAAAAGACAGAGTCTTTACACCTGAAATGGATGAAAAGATAAGAGAGAAGAAAATAAAAGGCTGGAAAGAAGCAGTATCAAGAATCAGAACATCATAGATTCAGGAATAAAAAATTATATATAAATTATGGAAAGGGTGAAGAAAATGGAGAATATTTCGGATGTAAAAATAAGGGATTATAATTTTGTATCAAGTAACGGTTATACACCTGTGAGAGTAAGAGCGTGGATACCAAATGCTGAAAAGAAGGGGATTTTTCAGCTTGTGCATGGTATGTCAGAACATATTGAAAGATATAATGATTTTGCCATGTTTTTAGCAGAGAAAGGATTTATTGTAATTGGTAATGATTTATTAGGACATGGTAAATCTGTGGACAGGGATGAGGATTTAGGTTATATTTCAATTCCTGTAAAGGGACTTGATAAGAAAAGAGCCATTCAGAATACCGGAAGTGCATATCTTGTAAGGGATATCCGTCATATAACAAAGATGACAAAGAAACATTTTCCTGGTCTTCCATATATTATTATGGGACATAGTATGGGTTCCTTCCTTGTAAGAAGATATATTATGGAATATGGAGATGAAGTTGATGGTGCTGTCATCATGGGTACAGGAAACATAAAAAATGCAGCTGTAAATACTGCAAGGACCATGATAAATACATTAAAATTAAAGTATGGTGAAAGACATAGAAGTGCTAATATTTATAAAGTTTTAGAAACAAAATTTAATGAAAAGATAGATGATGCCATAAGTGAAAATGCCTGGATAAGTACATTAAATGATGAGGTAATGAAATATGATAACGATCCTCTTTGTGGATTCAGATTTACTTTAAATGGTTTTGATACAATCTTAACAACATTAAAATTTATTAATGATGAAAAAAATATGGAAAGAATTCCTAAGAACCTTAAAATTCTTATTGTATCAGGAAAAAATGACCCTGTAGGTGATTATGGTGAAGGTGTAAAGAAAGTTTATGAGAATCTGAAGAATCAGAGAATTAGTGATGTAAATATGATTCTTTACGATGGCTGCAGACATGAGATATTAAATGATGTATTAAGAGATAAGGTTTATAATGATATCTTTGAATGGATAAATGAACATATAAGAAATGTGGTAAATTAAGGGAAAATAGTATTTCTCTAAATTAAGTCAGAAAGAAGCCTGAAAATGATATAAGAAAAATTATATAAAAAAAATCCGGAATCATACTATTTCTGATTCCGGATTCTTTTATATTGTTTAATATATAAGTGTTGTTGATTCATATGTTTATTTAGCTTTAGTCATTTGTAAGCTTGGATTCTGCAATAAGTCGTTTTCTAATTGCCTGCATCTTTGTATCGGTTTCGTAGATTACATTTGCACATTCCGTAAGCTGTGCTACAACATCTTCTACATCATCCTGATCTTTTTTGTAATGAATCTGATGCTCTAAGCTTGCCCAGAAGTTCATGGCAATTGTTCTTATCTGAACCTCAACTTTCATTAATCTTTTACCTGTTGATAAAAATATAGGTATTTCTATAACAAGATGAAGTGAACGATATCCGTTTGGTTTTGGATTTTTGATATAATCCTTAATTTGTACAAGTTTAATATCATCCTGTGTAATTAAAACATTAGCAACAGTATAAATATCATCAATAAATGGACAGATAACCCTGATTCCTGCCACATCATGAAGTTTGTTTACTATACTGTCAAGAGTTATAGGATATCCTCGTCTTTCAAGTTTTTCATAAATACTCATAGGGTTCTTAACTCTTGATTTTATGTTGTCTATTGGATTTCTTGAAGTTGTTGTCTGAAATTCTTCATTCAGAACTTCGAGTTTTGTTCGTACTTCTTTGATAGCGCATTCATACCAGCAGATTATTTCATTGAAACGTTCTTCTTGTTTTTTGATTTCAGGATTATCTGTATATAGACCTTCAAAGAAGTTTTTGTCTAATAATTTTTCATACATAATTGCTAATCTCCTATAAATTAATATGTTTCAAGCCATTCATCAAATCTTTTGTCTAAAATCTGAAGCTGTGTTGGACCGTTATCAAGGATAAATGTATGGAATTCTTTTTCAGAATATTTATCACCAAGAGTTTCTTTTGCCTTTTCTTTAAGTGTGAGAATATCGATAAATCCAAGGCAGTAGCATTCATAAGTTGCAGGTGATTCAGCGAAGAATGATACGATATCATCAATGTCTTCATCTGATAATTCAAAATATTTTGAGAAGAAATCATCTACATCATCTCTTGTCCAGCCCTCGTAGTTTATGCCAATATCGCATAAACAGTACACGCAATATGTGAATGTAAGGTTTGCTCTGTTAAATTTACATTCAGCTTTTGATTTTCCAACCATTTCGCTTATATAGTATTCTGCATATAAGCCCCAGCCTTCAGAATATCCGTCATATGAATATAAATTTATAAGGCTGTCTGTAGATTTATTTCCAAAATAGGTTATCTGGAACATATGTCCCGGAAATGTTTCATGAGCAAGTGTTGGGACGATTGTGTCAGAATCCTGTAATGAAGATAAATTTATATAAACATAATTTTTCTCGTAATTATCAATTGGTGGTATATAATAAGCAGCCGGTGCCATGGAATCATTAAGTTCATCCGGGAAGTAGTTAATAAGATAATTTGTTGTTGCTACATCAGGGAAATAATCAGGCATAAGAGGTAAAATCTTATCGATTGTTTTTCTTATATCTGTCTCATCATTTATCTGATCCGGCTCATAATCATCATATACATTGAAACTCTTATCAATTGTTGGATGGAACAGATATACGTTTTGTATTTCCTTATAAGCTTCATCCATTGAATCTTCAAGCAATTCTTTTATCTCTTCAACAGATTTATCTGTACCAACATTAGTTTTTAACAGATATTCAAAATAGTCATCTCCATTATTTGGATAAAGAAGGCTATAGATTTTTGAATCTCCCTTAAGCGTTGCTGCATGATCGCGAACCCTTTTATATGCAGGGAAAATAGTATCTGTAATTAAACTTTTATTTTTCTCTTTATAATTTTTTACATCCTCATCAGAAAGATTAAGGTCTGTCTTAACTGCATCAATCCTTGAATCAAAGCTTGAAATTAAGAATGTATTTTCTCCTGTGGCTGTAAAATCATCAACAGCTTCAATAAAGTTATCAAGAGAAAACTGAGGGATTTTATAATCCTTAGAATACTTTTCAGTTTCAAATGCAATGATTTCATCGCAGAATCCATCAATTGCTTCTAAGTTTGTAATATAATCATCAATATCGCTTTTATGCATAAATCCAAGTTTTGATAAAACAACAGGGATATTAAGAAGTTCACTGTTCTGTGATGTGTAGAATTCCTTCATGTAGAAGAAATTCTTAAGTTTCTCCTCATCTGAATCATCAAGAGATTTTATCAAATCATCAGCAACCTTAATTTCTTCTGAAATAACATCATATGTTTTCTGTTGTTCATCAGTTAATAAGTCATAGTTAAAATCATCTAATTGATTTAGAGATTCTTTGACAGTATCAATGTTTTCCTTGAAGGAATCATAATCAACATTTTCGATAATATATGGAGCATCCTTAAGCTCTTCATATTTAGTAAAATCATCCACATACAGGTGTGCGATGAAGTTGCTTTGCGATAAATATTCAATGACTTCTTCGTGTGCAAAGTCATTAAACTTTTTCTGCTCTTCTTTAGCTTCATCCGAGTTCCTGTCGACATTGGATTTTTTTTCTTTATCTTTCTCTTTGTCAGAATCGTCTTTTTTATCTTTATCATTTGTCTCAGTGGTTTCCTGAGAAGTTTTGTTATCTTTTTTAATAGTTGTTGTCTTTGAATATGTGCAGGCTACCGTATTGATTATCAAAACAATAAGCAACACATAAGTTAATAATTTTCTGGATTTCATCATTGTCTCCTTATCTTTTGTCAGTTTAATTTTGTCTTGTTTATAAGTTTTTTAGGATATGTGGCCTATAAACCACAATTATGGAAATGTGTATAACTAAATTATAATTCCAAAAGAGGATTAATACAATAAAATGTTAGAGTGGATTTTGTAACAAAAAGTTAAAGGAAAATAGCTCTGTTTGCTTTGGTGGAAACCGTAAAAAATGGTATAATCTATAACGAACATTTAAAATATACATTAGATAATTTTTAAGGAAAGCATTATGATTAAAAGAAGAATTTATCCTGTTATTTCATTTATACTCCTTGTACTCTGGCTGTTACTTATTTTCAATATGTCAGCAAAGACAGGGGAAGAATCGGCAGGAATTAGTTTGATATTAGCAAAATATGTATATAAGCTGCCATTAATAGATAAGATTATTAAGTTTGACAATTTACATCTACTTATAAGAAAGACGGCACATTTCACTGAATATGGAATCTTAGGACTTCTTTTACTTAATTTTATTAAGTCGATAGGAGTGCATATCAGTAAAAAAGCTTATATTACAGCGTTTATTATTGGTGTTATATATGCGGCACTTGATGAATACCACCAGAGTTTTGTGGATGGCAGAGGACCAAGTGTGATAGATGTTTTTATTGATAGTTCAGGTGTTTTATTCTTTTTGATAATGGTATATCTTATTAGTACAAGATTATATGAAAGAAAGAAAATGTTGTCTGAAGCATGCAGTTGATAAAATAAAAAATTAAGGTAACTGTTCAGAGTGCACCTCCAAAATGCTTCGCATTTCGTCGGTGTGGCGTATCCGCCAAATAAAATTCAAAAGAAAAAACTTATGGACACGTAGCGTCCACGTTTTTTCTTTCGAATTTTGCTTGACTCTGAACAGTTATAAAATGCTCTTTTTATTGAAATATCAATGAAAAGGGCGTTTTTTTATTTTTAAAAAAAGTGCTTGACATACAATATTATACGACATATAATATGGGTAAATAATATTATACGAGATATAATATTATAGTATTAAAACATATAGAATATATATTCATAAAAAAATAAAACAGAAAGGAAGGATGAATATGACATATCAATTAACAGCGCCTCTTTTGGATGCATGTGTTTTAGGAATAGTTGCTAAAGAAGATTCATATGGATATACACTTACACAAAAAGTTAGGGAATTGGTAGATATTTCTGAATCAACATTATATCCAGTGTTAAGAAGATTACAGAAAGAGAGTTTTCTTGAAACATATGATAAACCATTTCAAGGCAGAAACAGAAGGTATTATAAAATAACAAATGAGGGAGAAAAGATTCTATCTTTTTATCAGGACGAATGGGAAACTTATAAGGAAAAAGTTGATGTATTGATAAAGGGAAAGGAGGAAGTGGAATGAATAAAAGTAAATTTATTAAAGAATTAAAGTTAAGATTAAGAGGTCTTTCAAAAGAAGATTTAGATGATGCAATAAACTATTATGAAGAATATTTTTTGGATTCAGGCGTTGATGATGAAGAAGATGTTACGCAGATGGTTGGAGATCCAAAAGATGTAGCAAGAAAAATATTAGAAGAAACTCTTCAGAAACAGGATAAGAAAACAAAAGAAGAGGGTGGAGTTAAGAATTCCATGAAATCCGTATGGCTTGTGGTTTTAGGAATTTGTGCAGCACCAATAGCATTCCCAATCATTATTGTTCTTTTAGCAGTTTTATTTGCAATAACAGTAACTGTTTTTTCAATATTTATAGCAGCAATGGCATGTGCAGTTTCTTTTGTAATCACAGGTATTGCAATGGTACCTGCCATAGCATTTTCAAGTGGGGCACAGACTCTTATAATACTTGGAATTTCTCTTATTGGCATAGGACTTGGAATTTTATTATGCAGACTTTTTGTATTTGTATTTATGCTTATTGCAAGAGGAATTGTAGGTATATTCAGCAAAATATTTAAAAGGAGGGATAAGTAATGAAAGTTGTAAAAAATATTATTACAGTAATAGCTGTATTTATGATAATTGCAGGGATTGTATGTTTATCCATCGGAGTTAATAATGGTGGAAAAATATTTTTTGGAATAGATTATGCAAATAAAAAAATTGTTTATCCGAATGATGATATAATAGAAAAAACATATGATTATGATGATTTTAAAAATTTAGAGATAAATGTGGATTGTATGAAACTTACTATTAAAGAGGGAAAAGAGTACAAAGTAGCTTGTAAATATATGGATGATTTTAAACCGGAGATAGATTTGTCTGGAGATACATTAAAGATAACACAACGTTTAAAGGATAAATCGGTGACAGACTTTGGAAGATTCTTGTCAGTATCAAAAAATGGTATTTCTTTTGGTAGTAATATCCTTGGTAACAGCGTGGAAATCACAATTCCAAAAGGCGAAAAGCTTGATAATATTAAGATAAATGCAAAAGCTGGTGACGTAAACCTTAATAGTTTTGAAGCAGATGAAATCAAAGCAGATTTAAAAGCAGGGGATTTGAAAGTATCTGATATTAATGTTGATAATATGGAATTTACTTTAAATGCCGGAGATGTGAAGATAGATGAAATAGAAGGCAAAGATTTTAATATTAAGATTAACGCAGGTGATGTAAATCTTACACATGGAAAATTTGATAGTGTTAAGATAGATATGGACGCCGGAGATTTAGATATTGATAAAACTGATGCAGATGATTTTGATATAAAACTTTCATCAGGCGATGTGGATGCCAGTTTCCCAGGCAAGGAAAAGGATTACAATGTTGATGTTAAATGTTCTGCAGGGGATTTGTCAGTAGATGGAGATGATGATCATGGTAATGATTACACATCAGATAATGATGCAGATAAAGATATTGTGATAAAATGTAGCTTTGGTGACATTGATGTAGACTTTGATTAAAGATATAAATATATTTAATTAATATAATTTGTTGAAGATATCCCAGGAAGAAATATATGTATGATTTCTTCCTGGGATTATTTTAACGTGTTTCGTATTTGTATGTTGAAGTTAATTAGTTAGTTAATTAGTTAGTTAGTTAGTTAGTTAGTTAGTTAGTTATGAAGGCCACGGCCGTATAATGGTGTAAATTACAATTAAATAAAAGAGCCATTTGCTCACTCTTAAGGTATAATTATAATAACAAATGAAAATACATATTTTGTAATTGGAAGCTATAACAAATGAAGATACATATTTTGTAATTGGAAGCTATAAAAAAAAGCAAAGGCAGAAAAATTTATAGCCATTTTAATAAGAAAAAAGGTATATTTGGCAAGATGAAGCTATAAAAAATTAAAGATAGAAAAATTTATAGCCGATTGAAGAAGAAAAAGGGCATATTTAGTAAAAAAAAGCTATAAAAATAGCAAGGATAGAAGAAATTATAGTCTTTTTGATTTGGATAAAAAAAGGACTGCATAATCATTATAATTAACATCAGATAATTGATGCTACTACAGTGCTGGAAAATGGTTTAAAAAATAACATTCGTCGACGAATATTACCGTTCGTCGTGAAATCCGCCATTTCGTCGCAAAGTTGTTGAAATGAAAAGAATAAATTGATATTGTGGTTAGTGTAAAAAACATGAATTGATTGCAAATATTTTAGGAGGAAAAATATTGCAAGTAAAAATAAAATCATATGGTAATGTAAGGAGAAGAGATGAGAAAAATAATAATAAATATATTGTTGGTTTTGCTAGCAGTTATAGGGATATGGAGTAATCATTATTTAGAGGAATATAAAATAATTTCTAATATGTCTGTGGGGCTTATAGGCATAATTGCATTAGTAAAAGAAGATATGGTACGAAAGAAAAAAAGCTGATTCAAAAGATAGGCTAACGAAAAATGGCAATATACATTGATAATGTGGAGGTAAATAGAAAATTATGAAATTGATTATTTTTATATTTGATTGGTATATTATGTTTATGTTGGCGTTTTGTTTATTTATGGATGATGGAGATGTATTTTTTTTCCTTACAATAATATTAGCTATAATAACACAGATTATAGCTATATCTGAGGAATCAAAAAAAGAAAAAATGAAAAGGAATAAAGAAGATAATAATGTTCAAAATCCCAAAATAATTGAAAACAACTTGAAAGATTGATTGTAAACAAAAAAATTTTATTTAAATGATAAGTAAAAAAATAAGTATGGCCAAAGAAATAGATATTGAATCTTTAATAAATAATAAATTGATACTTTTTTATACGGCCGTGGCCGTTAGTGGAATATGAGGAAATGATGATATGAAAAAAAGAGGACTGGATTATTTTATTGGTTATACAATAAGCATGATTTTTTCAACAAAATACATAATGAAATATGGTATAAGTTATAGAGGAATATTGATGGTTGTGCTTATTGAAACAATTTTTTTGGTAGCATTCAACATTTATAGCATAGTAAAGAATAAAATTAAAAGAAGGGCAAATAAATGAAAATATTGGAAATTTTATTGCTTTTTTATGCTCATATTGCACTTCATGAAATATGCCATGCTGTGTTTTTTGTGGTACAAAGATCGGGTATTAGCAAAATATATATTTTTCCAATTGAAATAAATTTTTCTACCAAAACAACTTATAAGCTTAAAGTGGAAAGAAAATATTGTGGAATGGTTATACCTAGACTAAAAAAATTTGATAGTAAAACCAGATTAAAGTGTGAAATTGCAATCATAGCTCCGTCTTGTTTTCATTTGATTTTGGGAATTGCTAGTTTGATTTTGTCATCTAGAAATCAATCGGATTTTTGGCTATTAGTTGCAACTATTAATTTCTTTATGCTATTGCAGGGATTTTATGAAAAAAATAGTGTAAATGGAGATGTGCAGGGCACTATAAAAATTTGGGAAAATTATTATAACTATATTTTCTTTTTGACATTTGTTTTCGTGAATGATAGCGAGATAAATATGGATTTCTACAATTTCCTAAATGGAGAATTAGAAAAATTATTAGAAAATGATGATATAAGGGATAAAAGAGAAGAAATACAAAAATCTTTAATTGAAGTCAATAAGAAGAAAAATTCATTATTTTTTTGAATTATTATGCATTTCGTCGTGGAATAAGTCATTTCGTCGCAAAGTTGTTGAAATGAAAAAAATAAATTGATATTGTGATTAGTGTAAAAAACATGAATTGATTGCAAATATTTTAGGAGGAAAAATAATTTATATAATTATGGAGATGATGATCATGGTAATGATTACATATCGGATAATGATGCAGATAAAGATATTGTGATTAAATACAGCTTTGGTTACATTGATGTAGATTTTGATTAAAGATATATAAATATATTTAATTAATATAATTTGTTGAAGATAGCCCCGGAAGAAATGTATGTATGATTTCTTCCGGAGATTTTTTTAACGTGTTTTCGTATTTGTATGTTGAAGTTAATTAGTTATGAAAAATGAAAATACATATTTTGTAATTGAAAGCTATGAAAAATGAAAACACATGTTATGTAATTGAAAGCTATAAAAAAATTAAAGGCAGAAAAATTTATAGTCATTTTAATAAGAAAAAAGGCATATTTGGCAAGATGAAGCTATAAAAAAATTAAAGATAGAAAAATTTATAGCCGATTGAAGAAGAAAAAGGGCATATTTAGTAAAAAAAAGCTATAAAAATAGCAAAGATAGAAGAAATTATAGTCTTTTTGATTTGAATATAAAAAAGGACCGCATAACCATTATAATTAACATCAGATAATTGATGCTACCACAGTGCTGGAAAATGGTTTAAAAAATAACATTCGTCGACGAATGTTACCGTTCGTCGTGGAATCCGCCATTTCGTCGCAAAGTTGTTGAAATGAAAAAAATAAATTGATATTGTGGTTGATGTAAAAATCATGATTTAATTACAAAAAATTTTTAGGAGGAGGGATAAAGGCTTCTCTAAAATTGTGGGGAGTAACAATTAAATTTTCTGGCAGAGATGCTGAAGGATTGGCATGGGCTTTAGCAACAGGTTCTGGAGCAGCATGGCTTGCTGCTGAGCTGGGAGCACCATCGGTTGTTGGAGGTGTTGGATTTCATAGGAATTCTTAAGTTAATCAATATACATGGGTTGGATGGATATTTTATAGATTGGAGTGAAGTGTTGATAATAAAAGGTATTATGAAAAAATTATTGAGAATAATTGGTATAATTGATTCTTTAGCAATAATTGTGTTTGCAGTTTTATTCTTTACTGGAATACATAATTTTATAAAGTTGTTGCCTATAATGTTAGGTGTTCTATGTATAGTGACTTTTTTAAGTGAAAAAATGAAATAAGTATAACATAAAATGGGACTATGTATTCTTTTGGCTAAATTTGTGAGAGTTGTAAAATGAAAAAAATGGATTTTTGTTTTTTGATATCTAATATCATTTTTTATATAGGAATTTTTATAGTTGATTACTTGTATATCATCGATAATAATACGTTTATGTGGCTTATAGCCGAAGGCTTAACAATTGTTGGTATCTTAGGAATATGTACGATACCTGATATGATGATAAATAATGGAATAGAAAATATTAGTATTAGATTAGTGAGATATACCATAATTATAAAATATATAATATTTATTATTTTATATTCATTATTAGATAAATTTTTTGTACAGGTAAATATCATAATGATTTTGGGTTTGGTAATAGATGTTGTTTTGGAATATTTTTTATTAAAACAAATACGAAATACAAACGTTGATATTTATGATTTTATAAGATTTGTAAAACAAATTGATACAGCGTGTACTGACAGCGTTATGAAAATTTTTTTCTTTTATGCAGTTGGATTTATTTTTTATTTTAATATGAATGGAAGTGCAGTTGAAAGAATAGCTGGATTTGTAGGATGCTTTATATTACATGTTTATGTATCAGAAAGTATAATAAAAAAAATCAGACAAGTTTTGAAAGTTAAACTATATAAAATTAGATTATTGATTTGGGCTTTATTTTTAATGACTGTTCTATGTGTTAATTTAAAATATGAAATGATTGTCTATTCATTAATTGGTACATATTGGATGATAATTGTGGATTTGTTACAAGATAAAAAAACATCTTTGATAAATAGAAAATTTTTTCAATGATTTTTTTGAAGCATATTTTATGGAATCACTTCTGGTTCAATGGCTAGAAGTGATTTTATTATGCATTTCGTCGTGAAATCTGTCATTTCGTCGCAAAGTTGTTGAAATGAAAAAAATAAATTGATATTGTGATTGATGTAAAAATCATGATTTAATTACAAATATTTTTTTAGGAGGAAAGAAAACGATGGAAATGTGTTATGATGGAGCATTAGTTATGCCATCAAATTATGTTGTAATGAATGACGAGGAGATGTGTTATTTAGAAGGGGGAAAGAAATTAGCATATATTTCTAATAAAGCATTAAAGGCTGTAATATGTGGCTGCGTATTTGATCCAATTGGAGCGACATTAGTTGGACTTGGAATAAGAAAAGCTGTTTGTTTTGTAGCAGCAAAGTTTACAGCTGTTTGTACTAGATTGGGTTCTTTAGGCGGTGCAGTTGGTGCTGCAATAGGATTTATATGTGGAGCACTAACAGCGGCAAGTATTGCAACAACAATTGTTGACGCGTTATGGAATGGAGAGGGAATAGAAATTGGTTTTACGTGGAGACCATATATAGACGCAAAATAAAATAAATTTGATTTTTTAAAGGTAGGCATGTGTATGATAAGAAAATATGAATATACTATTTTAAACATTATTTTTTTCTTGCTTTTATTATTTAATAATTTCGTTATTATTCGTTTTGGACCAGACATTTTGATTCATGTGACTATTGTGATTGTCTTGTTTTTAACATATAGAGAAAAGGATAGATTTGATAAAAAGAAATACTGGTTGATTTCTTGCTTTTCTTTTTTTATAAAAATTTTTATGTTGATTATACAATGTATATACATAAATAATAAATTAGATATGAAAATTTATATAATTACAGAAGTTTTATGTAGTGTATCTGCAATTTTATGTGAGAGCTATGTACGTGGACATATAAAAAAGATTGAGAGACAATCATATGATGATAAAGTGTTTAAGAAAAAAAATATAGATAATTATTATAAAAAAAAGTATGAAGAATATAAATTAATTAGTCCTGTAATAAGATTCGATGATAAAAGTGAAATTGATAAAAAAATGAAAAGGACTTTTATGTCAGGGTTTCAAACAATTATAGTTGCTTTATCTTTTATAGTGATTTATATTATGCAATTTTTGAATAAAAATATTTTTGATGAAAGAAAAATATCAATAGTTGTAATGATATGTTTATTAGTAATTAACTTAATTGTGTTGATTAAAGCCTTGAAAAGTAATTTGATAATTTCTATATGCACATGCTTATCTCTTATAATTTTATATTGGGGAGAAGTGTTTTTTTGGTTTAAGATGGATGATATAAGAGTGCTAATATGGACTTTTTCAATGGTGTTTTTAATACCTTTGATAAATGAAAAAATAAGTATAGCTAAAGAAATAGAGATTGAGTCTTCAATAGATGATAAAAATTAGGTGGAAACAGTGCAGGGCGTTATAAAAATCTGGTAAAACTGGATAGTAATATGTATTGTACTTGTACTTGGCAGGTACAGTGCATATTCATATGATAATTTGGATTATAAAAATGGTATAAATATTTCAGAAGGAGATATTGAATGGGAAATTATATATGTTCTTTTTTTGTTTTTGGAATATATATTTTCTTAGAAACAAAATTAAAAAACAGACAAAATAATATTCTTTGGTTTTATATTTTGTTTATGTTTATTGGTGCAATAGGATTGTTTAGCGTTAATTATTTTAAACATTATTTGCTAGAAAATTTTTTTCTATTAGTTATATGTTATTCGGAAATTGAAATTTTTAAATATTATTGGAAATTACTGAAAAAACCATAAGTTAAAAATGATGGCTATATTTTTGCTACCAAAATAAAGAACAATAAAAATTAGGTGGAAATAATAATGAGGTACACGTTTGTAAAACAGCATGATATTACGGATTGTGCGGCAGCATGCATGGCAATGGTATGTCTGCATTATAAAAAAGAAACAACTATAACAAAACTTCGAGATATGATGGGAACAGATTTAAAAGGAACAAATCTTATTGGTCTTTCAACATGTGCAGAAAAACTTGGATTTGTTTCCCAGGCTGTTAAAGTTGATAAAGAAGGATTTTTAAGTGATTATACATTGCCTGCAATAGCTAATATTGTAACAAAAGAGGGATTATCGCATTTTGTTGTAATTTTTAAAATTACGAAAAAATATGTAGTAATCGGAGATCCTGCAAGAGATTTAGAACGTATAGAGATTGAGGAATTTTATAAAAAGTTTACGGGAGCATTACTTTTATTAAAACCTAATAATGAATTTAAAACAGGAAAAATAAAAGGTGTTAATATTTTTAACAGGTATATGAAGTTGCTCTTGCCGCAAAAAAAACTTTTTATATATGCTCTTATTGCATCCTTAATAGTAACACTTTTGGGAATAATATCGTCTTTATTCAATAATATTATTTATGATGAGATTCTGCCTTATGGACAAAAAGATGTATTGAAGATGATGCTGTTAGTTTTTCTTGGAATATCTTTAACATCAACATTTTTAAGTTTTATAAGACAGTGGATTTTACTGCATTTATCAATAAAAATTGACATACCATTAATGCTTGGATATTTTGAACATATATATAAATTACCAATGAAATTTTTTTCTACAAGAAAAACGGGAGATATAACTACAAGATTTTCAGATGCATTTACGGTGAAAAATATTTTTACAAGTATTGCATTATCTCTTGTAATGGATATTTCAATGGCACTGATTTCCGGAGTAATATTGTTTAATATGAATCCAAAATTATTTGGAATCATTGTTATTATGACAATAATAAGTATTATTCTGGTGTTTATCTTTAAACAGCCATACAAGAAAATTAATGAAGAACAGATGCAGCAGTCTTCTGTACTTAACTCGGAAATTATTGAAGGACTTCGTGCAGTTGAGACAATAAAAGGAAATGCAAATGAGGATATGGAACTTGAAAGTATTGAAAAAGAATATATAAGGTCAATGAGGATAGGTTATAAGGAAAGTATGCTTTCAAATGTACAGGGTACAATTTCAAGTGTTATATCAGGAGTTGGAAATCTTATCCTTTTATACGTGGGAATAACAGGTGTTATAAATAATGACATTACACTTGGAAGTTATATGGCGTTTATGACTTTATCTGGATATTTTATGGATCCTATAGGGAATCTTGTGGGACTTCAGCTGCAGATTCAGGAAGCAAATATTTCTATGAAGCGACTTTCGGAAATAATGGAATATGAAAAAGAGCAGGAAGATTTTATTGCTGGAGAAAATGAAGATATAGAAATAAAGAACAGGTACAGAGATATAGAAAAAGTTGAAGGTGATATTGAAATTAAAGATATTACTTTTAGATATGGAAATAGAAAACCTGCATTAAATGATATTAGTTTTGTTATACCAAAAGGAAAGAAAGTTGCGCTGGTTGGTGCAAGCGGTAGTGGTAAATCAACAATAGCAAAACTTTTGCTTAAGTATTATGAACCTGAAAAGGGAAGTATTACTATAGATGGTGTTGATATTTCTGAATATACCAACAAATCTTTAAGAACTATTATTTCTTATGTGCCACAAAATATAGAATTATTTTCAAAAAGTATATATGACAATATAAGAGTTACAAGAAGAAATGCAACATTAGAAGAAGTAGAAGAAGCTGCAAAAAAGGCTGATGCACATGATTTTATAAAGAAACTTCCAATGGGATATTATACTTATCTTGAGGAAGCTGGGAATGGTTTAAGTGGTGGTGAAAAGCAAAGGATTGCACTTGCCAGGGCTTTCTTAAAAGAAAATGATTTTTATATTATGGATGAATCAACAAGTAATCTTGATTTTGCAACTGAAAATATAATTTTTGACATGATTTACAATAAGTTTAGAAAAAAGACAATGCTTATTGTTGCACATAGGTTAGCTACAGTAAAAAACTGTGACAAAATAATTGTTATGGATGAAGGTAAAATAGCTGAACAGGGAACCCATGATGAACTCCTTGAATTGAAAGGAAAATATTATAGATTATGGGAAATGCAGCAAGGTAACTTTAATATAAAAGACGACGAAGAAAATGGGTTCGAGGAGAAGATGAAAGAAGAAAATGAAATTGAAGAAGATAACGAAGATACAATAGTTTATACATAAGGTATCAACATATGAATGAGGAGGATATGCTGCATCAAGAAAATATTTTTCGGGACAAGTTTCATATTGGTTTATATATTTATTTAGGAGAAAGATATGGATTATTTAGATATAGGTAGATCAGGTATTTGGACAATAATGTTGCCAATAAATATTTTGATTGGTGAATATACCTTGTACTTTAAATTAAATGGAAGGTCTAGAAAAAACACACATATTATTATGAGTAGTATATGTTTATTGACAGTAGTAATTTTAAAATATATAGGAAATCATCCATATTATTTGGTTGCTCTTATTTTATCAACATTTGGTGGGATTATACAGCAAGAATGGATATGGAGAGATGAAAAAGAAATAATTACATTTAATAAAGTTGATATTTTTTTAAAAGGAATAAAAATATGTATGGGAATTATAATATTATTTATAATACCAGTAATTCGTATGAAATTATCATTTGTATTTCTTAATTTACCGCTTCCTGATAGATATATAGCATATTTTATTCTAATAGCTTTAGGTTTGGAACATATAGTTTTAAATGGTTTATTAATAAAAAAATTTTATTATAGAAGATGACGAGGACACAATAGTTTATATGTAGGATATCAACATATTTTCCTAATAGCAAATATTTGGGAGAATGTGTTTTGATATAGATAAATTTGCTCACAATCAAAATTAAAGGAGGACATTGTTAAGATGCATAAAAGTGGAACATTAGTTATGTCATCAAATTATTTGGTAATGACTGAAGAAGAAATGTGTTATTTAGAAGGTGGAATAACAGTTGAGGCTGTTTTTATGCTTGGCTTGGAAAATCAATTATATGATATGATTAGTGGGAGATAAAATGGTAAAATTAATTTTTTTAATAGGTGATTGGTTTATTCTTTTTGTATTGTCTTTTTGTATATTTATGGATAATGGAAATGTGTTCATTTTTCTTGCGGTGATTGCAACTATAATAACACAGATCATAGCTATATCCGCTGAATCAAAAAAAGAAAAGCTGATAAGAAAAAGAGAAGTGGATATTTCTGAAAATACTAAATAAGATTATGAACTAAAAAACTGATTGTGAGCAAATAAAAAATAAGAATGTTTATTGATTTTTGGTAAAAAGGTGTTTAACCAAGATATCATCATATTTTTTTAAATGGCCATTTAAATTGGTTAGTGGGTTGTGATATACATCTATATAGGAGGACTTAATGGAATATTTAAGTATAGGTAGATCAGGACTTTTGACAATAATGCTACCATTAAACTTTTTAGTGGGAGAGTATGTATTGTATTTTAAATTAAGTGGAAAATCAAGAAAAATAATTCATAGTATTGTGGCACTAATATGCATATTAATTGTTATATGTTTAATTGCTATACATGATGATCCTTATTATCCTTTTATTATATTTGGAGCAACAGTTATAGGAATTATTCAATGTGAGTGGTCATATAGAAAAATTGATAAAGTAAAATATTTTGATAAAATAGATTTTCTTCTGAAAAAATTAAAAATAGGATTAGGGATAGTGATATTATTCTCAATTTTAATAATTAGAATTATTTTACCATTTATATTTCTTGATTTACCATTTCCAGATAGATGTATAGCATATTTTATTTTAATAATTCTTGGTTTAGAACATATAATTCTAAATATTCTATTGATAGAAAAATTTTATTAAACTTGTTGTGTTTGGAGGATAAAATGTTTAAAAATAAAAAATATAGTATATTTAACGCAATTATATTTATTATCTTTTATTTTGTAATGGGTTTTTTTGTGGAAAAGTTTTCAATATATACATGGATGTTAATGGCTGTTATGTTAGAAATATTTTTACAGATTTTAGACAGGTTGTATGAGAAATGGAAAAATAAAAAATAAAATGGACACAAAGGAGAATGGGTAAAGATGAATAAAATAACAATATCAGAAAATAAAACTTTAAAGCTTCAAAATGTAATTTCATGTAGTGTGGATTTGACATCAGAAGAAGAGAGGTTTGATGAAAAAATTAATAAGATGAATATTGCCATCAGGACACATGGAGGAAAACAGGTTGGTCCGTTAATACAATATTCAAGTGTTAAAGTGAATGAAAATAATGAACCGGATTTGGATATGAGATTTATGCTACAGAGCGATAATTATATTCATGGAATGGATGGAGAATATAATATGGATTCTGTAATTCGTGTTAAGAATTGCCTGTATGCAAGATATTTTGGACCTGAGAGTAAAGTGAAATTTGCATATGATAAATTAGGTGTTTATGCTTTTGAAAATGACATTGAACTTGATGGTTCGAATTATACGGTTTTTGTGGATCAGAATGAGGAAAATGAAACTTTGCTTGCAGATATATTTATGCCGGTTAAAGAGTAATAAAAGGATTTATGAAAATGAAAAAAAGAGTAAAAACTTTAGATGAGTTAAAAGATTCGAGACTTTTATTTGATAAAAATCCGCCAATGTTTGGATATTTTTTTATTTTAATTATAACTATATTTTGTGTGGTTGCTGTTATTTTAAGTTTATATGTTTCGAAAGTTTATACAATAAAAGCATCGGGGCTTGTGACAAATGAAAATGCAAATTATGTAATGTGTGCATTTACAGGAGAAATTACCGGATGTAATTTCAAAGAAGGAGATTTGGTTGAAAAAGGAGATGTGCTTTTTGGCGTTAAAAGCACAGATATGAATGTTCAGGTTAAGCAATTAGAATTAAGCAAAAGTGTGTATGAAAAAAAGATTGAAAAAAATGAATTACTTGTAAAATCAATAAAAGATGATATTAATTATTTTGATGAAAGTAATCCTGATGATGTGCTTTATTATAGTATGTTTGAAAATTATAAAGCGCAATTAAAACAAAATGCTATTGATGCAAGTACATATTCAGCATATGGCTATACAACGGAACAGATAGAAGGAGAACTTGAAAAAAATCAGGGAAAAATATCCCAGATTTATTATGAAACTATATGTAATGCTGAAAATGCTATATCAGATGCAAATTTACAGATTGAGTCAATAGATGCACAAATTGGTGCGCTTACTTCAGGAAAGAGTGAATATGAAGTTAAGGCAAATGCTACAGGTATTTTGCATATGATGTCAGAATGTAAAGAAGGTATGGTTGTTCAGACAACGCAGACTATTGCAACAATAACTCCGGAAAATGAAAAAAATATTATTGAATCATATATTTCAACTGCAGATATGGCAAGGATTCATGTAGGAGATAAAGTTCAGATTGTTGTTGATGGATTATCGCAAAATGTTTATGGAACATTAAGAGGAACTGTGAAAAGTATTGACAGCAATGTAACAACAAGACAGTTAGGCGATGGAAGCACAGCAGAAGTTTTTAAGATAATTGTATCAATGGATAATGATTATCTGATAAGTCAGTCTGGAGAAAAAATAGATATAGTTAATGGAATGACTGTAGTTAGCAGAATATCATACGATAAGATTTCGTATTTTAATTATGTTTTAGATAAACTTGGATTGAAGGTTAGAAAGTAAAATGAAAAAGTTGAAAATAAGATATATATTATTTGTTTTATTATTTATGGGATGTTATATAAGTTTATCATCAGTAAATGCATTATGTGATAATGAGCTAAATGCATATGGTGAAGCAGAGGTGTTGGAACTCGATCTTGGAGACTATATAGAAACAATGTCTGTAGGTGAAAAGCAGCTTTTATCAGTAACCGTTTTGCCGTTTGATGCAGTAGAACAAACTGTTTCATATTCTTCTTCAAATACCCAGGTAGCAACTATAAATGGAATGGGAAGAATAACTGCCATATCTGTCGGAGAGACAACTATTAGTGCAAGCTGTGGCTGTAAGACAAATTCATTTTTATTACAGGTAAAGGAAAATACTGAAGCTGAAAAAGGTGTTACCGATATAGAGATTTTAAATGATGAAAATAAAGTTAAGGTTGGAGAAAGTATTTCTTTAAATGCTAATGTAATACCTGCAGAAGCAGTTGAGAGTAAGATAAGTTATACTTCGTCAAATGAAAATGTGGCAACCGTCAGTTCTACGGGAGAAGTTAAGGGAATAGGCAAGGGTGATGTCATTATTACTTTAACTGCCGGAAATATTGTAAAAGAAGTATATTTATCAGTAATAGTCCCAACGAAAAAAATAACTGTTGATAATGACTATCTTGTATTAAAAAAAGGTGGAAATGCACAAATATCAGCAAATGTTTTACCAGCTGAAGCAAATCAGATAATAAAATATAAATCATTAAATGAAAACGTAGCAACAGTAACGGATGCAGGTTACGTAAGTGCTATTGGAGAAGGTAATACAACTATAGTGATATCAAATGATGATCTGTCATCTGCCGTAACTGTAATTGTAAATGAAAATGGAATAGAAACAAATAATGTGGTGGCTGGGGAAAATATAAACAATGTTAAAACCGGTAATGACGTAGTATACAGTGAAAAAGTTAAAGTGTCAGAATTTCCGGTTTTAAATTCAAAACTTTTAAAATATTTGTATGATAATAAAAAGAATATTCAGATAGATGGAAAAGGATATACTTTATTTATTAAAGGTGAAGATATTGTTAATTATAACAATGAACTTAATACAAATATCAAATTGAAATTTAATAAAAAGAAGGGACTCTATTTTGATATAAATGATGGTAAAGAGTTATGTGGAAAAATAACTGTTCGCCTGAGTAAACCGAAAGGAAAATATTTGTATTTGTTTAATAAATCAAAAGGAAAGTATGAAAGATTAGAAACCGGTGATTTGAAACAAATTCAAATATCAAAAAGTGGAAAATATATGATTTCAGAAAAAAAACAGTCAGTCGATACAAAAGTAATAATAGTTATTTTACTTAGTGGAGTAGGGATTGCAGTAGTACTTTTAGGGGTGTATTTTTTGATAAAATGCAGATATATTTTCTGGTAAAATGTCATTTCGTCGTGAATTATGTCGTTTCGTCGCAAAGTTGTTGAAATTAAAAAATAAAATTGATATTGTGTTTTATGTAAAACTATTCATGAATATATTATACAATACAGTTTAAGGAGGAAAAAGAAATAATGGAAATGTGTTACGATGGAACTTTGGTTATGCCTAGTAACTATGTTTTTATGTCAGAAGATGAAATGATGTATCTTGATGGAGGATGGGATTATAAATATAGCAAAAATAATATAGCTGTACCGATTAAGAAAATGTATTTATCAAAAAATGTATGTACAGCATTTGCAATATCTGTCATAGCTACTCATAGGGCGCATTGGTATAGTACAACTGTAAATGGCATGGGAGTTATAAGAATAGCTTCTGAATTATATGCTCACGCACTTGGATATTATTCAGCATCTTTGTTAAAGAAAATAGGTGTAAAAGCAAGTATTGTTGATGATATAAGAGAATGTGGAAGTGTTGCTGATATTGGGCTTGGAGATGGATTGGATTTAACATATTCACTTATTTGGAACGTGTTATAGATATAAATTATAGAAAGGTATTTTATGAAGGGTAAAATAGCAGTATTAATCTATTTTTTTATTATGATTTTTGAAGTATTTTTAGCAACAAATGCATATAAAAATTTTGAAACTACTTATGGAAATAAGACTTTTTCAAATGGTTTTTTAGGGATTGTTTTATGCTTAGGAGGTTATTTTTTAGTTATGATTGTAACTACAATAATATTTTACATATTTATGAAAAATATTAAAGTTAAAAGTAACTAAGCATCAAAGGATGGAAAAGATGAGTTTTAAACAAATATTAGCAATATGTATATTTTTATTAATTGGTATAATCGTCTCATTTGTAACAAAAAAACCATGGTATTATATCCCTTCATCACTTGTCGTTGGTGTTATGGTTGCGTTGTTTGTTGTGAAAAATAAAATAAGTTAAATACTTTAAATTAAAGAAAAAAATTAATTATAATCATTCATTAGATTAATTTTATTTTAAAGTTGAATATATAAAAAAAATATTTTATATTTATTATATTAAGCTTTTGAATATGAGAAGGTAAATTTAATGAATGATTTAGTTTTGACAGTATGTGACGATGATAAATATATACATGAACAAGTTGAAGAATTAATTAAGGAATACACGGAAAAATCTGGTCTTAAAATAATAATTGAACATTATTATGATGGTGAATCTTTATTATCAGCAAATAAAAAAAATGATATTATTTTAATGGACATTGAAATGCCGGGAATGGATGGTATTGAGGTGTCAAAAAAAATAAACAAGAAATTTAGTAATGCTAATATTATAATACTTTCGGGTATAAAGGAACGTTTTAAAGAAGCATTCATAATAGGAGCTTTACGCTTTGTTACAAAGCCAATAGAAAAAGATGAATTTTTTGAAGCAATTGATAATGTATTAAAAAAATATTTTTTTGATAAAAAGATAATATTAAATATTGATGGAGTTAGTCAGGAATTTTATCAAAGAGATATAGTGATGCTTGAAGCGGACAGGGATTATGTGCATGTATACTTTGAAAATAAAAAATTGCTAATAAGAAAAACTTTAAAGGCAATAGAAAGTGAACTTGATGATAGAATTTTTCTTTCAACACACAGAAGCTATATTATAAATATAATGCATTATTCAAATATAGATGAAAATAAAGTAATCATGAAAAATGGAATGAACGCATTGATATCGAGGAATAATAAGAAAATTTTAATGGAAAAATTTTATGATTATGAGATGAATGTTGTGTAGGTGGATGAATGGAAGTTTTTTTAAGGGAATTGGTTTTTGTTTTATCTATTATGGAATATGTGTGTTTCTTTAAATTCTTTTATAGAAGAAATATTAGAGAAACTAAAGAAAAAAATATAGCTTTGGTATTAATGGTTGTGTTAATGGCACTGGTTTATTTCTTGGCAAATAACTATGATAAATTATTATTGTTTTGTATAGTTTTTTCGTATGTTTTTGTTTACCTGCTGTTTGAAGTGACCTTTAAAAGGTCATTATTATTGTTCTTTCTGGCTTTTGGAATGGTATGTATATTAGAAACTTTGTCAGAATTTTTTATCAGATATCTGGGAATGAAAAATGATTTATATTATTCATTATTTTATCTGTCAGTTGATATAACAGTAATGTTTTTATATTACATAATTGTTGGTAGAAAAATTGATAAAGACGCGTTCATTTTGCCACCAAGATTAAATTTGATATATGGAATTGTAACCTATATTATGGTTGCGATGATATCATTTTATACTTACCTGATTTTAGATGTTAAAAAACATAAACAGAGTACAGTGGGGATAACACTTATCTTAGTTGGTGGAGTTACTATATTTATATTATCTTTGTGGCTTATATATAATTACAACCTGATTCAAAGATATAAAATGGATAATATTGTTCTTGAAAAATTTAATGAACAGCAAAAAGACTATTTTAATAATCTTATTGAAAGAGAAAAGAATACAAGAAAATTCAGACATGATATCAATGCTCAATTAGTACAGTTATATGAATATGCTCAGAATGATGATATGAATAATATCAATCTTTTTTTGAAAGATATGATAAAAGAATTGTCAGACATAAAAAATTCAGGATATAACGTAGGTAATGAAATAGTAAATACAATGTTGAATTATTATTTATTACCTAAGAAAAATGAATTTGAAATTAATGTTAAAGGGTATATTGGAGAAGGGTTAAAAATTGGCAAAAGAGATTTGTGTATCGTCATTTCTAATCTGCTGAAAAATTCAGTTGAGGCTGTTGAAAAGATAACTGATGGAGAGAAAAAAATTGACTTTGAAATAAAATCAAAAGATACGCATGTATTTGTAAAAGTTATTAATTCGGTAAAAAATATTAAAGATATTAAAATAAACAATAATATGATTATGACGGATAAAAAAGACAAAGCGAATCATGGATTTGGTCTTTTTAATATTTCTAATGCTGTTAATAGAAATAATGGGATGATAAAGATGTATTGTAATAATAATTATGTTGTAACAGAGATATTTATATCTTAGAAATAATCAAATGGAGGAGGGAAAACTATGTATTTATGTTCATTACCAGTTGTTTGTTTTGCTTTACATGGATGGTTTAGATTTTTTAGATAATTTATAGAGAGGTAGGGTTTACATTATGGGTAGCTATCATATATGGATAAATGGACCGCATAGATTTTGGAAATTTATTATTGGAATGTTTTAATTAAAAAAGGTGGCTGTATTATTAATAATACTGCCACCTTTTAAAAATTTTTTTTATCGAAATTATTTATCAGAATTTTTTTCGTTTAAGTTTTCTTTTGCTATAGCATTATCATACATTTCTTTTGTGATATAGCAGCCGAGACCCTGGAATTTGCACTGGTTTATAACACAGTCATGATTTTCAATCATAGCTGAAACCGGCTGGACCAAAGCGCCCCAGGAATCATCAAATTCCATTCTGAATCTTTTCCAGTCTGTAAACATTTTAACTGCACCTTTATCAGATTTTCCTTTTGAAAAAGCAAGTCTGAAGCCCATGCCTTTTTCTAATGTGATTTTGCCATCTTTATCTGGTTTTGGTAAATTACCGTCATTTTTGACAGGAATTAAAAAGTTTGCTTTTTTAATTTCTCTGAAAAGAAAATCGTAGTAAAGAGCAAATTTCTTTTTGCTTTCTTCTGTTTCAGCTTCGGAAAGCTGTCCGATTAAAAGAATAAATCTCATAACATCAGGGTTCATTACAGGAATGTTTTGCTTTGGAACATTCTTAAAATCCGGAGGTGCCACAAGCATCTGGTTATTGATTGCAACGTTATCGTAGACTACTTCAACACCGATTGCACCGTTAAAATAAAATACTCCGCCAAGGAAATCTCTTATTGCAGTTTTATCTTCGTTGTTTGCAATTCTTCTGACTTCAAGATTTTCATTAGTATTATTCTCGTTATATTTCTTTAAATAAGGTGTTGTAATAATGAGTATGTCCGGTGGTGAAATTGCAACTTTCTTATTAGGAAATTCCAATGTTTTTGAAAATAAATGTGGTTCGTCAGTTCTTTTATCAAAGACCACATATATTTCCTCGGAATTTAAAATTCTGTCACAAAGACAATGTGCCAGTTTATCAAGTTTTCCACGCCAGATTTTAGAATTTTCTTCAGATTGTAATTCTTTATTTTTTGTTACAAAGTAAATAAGAAGTCGCCATGCTTCAGCCATATCAGTCATACTCATTTTTTCTAAATCTTCATCGTTAAGAGTAAACTGTTTTTCTGATATGTAATAATCGCCGATTGCATTAACATAAGCTGCTTCTATATCTTTAATAAGAATATCGTCAGTAAATAAAACTGTTCCGATTCTTAAGTTTAAATTTTTTCCATCTTTAACTCTGATTTTTACATTTGAATCTGTAACGATAAGTATTGGATTGTTTTGTATTTCTAAGGAAACTACGGTACTTTTTGTCTGCTTTTGTTTTATTTCATTAAAATTAAAAATATTAAATTCTGTACCTGTTTTAATAGTTCCTTTAACTTTTGCATTTACAAAAAGATCATCAGAATCTTTAATTGTAGAAATCCCCATTACTGCACAAACAAATGATGATGTGTTATTTGCCATTTTTCTTCTCAACTTTCTTGTATATATTTTGTGTTTTTCAACAATATTATTATCAATTATATCGTAATAAATTACAAGTTAATATTGAATTTATTGCTAAACTTAAATATAATGTAGATTGAGTGGGTTTTTACTTATTATGGAGAAAATTATGAAGTTTATAAAAAATATGTCTAAAAAGCATATTATTATTTTTCTTATAACTATATGTTTAGTTGCCGGACTAATAGCTATGGTTGTGGCTGTAAATAAAAATAATAATATAAATAAGGATAATGTAAAGGTTTTATCTGTCAGGGAAACGAAGACTAATAAAGAGAAAAATTTATCCACAGAGAAAAAGACTAAAGACACTGAGGAAACAACTTTGGAAAAAGAAAGTGAGACCGTACCTGAAAAAGAGTCAGTGACTGAAAAAACTGATGATAGTAAAGAAACGGTTCAGATAAAAGAAACTGAGAGTGTTAAAGAAAATGAAACAGAACATGCTACAGTTTCAGAAAGTGGAACAATATCTGCAAGAGAGTATTATGAGCAGAATTCCACTGTAGTGGATGTGGTGGACGCAAAAGAATCTACATCGGTTCCTACTGAGGAAGAAGCAGAAAAACTTTTAAGGGACAGAGGATTTGTGGATTTTCCAATCACCGTTGAATATGATATGAATGGTACATATCTTGGTGATGAATTATCTGAGGAAAAGGCAGATAAATCAGGAAAATATCCTATATATGAAACATATTTTGTGACTGATAATGATGATTTATGGTCAGTGTTTGTAATAAATGGAAAAATATTTGCAAATCCCGCAACATTTAATGTGGATGCCGATTTACCGGCACAGATTCTTTATTCAGAAACAGAAGAACTTACCAGTTATGACGAAGTAAGTGGTGAGTTTTATGTTACAATACCTAAAGAGTCAGCAGTGATTCTTAAGGTAATAGAAACTATTAATGCAGAAAACTTAAACAAGTTAACCAAAGAGGAGGTAACAGGTTAATGAAAAAGAAATTAACAAAAGCGTTAGTATTAGGAGCAATGCTTTCGCTCACAATGCAGAGTGTTTCAGCTTTAGCTGTAACAGAGCCTAATATTGTAAATGATGATCCAATGATTGTTGTTTCACTTGGAGATTCATACTCATCAGGTGAAGGTATTGAAACATTCTACGGACAGGAAAAATCACTTGCAAACAAGGTATATGATCAGGACTGGATAGCTCATAGATCTACAAAGGGCTGGCCTGCACTTATACAGGTACCTGGAGTTAGTGGAACAATGAGTAATTACAAAACTAGTTCATCTTCTAACGCAAGCTGTCAGTGGTATTTTGCTGCTGCATCAGGAGCAGTTACAAGCAATGTAACTACAACAAAGCAGTCAAAATATATTAATAAGCGTCAGGGAAATATTTTCAAACATACTGATTATAAATACACAGCATATCTTCCAAAACAGCTTGATGTATTTAACAACATTAACGGTGGCGTTGATTATGTAACAATGACAATCGGTGGAAATGATGTTGGATTTGCTGATATTATTACAGAATGTGCAACAGGAAGTACATATCTTGGAACAAGTAATTTGAATAAAAAATTAAATAAGATCTGGGATAACATGGATAATACAAAAGCTGATATTAAAAATGTATATGAACAGGTAGAAAATAAGGCAGGATATGATGCAGCAATCGTTGTTGCCGGATATCCAAAACTTCTTGATAAAGAAGGAAAAGGCTGGCTTATCAGTGAAGAAGAAGCAACAACAGTTAATGCAAATGTAGTTCTCTTTAATGATGTTATTGAAGGACTTGTTAATGAATGTGCAGACGAAGGAATGAACATTTATTTCGTAGATGTTGAAGATGCATTTGACAATCATGAAGCATATTCTGATGATGCATGGATTAATAAGATTATCTTTGGTGCAAAATCTGAAGATTTAGACAGAACAACAATAGCAAGTGCCTACTCAATGCATCCAAATGCGACAGGTGCAGTAGCATATGCAAATTGTGTAAATTCAAAGATTGCAGAAATAGAAAATAATAAGTAAGATATAATAATATTATATTGGACAAAAGGTTCACATCCTTAATGGGTGTGAACACTTTGTTCAAAGAACGGCTTGAAATATATTAAATATAATTCAATACGTTTTTTGAACAGAGTGTTAATGGTGTCTGCACCATTACATTTTTAAAATATATTATTATGAATTTATAAATAAATATTTATTGGAGGCATATATGTGCAATTGTAAAAACAAACCATATTATATAACAACAGCCATTGCTTATACTTCGGGAAAACCTCATATTGGAAATACATATGAGATTGTTTTAGCTGACAGTATTGCAAGATTTAAGAGACAGCAGGGATATGATGTAAGATTCCAGACCGGAACAGATGAACATGGACAAAAGATTGAATTAAAGGCAAATGAAGCAGGAATCACACCTAAGGAATTTGTTGATGATGTTTCTGGTCAGATAAAAAACATCTGGGATCTTATGAATACATCTTATGATAAATTTATCAGAACAACTGATGCTGATCATGAAAAACAGGTTCAGAAGATCTTTAAGAAATTATATGACCAGGGTGATATTTACAAGGGATATTATGAAGGTCTTTATTGTACACCTTGTGAATCTTTCTTTACAGAATCTCAGCTTGTGGATGGAAAATGTCCTGACTGTGGAAGAGAAGTAACAAGAGCAAAAGAAGAAGCATATTTCTTAAAGCTTTCGAAATATTCAGACAGACTTATTGAACATATAAATACACATCCTGAATTTATTCAGCCGGAATCAAGAAAAAATGAAATGATGAACAATTTCATTCTTGCAGGACTTCAGGATCTTTGTGTATCAAGAACATCATTTAAATGGGGAATTCCTGTAGACTTTGATGGCAATCATGTAGTATATGTATGGATTGATGCATTATCAAACTATATCACAGGACTTGGATATGATGTTGATGGAAATAATGATGAACTCTTTAATAAGTACTGGCCTGCATCGCTTCATCTTATTGGAAAAGATATTTTAAGATTCCATACTATTTACTGGCCTATCATGCTTATGGCACTTGGCGTAGAACTTCCAAAACAGATTTTTGGACATCCATGGCTTCTTATGAATGATGGAAAGATGAGTAAGTCAAAAGGAAATGTTATTTACGCAGATGACCTTGTTGAAGTATTTGGCGTTGATGCCATAAGATACTTTGTATTGCATGAAATACCTTTTGAAAATGATGGTATTTTATCATGGGATCTTGTTACTGAAAGAGTAAATTCAGATCTTGCAAATACTCTTGGAAATCTTGTAAATCGTACAATTTCAATGTCAAACAAATACTTTGGTGGTGTTGTTAATAACACAGGCATCACAGAAGAAGTTGATGAAGACCTTAAAAATGTTGTAATGTCAACATATACTAAGATGTCAGAAAAGATGGATAAGTTAAAAGTTGCAGATGCAATTACTGAATTATTTAATATGTTCAAACGTTGCAACAAATATATTGATGAGACAACACCTTGGATTTTAGCTAAGGAAGAAGAAACTAAGAAGAGACTTGAAACAGTTTTATATAACCTTGTTGAAGCTATTACTATTGGTGCATCTCTCTTAAAACCATTCATGCCTGAAACATCAAAGAATATTCTTGAGCAGTTAAATGCTACAGAGAGAAGTGTTGATGATTTAGATGAATTTGGAAAATACCCTTCAGGAAATAAGGTTACAGATTCGCCAAAGATTTTATTTGCAAGAATGGATGTAGAAGAAGTACTTGCAAAAGCAGAAGAATTTAAGAAGAAAAATTCTCCTGTGCAGTATCCTGAAGTTGAGTTGAAAGATGAAATTACAATAGATGATTTTGATAAAGTCCAGCTCCGTGTTGGTGAAGTAATTAAGTGTGAGAAAGTTAAGAAAGCAAAGAAATTACTTGTTTCACAGATTCGCATAGGTGATGAAGTAAGACAGATAGTTTCCGGAATTTCAATGTATTATTCACCGGAAGAAATGGTTGGGAAAAAGGTTTGTGTTGTTACAAACTTAAAACCTGTAAAACTTTGTGGAATAGAATCTCAGGGAATGATTCTTGCAGCATCAGATGATAAAGATAATTTATCAGTTCTTACTGTTGATAAAGATATTATCTCTGGTTCAGAGATTTGCTAGGAAATAATTTTAGACAAAGATCGTATTTAAGAGTTATCTTTTAGATGCGGTTTTTGTTTTTGTTAGTAGGAATAAAAAAATGATTTTTGAAACACATGTGCATTTTGATGATGAGGCTTTTGATGAAGACAGGGATGAAATTATCTCATCATTAAAAGAAAATAATATTGATAAAATTGTAAATGTGGGTGCATCTATGCAGTCTACAAGAAGTTCTTATGAACTTATAAATAAATTTAAAGATTTCTATATGGCAGCAGGAGTTCATCCAAATGAAGTCCTTGATTTAACTGAAAAAGATATGGATGAATTAAGGGAAATTTCAAAGCATGAAAAGGTAGTTGCAATCGGTGAAATTGGCCTTGAATATCATTATTTAGAGCCAGACAAAGAAATTCAGAAAAAATGGTTTTTAAGACAGCTTGATCTTGCTGTGGAACTTAATCTTCCTGTTATCATTCATAGCAGAGATGCTGCCCTGGAAACTTTTGAAATAATGAAAGCATATCATGGGAAAATCAAAGGTGCTATAATACATTGTTATTCATACAGTAAGGAACTTGCAAGAGAATATATTAATATGGGATATTTAATTGGAGTTGGCGGCGTTGTAACTTTTAAAAATGCAAAGAAACTTGTGGAAACTGTAGAAGAAATTCCAATTGAAAACATTGTTGTTGAAACAGATGCACCGTATATGAGCCCTGAACCTTTAAGAGGCAGAAGAAATTCTTCATTAAATTTAAAATATATAATTAAAAAGATTGCGGAATTAAAAGGATTATCTGAAGAAGAAGTTGAAAATAAAACTTATGAAAACGCCATGAAGTTTTTTGATATAAAGGCTTGATGAAATAGAATGCTGATATAAGATACAGGCATGAGATAGAAAGATAGATAGGAGATTTGGATTGGCAAATTTAGGAATACCATCAAATACAATTGAAATTTTAAAAAAATATAATTTTTCTTTTCAAAAGAAGTTTGGACAGAATTTTTTGATAGATACATCTGTGCTTGAAAGAATAGTGAAATATTCTGAAATAACAAAGGATGATATGGTTGTTGAGATAGGCCCTGGTATTGGAACTATGACACAATATCTTTGCGAACATGCAAGAAAAGTGGTGGCTGTGGAAATAGATGATGCCCTCATACCTATTCTTAAAGATACATTAAAAGATTATGATAACGTGAAGGTGATTCACGAAGATATTTTAAAAGTTGATTTAAATAAACTTGTTGAAGAAGAGAATGATGGTAAAAAAATAAAGGTTGTTGCAAATCTTCCGTATTACATTACAACTCCTATTATTATGGGATTGTTTGAAAAACATGTGCCTGTAGAGTCCATAACAATTATGGTTCAAAAAGAAGTTGCAAAAAGAATGGAAGCAGGGCCGGGAACTAAGGATTATGGTGCGTTGTCCCTTGCAGTAAATTATTATTCAGAACCTGAAATAGTTGCAAATGTACCGCCGAATTGTTTTATGCCAAGACCAAATGTATCATCAGCAGTAATAAGGCTGAAATTATTTGATAAACCTAAGGTGGATGCTAACGAAAAGCTTTTATTTAAATTGATTCGTGCGGCATTTAACCAGAGAAGAAAAACATTGGTAAATGCCATAAATAATTTTTCGGAATTGAATTATACAAAAGATGAAGTTGTAAAAGCGCTTGAGACCATTCATAAAAGTGAAAATATCAGAGGTGAGGCTCTTACACTTTCTGAATTTGCAGAATTATCAAATGTATTGGAAAATTTGAGAAAACATTGATTAAAAAGAAAAGTGATATTTGGATGAGAAAATCATGGAAAATTATTTTATGAAAGAAGCTTTAAAACAGGCAAAAAAAGCATATAATATAAAAGAGGTGCCTATAGGCTGTGTCATTGTTTATGGAGGTAAAATTATTGCCAGAGGTTACAATAGAAGAAATACCGATAAAAACACATTGTCCCATGCTGAGTTAAATGCCATAAGAAAAGCTTCAAAAAAACTTGGTGACTGGAGGCTTGATGACTGCGAAATGTATGTGACGCTTGAACCTTGTCAGATGTGTGCAGGAGCGATAGTACAGTCAAGAATAAAAAAGATTTATATAGGGGCGATGAATCCTAAGGCAGGCTGTGCAGGCTCGATTTTAAATCTTTTGGATGTAGAAAAATTTAATCATAAAGTTGAGATAAATAAAGGAATTATGGAAAAAGAATGCAGTGACATGTTAAAACTTTTTTTTAAGGAATTAAGAGAAAGTAAGAAAAGTCAGAAAAATATGTAATTGTTCAGGTGGAATATGGAAATTTTTTATGTTATTTTAGGGATATTGTTAGTACTTATATTATTTATTTTATTGTATTTATTTAGTTTAAAACCAAATTCAAAAAGAATGGAAGCTTTAGAACCATTCGAAAATAAATACATTGCACACAGAGGTTATTATGATAATTCCTCTGATGCACCTGAAAATTCCATGGCAGCTTTTAGAAAAGCGAAAGAAATGAATTTTGGAATTGAAAATGATATCCAGGTTACAAAGGATGATAAACTTATTGTTTTTCATGATAATACAATAAAAAGAATGTGTGGTCCGGATAAAAAAATTGCAGAATCAACATATGAAGAATTATTAGAATATAATCTTTGTGGAAGCAAGGAAAAAATCCCTTTATTTAAGGATTTTATTAAAGAGATGGATGAAAATACACCTCTCGTAATTGAGATAAAACCTGAAAAAAATGCCATAAGGGCATGTGAAAAATTAGTTGAGGAAATTGCTGATTTTAAAGGTGATTATTGTGTCCAGTCCTTTGATTCAAGGGTGCTTGCATGGTTTAGAAAAAATAAACCGGAAGTAATAAGAGGCCAGCTTTCATATAGATTTAATGCGGGCAAAAAAAATAAGAAAAAGAAAAATAAAAACGACCACAGATTTTCAAGACTTGCACAGTTTTTAGTGACAAATCTTATGCTTGATTTTTATGGAAAACCTGATTTTATTTCTTATAACCACAAACAAAAAGATCAGTTTTCATACAAGCTTGCAAGAAAATTATATAAATTTAAAAATGCGGCATGGACCATTAAAACAAAAGAAGAAATGGAAAATGCAAAGGACGTATTTAACATAATTATTTTTGACAGTTTCAATCCAAAGGAATAAAATCTATTATATAGATAATCTTCTATAGATATTTTAATAATTTAGATTAATTTGGAAAAGAAAAAGATAGGAAAGGATGTATAAGGATGAAAGCATTAGTAACAGGAGTAAAAGGTCAGTTAGGATATGATGTCGTTAAAGAAATGGAAAAAAGAGGCATCGAAGCAGTTGGTGTAGATATAGAGGAGATGGACATTACAGATCCTATGGCTGTAAAAAAGGTTATTACGGAGGCAAATGTTGACGCTGTTATTCATTGCGCAGCATATACAGCAGTTGATGCAGCAGAAGATAACAAAGAAATCTGTAACAAAGTAAATGTGGACGGAACAAAAAATATTGCAGAAGTCTGCAAAGAATTAAATATAAAAATGATGTACATCAGTACAGATTATGTATTTAACGGACAGGGCGAAACTCCTTGGGATCCTGATTGCAAGGATTACGCACCACTTAATGTTTATGGACAGAGCAAACTTGATGGAGAAAAAGTTGTATCTTCATTGGTTGAAAAATTCTTTATTGTCAGAATCGCATGGGTATTTGGAAAGAATGGAAAGAACTTTATTAAAACAATGCTTAATGTAGCAAAAACTCACGATAAGTTAACAGTTGTTGCTGACCAGATTGGAACACCAACATACACATATGATCTTGCAAGACTTTTAGTAGATATGATTGTTACAGATAAATATGGTTATTATCATGCAACAAACTCAGAAGTATCTGATGAAAATGCAGGCTGCAAAACAGGTTATATCAGCTGGTTTGATTTTACAAAAGAAATTTTCAGACAGGCTGTTTTAAAGGGAAGAGATGAATACAGTGAAGAAAAAGTTGAAGTTTCACCTGTTACAACTGCAGAATATGGCATTTCAAAAGCAACAAGACCATTTAATTCAAGACTTGATAAATCAAAATTAGAAAAGAACGGATTTACACCATTACCTACCTGGCAGGATGCAATCAACAGATACCTTGATGAAATAGAGTTTTAAAATATTGAATTATAGAGATGCTTTGAAAAATAATGGATTAATATAATTTTGATGTGTATAATAGCTAATAGTGAAAACTATTAGCTATTGTTATTAATTATTGGTTGTTAGTTATTAGTTTGAAAATATGCTTTAGAAAATTAATGCAAAAGATTAGTTCTAAAAAATTGTATTCTATGTATATTCGGGAGGATTTTTTACATGGATGATCGTATGAAAAAACAGCTGGATTTTATTCTTGAAATTGATAAAGAAAAAAATATTACAAGACAGACTCATTTGTCAGGATATTCAAGAAGGGAAAATGATGCGGAACATGCGTGGCATATGGCTATTATGGCATATCTTTTAGAAGAATATTCAAACGAAAAAATAGATATAGCAAGAGTTATGATAATGTGCCTTATTCATGATATTGTTGAAATTGACGCAGGTGATACATATGCATATGATACAGAGGCGCTAAAAACCAGAAAGGTAAGGGAGGATGCTGCAAAAGAAAGGATTTATTCTATCCTTCCCCCTGATCAGAAAGAAAAGCTGATTGCTATTTTTGATGAATTCGAAGATAATGAAACACCTGAGGCGAAATTTGCACATGCCATGGATAATCTACAGCCTCTTCTTCTGAATGATTCAAATGACGGACGTGACTGGTTAGAACATGAAGTTACAAGAAAACAGGTCTATGGCAGACAAAATGAAAGTGCAAAAGGCTCAAAGAAAATATTTGAAGTGATTGATAAAATTATTAAAAAGAATATAGAACTTGAATATATAAAAGAGTAGGAAATATATTAAGATGAAGTATATTAAGATAAAGAAATATAAAGGTATAAAATCATAGGAATATGATGTTATAGAATTATAGGAATGTTATGAGAAATAAAATTATAAAATCATGGAAATATGAATATGAAGAGGAATAAAGTTATAGAATCATGGGAATATGAAGATTTATAAAACTGTGGAGTCATAGGAATATATAAAAATATAGAAATATAGGAAAGAGAAGAGATATGATAGAATTAGGAAAAAGACAGGCTTTAACTTGTTACAAAATGGTTGAATTTGGGGCATATTTAG
The DNA here is from genome assembly GCA_900110975.1 of Lachnospiraceae bacterium RM5. Taxonomy (GTDB): domain Bacteria; phylum Bacillota; class Clostridia; order Lachnospirales; family Lachnospiraceae; genus Bovifimicola. Next base: position 49,020 of record FOFK01000011.1, read on the forward strand.
GCAGTGATATAAATGAAAGAGTATTGCTTCCTAAAAAGGAAGTTCCGGAAGAGTTTGAAGAAGGAGACAGCATTGACGTCTTTATTTATAGAGATTCCGAAGACAGACTTATAGCAACGACAAAGGATCCTTTGATAAAAATAGGTGAGATTGCTTTGTTAAAAGTAAAAAACACAACAAAGATTGGTGCGTTTTTAGATTGGGGACTTGAAAAAGATTTATTTATGCCATTTAAAGAAATGAATGGCACGGTTGAAGAGGGGGATAACGTGGCAGTCTATCTTTATGTTGATAAAAGCAATCGACTTGCTGCAACGATGAAGATTTATCCATATCTCCAAAAAAATGATAAATTTAATAAAAATGATGAAGTGACAGGGATTATTTATGATATTAACAAGGAATTAGGTGCTTTTGTAGCTGTGGAATGCAAGTATCACGGTCTTATTCCTGCACGTGAAATACATAAGAAAATAAGAACCGGCGAAGAAGTAACTTTAAGAGTAACAGAAGTAAGAAAAGATGGAAAATTAAATCTTTCATTTGGGAAAATGATATCTGACCAGATGGATGAAGATTGTGATAAAATCGTTAAAATCATCGAGAATTATGGTGGAAAGCTTCCATATACGGACAAAGCAAATGTAAAAATAATAGAAAGAGACTTTTCAATGAGCAAGTCTGCATTTAAAAGAGCTGTCGGAAGGCTTTTGAAAACAGGAAAAATTGAAATAGAAGAAGATGGAATAAGGTTGAAGTGATAGCAAGTAACGTATGAAACGAAAAAAGAGAAATCTACGTTACTTGAGTCCAACGCAGGGAAAGAAGCGAGTAACGTATGGAACAAAAAAAGAAGAATCTACGTTACTTGAGTTTGTTACAGGGAAAGGAGCGAGTAACGTAGGGATGAAAAAAAGAAGAATCTACGTTACTTGAGATTGCCACAGGGAAAGTAGTGAGTAACGTAGGAAAAGGAAAAAGAAGAATCTACGTTACTCGAGTTCATAACAGAAAAAGAGAAGAGTAACGTAAAGATGGAAAAAAGAAGAATCTACGTTACTCGAGATTGCCACAGGAAAAGTAGTGAGTAACGTAGGGATGAAAAAAAGAGAAATTTACGTTACTCTAATTCACCACAGGAAAAACCCAAGTGATTACAAGCGATATACTCACTAACAACTAGCATTAATAACCAGCGACAGTAACCAATAACCAGTAATACTCTGTAATAACTTGTAATATAAAGGGAAAATAATTATAATATTAAATTAGAAAAATAAAAGTAATATATACCGAAAGAGAGGAAATAAAAAATGAAGAAAATTATTAGTACAGACAAAGCACCACAGGCAATTGGACCTTATTCACAGGCAATTGAAGTAAATGGAATGGTTTATACATCAGGAGTTATTCCTGTAGATCCTGCAACAGGTGTAATACCTGAAGGCGTTGAAGCTCAGGCAGATCAGGCTATCAAGAATCTTGTAAATCTTGTTAAAGAAGCTGGATCAACTCCTGAAAATGTTATTAAAACAACTGTATTTATTAAGAATATGGATGATTTTGGAAAGATAAATGAAATTTATTCAAAATATTTTGTATCTGATTGTCCTGCACGTTCATGCGTTGAAGTTGCCAGATTACCTAAGGATGTACTTATTGAAATCGAAGCAATTGCCATAAAATAAACATATTGACATAAAAATTTAATATTTTTACTGTATTTTATGCAAATATACCAAAATACATTTTTGCTTTTTAGTATATTAGTCAATGGTATTTTATGCGATTTTGGTATAAAATTATTATCGTATTAAAAATAAAACGTGAATATTTATATATAGGAGGAGAATTAGATGGCTAGTTTATCACTTAAAAACATAACAAAAGTTTATCCAAACGGATTTATTGCTGTTAAAGACTTTAACATGGAAATCCAGGATAAAGAATTTATTATTTTCGTTGGACCTTCTGGATGTGGAAAGTCTACAACACTTAGAATGATAGCAGGTCTTGAAGAAATCTCTGGTGGTGAATTATATATTGGAGACAGACTTGTAAATGATGTTGAACCAAAGGATAGAGATATTGCGATGGTATTCCAGAACTATGCTCTTTATCCACATATGACAGTTTATGATAATATGGCATTTGGTCTTAAATTAAGAAAAACACCTAAGGATCAGATTGATAAGTTAGTTCATGAAGCTGCAAGAATTCTTGATATTGAACATTTATTAGATCGTAAGCCAAAGGCTTTATCCGGTGGTCAGAGACAGAGAGTTGCCATGGGTCGTGCTATCGTTCGTAACCCTAAGGTATTCCTTATGGACGAGCCTTTATCAAACCTTGATGCAAAATTAAGAGTACAGATGAGAACTGAGATTTCTAAGCTTCATCAGAGACTTGAGACAACTATCATTTACGTTACTCATGATCAGACAGAAGCTATGACTCTTGGTACAAGAATCGTTGTTATGAAGGATGGTATTGCTCAGCAGGTAGATACTCCAGAAGAATTATACAACAATCCATGTAACTTATTCGTTGCTGGATTCATGGGTTCACCTCAGATGAACTTTATCGACGCTCAGGTTCTTCAGCAGGGTAATGATATCTTATTATCATTTAGTGCACATACAATCAAAGTTCCAGCTGCTAAGGCTGAAGCTCTCATTGCAGGAAACTACATTGAGAAGACAGTTATTGTTGGTGTTAGACCTGAAGACTTCCATGATGAGCAGGTATTCATCAATCAGAATCCTGATAATGTTATCGAAGCTACTATCAGATTATATGAAATGCTTGGTGCTGAAGTATTCTTATACTTCGATATAGATCAGTGGAGCTGTACAGCGAGAGTTAATCCTCGTACAACAGCAAGACCTGGTGATACAATCCAGATCGCTATTGATCCTGCTAAGTTACATATCTTCGATAAAGATACACATAATGTAATTACAAACTAGTATCTGATTTTTCGAATATATATTAAGTACATAAGGCTGTATAATGACGGTTTATCTGTTGTTATACAGCTTTTTTTTGAAAAAAATCTAAATATTTTGTGAAAAGTTGAGAAAAATTAAGAAAAAAAATTATAATATATTGAAAATATGTTATAATAAAAGACAATGAGAATGAAAAAGTATATTCAAAATTTGTAAAATATGCAAAATAAAAAAACAACACAATAGATAATACAATAAAAATTATAAGAAGTAGAAGAAAAAATATAGAAAATAAAAATACAAAACATAAGAAATGGAGTAATGCCAATGATTTCAAATCAGATTTTATCAAGTGTAATCGAAGGACTAAAGAACATAACAAGAATTGATATGTGTATTACAGACACAGAAGGTAAGGTTTTAGTTACAACTTTTCCTGATGCAAACGACCTGGAAAATGCTGTAGTATCCTTTGTTGAGTCGGAAGCTGACAGTCAGGCTGTTTCTGATTTTCAATTTTTTAAAGTTACAGAAATGAATCAGTTAGAATATGTTCTTGTTGCAAAGGGAAGCAGCGAAGATGTTTACATGGTTGGAAAAATGGCAGTATTCCAGATACAGCAGCTTCTTGTGGCATATAAAGAAAGATATGATAAAGATAATTTCGTTAAGAATTTATTATTAGACAATATGCTTCTTGTTGATATTTATTCAAGAGCAAAAAAACTTCATATCGATACTGCTACAAAGAGAGTTGTATTTATCATAGAAACTGAGAATGAGAAAGATGTAAATGCTCTTGAAACAATAAGAGGTCTTTTCTCAGGAAAAAGCAGAGATTTTATAACTGCCGTAGATGAGAAAAATATTATTCTTGTAAAAGAAGTTGAAGAAGGACAGGGATATCCTGAAATGGATAAGATTGCAAATACACTTCTTGATATGGCAAATGCTGAAGCTATGGCTAAGGTTAATATTTCTTATGGTACAATTGTTGAAGATATCAGAGAGGTTTCAAAATCATATAAAGAAGCAAAGCTTGCTTTGGATGTTGGAAGAATTTTCTATAGTGACAAGAGAGTTGTAGCATACAACAGACTTGGAATTGGAAGACTTATTTATCAGATTCCACTTCCACTTTGCAAGATGTTTATAAAAGAAATATTTGGAAGCAAGTCTCCTGATAATTTTGATGAAGAAACATTAGCAACAATAAATAAATTCTTTGAGAATTCCCTTAATGTTTCTGAAACTTCAAGACAGCTTTATATTCACAGAAACACATTGGTATACAGACTTGATAAATTGCAAAAGACAACAAATCTTGATTTAAGAGTATTTGATGATGCCATTACTTTCAAGATTGCACTTATGGTTGTTAAATATATGAAATATATGGAAACAATCGATTATTAATACGATTATTAATATATGAATGACTAATATGACGGGTAATAAATATAACGGAAGGTCAGTTTGAACATGATAGAATTAGAAGACGTAAGTAAGGTTTATTCCACCGGTTCTCCTGCTATAAAAAATATAAATTTAAATATAAAAAAAGGTGAATTTGTATTTATTGTAGGAAACAGCGGTTCAGGAAAATCGACTTTAATAAAACTTTTATTAAAGGAATTAGAGCCAACAAGTGGTAAGATAGTAGTAAATGGAAAAGAATTAGCTAAACTTAAAAGAAAAAAAATTCCGTATTATAGAAGAGACATCGGTGTTGTTTTTCAGGATTTCAGACTTTTAAAAGATAGAAATGTATATGATAATATAGCATTTGCACAGAGAGTTGTAGAAACTCCAAATAAAGTTATTATGAGAAGAGTTCCTGCTATGTTGTCATTAGTTGGATTATCAGAAAAATACAGATCATTTCCAAAGGAATTATCAGGTGGTGAGCAGCAGAGAGTTGCACTTGCAAGAGCTATTGTAAATAATCCTGCGATTATGCTTGCAGACGAGCCTACAGGAAATTTGGATCCTAAGAATTCATGGGAAATCATGAAATTGTTAGAAGAAATAAATAAGAGAGGCACGACAGTACTCGTGGTTACTCATAACAGAGAAATCGTTGATGCTATGAATAAAAGAGTTATAACTATGCATAAAGGCGTTATAGTGAGCGATGAAACAAAGGGAGAATACCATGAAAATTAGTACGTTTATATATAATATCGGACAGGGAATAAAAAATATTAAAAGAAATAAACTGTTCTCTCTTGCCTCAGTTGGAACAATTACAGCATGTATTTTCCTTATGGGAATGTTTTATGCGATTATCGCAAACTTCCAGCATATGGTTAAAGAAGCAGAAGAGTCAGTTTGTATAACAGTATTTTTTAAAGAAGACATAACAGAAGATGGCATTACAAATATAGGAAATCTTATTAAGAGTAAGCCGGAGGTTAGCAAGATAGAATATACATCTGCAGATGAGGCATGGCAGGAATTTTCAAAGTTATACTTTGCAGATGATCCGGAACTTGCAGAAGGATTTAAGGATGATAATCCTCTTGCAAAATCAGCAAACTATGAAGTTTATTTAAATGATCTCTCAAAACAGTCGGAGGTTGTTAAATATATAAAATCAATAGATGGCGTAAGAAAAGTAAATGATTCGCCGGTTACAGCAAAATCCCTTACGGATTTTGGTAAGATGGTAGGATACATTTCAATTGCCATTATTATAATATTACTTGGTGTTGCTATTTTCCTTATCAGCAATACAGTTATGATTGGTATTACTGTAAGAAGGGAAGAAATAAGAATTATGAAGCTTATTGGAGCTTCGGATTTCTTTGTAAGAGCACCATTTATTGTGGAAGGTGTTATTATCGGACTTATAGGAGCGATTATTCCTGTATGTGTTTTGATGATAATATATGAAAAAGTAATTGTATATCTGATGACACAATTCCAGACATTTACAAGTCAGATTTTATTTATTCCATTAAAGGAAATATTTATGATAATTGCTCCTGCAGCACTTATTATTGGAGCAGGAATCGGATTTATTGGAAGTAAAATTACAATTAGAAAACATTTGAAGGTATAGTGTTATAGTTTTGGGAATTTATGGTGGTGCTTAAATGAGAAAAAAATTTAAAAAAATAATATATACATCTGCAGTAATACTTACAGTCTGTATATTATCTGGTGTTGGCAGAGGTATTACAAAAGCTGATTTATATGATGAGCAGGCAAAGGAAGAAGAGCTTGAAAAGGAATTAGAAGATGCCCAAAGCATACTTGATTCTTTGGAATCATTAAAAAGCGATACTACAGCTTATATTGAATCCATGGATTTAAAATTAAATGAGATTGCACAGAATATCATTTATATAAATGGACAGATAGAAGATAAGCAGGCTGAAATAGATGCTACAAATATCGAGATTGAGAATGAGCAGGCAGAAGTTGATTCCCAGTACGATGCCATGAAAATCAGAATCAAGTTTATGTATGAGAATGGAAATTCACAGATGCTTGATATGTTTTTTGGAACAGACAGTATTGGAGAGTTTTTAAAGAAAGCTGAATATATAACAGAATTAACAACATATGACAGACAGATGCTTGATAAATTAAAAGAGGCTGTTGATTTGTTGGAACAGTCAAAAGCTAAACTTGAACAGGAAGAAGCAGAACTTGAAACATTAAAGGGTGATGCTGAAGCTGAGCAGGCAGAGGTTGAAGTTTTACTTGCAGCAAAAGAAGAAGAGCTTGCAAATACAAATGCACAGATAGATGAAGCAAATAAAGATATAAGCGCAAAACAGACTGAACTTCAGGAGCAGCAAAATCTTATTGCACAGATGGAAGCAATTGAAGAAAGAAAAAGGGTAGAAGAAGAGGCAGCAAGACAGGCTGCTGAAGCACTTGCAGCAGCAGAAGCAAGTAAGCAGGCAGAGGATGCCACAAATTCAACTAATACTTCTAATGGATCTTCTACAAATTCGGGAAGTTCGTCAGGCAGTTCTTATATACCTACATATGATGGTGGTATTTTTGCCTGGCCATTGAGAGGATATACAACTATATCCTCTGATTATTCATCAAGAATCAGTCCTATATCAGGACAGCAGGAAAATCATAATGGTATAGATATTCCGGCACCTATAGGAACACCTATTTATGCAGTATATGATGGAACGGTGGAATGGGCATGGCTTAGTTCTTCAGCAGGAAACTGGATGGGTATATATCATGGAAATGGTATTTATTCAGTATATATGCATATGTCAGCATTTGCAGTAAGTTCCGGAACTTATGTGCATAAAGGCGATTTAATCGGATATGTAGGTTCCACAGGATGGTCAACAGGACCACATTTACATTTAAGTATACGTGTTAATGGAAGTTATGTTAATCCACATATTTATGTAGGATAATATAAAATATAATATCAGGGGATAAAAGCTCATGCCGGCATGCCGGCATGGACTTTTTTTAGACAAAATAAATAATGTAAAATTAATAAGATTTATATTAGAAAGGCGGATACAAATGAAATTTGACTTTGAAAACGATGAAGAAAATTTAAATGAAGTCGAAAATGAAATTGAAAACAAAAATGAAAATGAAATAGAAGACAAAATAGAAAATGAAGACGAAGATGAAAAAGAAATAGAATACAAAGAACATTATAAAACTGGCTTATTTACAGGTATTTTAATAGGAGCCGGTTCCATATTTGCTATAATCATTCTTATGACTGTTATTTCAGGCTTATCAAAGAATTCTGCCATATCTGACAGAGTAGCAAAGCTTACAGGAAAAGATAAGGAAAGTTATATTTATGATTTGATTGAAGATAAATATTATAAGGATGTTGATGAAAAGACCTTAGCTGAAGGTAATTATAAGGGAATGGTTGAAAGTCTTAATGATCCTTATTCTGTTTATTATACAAAAGAGGAATTTGAGAAAGTAAAAGAAAGTGACAGTGGAAAATATGTTGGTATTGGAGCAACTGTATCTACCGATGAAGAAACAGGCTATACCATTATAAATGCTGTAACAAAAAATTCGTCTGCAGAAGAGGCTGGTATTATAAAGAATGACCTTATTACAAGTGTTGATGGTGAGGATGTTAAAAATTATGATCTTAATGATGTTGTAAGTAAGGTAAGGGGAGAAGAAGGAACTAAAGTAAAATTAGGTGTTTTAAGAAATGGTGAAACATTAGAATTAGAAGTAACAAGAAAAGAAGTTGAAATAGAAATTGTTTATACAACAATGTTGGAAGGAAATATCGGATACCTTTATCTTGCACAGTTCAATGAAAACTCTGCAAAGCAGGTTAAGGATGCTCTTGATAAGCTGAAAAACAGGGGTATGGAAAGACTTATTTTTGATGTCAGGGATAATCCGGGCGGACTTACAGACCAGGTACTTGATATAATGAATAATTTCCTTCCAAAGGATTCGCTTCTTTTATCTTATAAAGAAAAAGATGGTTCCGGTGAAGAATATAAGGCTACAAGAGATGGAGAATATCAGGATATTCCTATGGTGGTTTTAGTAGATGGTGGAAGTGCCAGCGCATCAGAGGCGTTTTCAGGATGTATGAAATCTTATGGCAGGGCAAAAATTGTTGGTGAAAAAACTTTTGGAAAAGGAATAATGCAGGAGCTTTATTCCTTAAGTGATGGTTCTGCAATAAGCCTTACAATTGCAAAATATTATCTTCCGGATGGAAGTAATATCCATGAAGTGGGTATAGAACCTGATATTACGGTTGCTTACGAAACAGATGAAAACGGAGAAAATGCTGACATTCCGGCGGAAGATATTCTTGAAAATGAAGATGGGAAATTATATCTTGACTCACAGCTTAAAAAGGCAATAGAAGTTGTTAAAGAAAACTAATTAAGAATAAAGAAAAGAGAAATACTTATGGCAGATGATAAATTTAAATTGGTTTCAAAATATAAAGCGACAGGTGATCAGCCTCAGGCGATAAAAAAGATAGTAGAGGGTTTTAAAGAAGGTAACCAGTTTGAAACGCTTATGGGTGTTACAGGTTCGGGAAAAACTTTTACTATGGCAAATGTTATTGAAGCACTTAACAGACCGACCCTGGTACTTGCTCATAACAAGACGCTTGCTGCACAGCTTTATAGCGAATTTAAGGAGTTTTTTCCTGAAAATGCAGTGGAATATTTTGTATCATACTATGATTATTATCAGCCGGAAGCATATGTACCTTCAACGGATACATATATAGCAAAAGATTCTGCAATTAATGATGAAATAGATAAATTGAGACATTCTGCAGCTGCATCCCTTTCTGAAAGAAGGGATGTAATTATTGTGTCTTCGGTTTCGTGTATTTACGGACTTGGTGATCCTATAGATTATAAGGAAATGGTGGTATCATTAAGACCGGGAATGATAAAAGACAGGGATGAAGTCATAAGAGGACTTATAGATATACAGTATCAGAGAAATGAAATGGATTTTAAGAGAGGAACTTTCAGAGTCAGAGGTGATGTGATAGAAATTTTCTTAATTTCTTCTTCTGATGAAGCTGTAAGAATAGAATTTTTTGGTGATGAGATAGACAGGATATCCTTAATTGATCCTTTGACAGGGAAAATAAAAGCGGATTTAAATCACGTTGCAATATTCCCGGGATCCCTTTATATAGCTTCAAAAGAAAAAATTGACAAGGCTGTAGTAGAGATAAAAAAGGAACTTGAAGAAAGAGTAGAATATTTTAAGGGTGAAGATAAATTTATAGAAGCACAGAGAATAGCTGAGCGAACTAATTATGATGTGGAAATGTTAAAAGAAACGGGATTCTGTTCAGGTATAGAAAATTATTCAAGGCATTTATCGGGATTAAAACCCGGTGCCACACCTAATACTTTAATGGATTATTTTCCTGAAGATCTGCTTATTATAGTTGATGAATCCCATATGACAATACCTCAGATTCGCGGAATGTATGCAGGAGATCAGTCAAGAAAACAGACGCTGGTAGATTATGGATTCAGACTTCCATCTGCAAAGGATAACAGACCATTAAACTTTGAGGAATTTGAAAATAAAATAGACCAGATGCTTTTTGTATCAGCAACTCCCGGAGATTATGAAAAAGAACATGAACTTTTAAGGGTGCAGCAGTTCATCCGACCTACGGGACTTTTAGACCCTGAAGTTGATGTAAGACCAATAAAAAATCAGGTTGATGATTTATATGGTGAAATCAATAAAGAGGTAAAAGATGGTAATAAGGTTTTAGTTACAACGCTTACTAAAAAAATGGCAGAGGATTTAACAGACTATCTTAAGGAAGCAGGAATAAAGGTGAAATATCTGCATTCGGATATTGATACCCTTGAAAGAACTGAGATTATAAGGGATTTAAGACTTGGTGTGTTTGATGTACTTGTTGGAATTAATTTACTAAGAGAAGGTCTTGATATCCCGGAAATAAGCCTTGTTGCAATACTTGATGCTGATAAGGAAGGATTTTTAAGGTCGGAGACATCTTTAATCCAGACCATTGGAAGAGCAGCAAGAAATTCTAAAGGTCATGTAATTATGTATGCAGATGTAATGACAGATTCTATGAAAAAAGCCATAGATGAAACAAACAGAAGAAGAGAAATACAGAAGAAATATAATGAGGAACATGGAATTACTCCTACAACAATAAATAAGGCTGTAAGAGACAAAATAAGCATTACAAAAGAAGTAATAAAGACAAGTGAGAGACTTAAAAAAGATAAAGAATCAATGAGCAGAAAAGAACTTGATAATCTTATAAATAAGATAACAAAGCAGATGAAAAAAGCTGCAGCAGAGCTTGATTTTGAAACTGCAGCAGAACTTAGGGATGAATTAAAAGAAATAAGAAAGATTATTGAAGAAAATGAGTGAAATTAAGTATATAAAAATAAAAGGTGCTTCAGAGCATAACTTAAAACATATAGATCTTAATATACCAAGAGAAAAATTTGTTGTAATAACAGGTCTTAGCGGTTCCGGAAAATCGTCGCTGGCCTTTGATACAATATATGCTGAAGGACAGAGAAGATATATGGAATCATTATCTTCTTATGCCAGACAATTCTTAGGACAGATGGAAAAACCAAAGGTTGAAAATATAGAAGGTTTATCACCTGCTATTTCAATCGACCAGAAGTCAACAAATAAAAATCCACGTTCTACAGTAGGAACGGTAACAGAAATTTATGATTATTTAAGATTATTATATGCGAGAATTGGGAAAGTTCATTGCCCTGAATGTGGCAAGCCCATAGAAAAACAGACAGTAGACCAGATGGTTGATAAGATTATGAAACTTCCTGAAAGAAGTAAGATTATTCTTATGGCACCTGTTGTAAGAGGCAGAAAAGGTGAACATGTAAAATTACTTGAAAATGCAAAAAAATCCGGTTATGTAAGAGTAAGAATTGATGGGAATATTTATGAGCTTTCAGAAGAAATAAAATTAGAAAAAAATAAGAAACACACTATTGAGATTGTGGTTGACAGACTTATAGTAAAAGAGGGAATAGAAAGCAGATTATCTGATTCAATTGAGACGGTACTTGGATTAAGCGACGGACTTTTAGTAGTAGATGTTGATGGAAAGAAAGAGCTTAATTTTAGTAACAGTTTTTCATGTCCTGATTGTGATATAAGCATAAATGAAATACAGCCAAGAAGTTTTTCATTTAATAATCCATACGGAGCCTGTCCTGTATGTTCAGGTCTTGGGTATAAAATGGAATTTAATGAAGAACTTATGATACCGGACAAAAGCCTTAGCATAAATGAAGGTGCAATTGTTGCAATGGGCTGGCAGTCAAGCTCAAAAAAAGGAAGCTTTACCCATGCTGTTTTAGAAGCAATGAGCAAAGAATATAAATTTTCATTAGATGAACCATTTTCCAAATTACCTGATAAAGTGCAGGATGCAATAATACATGGAACAAACGGAAAAGTGCTGAAGGTATATTATGAAGGTCAGAGGGGAAAAGGTGAATATAATGTTGAATTTGAAGGCCTTGTAAAAAACGTTGAAAGAAGATACAGGGAAACATACTCAGAAACAATGAAATCAGAATATGAACAGTTTATGAGTATCAATAAATGTCCTGAATGTAAGGGTATGAGATTAAATAAATCATCTCTTGCAGTTACCATAAATGATAAAAATATTTATGAACTGACAACCATGTCCATAAAAGAGATTATGGATTACCTTGAGAATATGAAACTTAGTGAAGTTGATATGCTTATAGGTGGTGAGATATTAAAAGAGATAAAAGCGAGAATAAAATTCTTATTAGACGTGGGACTTAATTATCTTACACTTGCCCGTGCAACGGCAACTTTATCAGGTGGTGAGGCACAGAGAATAAGACTTGCAACGCAGATTGGTTCAGGTCTTGTGGGAGTTGCATATATTCTGGATGAACCAAGTATCGGGCTTCATCAGAGGGATAATGATAAACTTATAGCCACATTAAAGAGGTTAAGAGATTTAGGAAATACTCTTATAGTTGTTGAGCATGATGAAGATACCATGAAAGAGGCTGATTACATAGTGGATATAGGCCCTGGAGCAGGAACCCATGGTGGAGAAGTTGTTGCTTTTGGAAATTATAAGGAAATATTAAAAAATAAAAAATCCATAACTGCAGATTATTTATCAGGCAGAAAAGAAATTCTGCTTCCTGATAAAAGAAGAAAGCCAAAGGGCTGGCTTACAATAAAAGGTGCAAGGGAAAATAATTTAAAAAATATTGATGTTAAGATTCCTCTTGGAGTTATGACCTGTGTAACAGGAGTATCAGGTTCAGGTAAAAGTTCCCTTACAAATGAGATTTTATTTAAGGCACTTTCAAAGCAGTTAAACAGGGCAAGAACAATTCCTGGCGACCATGATAAAATTCTTGGTGTAGATAAGCTTGATAAAATAATAGATATCGACCAGTCGCCGATAGGAAGAACTCCAAGATCAAATCCTGCCACATATACAGGCGTTTTTGATCATATCAGGGATTTGTTTGCAAAGACAAAGGATGCAAGAGAAAGAGGATATACAAAGGGCAGGTTCAGTTTTAATGTGAAGGGTGGCAGGTGTGAAGCCTGCAGTGGAGATGGTATTAAAAAAATAGAAATGCATTTTCTGCCTGATGTTTATATTCCTTGTGAAGTATGCGGAGGAAAAAGATATAACAGGGAAACTCTGGAAGTAAAATATAAGGACAAAAATATATATGATGTTCTTGAAATGACAGTAGAAGAGGCACTTCCTTATTTTGAAAACATCCCTGCAATATATAAAAAAATAAAAACTCTTAAGGATGTAGGACTTTCATATATCAAGCTCGGTCAGCCGTCTACTACCCTTTCAGGTGGTGAGGCGCAGAGAATTAAGCTGGCATCAGAACTTAGTAAAAAGAGTACGGGAAAAACTATATATGTATTAGATGAACCTACTACAGGACTTCATTTTGATGATGTAAATAAACTTGTAAATATACTCAGAAGATTATCGGAAGATGGCAATACTGTTGTTGTTATAGAGCATAATCTTGATGTCATAAAAGTAAGTGATTATATCATTGATATGGGACCTGAAGGCGGAGAAGGCGGAGGAGAAGTTATAGCATGCGGAACTCCGGAAGAAATAACGAAAGTTAAAGGGTCATATACGGGGAAATATTTATTACCAAAATTAAAAGGATGAAAAGAATATGACACCAGAAAATACTAAAACATTAAAAAAAGAAAATAAAATGGGCATCATGCCTGTTAAAAAGCTTGTTATTACAATGTCTTTGCCAATGATGTTTTCAATGCTCGTGCAGGCTTTGTATAACATAGTTGACTCTATATTTGTATCAAGAATTTCAGAAAGAGCATTATCAGCGGTTACACTTGCTTATCCTATGCAGAATCTTATGATAGCAGTGGCAACAGGAACGGCTGTAGGTATAAATGCACTTTTGTCAAAATCATTAGGAGAAAAGAATTTTGATAAGGCAAATGATACTGCAAATAATGGTATTTTAACTACAATACTCAGTTATCTTTTATTTGTTCTTATAGGAATTTTTCTTGTTCCTGTATTTATCAGCTCACAGACATCAGATAAGATAATTGTGGATTATGGAATTTCTTATACAAAGGTATGCTGTTTCGGTTCACTTGCTTTATTCTGTCAGGTTACTTTTGAAAGATTATTGCAGTCGACAGGAAGAACTGTATTTAGCATGATTTCACAGATTACAGGAGCAGTTATTAATATTATATTTGATCCGATTCTTATTTTTGGACTTTTAGGTTTTCCAAAACTTGGAGTTACAGGTGCTGCAATAGCAACAGTTTTTGGACAGTTATGTGCAAGTTTAACAGCGCTTTTCTTAAATGTTAAATATAATAAAGACATAAAGATAGGACTTAAGAGAGTATTTAATATAAATGATGAAGTTATAAAGAAAATCTATTCAGTTGGTATTCCATCAATACTTATGGTTTCCATAGGTTCCATAATGACATATTTTATGAATAGAATTCTTGGAACTTTTTCATCTACTGCAACTGCAGTATTCGGGGTATATTTCAAACTTCAAAGTTTCTTCTTTATGCCGGTATTTGGTCTAAATAACGGAATTATACCTGTGCTTGCATATAATCTTGGAGCAAAGAGAAAAGACAGAATAAAAGAAACTTTAAAATTTGCTTTATTACTGGCATTTATTATGATGCTTACAGGAACTTTATGTTTTGAATTAATGCCTGATAAGCTTTTGACACTTTTTAATGCAGGAGAAAAAATGATAAAAATCGGTGTACCTGCAATGAGAATAATAGCACTGCATTTTCCTATAGCAGCAGTATCCATTATTCTTATATCCACATTCCAGGCATTTTCAAAAAGTATGTATTCACTTGTGGTATCAGTATGCAGACAGTTAGTTGTTCTTATTCCTGTTGCATATTTCCTTGCAAAAACAGGCGTGCTTAATAATGTATGGTGGTGCTTTGTATGTGCTGAAGTTATGAGTGTTTCCGTAAGTATTTTCTTTTTTAAAAAAATATATAAAGAATTCATTAAGTAATTAATTAGGGTATGGATAAAATATATGTTTTGATGTAAGATATAGATATATGCGTGTATTGAACGAAAATACAGAAAAATGGAGGAAAAATGAAACAGGTAAGTTTAGGAAAAATAATAGAAAAAATGAATTTAAGAAATCTTACTCCGGATATTGATGTGAATAAGATTATGGTTGAACAGACTGATATTAACAGACCTGCTCTCCAGCTCACAGGATTTTTTGAACATTTTCCAAATGATCGTGTGCAGGTTATAGGACATGTAGAAAATACATATCTCGAAACCCTTGATGTTGAAAGAAAAAAATATATTTATGAGCAGATACTTGGTGCAGGAATTCCATGTATGATTTTTTGCAGAAGCATAGTACCTGATGAATATATTCTTGAATGTGGAAATAGAAAAGGTGTTCCGATTCTTGTGACAGACAGTACAACATCAGCATTTATGGCAGAGATTATCAGATGGCTTAATGTTGAGCTTGCACCATGTATCACAATTCACGGAGTTCTTGTGGATGTTTATGGTGAAGGTGTGCTTATTATGGGTGAGAGTGGTATCGGTAAGAGTGAAGCTGCCCTTGAGCTTATTAAACGTGGACATCGTCTTGTTGCAGATGACGTTGTAGAGATAAGTAAGATAAGTGATGAAACTTTAGTTGGAAAATCACCTGATATTACAAAGCATTTCATTGAACTCAGGGGTATTGGAATCATTGATGTTAAAACATTATTCGGTGTTGAAAATGTTAAGGAAGACCAGACTATAGATATGGTTATAAAACTTGAAGACTGGAACAGGGATAAAGAATATGACAGACTTGGTCTTGAAGAAAACTATACAGAATTCTTAGGAAATAAGGTGGTCTGCCATTCAATTCCTATCAGACCTGGTAGAAACCTTGCGATTATCGTAGAATCAGCTGCCGTAAACCACAGACAGAAGAAGATGGGTTATAATGCAGCTAAAGAATTATATAAGAGAGTTCAGGCAAATATAGATAAGGGTGTTTAATATTAACTAAAAGGATGGTATTTAATTATGGTATGTTTTGGTATTGATTTAGGTGGAACAACAGTAAAGATAGGATTATTTTCAGAAGAAGGAAAACTTCTTGACAGTACAGAAATTCCTACAAGAAAAGAAGATGAAGGAAGTCATATTTTAGCTGATATTTGTGACACTATTAATTTAAAAATTACAGATAAGAAAATTGCAAGAGAAGATATTTTAGGTGTTGGAATAGGAATTCCGGGACCTATAACAAAAGATGGAACTGTTCTTAACTGCGTAAATTTAGGATGGGGAATCTTTAATGTTGAAGAGAAACTTTCAGCTATGCTTGGCGGAATAAAAGTTAAAGCCGGAAATGATGCAAATGTTGCAGCCCTCGGAGAAATCTGGCAGGGTGGTGGAAGAGGTTTTGAAGACCTTGTTCTTGTTACACTTGGAACCGGAGTTGGTGGCGGTGTAATTATCGGAGGAAAGATTATCCCTGGTTCAAATGGTGCAGCAGGTGAGATTGGACATATTCCTTCGGTATTTGGTGATGATGCAGAAGTTTGCGGATGTGGCAAAAAAGGTTGTCTTGAAACAGTTGGCTCTGCAACAGGTATCGTAAGAGAAACAAAGAAATTACTTGATAGAAGTGTAAAAGAATCAGTGCTTAGGGATAATCCTGGATTTAGCTGTAAAGATATTTTTGATGCAGCTAAAGAAGGTGATGAACTTGCAAATGAAGCAGTTAATAATCTTGCAAAGAGCCTTGGTGTTGCCATTGCAGGAATAGCTGCCGTAACAAATCCACAGGTTGTAGTTATTGGCGGTGGAGTAAGTAAGGCAGGAAAATTCTTACTTGATAAGATTGAAGAAAGCTTTAATGAACATGCTTTCCATGCTACAAAGAATGTTAAATTTGCTCTTGCAACACTTGGAAATGACGCAGGAATGTATGGAGCAGCAGATTTGATTTTAGATTAATTTAAATAAAATATTGGAGAATATAATGGACAAACTTTATGATAATCTTATTGAATTAGTTGGAAAAGAAAATATTGAAAAAGATGCTGATATGAAAAATCATACTACTTTCAGAGCAGGAGGTAAGGCTGAGTTTTTAGTTACACCTGTGGATATAGAAAGTACATGCAGGTTATATAAGTATCTTTACGATAATAATATTAAATATTATTTTATTGGAAATGGAAGTAATCTCTTAGTAAGGGATGAAGGATTTGATGGCGTTATTGTAAAGTTTGGAAATAACTTTTCTGATATAGAAACAGATGGTGAAGAAATAAAATGCGGTGCGGGATGTTATCTTTCAAAAGTAGCTAATGTTGCAAAAGAAAATTCACTTAAGGGAATGGAATTTGCAGCAGGGATTCCCGGTTTTATAGGTGGTGCGATTGCGATGAACGCAGGTGCCTATGGGGGAGAGATGAAAGATATCGTAAAAGAAGTTGTAGTAATAAATAAAAATGGCGATATTAAAAATATCCCGGGAGCCGAAATGGATTTTTCGTACAGACATAGTAAAGTTCTGGATGAAAAATATATTGTTATTTCTGTTATCTTATCTTTAGAAAAAGGAAATAAAGATGAGATTATTGAAGAGATGGACAGGCTTCAAAAGGCAAGAAAAGATAAGCAGCCTCTTGAATATCCAAGTGCAGGTTCGACTTTTAAAAGACCTGAGGGTTATTTTGCAGGCAAGCTTATAGAAGATTCAGGACTAAGAGGTTATTCTGTAGGTGATGCGTGTGTTTCTGAGAAACATTGTGGTTTTGTTGTAAATAAAGGAAATGCATCAGCTACTGACATAATAAATCTTATAAAACATGTCCAGGATAAAGTATATAAAGACAGTGGAGTTGTTTTAGAACCAGAGGTAAAGATCTTATGAGATTTGTAATTGTTACAGGAATGTCCGGGGCAGGAAAGAGTCAGGCCTTGAACATTTTGGAAGATATAGGTTTTTTTTGCGTGGATAATCTTCCAATAGACCTTATTTTGAAATTTGCAGAATTAAGTAATATAGGTGAGTATAACAATGTTGCTTTGGGTGTTGACGTAAGAAGTGGTGAGTCTCTTTCTAAATTAACATCAATATTTGAAACATTAAAAAATAAGGGACATGAATGTAAAATTCTTTTTCTGGATGCAAGCAATGAGATTCTTATAAAAAGATATAAGGAAACAAGAAGAGCACATCCTTTGGCTGTAAAAGACAGACTTGAAACCGGAATAAAAAAAGAAAGAGAAAAGCTGGATTTTCTTAAAAAAGATTCAGACTACATAATTGATACAAGTACATTACTTGTAAAAGATTTAAGAAAAGAAATTGAAAAGATTTTCATACAGGATAATGATTTTGAAAATATGTATGTAACCATACTTTCCTTTGGATTTAAATATGGATTACCATCGGATGCTGATTTGATATTTGATGTAAGATTTATGCCAAATCCTTATTATAAAGAGGATATGAAGCATAAGACAGGTCTTGATGAAGATGTTAGAAATTATGTAATGGATTCAGATGATTCAAGAGAGTTTTTGGTTAAGCTGATTGACATGGTTAAATTTTTAATGCCTAAGTATGTTAAAGAAGGCAAGAATCAATTGGTTATTGCTATTGGCTGTACAGGCGGAAAACACAGGTCAGTAACTGTGGCAGAAAGTTTATATAAAAACGTAAAAGAAGATAAAAACATCGGATTTAAGCTATATCACAGAGATATAGAAAGGTGATAAAAATGTCATTTTCAGGAGATGTTAAAGAGGAATTAAAGAAAAAGATACCACAGGCCAGACATTGTATGATTGCCGAACTTGCCGGGGTTATAAGTATGTGTGGAAAAATCGAAAATAAAAATGGTAATCTCAGATTAATAATTCAGACAGAAAATATAATAGTTGCAAGAAAATGCTTTACATTGATTAAAAAAACATATAGTATAGATAATGTTGTTTCAGTTAAAAGAAGCAAATCGTTTTGTATATATACTATCATAATTGAAAATGATAAAGATTTAAAAAAGATTCTTAGTGCAACAAAGCTTATTGATAAAGATGGAAACTTAAGTTATGATTTAACTCCTGTAAGTAAGATGGTTGTTCAGAAAGACTGCTGTAAAAGGGCATTTATAAGAGGATGCTTTATGGTATCTGGCTCAATAAGTGATCCAAATAAATCATATCATTTTGAAGTTGTATGTAATACAACTGATAAGGCTAATTACCTTAAAGAATGCATGGCTTATTTTCAAATTGATGCGAAAATAGTTGAAAGAAAGAAGCATTATGTGGTATATATTAAAGAAGGCTCAGAGATAGTAAATATTTTAAATGTAATGGAAGCCCACATAGCTTTGTTAGAGCTTGAAAATGTCCTTATTTTAAAAGGAATGAGAAACACGGTAAACAGAAAAGTTAACTGTGAAACGGCTAATCTCAATAAGACGGTATCCGCCGCTGTTAAGCAGATTGAAGATATTAAATTTATTGATGATAAGATAGGCCTTGATAAGCTTCCTGCGAATTTAGAAATTATCGCAAGACTGAGACTTCAAAATAGTGATGCATCCCTTAAAGAGTTAGGTGAAATGTTAGATCCTAAAGTAGGGAAATCTGGTGTGAATCACCGGTTAAGGAAAATCAGTGAAATAGCTGAAGAATTGCAAGCTAATCAGAAATGGAGGAAATTATGATTACAAAGGATATGACGATTGAAATTCAATCGGGTCTTGAGGCAAGACCGGTAGCTGTATTTGTACAGGTTGCAAGTCAGTTTGCCAGTTCTATTTATGTTCAGCATGATAACAAAAGAGTTAATGCCAAGAGTATAATGGGGATGATGACATTAGGTCTTCCGGCAGGAGAAAACATTACAGTTTCTGCTGACGGTGATGATGAAGCAGAGGCAATAAAGGGAATTGAAGAATATCTTAGTAATGATAAATAAATAATAAAATATTGTTGACATAAGTATTCTTATTTGTTAAGATACATATGTTGTAAACAAACAAGCAGAGTATCCACTCTCACCAATGCATGATTGGATGACATTGGTAATTATATTTAATCTGATGCGTTTACCGCATTTACTATGATTATAAAGTGGATAGTCTGACTATTCACTTTTTTTTATGGAGGTACACTAACATTAGCGAAGTATTAATTAATGACCAGATCAGAGATAAAGAAGTACGTTTGATTGGTAAGAACGGGGAACAGTTAGGTATTATGTCATCAAGAGAAGCACTTAAGATTGCTGAGGAAGAAGACCTTGATCTTGTAAAGGTTGCTTCAAATGCAAAACCACCGGTTTGCAAAATTATTGATTATGGCAAATACAAATATGAAATGGTCAGAAGAGAAAAAGAAGCCAAAAAGAAACAGAAGGTAATTGCTGTTAAGGAAGTAAGACTTTCGCCAAATATTGAGGCAAATGATTTAGCTACAAAAGCAAATATGGCAAGAAAATTCCTTACAAAAGGTGACAGGGTAAAAGTTACTTTAAGATTCAGAGGAAGAGAGATGGCACATATATCTAGTAGCAAACATATTTTAGATGATTTTGCTGAGATGCTTTCTGATGTATCTGTTATTGATAAGGAGCCTAAGTTAGAAGGCAGAAATATGCAGATGTTTTTAGTAGAAAAGAAATAGTGTTTAGATAGTTTGATTGATACTACAAAAGTAGATTGATAAATAGTATTTAAATTTTAAGGAGGACATTGATATGCCAAAGATGAAGACAAATAAAGCTGCTTCAAAGCGTTTTAAGAAGACAGCTACTGGAAAATTAAAAAGAATGAAAGCTTACAAGAGTCACATTCTTACTAAGAAATCAACAAAGAGAAAGAGAAATCTTAGAAAAGCAACTACAACAGATGCTACTAATGTTTCAAACATGAAGAAGATTTTACCATATTTATAAGATGTAAGTTTGTGAAGGAGGATTAAGAGCATGGCAAGAATTAAAGGCGGATTAAACGCTAAGAAAAAGCATAATAGAGTATTAAAACTCGCAAAAGGATATAGAGGAGCTAGATCTAAACAGTATAGAGTAGCTAAACAGTCTGTAATGAGAGCTTTAACAAGCGCTTATGCAGGAAGAAAGCAGAGAAAGAGACAGTTCAGACAGTTATGGATCGCAAGAATCAATGCTGCTGCAAGAATGAATGGTTTATCATACAGCAAATTCATGTATGGACTTAAACTTGCAGGTGTTGAAGTTAACAGAAAGATCTTAGCTGATATGGCTGTTAATGATGCTGAAGGATTTGCTAAATTAGCAAATGTTGCAAAAGAAAAACTTGCTTAATTAAAAGTCAGTTTATTTTGTAAGATAAGAATTTATTATAATTATTATAAAAAAGATTGCGATTTGTGTCGCAATCTTTTTTTTATAAAAAAAAGAAATCACTGATGTGTAAAAAAAAGAAACCACAGATGTGATTTCCTTTTATCATTTCTCGTGTTTTATTATTTTGTTGTTTTCTTAGTTGTAGTTTTCTTAGCTGTAGTAGCTTTCTTTGTAGTAGCTGTCTTTGTTTCATCAGCTTTTGCATCTGCTTTCTTTGTAGCTGTAGCTTTTGTAGCAGTAGCTTTCTTAGCTGTAGCAGTTTTCTTTGTAGCTGCTTTTGTTTCGTCAGCTTTTGCTTCTGTTTTCTTAGCAGCAGTAGCTTTTTTAGCTGTAGTAGCTTTCTTTGTTGTAGCTGCTTTCTTAGTAGTAGAAGCCTTTTTTGTAGAAGCTTTTTTAGGTTTTGAATCAATCAATGCCTGGAAGATTGATAAGTCTGCTGAAACATCATAAACTTTTCCTTCGTTGTAAGCTGTAAAGATATCAGTTTTTTCTTCGAGGATGCTAAATAAAACTTTCGAATCTGTTGCAAAGTAAAGATTATTTCCGTCATAGTTATAAGGTGCTACATTAACTGAACCATCTTTGATTTCAATATAGAAAGTTCCTTCGCCTTCGCCATCAACACGAACAACGTATGCGATATGTGTATCTTTGTTTTCAACCTTTGCTTTTGCAAAAATTTTAGTTACCTTTTCAACGATTTTCTCGTAGGTCATAAATAAGTACCTCCATTTACTTTATCTATTGGCTTCCTAATTTAAAATAATAGCACTTATGAAAAATAAGTCAACTTTATTTATAAAAATAATATAATTCTTGACTTATTTTTCAAGTATTTATATACTATAGGTTGTGTTGGTTTGAATATATTTTAGAGATACCAACCGGACAAAATAAAACCTTATTTTGAAAAAATTAAGAAAAGAGGTATATAAAGATGGCAAATGTTGATTTAACAAAGTATGGCATCACAGGTGTTACAGAAATCGTTCATAACCCTTCATATGAAGTTTTATTTGAAGAGGAAATGAAATCAGAACTTACAGGATATGATAAAGGATATCTTACAGAGCTTGATGCTGTTAACGTTATGACAGGTATCTACACAGGACGTTCTCCTAAAGATAAGTATATCGTAGAAGATGAAAATTCAAAGGATACAGTATGGTGGACATCTGAAGAATATCCAAATGATAATCATAAAGCAAGTGAAGAAACATGGGCAGCAGTTAAGGATATTGCAAAGAAAGAACTTTCTAATAAGAGATTATTTGTAGTTGATGCTTTCTGTGGTGCAAATAAAGATACAAGAATGGCTGTAAGATTTATTATGGAAGTTGCTTGGCAGGCACATTTCGTAACAAATATGTTCATTAAGCCAACAGAAGAAGAAAAAGAAAACTTTGAACCTGACTTCATCGTATATGCTGCTTCAAAAGCTAAAGTTGAAAATTATAAAGAACTTGGCCTTAATTCAGAAACAGCTGTAGTATTCAATATTACAAGCCGTGAACAGGTTATCTTAAATACATGGTATGGTGGAGAAATGAAGAAGGGTATGTTCTCTATGATGAACTATTATCTTCCACTTAAAGGTATCGCTTCTATGCACTGCTCAGCAAACACAGACATGGAAGGAAAAGATACAGCTATTTTCTTCGGACTTTCAGGAACAGGAAAGACAACATTATCAACAGATCCTAAGCGTTTACTCATCGGTGATGATGAACATGGATGGGATGATAATGGTGTATTTAACTTTGAAGGTGGATGCTATGCTAAAGTTATCAACCTTGATAAA
Organism: Lachnospiraceae bacterium RM5; assembly: GCA_900110975.1. Taxonomy (GTDB): domain Bacteria; phylum Bacillota; class Clostridia; order Lachnospirales; family Lachnospiraceae; genus Bovifimicola. The sequence continues at coordinate 72,245 of FOFK01000011.1, forward strand.
GAATCTGAGCCAGATATTTATAATGCCATCAAGAGAAATGCTCTTTTAGAGAATGTTACAGTTGATGAAAATGGAAAGATTGATTTCGCAGATAAGTCAGTAACAGAAAATACAAGAGTATCATACCCAATTGATCATATAGAAAATATTGTTAAACCAATTAGTTCTGCTCCAGCAGCAAATAATGTTATCTTCTTATCAGCAGATGCATTTGGAGTATTACCTCCAGTATCTATTCTTACACCAGAGCAGACAAAATATTATTTCTTATCTGGATTTACAGCAAAACTTGCAGGAACAGAAAGAGGAATTACAGAGCCAACTCCTACATTCTCAGCATGCTTTGGACAGGCGTTCTTAGAGTTACATCCTACAAAATACGCTGAAGAATTAGTTAAGAGAATGGAAAAAAGCGGAGCTAAAGCTTATCTTGTAAACACAGGATGGAATGGAACAGGAAAGAGAATTTCTATCAAAGATACAAGAGGAATTATTGATGCAATCTTAAGTGGTGATGTTCTTAAAGCACCAACAAAGAAGATTCCTGTATTTGATTTTGAAGTACCAACAGAACTTCCAGGTGTTGATCCTACAATCTTAGATCCAAGAGATACATATGCTACAGCAGCTGAGTGGGATAAAAAAGCAAAAGACCTTGCAGAAAGATTTGTTAAGAACTTCAAGAAGTATGAAGGAAATGAAGCTGGTAAAGCATTAGTAGCTGCAGGACCAAGCTTATAAGAAATTGCAAAAGACTTTGATTCTATGCAGTCAATGGATAATTCAATACATTGGTAGTTAATACATTTGTAGTTGAAGTGAGAAATATTAGATTTTATAGTGAATTTAATACAGGCCCCAAATACATAGTGATTTGGGGCTTTTTCATTTATATGTATTTATATGTGTTATGAGTATGGATTGATTTTATTTATCTGCTATGGGTGAGTTCAAATTTTATTAGAAAGACTTTAATGAATGGAATAGAAGAGGAATGTGATATGGATATAAAATTAGTGATATTTGATATGGATGGAACAATCCTTGATACTTTAGAAGATTTAACTGATTCAACAAACTATGCTTTAAAGAAAAATGGTTTAAAAGAAAGAAGTATTGATGAAGTAAGAAGTTTTGTTGGAAATGGAATTAGAAAATTAATTGAAAGAGCTGTCGGGAATGTAAGGGAAGATAATAATATAGATGGCAGTGTAGATGATAATATAGGTGATGATGTAATAGATAAGGTCTTTGAAGATTTTAAAGAATATTATGCAAAGAACTGTGCCATAAAAACAAAACCATACGATGGCATAATTGAAATTGTAAAAGAATTAAAAGAAAAAGGAATATATACAGCAGTTGTTTCAAATAAAGCAGACTTCGCAGTCCAGAGTCTTTGCGTAGATTACTTTGATAATATATTTGATTATGCTGTAGGCGAAAAAGAAGGAATAAAATGCAAACCATGTCCTGATGGTGTTATGGACGTGTTAAACAGATTTGGTATAGAGAAGGAAAATGCTGTATATGTAGGAGATTCTGATGTTGACTTCATGACAGCAAAAAACTCAGGGCTTGAATTTATTGGAGTTACATATGGATTCAGGACTAGAGAATTTTTAGAAAATCTTGGAAGCAGGAACCTTGCGGATTCACCTCGTGAGATATTGAAGTTTATACTTAATTAATGCTGTTAGTATTGACATGGGTTGTGAGAATTAGATAGTGATAATTAGTTTGTGAGAATTATAGAATTACTAGCGAGAGAGAAAAACAGCTGAAATTCTAGTAGTCGCTGAAAGAAAATTACTAGTGGGAGAGAAAAACTGCTGAGATTCTAGTAGTCGCTGAAAGAAAATTACTAGTGGGAGAGAAAAACAGCTGAAATTCTAGTAGTCGCCGAAAGAAAATTACTAGTGGGAGAGAAAAACTGCTGAAATTCTAGTAGTCGCTGAAAGAGAATTACTAGCGGGAGAGAAAAACTGCTGAAATTCTAGTAGTCCGCGAGAAAGAATTACTGGCGATTACTAGCGAGAGAGAAAAACTGCTGAAATTCTAGTAGTCGCTGAAAGAAAATTACTAGTGGGAGAGAAAAACTGCTGAGATTCTAGTAGTCGC
>FOFK01000011.1:74605-77556 GCA_900110975.1 Lachnospiraceae bacterium RM5
ATTCTAGTAGTCGCCGAGAAAGAATTACTAGCGGGAGAGAAAAAATGTTGAAATTCTAGTAGTCCGCGAGAAAGAATTACTGGTGATTACTAGCAGGAGAGAAAAACTGCTGAAATTCTAGTAGTCATCAAGAAATTATCTAGTAGTCCTCAAACTTAAATTCATCGGACTCTACGATTTTGGCTTTCTGAACCCAGATTTTTTTAATCCATCTTATGTATACAATGATGCCTCTTACGATTTCATCAGCCGCAAGGGCTATCCATATACCTATAAGTCCCATATTTAGCTTCAAGCCTAAGATATAAGAAAATAAAACAGAGATTCCCCACATAGATGCCATGCCCAGATATGTGGGGAATTTTATATCTCCGGCACTTCTTAAACTTTTAATAACAACAAGATTTATACATCTTCCCATTTCTAAAAAGATTCCAATAAACATAATTTTTCTTCCAAGGGCGATAACACTTTTATCTTTTGTGAAAATGCTAAATGTAAGAGGGCTTAAAAGGAAGTTAATGCTTGCAAGAATCACAGCAAAAATAAAAGAAACATACAATACCTTAAGGACTCTTTTGTACGCATCATCGTATCTTTTTGCACCTACTAAATGACCGACAATAATTGAAATTGCTCCTGATGTTGCAATTGAAAAAACAAAAGAAAAGCTGGTAAATATATTTGCATAAATTCGCGTATTTACGGCAACGATAGATATTGTATTTACAAATCTAAGGATGCATAACTGTGCGATGTTATACGATATATTTTCACCTGCAGCAGGAAGTCCTACTTTTAAAAGTAATTTAAGCATTTTAAGAGGAAATGGAAATAAATATTTTATTGATATATTGCCGCTTATATGGGTGTTAAAATAAATAATTGAAATTATTACGGAAATGATACTGCTTGTAACAGTTGAAATTGCAACACCTTTAACGCCTAAATTTAAAAAAGATAGTGGTCCGTATAAAAAGCAATAATTTCCGATGATATTTATAAAATTCATAAGTATGGAAATAATCATAATGATGGTTGTATGTCCGTTGCTTGTAAAAATAGCGCCATATACATAAAATAGAGAATTAAAAAAAATAAATCCACCTACAATAATTATATAATCTGTTGCAGGTTTTACCATAGCTTTCTGGACATTCATTAAGGCTATAATATTTCTATGAAATATAAGAATAAGAAGACTGATAAATACACTTAAAAAGAGATTAAAATAAATAGAGAGAGTATATATGACATTTATTTCTTTATCTTTCTTTGCACCGAGCATCCACGATATAACGATTGTAGTTGCAGTGGATATAATTGAAAATGCAAGAGCAAGAAAAGAAATAATCTGGTTTGCATTTCCAATTCCACCGACGGCAATTACAGAGTATCTGCTGGTCATTAATGTATCTATATATCCTAAAAGAATAGATAAAAAAGTCTGTACAAAAATTGGCCAGGCTAATGAAAAAACACTTCTCTCAGATACATTAGTGTCAGTAGCTTTAAAGAAACTCATATAGTACTCTCTCCTGTGATTTTAGTAAGTATTTTTGTTAGCTATAAAACTATTTAAGGTCTTTTGCTAAATTGCAAATAACGTCAACGCATTTATCGATGCCGATTACACCGCTGTCTAAGGTTATGTGGTAGTTTTGTGACATTCCCCAGGTTCTGTCAGTGTAATATTTATAATTGGCTTTTCTTTTCTTATCTTTTTTGATTATGCGTTTTTCCGGTTTCTCATTTGTTTCACCATACAGATTAATAATTCTGTCAATACGCTTCTCCATATCTGCATGAACAAACACATGAAGACAGTCAATTCTGTCTAGAAGTATGTAGTCTGCACATCTTCCGACAATAACGCAGTTTCCTTTCTCTGCAATATCATTTATAACCTTGCATTGTGCTTTCCAAAGATAATCAGAAATAGATTCACCGTTTTCATTTCTTCCAACAAATGCGTAGGAAAAAATATTTGTTCCGGGAGCATGCTCTGCATTTTCTTCAATAAAAGACTTTGAAAGACCGGATTCACTGGCAATTTTTTCAATGATTTCCTTGTCATAATATTCATAGCCAAGTTTCTTTGCAACTTCTTTGCCTATAGTTCTTCCGCCACTGCCAAATTCACGGCTGATTGTAATAACTTTTTTCATAGTAATCACCTGACTTTCGTCTAATCCTTTCATTTTGCTTAAATATTAAATATGTTTTCACGAATTTATCTACTTCTATTTTATCACAATGAGAGTAAAAAGTACCAAAATTATTAACAAAATTTTTAAGTTATATTTAAGGTTTTTGCTTTCGGTTTTCTTGTGAATGAGGTGTAATTATTGTAAAATTATATTAATATATTTGGTCGTGAAAATACATTGTAATTAAATAATATATTAAATGATACTTGATGTTTGGATATATGTCTGGAGGTGACTAAGTGCCGGAAATTATTGTATGTAGCGTAAATATAAATAATAACAGTGATTACACATGGTATACAGGGAGAGTAAAGGTTGGTGAAGTGGGAATTGTATCTGATATTGATGCAGGTTTAACAGGTGCAGATTTTAGATACATTACTATTCCCGTAAAGAAAATCCAAGGATTATTTTTGGAAGAAGAATATGAAGGAGTTTCAGGAACATTAGATTCATCCTTTGTACAGCTTCTTGATGAAAATGATGTAATAGTAAGAAGAATAAGAGTCTCTCAGATAGCAAATAGGACAGGATACTATTATGGCTATAAAGGCGGAATAGTTATTGATTTTAAAAGAAGCAGGGATATAACTTATACATCCGGAAGTTCTGAATATATAGTAGACAAGGTACGGATATGCATTCATAAAGACAGAATGAATACTGCACTTATGTATGTAGTAGAAAATCTGGAACAGTTTGATAAAAGTATCTATGGAAATATTTTTTATATGGATTTTA
>FOFK01000013.1:0-22443 GCA_900110975.1 Lachnospiraceae bacterium RM5
GTCGTGAGACAGTTCGGTCCCTATCCGGCGTGGGCGTAGGATATTTGAGAGGAGCTGTCCTTAGTACGAGAGGACCGGGATGGACTGACCTCTGGTGCATCTGTTGTTTTACCAAAAGCACGGCAGAGTAGCCAAGTCGGGACGGGATAAACGCTGAAGGCATCTAAGCGTGAAGCCCCCCTCAAGATGAGATATCCCATACGCAAGTAGTAAGACCCCTTGAAGACGACAAGGTTGATAGGTCAGAGGTGGAAGTGCAGTAATGTATGCAGCTGACTGATACTAATAGGTCGAGGGCTTGACCATAATGGTTTAGGTTTTAGTTTTGTAATTTAGAAAGTTTTATGTGTAGTTTTGAGTGTACTACTGTACATCTCAAGTATTCCTATATATTAGGATAAGGTATTCCTCGATAGCTAGGTGGTAGAGCACTGCGGCGAGTTCCAAGTTTCACTGCAGGTTCATCATTTAAGTTTACAGGATAAGGTATTCCTCGATAGCTCAATGGTAGAGCACTCGGCTGTTAACCGAGTTGTTGCAGGTTCGAGCCCCGCTCGGGGAGTCTGGCTCCATGGTCAAGCGGTTAAGACATCGCCCTTTCACGGCGGTAACACGGGTTCAAATCCCGTTGGAGTCATTTTTTATGCCGATGTGGCTCAATTGGCAGAGCAGCTGATTTGTAATCAGCAGGTTATCGGTTCGAGTCCGATCATCGGCTTACTTTATTTATGTATATTTCAACGTGCGTATCTAAGGTATTTGGACCTTTAGCTCAGTTGGTTAGAGCAACCGGCTCATAACCGGTCGGTCCTGGGTTCGAGTCCCCGAAGGTCCATTTTAAAATATAATATTTTTGGCCCGGTGGCTCAGCTGGTTAGAGCGCCGCCCTGTCACGGCGGAGGTCAGGGGTTCGAACCCCCTTCGGGTCGCTATCCTTGATAAAAGGAGACAATTTAATATTCCCATGGGATCTTAGCTCAGCTGGGAGAGCATCTGCCTTACAAGCAGAGGGTCACAGGTTCGAGCCCTGTAGGTCCCACTTGTCGAAAGACATGTGCCGGCGTGGCGGAACTGGCAGACGCACAGGACTTAAAATCCTGCGGGACTAACCTCCCGTACCGGTTCGATTCCGGTCGCCGGCATTTTCTTTTGATTTTGCACACTATTGTGCGCATAGCTCAGCTGGATAGAGCGTCTGGCTACGGACCAGAAGGTCGGGGGTTCGAATCCTCTTGCGCACGCTCTATTTTTTATATTTAGGGGATTGGTCAAATGGTATGATAGGGGTCTCCAAAACCTTTGGTGGGAGTTCGATTCTCTCATCCCCTGCTCTTAAATTTTAAAGAATATATTTAAAAGAACAATCATGAGATTGTTCTTTTTTTAATGAAAAAATTGTATGTATAATGTTAATTTATGGTTTTTTAGCCTGTTTTATGGTATTATTAATAAGGTTAAACAAAAATATAAATGCAGAATATGCATTGAATTAATAAAATATTTAAATGGAGGCTTTTATGAGTTCAGAAAAAATACCTTACAAAATTTATTTAGAAGAAAATGAGATACCAAAACAGTGGTATAATGTCAGAGCTGATATGAAAAATAAACCAGCTCCACTCCTTAATCCTGCAACATTGAAACCAATGACTGCAGAAGAATTAGGTGTAGTTTTTTGTGATGAATTAGTAAAACAGGAGCTTGATGATACTACTGCATATATTGATATTCCTGCTGAAATTCAGGATTTTTATAAAATGTACAGACCAGCTCCACTTGTCAGAGCATATTGCTTAGAAAAAGCACTTGGAACACCAGCAAAGATTTATTATAAATTTGAAGGAAATAATACAAGTGGAAGTCATAAACTTAATTCAGCTATTGCACAGGCTTATTATGCTAAGAAGCAGGGCTTAAAGGGTGTTACAACTGAAACAGGTGCAGGACAGTGGGGTACAGCTCTTTCAATGGCTTGCGCATATTTAGGTCTTGATTGTAAAGTTTATATGGTTAAAGTTTCTTATGAACAAAAACCATTCAGAAGAGAAGTTATGAGAACATATGGAGCAGAAGTTACACCTTCTCCTTCAGAAACAACAAATGTTGGTAGAAAGATTTTAAAAGAACACCCTGGAACAACAGGAAGTCTTGGTTGTGCTATTTCTGAAGCTGTTGAAGTTGCTACAACAAATGAAGGATACAGATATGTTCTTGGTAGTGTTTTAAATCAGGTATTACTTCATCAGTCAGTTATCGGTCTTGAAGCTAAGGCTGCAATGGATAAATATAATATCAAACCTGATATTATTATTGGTTGTGCAGGTGGTGGTTCTAACCTTGGTGGACTTATTTCTCCATTTATGGGTGAAAAATTAAGAGGTGAAAATGATTATAGATTTATCGCTGTTGAGCCTGCATCATGTCCAAGTTTTACAAGAGGTAAATTTGCTTATGATTTCTGTGATACAGGAATGATTTGCCCACTTGCAAAAATGTATACATTAGGAAGTGGATTTATTCCATCTGCAAATCATGCAGGAGGATTAAGATTCCATGGTATGAGCTCAACATTATCACAGCTTTATCATGATGGATTAATGGAAGCTGTAAGTGTAGAGCAGACATCTGTATTTGAAGCTGCTACACAGTTTGCAAGGGTTGAAGGAATTTTACCGGCACCAGAAAGCTCACATGCAATAAGAGTTGCAATTGATGAAGCATTAAAATGCAAAGAAACAGGAGAAGAAAAAACAATTCTCTTTGGTCTTACAGGTACAGGATATTTTGATATGGTTGCTTATCAGAAATATAATGATGGTGAAATGTCTGACTTTATCCCAACTGATGAAGATTTAAAACCAGGTTTTGATTCTCTTCCAAAAGTAGATTAATATTAGATTAGGAGATTATGATGAATAGTTTTAAATTGCCATATCATTTAATAGTAGATGAAGGTGTTTTTGGAAGAATACCTAAAGTTATGAATGATGTTATTCCGGGTATAGAAAATAAAAAAACAATAATTGTTACTGAATCTACATTAAAAGGTATATTTTCGGAAATTTTAGATGGAATAGAAAATAGTTTTAATGACAGTGAAATGTATCTTATAAAAGGTGCAACTTATGATGAAGCTGTAGCTTTGGCAAAATACATTACAATGAATGATTTTTCCATTGTAATTGGTTTTGGTGGAGGAACAGTTCTTGATCTTGCAAAATTTGCATCTTATGTAAGTAAAACAAAATTAATTTCATTACCTACAACTCTTAGTAATGATTCTCTTGCATCTCCTGTTGCAGTTCTTGGAACTGAAGGAAAAGCAAGAAAAACATTTAAATGTACAATTCCATCAGCAATTTTGGTTGATGCAAAGGTTATTATGTCTGCACCAAAAAGACAGTTACTTGCAGGAATTGGTGATACAATCAGCAAATATACAGCCTTAAATGACTGGAAGATAGCATATTTAAATGATGCTGAAAAAGTAGATGATTTTGCATATATGATTTCAAAGATGGCATTTAACTCTATTTGTTATAATGATCAGATGGACCTTGAGGGTGTTGATTTTACTAAGAGATTAACACAGGCTTTGGTTATGGGAGGACTTGCCATGGAAATTGCAGGTTCATCAAGACCAAGCAGTGGTTCAGAACATTTATTCTGTCATGCACTTGAGGAGAATTTTAGTGAATATGTAAATGTTCCTCATGGTATTGCAGTTGCAATGGGAAGCTATGGTGCATGTATTTTCCAGGAAAGAAATATTGGTAAAATAACAAATGTTATTAAAAAATATGAGATTCCTGTAAAACCAAGTGCTTGGAACATAACAGAAGAAATATTTGTTAATGCATGGAAACAGGCAAGCGCAACAAGAGCTGACAGATATACAATTTTAAATAAAACAGATCTTTCAGATGAAAGATTAAAAGAAATTTATAGGAAAATGGAAGAAATATTTTAATATATCATATAAACTTTAAAATCGCGGAGGTAGTTAAATGAGACAGGAGACAAAGTGTATAGAGGCAGGATACACACCAAAAAACGGTGAATCAAGAATGATTCCAATTGTACAAAGTACAACTTTTAAATATGATACAAGTGAAGATATGGCTAAATTGTTTGATTTAGAAGCAAGTGGATATTTTTATACAAGACTTCAGAATCCTACAAACGATTATGTTGCTGCAAAAATTGCTGCATTAGAAGGTGGAACTGCTGCAATGCTTACATCATCAGGACAGGCAGCATCATTCTTTTCAGTATTTAATATTGCAAATGCAGGAGATCATGTTATAGCTTCATCTACAATATATGGTGGTACATTTAATTTATTTAATGTAACAATGAGAAAGATGGGAATAGACTTTACATTTGTTTCACCTGATTGCACAGATGAAGAATTAGAAGCTGCATTTAAACCAAATACAAAACTTGTTTTTGGAGAAACAATTGCTAATCCTGCATTAAAGATTTTTGATATAGAAAGATTTGCAAATGTAGCACATAAACATGGCGTTCCACTTATCATTGATAATACTTTTGCAACACCAATAAACTGCAGACCTTTTGAATGGGGTGCTGATATTGTTATCCATTCTACAACAAAATATCTTGATGGACATGATGCAACAGTAGGTGGATGTATCGTTGATTCTGGTAAGTTTGACTGGATGGCACATAAAGATAAATTCCCAGGTCTTACAACACCTGATGAATCTTATCATGGTATTACATATGCTGAGAAATTCGGAAATGAAGGCGCATTTATTACTAAATGTACAGCACAGCTTATGAGAGATTTAGGTTCTATTCAGGCTCCAATGAATGCTTATTTATTAAATCTTGGAATTGAGTCATTAGCAGTAAGAGTTGAAAGACATTGTTCTAATGCATTAAAGGTTGCTAAATATTTAGAAAGTCATGAAAAAGTTTCATGGGTAAATTATCCTGGATTAGAAAGTAGTGAGAATTATGAATTAGCCCAGAAATATATGAAGAATGGTACATGTGGTGTTGTTTCATTTGGTATTAAGGGTGGAAGAGAAAAAGCTGAAGAGTTTATGAAGAACTTAAAGCTTGCTATGATTGCAACACATGTAGCTGATGCTCATACATGCGTGCTTCATCCTGCATCATCAACACACAGACAGTTAACAGATGAGGAACTTATTAAGGGTGGAGTTGCACCAGATCTTATCAGATTTTCTGTTGGTATTGAAAATGTTGATGATATTATCGAAGATATTGAACAGGCACTTGATAAAATTTAAATTATTTAAAAAAGGTTTCTGATAAAAATGACCTGCGTTGCTTAGTGCAATGCAGGTCTTATTTTTTTCTTAAAAAGGTAAAACAGCTAAGGGCGAACCGTTAGCTGTTTTGAGGGGAGTATAAATAATTAATAAGGGGTTATAAGTCAAGGGAATATTTGAAGGGTTATCCCCTTGACTTAACTTATAATAATATAAAATTACGATATTGTCAAGGTTTATGAGTGAATGAATAATGAATTTTTCGTGAATATTTTTATTTTCTTAAAATGAAATAAATATTTAATAAAATAAATTAAATACATAATTTACCAGCCGGTGATATTGTAATATAATAGACTTGTTGTAGTGTGTTTATAAGAATATTTTCATAGAAAAATAATAAAGGACAAAAATTAATGGATAGATATATTTTAATTGCACCATGTCATTTTGGCTTGGAATCAGTATTAAAAAGAGAAATAACAGATTTAGGTTATGAGATTTATAAGGTTGAAGATGGAAAAGTTTCTTTTTATGGTGATTCAAAGGCTATATGCAGGTGTAATATTTTTTTGAGAACGGCTGAAAGAGTAATGATTGAAGTTGGAAGATTTAAGGCGTTTTCATTTGATGAATTTTTTGAAAAAGTTAAGAAGCTTGAATGGGAAAGATATATTCCAAAAGATGGAAAATTCTGGGTTACAAAGGCAACTTCCGTCAAGAGTAAATTATTTAGTACAAAAGATTTACAAAGTCTTGCTAAAAAAGCAATAGTTGAGCGTTTAAAACAAGTTTATAAAATAGAATGGTTTGAAGAAAATGGGGAAGAATATCCCATAAGAATTTTTTTCAATAAAGATGAAGCAGTGGTAAGTATTGATACATCAGGAGAATCTTTACATAAAAGAGGATACAGGACCTGGACATCAAAGGCTCCTATATCTGAAACATTGGCAGCAGCTTTAATAATGCTTACTCCGTGGAAAAAGGACAGAATACTTTTGGATCCATTTTGCGGATGTGGAACATTTCCTATTGAAGCTGCAATGATGGCAATAAATATGGCACCCGGTATGAATAGAAGTTTTACTGCTGAAAACTGGACAAATCTTATACCTAAAAAAGAATGGTATGATGGTATAAATGAAGCGTTGGATTTGATTGATAGAAATGTTGAAACAGATATACAGGGTAGCGATATTGATGATGAAGTGATTAAGGCAGCAAGAAAAAATGCCATAAATGCTGAAGTAGATGAATTTATTCATTTTCAGAAAAAAGATGTAAGAGATATCAGCCATAGAAAAAAATATGGATTTATAATAACAAATCCGCCATATGGTGAGAGAATTGAAGATAAGGAAAATCTTCCTGAATTATATAAGATAATTGGAGAAAAATATAAATCGCTTGATTCGTGGTCGGCGTATATTATTACATCATATGAGGATGCTTTAAAATATTTAGGACTTAAAGCAGATAAAAACAGAAAGATTTATAATGGTATGATTAAAACATATTTTTACCAGTTTATGGGTCCTAAGCCTCCTAAGAAATCTAATTAGAATATTTACTTAATGATGAGGGAAAATATAAATTGAAGAAGAATATTATATTACATGGTATTTTATTTTTAATATTATTTGGTTTTGTCCTTATGATACAGTCATTCTTTTTTAAGGGGACTGTTGTAAAAGGAAAAAACAAAGCTGCAGAAGATGATAACTGGACAAGGGTAAAAGCTTATGTTATAAACCAGTCTCCGCTTTTTGCAAACGTGGATTCTAAGCAGATTAAATCAACTACAGATAATATATATATGTCAGATGAGCTTAATTTAATGATGCCTGCATATAAGATAAGAGATATTTTTGACTGTTCTGTAAGAAAGTATGGAGATGATTATTTTCTTATAGAAAAAGGAGAAAAGCAGATAAAGGTATTTATGGATGGGGAAGAATATGATGTGGATGGAACGATATATTCAGAAAAAAACTGCCTTGAATTTGTAAATGATACGCCTTATATTTCTTCGAAACTTTTATCTGATGCCCTTGATTATTCATATAATTATGATGAAAAGTCAAATAACATATATATGATTAGTAATGATGATGTCAGTGTGCTTCCATTGTCATATAGTTATGAGGATGCAAAAAGAGTGCCTGTTGCAATGAATCAGGGGAATCTTGGTACCTGTTGGGCTTTTGCTTCTTTAACTGCATTAGAGTCAGCTCTTCTTCCGGAAGAAAGCTATAATTTCTCAATAGACAATATGTCTATATGTAATTCATTTAATCTTACCCAGGATGAGGGTGGAAATTATAATATGTCCATAGCTTACCTTCTTTCATGGCAGGGGCCTGTGCTTGAAAAGGATGATCCATATGGTGATGGTATAGGTAATTTTGATGCATTAAGCGTTAAGCACGTTCAGGATGTCCAGATAGTTGAAGCAAAAGATTATGAGATGATAAAAAAGATGGTATTTAAATATGGCGGGGTACAAAGTTCTTTTTATGCATCTGATGCTATTGATTATGGTGGAAAAACAAAATATTATAACCAGCAAAATTATTCATATTGTTATAAGGGCGATGAAAAAGCAAATCATGATATAGTTATAATTGGATGGGATGATAATTATCCAAAAGAAAATTTCAATATAGATGTTGAAGGTGATGGTGCTTTTCTTTGTAGAAACAGCTGGGGTGCAGATTTTGGAGATAATGGAGATTTTTATATATCATATTATGATTCGAATATAGGAGTTACAAATGTAGTATATACAAGGATTGATGATGTTTATAATTATGATAATATTTATCAGTCGGATATGTGCGGATATATTGGCGGACTTGGATATGAAGAGGACAGAGCCTATTTTGCAAATGTATATACTGCTAATGATTATGAGAAAATTAAGGCTGTAGGATTTTATGCCACAAAGAAAAACACGGAATATTCAATTTATGTTGTTAAAGATTTTGAGGATACAAATTCGTTAACATCAAGAAATGACCCGGTACTTAGCGGAAGTTTTGTAAACGAAGGTTTTTATACGGTTGATTTGGAAAATGAAATAGAAGTAGAAAAAAATGAAAAATTTGCTATAATTGTTAGAGTAAAAAGTCCGGGGCAGACAAGACCGGTAGCTGTTGAATTTCCATATGATAAGGCAACTGAAAACGTAGACGTATCCGATGGAGAAGGATATGTAAGTTATCAGGGAATTAATTGGGAAAATACAGAAGAAAAATATAATTGTAATATCTGTCTTAAAGTATATACAGATAAAAGTAAGTGAGGATAGTCATGAAGTATAATGATAAAATAATATTTGCTACAGGAAATCAGGATAAAATGAAGGAAATCAGAATGATACTTGGGGATTTAAAACTTCCTGTTGTATCATTAAAAGAAGCAGGAATTGATGTTGATATTGTGGAAGATGGAAAGACTTTTGAAGAAAATGCCATAATTAAAGCAAAAGAAATAATGAAGCTTACAGGTTGTGTTACACTTGCTGATGATTCCGGATTAGAAGTTGATTATATCAATAAAGAGCCAGGTATTTATTCAGCAAGATATCTTGGAACTGATACAGGATATGATGTTAAAAACCAGTCCATAATAGACAGATTAAAAGATGCCAAAGGCGATGAAAGAAGTGCGAGATTTGTATGTGCTATTGCAGCCTGTCTTCCTGATGGTAGTGTTCTTACAACTGAGGGTACAATTGAAGGTGTTATAGGTTATGAAGAAAAGGGTGAAAATGGATTTGGCTATGATCCTATACTTTATGTACCGGAATATGGTATGACAACAGGACAGATGAATCCTGAAGATAAAAATAAAATAAGTCACCGAGGTAAAGCATTAAGATTAATGAAAGAAAAGTTAGAAAATATTTTGGAGATTGATATTTAATGAGTGATAAAAAAAAGAAGAGAATATTAATTGTTAGTGATACTCATGGCAGGGATGCAAATTTAAAAAGAGTTTTAGAACTTGAAAAAGACAGGGATATGCTTGTTCATTTAGGTGATATTGAAGGTTCTGAAGATTTTATAAGAGAAAACAGTAATTGTCCAATATGTATGGTTGCGGGAAATAATGATTATTTTACAACCTTAAATACAGAAGTACTTTTTAATATAGGCCCATATAAGGTGCTTGCAACCCACGGACATACTTATTATATTTCATTAGGATATGAAGTAGTTGCATCAGAAGCAAAAGCACAGGGAGCTCATATAGTAATGTGTGGACATACACATAAACCTGTTGTTTTAGAAAAAAATGGTGTAACTATTATAAATCCCGGAAGTTTATCTTATCCAAGACAGGAAGGACGTCTGCCAAGTTATGTCATTATGGAAATTGATGAAAATGATAAAATAGTATATACTATAAAGTATCTAAATGAGAATTAGAAAGGTAAAATTATGGTAAATACAGAAGATATATTAAATGAGATATTAGAAAGAGCTGATATAGTCAAGGAATCTGAAATACCTAATATTAATTTATATATGGATCAGGTTACCACATTGATGGAAAAATATTTAGCAGATAAGAAAAGATTTCCTGATGATAAAATCATGACAAAGACAATGATAAATAATTATGTTAAGAATGATTTAATGCCATCACCTGATAAGAAATTTTATAACAAAGACCATATCTTAATGCTTATATTTATTTATTATTTAAAAAATATATTATCGATAAAGGATATAAAAACTCTTTTGACTCCAATATCTGATAATTATTATAACGGAAACAGTCAGATAAAAATTGAAGACATATATAATTCTGTATGTGATTCCGAAAAGGAATTACTTGAAGATATTAAAAAAGATGTAAGTAAAAAAATTGAAAAGTCAAAGCAGGTCTTTACTGAGGAAAAGAAGAGTGATAAGAACTTTTTACAGGCATTTAATCTTATAAGTATGCTTAGTTATGACATTACTATAAAGAAACAGATTATAGAAATGATTGTAGACGACATGAATGAAGAAAATGAAAAAAGGCAGATGCATACAAAGAATAAAAAGAAATAGTTTTAATTTTTTTTAAATAAAAATTTATCCCCTTGAAACATTCGTTTCAAGGGGATTTTATTATGATATAAGATTTTTAATGAATTATATTTTTTCTAAAATATCTTTATATGACATTATATTAGAAAAATCATCAAATAATAATTCATCTTTTGTATCGAGTTTATCAAGTACTTCTCTTAAAAATTCATCAGATGAATAAGTAAGTATTACAATCTTTGGTGATTCAAAAGGAATCTTTTGTTTCTCATCATCACTGAATTCGTTTAACATGTTATTAACAGGTTCAACCTTGATAATTTCATCATTTTTACGAATCTGGACTTCCATATCAGAAACCATATAACTTTTTATTTCATCTTCATATTTTAAGCCTACAAAAGTATTTATGTCTAAATTTTTATCACCGATAATCAATATTCTCTGCATATCATAATCTCCATTTTATTTATAAAGCTCTACTAATTTTAATAAGTGTTCATATCTTTCGTTAGCAGCTTTTTCAGATTCTGCAAATAATTTTTCTGCTCTTTCAGGGAATGGCTTAATAAGTCTTGTGTAACGTGCTTCGTTATTAAGGAATTCCTGATATGTTCCATCACCTGGTTTAGATGTAAGTGTGAATGGATTCTTTCCTTCAGCCTTTAATGCTGGGTTGAATGTGAATAAATTCCAGTAGCCAGCCTTAACAGCTTTCTTCATTTCATCCTGGCAGTGGTTCATTCCACCCTTAGCGATACCGTGAAGTTCGCATGGAGCGTAACCAATGATAAGTGATGGTCCGTTGTATGCTTCAGCTTCAGCAATTGTCTTAACTGCATGAGCCATGTTAGCACCTAAAGCGATCTGAGCAACGTATACATATCCGTAACTCATAGCGATTTCTGCAAGTGATTTCTTACCGATTTCTTTACCTGCAGCAGCGAACTGGCAAACTTCACCGATGTTAGAAGCTTTAGAAGCCTGTCCACCTGTATTAGAATACATTTCTGTATCAAATACCATTACATTTACATTATCTCCAGAAGCAAGTACATGGTCTAATCCACCGAATCCGATATCATAAGCCCATCCGTCACCACCGAAGATCCATACAGATTTCTTAGCAAGATAATCTTTCTTATCAAGAACTTCTTTAGAAGCTTCACATCCGTTTGCAGCAGCAGCTTCTAACTGTTTAACTAATTCAACAGTAGCCTTAGAATTAGCTTTTACATCGTCCTTTGTATCCATAAATGCATTGTATGCAGCTTTGAATTCATCAGAAGCTTTATCAGAAGCAGCAATCTTCTCTAATTTAGCAATTGCCTGATCTCTTAATGTCTTCTGTCCAAGATACATACCATATCCATGCTCAGCATTATCTTCGAATAATGAGTTAGACCAAGCTGGTCCTTTTAATGTATCTTTATTTACTGTATATGGTGATGTAGCAGCAGGACCACCCCAGATTGAAGAACATCCTGTAGCATTTGAAATATACATATTTTCACCAAAGAGCTGAGTAACTAATCTTGCATAAGATGTTTCTGCACATCCTGCACAGCTTCCTGAGAATTCAAGGAGTGGCTGGTTGTACTGTGAACCGATTGGTGTAGCATCTGTAAATACTGGTTTGATATCTTTCTTACCAACGTTAGCAACAAGATAATCAAATACAGGCTGCATATCATCCTGAGTTTCTCTTGCAACCATCTTTAATGCACCCTTAGCAGCAGCTGGACATACAGTAACACATTCGCCACATCCCATACAATCAAGTGGAGAAACGCTCATTGTAAACTGCATGCCTTCTTCTGTAGCATGGTTAGATTTAGCAAGTTTGATATTTGATGGAGCAGCGTTTACTTCATCGTTATTTAAGATGAATGGACGGATTGTAGCATGTGAACATACAAATGCACAACTGTTACACTGAACACATGATTCAGGATCCCATTCAGGAACCATAACGGCTGTTCCTCTCTTTTCGTATGCAGAAGCACCTGTTTCAAACTGTCCATCTGCGATATCCTTGAATGCTGAAACTGGAAGTGAATCACCATCCATAAGTGCGATAGGATCAAGTAATGACTTAACCATCTCAACTGTTTTTGGTCTTCCTGTGATTTCAGCTTTAGCTTCATCAGCAGCTGGGTTAGCCCATGAATCTGGTACAGTAACTTCATGTACAGCATCAACACCGGCATCGATTGCTTTGTAGTTCATCTCTACAACAGCATCACCTTTCTTGCTGTATGATTTCTTAGCAGCTGCTTTCATATATTCAACTGCTTCATCGATAGGCATGATGTTTGCGAGTTTGAAGAATGCTGACTGTAAAATTGTATTTGTACGTTTACCCATACCAATTTCAATAGCTTTATCAATAGCATTGATTGTATATAATTTTACTTTATTGTCATAAATATATTTCTTAGCTGCAGCTGGCATATGCTTATCAAGTTCTTCGTCTGTCCACTGGCAGTTAATCATGAAGATTCCACCTGGTTTTACGTCCTGAACCATCTTGTAACCCTTTGTTACATATGATGGGTTGTGGCATGCAACGAAGTCAGCCTGGTTAATATAATATGGTGATTTGATTGGGTTATCACCAAATCTTAAGTGGCTGATTGTAATACCACCAGTTTTCTTTGAATCATACTGGAAGTATGCCTGGATATATTTGTCTGTGTGGTCACCAATGATCTTTGTAGAGTTTTTATTAGCACCAACAGTACCGTCACCACCAAGACCCCAGAATTTACATTCAACAGTTCCTGCTGCTGATGTGATAGGAGCTGGCTTAACTTCTTCTAAGCTTAAGTTTGTAACGTCATCATTAATTCCAATTGTAAATCTTTTCTTTGGCTCATCTTTTGCTAATTCTGTGTAGATAGCAAATACTGATGAAGGAGGAGTATCTTTAGAACCTAAACCATAACGTCCTGCTGTAAGAACAATATCATTTAATCCTGCTTCACGAAGTGTTGTAGCAACATCAAGATATAATGGCTCACCAAGAGAACCTGGTTCTTTTGTTCTGTCAAGAACAGCAATCTTCTTAGCTGTCTTAGGAATAACTTTAAGAAGTGAAGCTGAAGACCATGGTCTGTATAATCTTACTTTGATAAGACCAACTTTTTCGCCTTTAGCTAAAAGATAATCAATAACTTCTTCAGCTACGTCACAGAATGAACCCATTGCAACGATTACTCTGTCAGCATCTTCTGCTCCATAGTAGTTGAATAAGTCATAGTTTGTACCTAATTTTTCATTGATTTTACCCATGTATTTTTCAACAACTGCTGGTAATTCATCATATGCTGTATTACAAGCTTCTCTGTGCTGGAAGAATACATCTCCATTTTCATGAGAACCTCTCATAGCTGGATGTTCTGGGTTAAGAGCATGCTCTCTGAATGCTTTAACTGCATCCATATTGCACATTTCTTTTAAATCTGCATAATCCCATTTTTCGATTTTCTGAATTTCATGAGATGTACGGAATCCATCGAAGAAGTTAATAAATGGAACTTTTCCTTCGATAGCAGCAAGATGTGCTACAGGACTTAAGTCCATAACTTCCTGTGGGTTTGTTTCTGCGAGCATCGCAAAACCTGTTTGACGACAGGCATATACATCTGAATGATCACCAAAGATATTAAGTGACTGAGATGCAACTGTACGTGCTGAAACATCAAATACACAAGGTAACTGTTCACCAGCGATTTTATACATATTAGGAATCATAAGTAAAAGACCCTGTGAAGCTGTAAATGTAGTTGTGATAGCACCTGTTGCAAGTGAACCATGAAGTGTTCCTGCAGCGCCTGCTTCTGACTGCATTTCAACAACTTTAACTGTGTTTCCAAAAATATTTTCTAAGCCAGTAGCAGACCATTGATCTACGAAATCTGCCATAGGACTTGATGGTGTGATTGGGTAAATAGCAGCAACTTCTGTGTATGCATAAGCAACATGAGCAGCGGCCTGATTACCATCCATTGACTGTTTTGCTCTAGTCATTCTAGAAATCCTCCTTTTTATGAAAAAATTTTAAGGCATTAAAGCCCATATATGGTTTATATTTTAGCATTTTATTGTGGCTTTGTAAACAAATGTAAAGGTTTTAATAAGTAAAAAAAAGTATAAAATTTAGTACAAAAAAATAAAAATAAATGAACAAAAGGTAAAATTAAAGTATAATGGATATTGAGGTATTTATTTTATATTAAAATTTAATGGAGGTTTATGATGGGAACAAACAAAACAGAAATTTTTACATTTAATTCATTGCCGGCAAATTTAGATGAATTAAAGAACTTGCCGGAATGCTCACTTGATAGTGCATACAAAACAACAGCTCTTGTAATAGCTGTTTTATGTAATTATGAAAAAGATCCTGTAAAAACTATTGAAATGCTTGATTTTTTAAAGGGACCTGAAAATGTAAGTGAATATGAAAAACAATTTATTAAAGAGAGACTTAATGGGAAAATATATAAAGTATTTTCTTTTTTTGAAGGGTCTTCGCCTGAAAATAATTATACACCAAGTATGCCATATACAATAAAGGTAAGTGAAAATCCATATTCTTTTGATAATGAAAACTGGGCTACGATGTATGTAACAAGTACAGGAGCTGATAATGTAAGGCCTGTTAAACTACGTAAGAAGCCATCAACAGGACAGTGGTTTTTAAATGAAATCCAATGCCTTTCTGATATAAGGATTCCGAAGGAATCAGACCCTTGGGCCTAGATGATTTGTATTAAGCTTGATTGAAAATCATGCTGACTTTTTTTTGTAAATATTGTATAATAGTAGGCACGAAATAAAATGTTCGAAATTATTCAAAAATTAGGAGGAAATTATGGGAATTATTTCAAGATTTAAGGACATTATGTCAGCAAATATCAATGCTTTACTTGATAAAGCAGAAGATCCGGAGAAAATGATTGATCAGTACTTAAGAAATTTAGAAAGTGATTTGGGTAAGGTTAAATCAGAGACAGCAGCTGTTATGGCTGAAGAAACAAGATGTAAGAGAGAGCTTGATGAATGTAATGCTGAAATTGATAAATATCAGAAGTATGCAGAAAAAGCTGTTGAAGCAGGTAATGATGAAGATGCAAGAAAATTCCTTGCACAGAAGAATCAGTTAGTTGAGAAACAGACAAGTCTTTCACAGGCTTATGAAGTTGCCTCTGCAAACTCTGCAAAGATGAAGCAGATGCATGATAAATTAAGTAAAGATATAGCTGAATTAAATGCTCGTAAAGATGGAATCAAAGCAAAGATTGCAGCAGCTAAGACTCAGGAAAAATTAAATAAATTAAACCAGAGCGTTAGTGGTGTTGCAGGAGATATGTCTGCATTTGACAGAATGGAAGCAAAAGCAAATAATATGCTTGATAAAGCTAATGCAATGTCAGAGCTTAATGGCGCAGCTAAAGAAGATAGCGTAGAAGACCTTACAGCTAAGTATGATGAAGCAGTAAATTCACCGGGAGTTGATGATGAACTTGCTGCATTAAAAGCAAAACTTGGTAAATAATCAGGTAAAATAAAAGGGTGAGGCATTTTATGCCCCATCCTTTTAAATAATTATGAGGTAGAAAATTGGAAAAAGTATATAAATGTGAAAATTGCGGAAATATTATGGTCTTTGACGTTAAAACACAGTCTTTAAAATGTAAAAGCTGTGGAAACGAAAAAAAGATTGAGAATAATGAAAGTAAAATTGTAGAGCATTCAGTTAATTCAAAAGCTGCAAGAAGTATGAATGATCCTGCACCGGATGAAGATTCTAAAGAAAATGTAGCGATGCAGTGTAAAGGCTGTGGATCATGGATTGAAATAGAGAAAAATCAGACAGCCACAAAGTGTCCATATTGTGGATCAAGCTATGTATTATCAGACAGACAGGAAGAAAGAATAGTTCCTGATGGTGTTATACCTTTTATGGTTGATAAGAATAGAGCAAAAGACATTTTTGAAGGCTGGGTAAATAAAAGATGGCTTGCACCTTCACAGTTAAAAAGAAGCTATGAAAGAGGAAGTTTACAGGGAATTTATATGCCATACTGGACTTTCGATGCTAATGTTTATGCTACTTATTCGGCAAAAGGTGGAAGAGACAGAAAAGTTAAGGAAGAAAGAAATGGTCAGGAAGTAGAAAAGACAGTTACAGACTGGTATCCTACAAATGGTGAAGTTGAAAATTTCTTTGATGATGTAGTTATACGTGCATCAAAGGCACTTGATTCATCCAAAGTAAAAGGAATTGAACCATTTAATACAACCAAGTCTCTTAAATCCTATTCATCAAAATATATTTCAGGATATTTAGCTGAATCTTATACGATTCCTATGACGGATGCTAAAAAGACTGCTAATGGCATTATGGAAGAAAAGATGAGAAGTCTTGCAAGGGAAGATGTGCTTAAGAGATTTGATAAGGTTGATGATTTAAAAGTAAGAAGTACATATTCTGATGAAACATATAAACATGTTCTTCTTCCGGTATATTCCATGGCCTATAATTATCAGGGAAAGAAATATAATGTGGTTATAAATGGTGAAACCGGAAAAATAAGCGGAAGTTATCCATATAGTAAACTTAAAATAGGTCTTATTATTGGAATTATTGTAGCAATTATAGCAAGCCTCTTTATTGCAAAGGGATGTTCTAACGGTAAGCAACCGGATAAAAATAAAACAGAAGCAGTTTCAGATGGTTATTATATGGAGATATCAGAAGATGAAATGAATCATGATATAGATTATGATATAATATATAATTATGATTTAGAAAATTTATAATAAATTTAGATAATTTTTTCTAGGAGGAAAGAAAAATGGGATTATTTAGTAATCAGTTTTCAAACGTTGTTGAATGGCAGGAAAATCGCGAAGATTTAATGTTTTGGAAATGGAAAAATGATGAAATAAAGAAAGGCTCAAGACTTATTATCAGAAAAGGTCAGGATGCCATCTTTATGTACAATGGTAAGGTTGAAGGTATCTTTAAAGATGAAGGAAGCTTTGACATTGAATCGCAGATTATACCATTTTTATCAACATTAAAAGGAATTAAATTTGGTTTTAACAGTGGTGTAAGATGTGAAGTATTATTTGTTAATACAAAAGAATTTTCAGTTACATGGGGAACAAAAAATCCTATAAGCTTACCAACTCCTCAGATGCCGGGTGGAATGCCAATCAGAGCATTTGGTAATTTCACATGTAAATTCTGTGATTATGATAAATTCATTGATCAGATTGCAGGTGTAAAGAACCAGTATTCAATTGATGAAGTAAGAGACAGGGTTGTAGCTGTTTTGAATCCTATACTTATGAAATGGATTTCAAAAGAAGGAAAAGACATGTTTAACCTTCAGGCAAACGGTATCGAGATTGGAAAAGGTATCAGAGAAGATCTTGATATGGAAATCAGCAAGATAGGTATTACAATTACAAGCTTTAATATTGAAAACTTTAATTATCCTGAAGAAGTTCAGAAGATGCAGACAAAAGTTGCTGCACAGTCAATGGTTGGTGATATGAATAAATATACACAGATGGCTATGGCTGAAAATATGGAAAAAGGTGGAAATGGCGGTGCCGGTGCAACAGCTGCAGGAATGGCAAATACAATGGCAGGAATGCAGATGGGAATGATGATGGGACAGCAGATGATGAATAATATGCCAGGTATGAATGGTATGAATAATCAGATGAATAACCAGATGAATAATCAGGGTGTTCCAAATCAGGGAATGGCAAACCAGACAGGTGAAGCTCCAAAATTCTGTCCAAACTGCGGTAATCCGACAAATGGTGCAAAATTCTGCTCTAACTGTGGGCAAAAACTTGTATAATATAGCATAATTTATTTTGAAAAATGAGAGATAGTATGATAAATTTAGAGACTTTAAATGAAAATCAAAGAGAAGCAGTATGCTATACTAACGGCCCCTTGCTAATTTTAGCTGGGGCCGGTTCAGGTAAAACAAGAGTTGTTACCCATAGAATAGCATATTTGATAAGCAGGGAAAATGTTAAACCATATAATGTTATGGCGATTACATTTACAAATAAGGCAGCAGAAGAAATGAAAAACAGGGTAAATGATATAGTGGGATTTGGCGCAGATCAGATTCTTATTAGTACTTTTCATTCGGCATGCCTTAGAATTTTAAGACAGCATATAGATAAAATTGGATATAAAAATGATTTTGTCATTTATGATACAGATGATTCAAAATCGGCTATAAAGCTGATTATTAAGAAACTTGAGCTTGATAAAAAATTAAAAGAAAGAGAAATTATGTCTAAAATATCAAAAGCTAAAAATGACATGATTTCTGCGGATGAATATTTAAAGTATAATGAAGATGATTTAAGAGGCAGACAGATTGCTCATGCTTATATGGAATATGAGAGAATGTTAAAGAATAATAATGCCCTGGATTTTGATGATTTGCTTTTAAAAACTGTAGAGTTATTTAAAAGAGAAAAAGAAGTGCTTCTTAATTATCAGGAAAGATTTAAATATATTCATGTTGATGAATATCAGGATACAAATAAGGTTCAGTTTGAATTTATAAAATTACTTGCCGCAAAGTATCAGAATATCTGTGTGGTTGGTGATGATGATCAATCCATATATAAATTCAGAGGGGCTGATATAACCAATATTTTGAATTTTGAAAATGTTTTTAAAAATACAAAAGTTATTAAGTTAGAGCAGAATTACCGTTCTACAAAAAATATTTTGGATGCGGCAAATGAGGTTATAAAAAATAATCAGGAAAGAAAATCTAAAAAATTATGGACAAGTAAAGAAGAAGGGGAATCCATTGAATATAAGATTTTAGATGATGAATATAAAGAAGCTTCATATATAGCAACAGAAATAGCAAGAATGACAGAAGATGGAAGTTATAATTACAGGGATATTGCATGTTTATACAGAACAAATGCACAGTCGAGAATAATTGAAGAAAAACTTCTTTTGGAAAATATCCCATATAAAATTGTTGGTGGACAGAATTTCTATCAGAGAAAAGAAATAAAGGATATTATTGCATATTTAAAAACTGTTGATAATGCTTATGATGATTTAGCTGTAAGAAGAATTATTAATGTACCTAAAAGAGGTATCGGTCTTACAACTATTTCTAAAATACAGTCATATGCTGATCAGGGCGGGATTTCATTTTTTGACGCCTGCCTGGATGAAAGACTTTTATTATCACTTGGTGAGAGGACTTCGAAGAAAATCAATGCTTTTACTTACATGATAAGAAAAATAAGAGCAGGAAAAGATGAAGATAAGATTTCTGATATTTTTGAAAAAGTGATCACTGAGACAGGATATGAAAGTGAACTTAAAGAAGAAGATACAATTGAAGCACAGTCAAGACTTGAAAATATAGGTGAATTTTTCAATAAAGCTGTTGATTTTGAAGAGAAAAATGAAAAAGGAAATCTTAGTGATTTTCTCTCGGATGTGGCACTTATAGCGGATATTGATAATGTAAGTGAAGATGATAATAAGGTGCTTTTAATGACAATCCACAGTGCTAAAGGATTGGAATTTCCAAAGGTATTTTTATGTGGAATGGAAGATAATCTTTTTCCTTCAAAGATGATTCTTGATATGAATGATGAAAGGGAACTTGAAGAAGAGAGAAGACTTTGCTACGTTGCAATAACAAGAGCAATGCAGTCTATAACAATGACAAGTGCCAGAAGAAGGATGTTGAGAGGGGATATTTATCTTATGAAAACTTCAAGGTTCATAAGGGAAATACCATCAATTTATGAAAAGGCATCGTCAGCGTCTCAAAGCAGGAAAAGCTATGATTATAAAAATGATTTTTCCGGTATAACAACAGAAAAACAAAGAGATGCATTTAAGAGAAAAGCCTTTAATCCGTCGGATTATAAGGTGGAAAAATTATCGGCATTAAGTTATGGTATTGGAGATAAGGTAAAACACATCAAATTTGGTATAGGAACTGTCAAAGATATTAAGGATGGCGGAAGAGATTTTGAGGTTACGGTTGATTTTGAAGGTAAGGGCGAAAAAAAGATGTTTGCTTCCTTTGCAAAATTAGTGAAACTGTAAAAATGTGTAGAAAAAATAATATTATAGTGATATAATTGTGATTGATAATTATAAATATCAAACGGAAAGGTGAGGAGTCTTAATGGAAAAAAAGAATAACAAATTATGTAT
Source organism: Lachnospiraceae bacterium RM5 (assembly GCA_900110975.1). Classification (GTDB taxonomy): domain Bacteria; phylum Bacillota; class Clostridia; order Lachnospirales; family Lachnospiraceae; genus Bovifimicola. The sequence goes on from FOFK01000013.1 coordinate 20,565, forward strand.
AATTGGTATTATAGCATTTTTAGTATGTGTAGCTGTTATGGCATATGGTGTTTACAAGTATTTAAAACCTGACTATATGGAAGACTTTGATGATGATGACTTTGAAGATAATGATCTTGACTTAGAACTCGATGAAGATTTCTTTGAAGATGATGATATTTAAAAAATAATTAAAAAGATGATTTGTTAGGGCTATCGTCTAGGGCGATAGCTTTAATTTTTTGAAATAAATTTGTGGAATGATAATATAAAAAATGAAAGCAGGAGCGGATTATGTTAATAAAAAAAGGCTTAAAATATTATGGAGTAGTAGAAAAAGTTACATTTCCAAATAAGGGTAAAGTAAGAATATATAGTCTGGCAGATGAAAATAATGAAGAATTAAATAATGATAAAAACGTTGAAATTAAAGAAGAAAATGACGAATTTGCCACAGTAAAGGGCGTGCTTTCAGGACAAAAAATAAAGTTTGTTATCAGTAAAAAAAGAAATGGAAAAGTAGAAGGAAGATTATTAGAGGTAATAGAAGATTCAGAACTTGAAAATGATGAAGTTATTTGTGATGCTTTTGGAAGATGCGGTGGTTGTACATATCAGAAAATATCTTATGAGAATCAGCTGAAAATCAAGGAAAATATGGTTCATGAGCTTATAGGTAATGTATATAAAAAAGATTATGAATTTGAAGGAATTATTAAAAGTCCTATAGATAAAGAATATAGAAATAAAATGGAGTTTTCTTTTGGAGATGAGACTAAAGGTGGGGAACTTTCTTTAGGTATGCATAAAAAGAACAGCTTTTATGATATTGTAACAACAAGAAATTGTAAGATTGTTCATAATGATTACAATGTTATTCTTGGATATGTTCTTGATTTTTTTAGTGAAAGAAAAATTGATTTTTATCATAAAATGAGAAAAGAAGGCTATCTTAGAAGTCTTATCATCAGAAGAGGTATAAAAACCGGGGAAATATTAGTAGGTCTTGTAACTACAAGTAAAAGTATTTCTGATGAAGAAAATGTTATTAATGAACTTTCAGAAGGTTTAAAAAAACTTGATTTAGAAGGAAATATTGTAGGCTTTTTACATATTTACAATGACAGTGTGGCTGATGTGGTAAAAAGCGATGAAACTAAAGTGATTTTTGGAAGAGATTATATTTACGAAGAAATCTTAAATCTTAAATTTAAAATTTCTACATTTTCTTTTTTTCAGACAAATTCTTTGGGTGCAGAAAAATTATATGAAAAAGCAAGAGAATATGTGGGAGATACAAAGGATAAAATTGTTTTTGATTTATACAGCGGAACAGGAACAATAGGACAGATTTTATCAACAGTTGCAAAAAAAGTTGTTGGTATAGAGATAGTTGAAGAAGCTGTAGAGGCAGCAGAGGTAAATGCCAAATTAAATAATATTAACAACTGTGAATTTATAGCAGGTGATGTACTTAAAAAACTTGATGAAGTAGAGGAAAAGCCAGATATAATTGTCTTGGATCCACCAAGAGATGGAGTGCATCCAAAAGCGTTAAAAAAGATTGTTGATTATGGCGTGGATACAATTGTATATATTTCATGCAAACCAACTTCACTCGTACGAGATTTGGAATATATTACTGAAAATGGTTATGAAATTAAGAAGGTAGCATGCGTCGATATGTATCCATATAATTATCATGTGGAGACAGTCTGCCTCTTGAGCAAGAATTTTTCAAAGCCGAAAGATTATGTTTAGATTGGCATTGATGCAGAGGATTACTACAAGATCAAGGATGCTGAAAAGGAAAATACTACAAACTAAAACCTTCCCAACGAATAAACTTTTTGATTTCTTGAAATTATTCGTAGACTTAGGCTTTCGTCAACGAATAAAG
>FOFK01000013.1:22618-24220 GCA_900110975.1 Lachnospiraceae bacterium RM5
CTTCGTCAACGAATAAAGATTTTGATTCAAGAAAATTATTCGTAAATCTAAGACTTCGTCAACGAATAAAGATTTTGATTTATGAAAATTATTCGTAAAAGCAAGCCTTCATCAACGAATAAACTTTTTGATTGCTTGAAATTATTCGTAAAAGCAAGCTTTCATCAACGAATAAATTTTTTGATTTCTTGAAATTATTCGTAAAAGCATGTCTTCGTCAACGTATGGTCAATTGGAAAACTAAATTCCAGTTGCCCCATCTCTCTGACTGGAACTTACTATTGCAAAGACAAGGGGTGGAAGTAACTTCTCCAAATATCCCTGCATGGTATGTAGATACCAGCCAATATCATTATTGTTTGTTTTTAGGAGTAGCACTTGGTGTTTCTCCTTTTTTATTGTTGTATAATCTTATCCTGCAGCAGAGGCCGGATGGCGTATCAAAGTCCACAATAAAGAAAGGAACTATTACTATGGCTAAGAACGCACATTTAACCTATGATGACAGGTTAACGATTCAATCATCCATCGCAGATCATCTTTCCTTTAAGGCGATAGGACTGATCTTTGGAAAAGATCCCTCTACAATCGCCAAAGAGGTTAAGGGGCACATCAAGATTGAAGTAAAGGGTTCATTTAATCCTTGTCTGCATCAGAAGACCTGCACCCACAAAAAGGACGTCTGTAAGCCTTGCATTAAAAAGTTCAGTCAGAATTGCCGTACCTGTACGGAGGCCTGTTATGAGATATGTCCCGACTTTGAGGAAAAGCATTGTCTTGCTCTCCTCAAGCCTCCATACGTCTGTAATGGCTGTACAGAAAGGCATGGTTGCAAGCTTCAGCGGCATCTGTACGATGCAAAGTATGCCCAGAAGGAATACGAGGCAGTACGTAGTGAAAGCCGTCAGGGCTTTGCAATATCCCAGGAGGAACTGAAGCGTATTGATGCGATCATCGCTCCTCTCGTGAAGCAGGGACAGTCTATCCATCACATATGCATCGAGAATGCAGATGACATTATGCTCGATGAAAAGACCATCTATAACTACATTGATGCAGGGCTTTTGTCTGTTGGAAATATCGACCTTCCCCGGAAAGTCCGGTACAGGATCCACAAGAAGAAAAAGCCTGTCCGCGTCGATAAGCAGTGCCACGTAGGTCGCACCTACGATGACTTCCAGGAATTTATTGCTGTAAATGATACTATAAGAATGTACATTTAATGGAAAATAAAAATGTACAATCCATACTGATGTGATACCATTTCCATGGAGGTGATTCTCATTGGAAATGTCACTAATCACTCAGTTAAAAATCTTAAAATTGAGTAAGATTAAACCAAACTTTTCTAAGCTTGCACGAGAATACGAGATTGATCGCAGAACTGTCAAAAAGTATTATGACGGCTACGAAGGCAAACCTGCACATCGTAACAAGGCAAGCAAACTAGACAAACATAAACAGCTAATTGCTCAAAAACTTCAAATCAAAGGTGCTAATGTCAAAGCTGTTTATGAATTCATTGTTGATGAAGTTGATGAAAATATAGGTACTTATTCCAACTTCAATAAATATGTCGCCGCTAACAATCTTCGACCTAAA
>FOFK01000015.1 GCA_900110975.1 Lachnospiraceae bacterium RM5
ATATGGAATTTCCTATTCCAAACATTGAGGAACAAAGAATGATAAGCACGTTTTTTAGTAATATCGACAACCTTATCACCCTTCATCAACGAAAGGTAGATGGATTGAAAAATATTAAAAAATATATGCTTAAAAATATGTTTGTATAAGGAGGAGATATAAGTGGAAAAAATAATACTATATCATGGAACTCCTGACAGAATAGTAATACCAACATTTGGTAAGGGTGAAAATAAACATGATTATGGACAGGGATTTTATTTAACAGAGGATATTGAACTTGCGAAAGAATGGGCGGTTTGTCGACCAAGTGAGATAAATGGATATGTTCATAAGTATGAACTTGATATTAGTGGTTTAAAAATATTAGATTTTCAAAACTTTGATATTCTCGTGTGGTTAGCTGAATTAATGAAAAATAGAGATGCAGGAGATTCAAAGCGTTATCATGTTCTTGCAAAGAAATTTATTGAAAAATATGGTGTTGATACGGAAGAATATGATGTTATTAAAGGATGGCGAGCTAACGCATCATATTTTTATATCGCAAAGGAATTTGTAAGAGATAATATTGATTTAGATATTCTTGAAGAGCTTCTTATGTTAGGTGGTTTAGGAATACAGTATTGTATAAAATCTGAATTAGCTTATTCAAGACTTTATGAAGATAAGGATAGTTTGATTGAAGTATCATATACAGAGTTTAATGAAAAGTATAATCAACGTGATATTAGTGCGAGGCGAAAAATGCGAGAATTAGTTGATTCTGATGATAATAAAGTAACAAAAGTATTTAGTACGTTATTTTAGGAGTGATTGTTATGGGAGCATATCCTGAGGAATATTTAAATGATGTTGTAGAAAACCAGGGAAAACTTTTTGATTATGTAGCTCAAAATTATTCTGATATGGATATTGATGATTTTATTACAACATATATGAAAAGTAAAACAAGAAAAAATATTGATGAGGCAATGGCTTATGTAAATACAATGGATTCAACAGAATTGTGGTTATATTTTACTAAGACAGAAAATTATTCGTTAAAGAAGGGTAAATCAATAGATGGATTTATGCCGGATTGGATTGGTGAGTTTTATGCATACTATCAATGGTATTATGATATTCCAAGTGCTGAAGTGATTGAAAAAATACCTCTTGATTTTATGAAAAAAGCATATTATGGATTGCATGATTTAGAACTTGATTTGGCAGTAAAAAAGGTTGGTGTTGTTTAGTGGAAGTTATTTGTTTTCATAATCCGGAAGAAGAAAATGGCTACCTTAGTAAATTGAAATGTTACATTGTATATTTTATAAAATGCGTAATATAATATTTTAAATGAAAATATTAAAGAAAAAACATGTATCAAGGTTTAATGTTGATTAATTTATAATTTAATGATATAATGCTGAAAATCTAGAAATAATTATAGTAAAGTGGATATAAACGTTTCTAGAATAGATATTAAATTAAATGAAATAAATTTGAAAGGAAGTGATTAAATTGAATGTTAAAATAAAAAACGCATTGAAAAACTGTTACCAGCAGTAGTTCAATACGTTTTATTTTAGATATGCTATCGCATAACTAAGTGTGACTTTTAGTAATGGTAGCATATCTTAACTTATTTTTCTATGGGCAAATTGCACAAAAATAATCCAAATAGGAAGAAAGGAAGATGTGTGAAATAAAAAAATTGAATAAAAAAATTTTTTATCTTTTTATTATTCTTTTGCTCTACACATTGATTCCCTTCAATTTGAACGAAGGGAGGTGAAAAAATGAGTAAAGGACTAAGCAATCTATTTAAAAAAACAGTTGGATGGTTAAAAGCGGAAAGAATAATTCCTGGAAAAGATGGATGGGTTACTGGTGGTAAATCAAATGTTCTTGGAAAGAATATGTTAAAAACTATGGGTGTATCTGTTTCTGTAAAGTGGAGAGGATATCAAGCTCAGCATATTATTCCTGCAGAATTAAAAAAACATCCAATATTAAAAAAAATAGGTATGAATTTAGATGATGCTTCAAACGGTATTTTTTTAAGAATTCCGAGTAATAATGTAAGTGTAAAAACACGTCATCGAGGTTATCATTCTGTTTATAATGAGTTTGTCAAGTTAGAGCTTGATAAAATGAATATCAATGATACTTCATTAAATTTACAAATACAAGTTCGGAAACTACAAAATAAATTAAGAAAGATGCAGAATAGTGGAATGCCGATATATCATAAGCAAGGTGTAACCATAGAACTGTTAACTAAGACAATAAAACGATATGAATAGGAGGTAAAAATGAATTTAGAAAAAGTTAACAAATTGATATTTGAGGGAAGTAAAAAGGAATCTATTGAGTATTTGTCGAATTGTCAAGATGATAAAGAGTTATATATATTTGCTTATAACTATAATTGGGAGGATGGATTTGAAATACCCCATACAATTCTCAATAATAATAAATGCTCATTAAGTACAGCACTTTTAATTTTTCATTTATCTGAAGGAATGAGAAAATTTGATGAAGATTATAATACAATTGAACTTAAAAAGTGGAAAAAATTTGTTAATAATCTTTATAATTCTATATTAGAAGGAAAGTATAGGAAGAGTGATGTGTCCTTTAAAGTACCAATGTCTAAGGTTGAAATTTATAAATTAAAAAGGAGGTTAAGTGAAAAAGAATTAATATTTATTACTGATATTGAAGGAGAAGACTGTAATATTGTATTATAGAAATACATTTTTTTATGTAAAATATGCTATTATTTTTTACCAGAGAATATAGCTATTTAATTTGGATAGGTATGTTATCGCATGACTAAGTGTGACTACTTATAATGCTAACATACCTTATCCGATAAATTTATAAAAATAATTTTTTAAATCCCATTAATTATGGGAGAAAGGATAATTTATGTTAAATAATTATATAAAAATAGCTGATAGAGCAGGCTGTAAAGATATTTGGAATGCTTTTATGAATGAAGATGCAATTTTTGGAAAATATGATATTCCATTTTGTCCTACTACTGCATTGGAGATTCCAAAGGATCAGGTGACATGGGAAGAAGCAAAAAAAATACATAAAAATCATATAACACGTAGAGAATATGATTATTATGAGGATGTTTATATTAATTGGTATATCGATGATTATAAATTTGATAATTCTCGTGGAATATGGCATGACTATCGTTCTGTATTAAATATAATTAAACATTTTGCTGGAGCAATTACGCCAGATTTTAGTACATATCAGGATTTTCCATATCCTATAAAGATACAAGCGACATATAGGATGAGAACTTATGGTTATTGGCTTGGTAAACAGGGAGTTAATGTAATAAATAATGTTCGTTGGGGCACAAGTGAAACATATGATTATTGTTTTGAAGGAATTCCTAAGAACAGTATTGTTTCAATTGGCACTGTTGGTGGAGGACCAAGAAAACTTATTGATAGAAAACGTTTTGAAGATGGGTTATATAAAATGGTTGAGGTATTAAAGCCTCATACAATTTTAGTATATGGTTCAGCAAAAGGGAAATGTTTTGATGAGTTAAGAAAAAGAGGAATAAAGATAGTGTCTTATAAGAGTTCTACTGCCAGATATTATGAGAGAAGGAAATTGTTAGTGGAACAGTAATTTATTTTTGTATAAAAGAAGATAAATAATATAGAAATCATGCCTTGTCGGTATGATTTAGAACTTGAATTGGCTGTAAAAAAGGTTGGTGTTGTTTAGTGGAAGTTATTTGTTTTCACAACCCGGAAGAGGAAAATGGCTACCTTAGTAATTGGTATATTTCTAATTTTATTATTGATGGAATAAAGTTTTCTTCTATGGAGCAGTATATGATGTATAAAAAAGCAATGTATTTTCAGGATGATGATACTGCGAAGAAAATATTAGAAACAGACGATGTTGCTAAAATAAAGTCTCTAGGACGAATTGTAAAAAATTATGATGACAACTATTGGAACGGCATTCGACAGATTGTTGTATATGAGGGACTTGTTGAAAAGTTTTTGCAAAATAATGACTTAAGGGAAAAACTTAAAGCAACAGGAAATAAAGTGTTGGCTGAATGTGCCGTAAAAGATCGTATTTGGGGTATTGGATTATCTATGACAGATTCAAGTAGATTTGATAAATCTAAATGGAATGGGGAAAACTTGTTAGGATATTCTCTGATGATTGTAAGAGAAAAAATAAAGTGAAACATTTCTGGAGGAGGAAGGGTGTTAGAAAATAAATTATGGATAAATAATTTAGCTGAATTATCACGAGAAGAGGAAAAGATAAGCAAAAAGAAAGCCATAATTCTTTTTACAGATAATTTATTGAATGATAAAACTCCTGGAACATTTGAGGCGTTGAAATTTATTCATAAATTCCTCTTTGAAGATATATATGAATTTGCTGGTAAAATTAGAGATGTTAATTTAGCAAAGCATAATTTTAGATTCGCATCATTAGTTTATTTGAATGTTGCATTAAAAAATATTGAGAATATGCCACAGTCAACATTTAATGAAATAATTGAAAAATATGTTGAAATGAATATTGCACATCCATTTTGTGAGGGTAACGGAAGGAGTATGCGTATTTGGTTGGATCATATATTAAAAGTGGAATTGGGAAAGGTTGTTGATTGGAGTAAGGTAGATAAGGAGGATTATTTACTTGCAATGGGAAGAAGTCCGATTAAAGATCTAGAGATTAAGGAATTACTAAATAAATCCTTAACTGAAAGAATTGATGATAGAGAAGTCTTTATAAAAGGAATTGATAATAGTTATTATTACGAAGGATATTATACATATAAAGCAGAGGAATTGTAGGGATTTATATTTATTCTTGGGAACAGCGTAAGTGCGGAGAGTATGCAATCGAGTCAAGTGTAAAAGGACATACGGGAAATGAAGCATTAAAATTAACCGTTAAATTGCATG
>FOFK01000016.1 GCA_900110975.1 Lachnospiraceae bacterium RM5
GATGAAGAATATTTCTGGGAAGAAAACGTAGAATTATTTAACAGATGCCTGGAGTTTAGTGATTTTGGAGTGATTCTTGGAGATTTAGTACATGGAAGTGAATATAATGATTATTTCAGTTATATAGATGAAAATGATGGCGGAAAAATAAAATTAGACCATAATACTAAACAGCAAACAAAAGAGCAGTATGTTAAAAATAGTTCGCTTATAATGCACAAGATAACGAACATGAATACACCTATATTTAAAGTGCATGGAAACCATGGGAATAATAGAAAAAAAGATGATTCGGATATTTTAAAAAATACTAAGTGGAATTTTTTGTTATCATCAGATGATATAAATGGTATTCAAAACAATATCGATTTGGGAGAAAACTATTATTATAAAGATTTAGAAAACTTTAAGGTAAGGGTAATAGTATTAAATCAGTGGGATGATACTAATATAGAGGGATATAGTGATGAGGAAAGAGAATGGTTTGCGGATATTGCCCTTGATTTAGGTGAAAAAAATAATATATCTGAATGGAGTATACTGATATTTCAACATGGTCAAAAGATAGATTTTGGAAATGAATCGGAAGTGAAAGGAATACGAGATATAATTGTTGCTTTTAGAGAGAGCGGTAGTGTTACTGTTGGTGATAAGTTAATAGATTATGGATTAAAGAATAGAAACGTGAATATTCCTGTTATAGCTGTAATACATGGACATTTTCATCAAGATTATTATAAAAATACTAAACAGAGTGAAGATTCGTATTTGGAGAGATATGTAAATGTTATAGGAATTGATAAAAGTTTTATTCCGAATATATACGAGGATAAAGTGGATATATGTGAAAACAATAATATTGATGATAATAAGGAAAGATATCTTAAAGACTTAAGTTCTTTAAATACAAGAGGTGAGTTTCTAGTATCTATATTTTGCATAGATACTTATGAACAAAAAATACATGAAATAAGGCTTGGACGCGGAAAAGACAGAGCATATAGTTATGGCATTCAGGATTCATCATCAACTATACCAATAAATAGAGAATTATAGGAGGATTCGCTTATGGATAAATTAAAAATAAAAAAAATAATTAGAAGTATTTTATTTGTTATATTAGTTAGTATATTCATATTTGTAAATAAAGATATAAATGTTATGGCAGATGATAAGGAAGTTTATACTCCAGAAGAATATTTTACAGTGAATAAGGAGAATTTTAGGAAGTATAGCTATTATTCACCTTGTTATTGTGGGTATGATTTATATCCCGGAGTTGCTATAGAGAAGATAAATAATATTGATAAATATGAATATATAAATATACCGGAAACAATTGATGGAGAAAAGGTAACATGTATGAATCAAGTTTTTTTTGATGAAAATGTTAAAGCTGTTAAATTACCTAATTCAATAAGTTGGTATATTACAGGTATGTATAATTATGATAATGATGATGATAGTCGTTATGATGAAAATAATAATTTAATTAATTCTGATTTGGGATATGATGAATTTGAAACGTTTAAAAATAGTAAAAATTTAGAAAGTATTATCATTACAGAAAATAGTGAGTTGTTTAATTCTGGAAATAAAAATACAGTAAATTGGAAACAATATAATCCAGAGACGCACGAAATGGAATCAATGGAGAAATTATGCCAATTTGGATTAAAGTTTGCATCTAATTCATATAAAGAAAATTATATAAATAATCGTTTATATGAAACTACATATGAACATTATGAATATGTTTTTGATGAAAATGGACCTCGTGATTATAATTATTATAGAAAAAAAACAAATTTATTTGTAATAAAGGATAAGAATGGTTTTACAAGAGAAGGTGGATATGAATATAAAGATTTAAAAATTGATGGAGTATATTCTTTTTTAGAAAGAGGAGCAGGAAATTTTAATGAGGATGATTTTGATGTTGTTTTTGAATTTGTTGAGGGTGAAGATGCAATCAGATTATTAAAGATTAATAATAAAATGAGTATAAATAATTTTTTAGACGGAGATATTTATATAGACGGAAAGGATTATAGTGTAATTTTTTCTGAAGGTGCAGAATTATTAAAACCATGTGTTGTTGCAACGCCGTTAAGTGACTCTATGGTAAAATTATATTGGGAAGATGTACCATATGCAAAAGGCTATCAATTATATAAATATTATCCAACATCTAAAACATTTATAAAGTCAAAATATGTTGAAAAAACATCAACAAGATTTTATGGGTTAAAACCTGGAAAAACGTATTATTATGTTGTACAAGCTGTAGGCGATAACGTTACAAGTGGTGAACCTAATAAAAATCAGGCTATTTATGTTACAACGTTAACAGATGAAGAAATTATGCCACTTGATAATTTACGAATTACATGGAGGTATATGGGTGAACCATACATTGATGATTACTCGGATGGAGATTATAGTGTAACATGGAGAGGTCCAAATAACATAAAGATAAAATGGAAATCTGATAAGGTTAGTAAGGAAGCTTCAAGGGTTGTGAATCAATTTGATAAAAATGGTGGAAAGGATGGAAGAGGTTCTTATGAGGTTTTGGGAACATCTAATAATTATTCTTATTCGGTGATAATAAGTGTAAAACGTTATGATTTTCCATTTAATGTAAATATGTATCGTATAGAAAAATATAATCGGAATCATATGTATTTGGATTTTGATGAAGAAGAATATAAAGCTTATTTAAATTATAAATATTTTGATGAATATCAATAAACAGAAAATTAGAGAAGGAAATAGCAATTATTTTTATGTAAGGAGGATGTGTCTATGGCAACTGAAAATTTAAATAACAATATTTTGAAAGTTGAATCATATTTTAATATCTCTTCTACTTCATGGACAAAAGTATGTAAATATTATAATGGAAGAGTGAAAACAGGTACAGTTGGTGGAGATTCTACTATAGCATATAGTAATGAGTTTGAATTTATTACAATTCCTATTGATTATTTAAAAGGCATTTTTTTAGAGTTTCCATATGATCCAAGAGACGGTGGTGATGCAACCTCTTTTATTCATTTGATAGAAAAGACAAGTGATGAAGAACCAATATTAACGGATAGTAATACTGAAGAAAGTGATGGTTATTTAATATACCGAAAAAGGGCTGATGCTCAAAATTTATCTAATTATAATACATGGTATTACAGTTATAAAGGTGGGGTTGTTATTGATTTTAGACAGGCAGCAAATGTTGTTAATGATGGTCATAAAGTTACTCATATAAGGTTTTGTAGATATATTAAAGGTCAAAATGATAGTCAAAGAACAGCATTATATGTAATTAGAAATAATGATGATTTTGAAAAGCAAATATTTGATAATAATATTTATAAAAACTGGACAAAAACACCATATTTAGATATTGCTACAATAACTCCTCAAATAGTTTTACCTGATAAATACATAACAAAAAAAGAAAATAATATTTTAGCTAATTTTGAAAGTGATGGTGATTATATAACAAGTTTTTCTTCAGGTGCATATTTAACTTATAATGATGCAGAAGTGAAATTTCATATTAGAGATGATGTTAGTATAAAAATTGTAGAAGTGATTTTAGGAAAATATGATGATAATTATAAGAATTTTAGAATAATTCAAGGGATGAATTCGGATTATAAAAATAATCAAATACAAAAAGGAAAATTAAAGGATAATATCTTAGTTGATGAAAATATTGTAAGTGTTTTAAATGATACAAAGTTAAGAGTTATTAATCATTTAGAAGCAGGAAGATATCTGACATTTGCCGTAATGCCGGATATTAAAGCAAGAGAAACTGATTATGAATGGGAAAACAACTTTGAATTATTTAATAGATTTATGGAAGTGTGTGATTTTGGTACAGTACTTGGAAATGCTGTATATGGTGGAACAGGTTTGAATAGTAATACGCAGCAGGAAAAAGCAGATTTTGTATCAAATGCAGGACTTGTTACTGAAAAAATTGGAAGAATAAAGAAACCGGTTTTAATGGTGCATGGAAAATCGGATTGTAATGCAGACGTGGAATACAACACAAATTCTTTTATAAATAATAATCAATGGAATATAATTTTTTCGGTAGAAAAAACAGCTGGAGAAATAAGCAGTGGTGGTATAGGAAAAAATTATTATTATAAAGATTTTGATGAATATAGTATCAGGGTAATAGTTTTAAATAAATGGGTAAGTAATTCTTCAGTAACTGAAGGATATGGGCAGGAACAATTTATATGGCTGGCTGATAATGCACTGGATTTTGGTGATAAGAATAATATTAGTGATTGGTCGGTTTTAATATTACAAAATGGTCATAACATAGAAGAAGTGAGAAATATTTTGGTTGCTTTTAGAAGTGCAGGAAGTGTAACTATTAATAATGTTACTTATAATTTTGCCACTAAAAATAATAATACAACAATTCCTATTGTTGCTGTTATAAATGGAAATAATATTGAGGATGTATATGATTATGATAATCCGGATGGTGGAAATAATCAGCCAAAATCAACATATATAAACAACATTGGATTAAATAAAGGATATATAGATTTAGGAAATGGATTAGAAAGCTGGAGAATTGTAACGAAAGAAGAATTCCTTATGTCGGTATTTGTAATAGATACAGTTGAAAATAGATTGTATGAATTAAGGGCAGGTATGGGAAAAGATAGAACATGGAGTTATGGAATCCAAACATCGGAAAATGATGATCCAATAAACTGTGAGATATTAGACTAAATTAAAAGATTTTTATCATTTGTATACATGTCAGGAGGTGACTAAATGCCAGAAACTATTGTATGTAATGTAAATATAAATAATAACAGTGATTACACATGGTATACAGGGAGAGTAAAGGT
>FOFK01000020.1 GCA_900110975.1 Lachnospiraceae bacterium RM5
TATAAAATTATAATTAAATATGTACAATAAATATTAAATAAGAATGTACAAATGTTATGATATATGAGTTATAAGGAGGGACTCATAATGATATTAAAGAATCAGATCATAACAAATATAAAAATTGAAAGTGTCAATGACCTATATAAATTAAAACCATTTTTGGAGGATGGGACATTGAAGATTAATAAAAGTCAAATAGCAAGAGAGTTAAAGGTTGACAGACGTACAGTTGATAAATATATAAAAGGATATACAAAGCCAGAAACAAGAAACTGTAACGATTGTATTACACCTTTTTATGATATAATCGCTGAATTGTTATCAGATAAAAATCAACAAATTTTTTATTATAGAAAAGTTTTATGGCAGTATCTAGTTGATAATCACGACTTTACTGGAGTTTATTGCAACTTTTGTCATTACCTAAAAAAATATCCAGAATTCGATTCGTATTTCAGAAAAAGCAGACCAACTAATAATAAAGTTACTATCAGATACGAAACACCTATGGGTAAGCAGGCTCAATTAGACTGGAAAGAATCAATACCATTTATTCTTTCTTCAGGAGAAACTATAGATGTAAATATTTTTGTTTTATTGCTTTCATATTCAAGATTCAGGGTATACAGAGTATCACTTTCTAAAACACAGGATATACTCTTTTCATTTCTTAATGATGCTTTTGAAACATTCGGTGGTGTACCAGCTGAAATAGTTACAGATAACATGAAAACTGTTATGGATGAAGCAAGAACAGAATATTGTGCCGGTAAAATAAATAATAAGTTCAAACAATTCGCTGATGATTATGGATTTAGAGTTCACCCTTGTATTGCAGGACGTCCTCAGACTAAGGCTAAGGTTGAAGCTCCTATGAAAATATTAGACGAAATAAGAGCTTATAATGGAAAATTAAACTATAGGGAACTTATTGAGCTTGTAACAAGAATTAACAATCGCGTTAATACACAGATAAATCAAGGGACAGGAAGAATTCCTCTTATGTATTTTAACAAAGAAAAGGCTTTCTTACACAGTCTACCCACTGATACAATAAGAAAGCCCTATCAAATCACCACAAATATTGTAAAAATCAATCATTCAAGTATGTTCACCTATAAAGGATGCCAGTACTCTGTCCCACCAGAGTACATAGGAAAGATTGTTTATTTACAAGTATATGATGGTTATATACATGTGTATTGTAACACAAAATTTATAACCATTCATCAATTAAGTTTGAAAAAATTAAATTATATTTCTGAACATTATGCTGAAATCGCTAGAAAATCTCATGTTTTTAAAGACGAACACATAATAGACAGAGCAAAAGAAAATCTTAAAATTATAGGAAAGGTTTATGATTATGAGTAACAGTACATACAATCAATTAACAGCAAATCTGGAGTTATTGAAATTATCCCAGATGAAGCTTCATCTTGATGAAATAAGAGATTTTGTAACATCAAACGGATTATCATTTACAGAAGGTTTGTTGAAACTTAGTAATTATGAAGTAGATTTTAAAGAACAGAACGCTTCAAGATCTATGATAAAAGCTGCGGCTTTTCCTTTTGTAAAAGAACTTAAAGATTATGATTTTACATTTCAACCAAGTGTAAATGAACAGGAAATGAGAGAACTTGCGAGTCTTGCTTTTCTTGAAAAGAATGAAAATATAGTCTTTCTTGGACCAAGTGGAGTTGGAAAAACACATCTTGCAACCTCTATAGGTATTGCCGCCGCAAAAAAAAGAGTAAGCACATATTTTATAAAGTGCAATGATTTACTGGGGCAGTTAAAAAGAGCTAAATTAGAAAACAGACT